>JBJTQF010000189.1:0-13711 GCA_046075485.1 Myxococcota bacterium | reverse complement strand
AATCCTGCTCCAGATTTTAGAAGCGCGGTTTGGCAGCGTCCCTCCCAACCTCCGTACCCAGCTTGAGGCACTCGTCGAGCCCGATCAGCTCTCCGCCCTCCTGGTGGCGGCAGCAACCACCCCCAGCCTCGAGGCACTGGCACTCCGCTCATAAATCGTCTGTCGCCGACCGCTCGTTCATGGTGAGAGGGCCATACGCCTCCCCCCACGATGGCTGTTTGCGCTCACGTCCTGAGAGCAACGGCCACACATAATTTGCTTTTTCTTCACCTTGTGCTACACTGACATCCGTGGTGCGCCATTCTTATCCCGTGGTCCTGAGGCGGAGGCGATGTCAGCGGAGCAAAAGATCATTCATATCGACATGGATGCCTTCTACGCCTCCGTCGAGCAGCGCGATGAACCCGCTTTGCGCGGCAAGCCCGTGGTGGTCGGAGGCCCCCCCAACAGTCGCAGTGTGGTCTGCACCGCCAGCTACGAAGCGCGCGTTTTTGGGGTGCGCTCCGCCATGCCCTGCTCTCAAGCCCAGCGTCTCTGTCCGCACGCCCTCTTTGTCTATCCACGCTTTGAAGTGTATCAGCAGGTCTCCGCTCAGCTCCGCCGCATCTTTTTGGACTATACCGACCTGGTAGAGCCCCTCTCACTCGACGAAGCGTACCTGGATGTCACCCAGAACAAGGTCGGCAATCCATCCGCTACCCGCATTGCTCAAGAAATACGCCAGCGGATCTGGGATGAGACCGGACTCACCGCTTCAGCAGGAGTCGCACCGAACAAGTTCCTGGCCAAGCTGGCCTCCGACTTCCACAAGCCCAACGGCTTAACCGTCATCCGGCCCGAGCAGGTGGAGGCGTTTTTACTGCCACTCCCCGTCAAAAAAATCCACGGCATCGGAGAAGCCACCAACACACGTATGGCCGAGCTCGGCATCCACACCGTCGCCGACCTCCGACGCTGGCATGAGCGTGAGCTGGTCCTCCACTTCGGCAAAACCGGACACTGGTATTATCAGCTCGCCCGAGGACAAGATCCACGCTCCGTCAAACCCAACCGCCCCCGAAAATCCATCGGCGCAGAAGAAACCTTCGCCCGTGACGTGCTCGACATCGAAGCCCTCGAGCAAAAACTCTGGGAACTCTCCCACGAGGTCGCCGAATACGCCGAACGCCGCCACTTCGAGATGCGCACCATCACCCTCAAAGTCACCTACACCGGCTTTGAAAAGATCACCCGGAGCAAAACCGTCGAACACCCCCTCTCCGGTGCCGACGCCCTCTGGCGCATCGCCCGCAGCCTCCTCCGAGAACATACCCACGCCGGACAAAAAGCAGTACGCTTGATCGGTGTCTCCGTCTCCAACCCCCTGCTGGATCGCGCCGAGAGCCCTCAGCTCCTGCTTCCCTTTCCGACCCCCGCTGAGCCGAGCCCCCGCTGAGCCGAGCCCCCATCGTGTTCTCGTTTTTGGTTTGCCCCACATCACAAAAAGGATTAGGCTCGAGCCTGCACTCAGCAGCAGCAGCAGCAGCAGCAGCACACCAGCGGAGCGGCAGATGAACTCAGACCTCTTAGACCCGCGTGGGTCCGCCACAGCTTCGGTGCAGTATTTTCCCTCCCGCTTGCGTCCACGCGCGCCCGTGGGCCCTGCGCTCGAGCCCGCCCTACACCCTCGGCTCTGCGCCATCGGCACCGCCAATCCGCCAGATCGATATCGACAAGAGGAGGTGTTGCACCTGCTCAACCCTCAGGACAAGCGCATTCGCAGCCTGTTTTTGTCCAGCCACATTCAGACCCGGCATCTGTGCCTGCCACCCGCCATCGGAGGCGAACGCCACGCCGAAGGCCCCGACGCACTCATCAGCAAACACAAGCGGGAGGGCCTCAAGCTCGGACGAGCCGCCATCGAGAAGTGTCTCGGCAGTGTAGGATTGAGCCCTTCAGACATCGATTTTTTGTGCGTGATCACCTCCACCGGGTATCTGTGCCCAGGTTTTTCCGCCTTTTTGATCCGCGACATGGGCTTTCGACCCGACGTCCACCGGATGGACATTCTCGGGATGGGCTGTAACGCCGGCATGAATGGGCTCAACCCCACCTGCGCCTTTGCCGCGCGCCATCCCGGCAAGAGAGCCCTGATGGTGTGCATCGAAGTGTGCTCCGCCGCCTACGTCAACGACGGGAGCTTAACCACCGCCGTTGTCAACTCCCTCTTCGGAGACGGTGCCGTGGCCCTGTTGGTGGAAGCCGGACCCGCTCCCCACACCGGCGGCATTCCCGGCCCTCGTGTGCTGGATTTTCAATCTCAGATCGTCGTCGAAGGCATTCATACCATGCGCTTCGACCACCGAGACGGCATGCTGGCCTTCTTTCTCGACCGCGACATTCCCTACTATATCGGGGCGCATGTGGCAAAACCCATCGGGAGACTGCTTCAAAGCGCCGGATTGAGACTCCGCCACATCAAACATTGGGTGGTCCACTCAGGAGGCCGAAAGGTCATCGACAGCGTCAAATATAACCTCGACCTGAGCGACCACGACGTGCGCCACACCCTCAGCGTGCTGCGAGACTTTGGGAATCTCTCGTCGGGGTCGTTTCTGTTCTCGCTGGAGCGGCTGCACGCCGAATCAAGCCCTTCTCCCGGAGACTTCGGTGTGCTCATGGCGATGGGGCCCGGCGCATCCATCGAGACCGCCCTCGTGCGCTGGTGAAGTTTCCTGTATGACACAAACGTATGACACCAAAACAAGGCGCTCCAGCCCACAGAGCCCGGAGCACAAGCTCGGTTCAAGCGGGTGCCCTCTGGAGCTTCCAGGCAGCGTACCCGCTCAGAGCAGAGGAGACGAAGGCCGTCTTCTCCACATTCTTAAGGAGGCCAGATGTCGGATGTCCATACCCCCCCGCTGCGGCTCGACCTTCGTGAGCGCATTGGCTGGCTCCACCTGAGTGGACCCATCACTCTTTTTTTCATCGATGGGCTGGAAGAAGTCTGTGAGCAGCTCGAGGAGCAGCAGCCCTGTGACACCCTGGTGCTGATGGGCAGCCCCGAGCACTTTACGCAAGGTATCGCCCTCTCGGAGTTTGATCCCAAGAAGCCACTCGACATCCACGGGTTTCATCGGTGGGAAAAAGCCGTTCAGCGCCTCGAGCGCCTGCCCTGCCGCACGGTCGCGCTCCTGCGAGGAGCATGTCTGGGTGCAGGACTTCAGCTCGCCCTGGCCTGCGATGTACGCTTGGGAGTAGAAGGTGCCAGCCTGGGGCTCGACGAAGTGGCCCACGGATTTTTGCCCGGCATGGCCACCTGGCGCTTGGCCCGCTTCATCGGCCTCGGGAGAGCCCGCGCCATGACCTCCACTGCTCAGCGGGTCTCGGTCGCCCGCGCCCTCGAGTGGGGCTTGGTGGATGAACATTTGCCATCCCCCTACGAGCCTGCCCTCGAGCAGTGGCTGGCTCAGCTCCCGCCGTCTCATCCCGTTGCCTTGACCCTCAACCGTCGGCTGCTGGAGGAGAGCTTCTCGACGCCCTACGAAGAAGCGGTGGGGAACTTCCTGGCTGCGCAACACCGGGCGATCTTGAGCGATGGATTTCAGCAGACCCTGCGTCGTCGAGAGGTGAGCTGATGTCTACGCCGGAAGCCACCCCGCGCGGCCCCGCTGAGCTGAAGCCCTTTCCGGTGGATCCGGAGGTGATGGCGGCCATTCGTCCAACTCAGCCTCGAGATGTGTCTCGATTGGCGGCCTTACACCGAGCCGCGATGGGCTCCAGCCTGTGGGCACAGCTCGGCACACCGTTTCTGATGGCCCTCTACACCGCCTTGCTCGAGCAGCCGACGTTTATCTCGTTTGTCTACGAAGAAGGAGGACGGGTCCGAGGCTTTATTGCAGGCACCGAAGACGCAGGCCAGATGTTTCGAGGGGTGCTGAAACAACACGGTCAGACCCTCCTGCTGCCCACCGTGCGGGGGGTGATGCAGACTCCGGAGCTCCTCCGTCCGCTGCTGAGCACGCCACGCTATTTCACCCGCACGAGACCGCAGACAGACACCGCGCGGGCCTCTGGACACGCCCTCCACCCGCCGGACATCAAAGCGGAGAGCCTCTTCTGCTCCTTCGAGCCAGACCTGCGGGGGAAACGCATCTCGGGCCATATTAATAAGGTATTGTTCGACGAGCTACGCGCACGAGGACACGCGCATGTGAAGATCTCCACCGACAAAGACAATGAAGGAGCGGTGCGACAGCTTCTCTCATGGGGATTTGAGCAGGTCTCGACGTTTGAGTTCTACGGAAAACCCATGCGCCTGTTTGTGCTGGATCTGCTCCAGAGCCCCCGGGTGGAGCCCATATCACGCCATCCACAGCCCAGACGGTAAAAACAGCCCAGACGGTGAAAACAGCCCAGACGGTGAAATGAGCAGCGGCGGGACACTCAGGCAGGGCATTTTCTGCGTCCGGCCCTCCAGGATTCTCCGGGAGGGCAGACGGAGCGGCGTTTTACTTGTTCTTCATGCCTGCTTCGACCACCCAGCCCTCCACCAGCGCCTGGCCGGTGGTACACTGCACGAAGCGGAAGGTCTTGCCTCCCTTCGACTGGAAGATGGCCGTGCGATTGCCCACCCACTGACAATCCTTGAGGTTGGAGGCGGGGATCTGTCCGGTCTTGTCGTCCCAGCCAGCACCAGCCGGAGAGGTTTCTGAGGTATATTTGGGCTTTTCGTCGTCCCCGAGGAAGTTGATCACAGAAAATCCCGGTTTGACCGGCACCCCTGGGGTCGGTTTTGTCGAAGCGGTGGCAGGAGCCCCTTCCACGGGTTTTGAGCTGTCTGCACCTTTGCTGACCTCGCCGCCGGATGCGGTGGGGGAGGCACCGGATGCGGTGGGGGAGGCATCGGATGCGGCATCCGCTCCCGTGGATGCTGTTTTGCCAGCCTCGGCGGAGGTGGTGGCTGCCTCTGAGCCGGTGGCCTCAGCGGTTTTGCCGGAGCTCTCTGCTGAGCCGGGTGCCGTGGCCAATTCCGATGGAGGTGCAGCGCCGGAAGCGTCTGCCACCTGATCGGGTGCAGCGGCCATGTTTGCGGTGGGATCCGAGAAGAGCGACGGCAACAGATACGCGCCCAGTGCGATGAGGGCCGCCGTGGCCGCAGGCATGAGCCAGCGAGGTCGGCTCGGCGCAGGAGGTGCTTCGTTGTCCCAGGGGGCCGCTTCTTTGGCGGCGAGCGGATTTTCGGGCATCCCCGTCAGCGGATCGGCAGCCAGATCGGTACGAGAGGTCACGGGCACCGGCGGAGGAGGCTCTGCTTTGCTTTCTGCCCGTTTGGGATGTGCGGTCGGAGGCGGTGGCATCAGCGGATCGTTCATCTCCAGCCCACCGAGGGGTGCGGGAGGAGGCAGGGCTTCTTCGGAGGCGGGCAGCGGTGGCGTTTGGATGGGTGCCGGAGCCGTGCCTCTGTCTGCCGAAGGGGTCTCACGTTCGACCGGCTTGGGGAGTTCGGAGGTGGAGGCGGATGCGCTCGCGGAAGTGCTCGCGGATGCGCCTGCGCTCGCGGAAGTGCTCGCGGATGCGGCTGCGCTCGCGGAAGTGCTCGCGGATGCGGCTGAAGCCGGGGTTGCCGGAGACGAGGGGGTTGCCGTGACAGGTGCAGGTGCCACGGGCGCGGCAGCGGGTGTCACAGGAGGCAGGCTCAGACCTTCTGGTTTGGCTGCGGCGGGTGTTTCGCGCTGAGTCTCGGGCGGCAGTGCTTTGACGCCGATCTGGATGGGCACGTTGAAGGAGCTCTCATCGGGCTTTAGCTCGAAGGGGAGGTCCGGGGGGAGCAAGTTGGAACGTGCGGTGTTTCGGCCATCTGCCAGCGGTGTGATGCTGCCGGGAGTGCGGGCGAGACCAGGGCTGGGCTCCGCATCCTCGAGGTCCATGTTCGCGGGGGTTTCTTCTTCCTCAGCGGAGGTGTGATGACCGAGGATCTCTCGGACCAGCAGCATGGAGTTTTTGACGTCGATGTTGACCCGTTCTTGCACTCCACGCTCTTGGCGCATGGCGTCCCAGTGTCCGAGGGTGGACTGAAGGCGGAGCAGCTCGGAGCTGTCTGGATGCTCACGCAGGGAAGCATGGGTGAGGTTGCGCAGGCTGGGGAAAAAGTCCTGACGCTTGAGCCCGCTGAGAACACGTTCCCAGATCTGGTCGATGGTGCCTCGTGTGATGTCCACCGGGAGGTTAAATAAGTTGGAGGCCAGCAGTAAGGTCTGAATGCTGGCAGGCGTCGGATACAGGCGGGAGAACGTGGCGCGGAGGCCGTCATAATGGAGCATCTCTGGCTGAGCAGCGGGTGCGAAGCGGAACCAGAGAAAGACAAACACAAATCGACCGATGGTGACCAGATCGCCTTGTCGTAAGATGCGGCTGGATGAGAGGCGCTCACCGTTGACAAAGGTGCCGTTGGTGCTGCCGAGGTCGATGAGGGTACACTCCTCATCATCCACCACCACTTGGCAGTGCTTTTGAGAGACACTGGGATTGAACAACACCAGGTCGCTGCGGCGTGGATCCCGACCAATGGTTAAGGTCTGCTCGAGACTCAGCTCATAGCGGATGCCGATCTCCGGGAAGATGCTGACCAGGGTGGGGGGCGCGGTGGGAGCAAATCGATGCGCCAACCGGCTGACGGGCTCTCCAGGCGCACTGGACTGAGCCACGATGGTGACGGTGGAGCCTCCGGCGTGATCAGAAGGATCTTCGACAGGCGCGCTGAACTCAAGCGGGGGGAGCTGCGGCACTTTGAAGACGGGCTCGGGGATGAAGACCTCCTCGGCAATTTCTTCGATGCTGGAAGGCTGCACCACAAGATTTGCCAAGATGCCCTCCGGTTGCTCACCGGGCTTCTGCCAGCGTTCCATGTCCACTCCTCAGTACGCGCCACGCCTGGTTCCTTGCAACGAATGCCGCGTGTGCTTCCGCTTCTGCTCCAGCTTTCCCAATCTACGATGTTATAGCATAGCTGCGGTCAGGCTCAAGTATTAAGGAGAAGAGGCCGAGTGAGAAGCGATGAGGGAGACAAAAAGCAGCGATGCGAGGGGAGGATGTGTCCAAAATTATGGGACAGGTTTCAAAATATTGGACATCGCCCGAGGGCAAAAAATGGCGAAGGAGCCGTGAGAGGCTGACACGGCAGGCATGAAGAAATTTTTTTGAAAAATGAACCTTTTGGCAGCAAACATGTATAATAAGAGACACGACACTTTAGACGAGTCTCGAACTCTGCATTTTGTAGAGGGAAGGCTGCACTCAACATGGGAGGAACCCCCGATTATGAAGACGCGAACGACGCTGATCGCTGCTCTGCTCATGGCCACCACCGGACCTGCCTTTGATGCACAGGCTGCTTTGTCTGACCAGGCGGTCATTCGTTTGAGCTACGATGCCTTACAAGCGAAAGCTTCGTCTCTTGGGCTGAAGTCTGCACGGGACGAGTTCCGTCCTCGTCAAGTTGTTCGGGATGAGCTTGGACGGATTCATGTGCGCATGGATCAGTATTATCGTGGGCTCCCGGTATTCGGCGAGCAGGTGATCACCCACTTTGACAGCAACGGTCGCCTCCTGCGCACCACGGGCGACTTCGTGAAGCCCTATGCCGTGAACACGCAGCCGCTGCTCACCGCGCGTCAGGCCCTCGACTTGGCGATGTCCGATTTTGGACAAGCGGTCTCGCATGCGCCCGAAGTGAAGCTCTCCGTGGTGCGGCTGGATCAAGGTGGGATGTACTTGGCCTACCAGGTCAAGCTGACGGATATCGAGAGCGCCAATCCGAAGGCTCATACCTATTTCGTGAATGCCCGCACCGGTCTGTTCGAGTGGGACTTCACCAGCCTGGAGACCGAAGCGGCTCAGGGCGTGGGCCATTCTTTCTACAGCGGTGATGTGCCCCTGGATACCGACAAGGGCGCGATCAATTACACCCTGCTGGACACTGTGCGGGGAGGTGCCCAGACCACCGACATGAAAAATGGCACCAGCGGCAACGGAGTGGACTTCAACGACGCCGACAATGACTGGGGCAGCGGCAACAAGCTCGACAGCGCCACCGCCGCCGTGGATGCCCACTTCGGTGCAGCCCTCACCTGGGACTTCTACGAGAGCAACTTCGGTCGTAGAGGCATCAAGGATGATGGGAAAGGAGCCCTCTCCCGCGTCCACTACAGCAGCAACTACGTCAACGCCTTCTGGTCTGACTCTTGCTTCTGCATGACCTACGGGGATGGCAACGGAACCGACGCCAGCGCCCTGGTGTCCATCGACGTGGCGGCCCACGAGATGACCCACGGTGTGACCAGCGCCACCGCGGGCCTGATCTACTCCAACCAGCCCGGTGGCCTCAACGAGTCCTTCTCCGATATCTTTGGCACGGCGGTCGAGTTTTTTGCCGAGGCCAGCGGGATTGACACGGTCGCAGAGTACGACATCGGCGAAGACATCTGGACCCCCAACAAGGCCGGTGATGCCCTGCGTTATATGGATCAGCCCTCCAAAGATGGCCGCTCCATCGATCACGCTCGGCAGTACAAGCGTGGCATGGATCCTCACTACTCCAGCGGCGTGGCCAATAACGTCTTCTACCTGCTCGCCAACGGTGGAACCAACCCCGTCTCCAAGACCCAAGTGAAGCCCATCGGCATCGAGAAGGCTCAGACTGTCTTCTATTATGCCCTGGTCACCGAGCTGCGTCCTCGCTCCGACTACGCCGCTGCTGCACAAGCCTGCTACAACGCAGCCCGCGCCAACTACGATCAGGCCACCGCCGACGCCGTGCGTGCTGGTTGGGCCGCCGCTGGCGTGACCTTCTGAGCCATCCCTGCGGAAGCTCATAGACGCCGCATGTCCAGCCCCAGCTCACCTCGTGCTATCGTCCTGCCCGCTTGAAAATCCCCCTCAAAATCCTTCATAAACTTAAAGCCCGCTGTTAAGCGACGGCAACCTGTATACTATTGTTTGCCATCAAGTGCCCCGCCAATCCTTCTTGATGTGGAGAAATCATGCGCGCCCCGAGCTTGCGGTTGTTGTCCTTGTCCTTGTCCTGTGCGGCTGTGTTGACGGCTTGTCCTCCTCCCACCACCCCACCGGTGGCACCCACCGCCCCCTGTATGACCCACCTCTTGATCGCCAGTCATGAGAGCGTGGGCACTCACGCCCCGTCCCCCATGACCTCCGAGCCCCTCTACGATCAGAGCAGCCTGGATGCTCTCGAAGCCCGCTGGGTGGACGAAGGGCTCGGCAGCTCCCAGATCAGCGATCTCCGCGCCCGCTTGGAGCAGACCCAGGTGATCTACGCCTCCGGGAGCACCTTCAGCGTCACGGACATGAAAGCCCTCCAGAGCGCCGGCTTTACCGATGTCGAATACTCCTGCCCCGTGGCCATTCCCGCCACCGTCCGCTACGAAGTCCCCCCACGCGCCCCGGTGAGCGTGGTCTGGACGCCGCATCCCCCCTCGGCTGGTATCTCGAAAAGATCGGGGCGGTACAAGCCACCGGCCACGTTCAAGACAAGCTGTGCGCCAACGGCACCTGCGCACCGGTTGAAGTCGCCGTATTAGACACCGGCATCGAGCGAGGGACACTCTCCACCTCACTCATGGCGGATGGCTGGAGCGGCGTGGCTGGACAGAGCTGCTACGAGTGCGACAGCCTCGGCCACGGCACCCTCGTGGCCAGCCTCATCGACGAAGTGACCGGCGGACATGTCAAGTTGACCAGCCTCAAAGTGCTCGACGATACCGGACGTGGCACCACCCATGTGCTCGCGCGTGGGCTGGTGAAGGCGGCGGGCCTTTACAAAGCGGATGTCATCAACCTGAGCTTGGCCTGGAAAAAAGACACCACCCGGAACGAAGGCAAGCTGCCTCAGTTTATGGCGGAAGCCCTGGCAGCGGTCTCCGCCACCGACGCCACGTTGTTTGCAGCCGCAGGCAATACCTGTGGAGGCCCAGCTCCCTATGCCTGTGAGTTTTATCCGGCCTCCGCTCCCGACAGCGTGGATGGGTATGCCATCCGGGTGCAGGCCGTGTCCAGTCTCACCGATGACGGCAGCCGCTCCCGCTTGAGCACCTGGAACGAAGACGGAGTGCCTCCGGCGCTGTGGGCTCCGGGTGATCACCTGTGTAATACCCACTTTGAGAGCCCTGGCTACTGGCGGATGAGTGGCTCCTCCTTTCCGACGGCGCTGGCATCCGGTGCGCTGGCCCTGCTGATGTTCGGAGAATCCGGTCAAACCTCCCCCAGCAGTCAAGCAGATGTGCTCGATACCATGCTCTATGCGGAGCTCAAAGGTGACGATGCGCGACTCAACCTCTGTGCCACCCTCCGTCAGCTCGGCTCAGAGCTGCTCGACTGCAAGAGCTGGGAGAGCATCAGCAGCTCGCCGGTGAGCTCCGGCTGTTACGAGCTGGAGACGCAGCCGACCAAAGCTCAGGTCTATTCGGAGGTCAGCTTGAGCCAGCCCAGCAACTATCCGGCGGCAGTGGCCTATGCACCCAATGGCACCTCCAGCGTGAGCCCCTTCGACCGAGGGCAGGATGCGGTGTGGTGCCAGAGCTGGGTCTCGAGCGCGCCCCTGATTCCTCAGCCCACGGGCGGCGGCTTTACCAACTTGGTAGATGAGTCGTTTGATGTCACGCTGTCTCGTAACGTCATGAATTATAGCGTGATTCAGCTTCGATTTGATATCCAGTCGGCCAGTGGGACCGTGACCTCTCACTATGTGACCCTGCCGAGTAATGCGTTTGCGTGTGGATATCTGGGCTGCCGTGTGACAGGAACGGTAGATTTTAATGCCGGAGTGGGGGATACCCTGGTCGGTCTCTCGGTGGGCACGATGCAAAACGGCGCGTGGGAAGGAGGGCCACTGCTCCGCCGCGATGACTGCGACTGAGCCTCAAGGCTGGCACGTTCTCATGGAATGCACTTCTCAGGGCTGGCACGTTCTCACGGATTCCACTTCCAGGTCGCCGTTGTGGAGGGCTCAAAGCAGTGGATCTCCGCCGTGGTGCTGCTGGGCTGCTCTTGGATCAACCCGCCTCCGTATCCTTTTGTCTGACAGAAGCCACTCACGGCGATGCGACAGTCTCCTGAAGTCCAGCTCGAGCTGCACCCGCTGAGGGCACTTTGTGCCACGGTGCTCACCCAGTCTGCATCAAAACAGCTCACCCAGGGACGGCTGGTGACCTCGAAGATCTGTCCAGAGGTCCAGCCCTTTTCGACGCAGAAGCGATGAGCAGCAGCGGCACACGGAACGCTGGCCGCCACCCCATCCCCCACACATCCCTCATGAAATCGCCGAGAGAGCTCTTCGTAGGTGGTGGCCAAGCTCTCGTGTTCGATGGGCATACACGCAAGGGATACCGTGGAGGTTGTGGCCGCTGTGGGCACTCCCGCCAGTGCCACCGGAGGCCGATTGCCAATGAGCTGAAGCACGGTATCCGCCAAGTTTGAGGCCGAATCCAGGGCATTCATCGTCCCCAACTGCGCGCAGGTCCGATGTTGCGCCGAGAGACAAGCGGCGGAGTCCAACGCACTCTTGCTGGAGCAGCTTGGCTGCTGGTTGCTCAAGGCAAACTGTCCGGAGCTGGGATCGACCTGAATGGCCTCGTCAGCGCAGCTCGCGCCGAGGGTCTCCAGGCATACGCTCCGGTTCGAGCGGGTGTGGCTGAAGAACCGCACTTCGTCGAGGAGTCCCACAAAGGAGCCCTCCCCATTGCTGGGGCAGCTCTGGGTGTTGAGTGCCGCTGAGCTTCCCACGTACAGCTCCCCTGCGCCCAGCGAGAAGGTGCTGCCCGCCGCGACGGTGGGTAAACTTCTCCCGGTGGAGACGCCGTTGAGGTACTCCACGAAGGTGCCGGTGGTGCCATCAAAGGTGTAGGCCAAGTCGCTCCAGCTTCCTTTTGGAAGGATGGGGCTCTGTCCGAGTCTCACCCGAGTGCTGCCGATGTACAACGAGAGCTGCACACTGCCATTTGCTTCGTAGATCAGGTCCAGCTTGCTGGCTTTGGAGAGCACATATCGATACGGATTGCCCGAGCAGCCGCTGTTGATGTTGGCGTCAGGTTTGAGGGAGAGCTGGAGGGTAAAACCCTTCACCGCTGCGGTCACACCCTTCACATTGAGGGTGCGTGGAAACGTGACCTTCACCGCTTGGCCTAAACCACTGAGCTGAACCGCTCGCCCTTTGCCCTGAGGTGCCCAAAATGAGCCGGTGCTGGAGCGGGTGGCGCTGGTGGCGGAGATGCTCGCACCTCCGACCAGGGTGCCCGTATAAAAACGACCGGAGAGATCCGGGGTGCGCTTGAGATCGTATTCTCCGGCGCGGGTGATCAGCTCGTTCATCGGCAGCCAGAGCAGGTGAAAGGGGTTGAGGAGCTGACCGATGTCCACTTCGGAATAGTCGGCGGTATTGCTTCCGAAGAGGGCGAGCACGTCATGGGTCTTGGTGACGGGCAGGTAGTGGTCCTCGTTGCTGGAGCCAGCGGGAAAGTTCTGCTCCGGTGCGCGTTCCTGCTCAAAATTCCACATGGGGCTGGAGTAAAAGAGCTGTGCCATGTCCAGCCGCTCGGAGTTGATGGCCCCGTCGATGTGATAAGCGGTGTAGGAGGTATCCGCGCCGATCAAGGTCGCGGCTTCGCGTCGAGCGCCATCGGTATAAACCGCGCCCATGTAGAGCACGTTTCGGCCCTCGTGGTCCACCCAGGGATAAGCGCCCCGGATGAGGTTGGTGCTCCCGGAGGTGTCGAAGGACTGTCCGTCGGCGGCCTTCAGCGGAGTGCGGGCGAGGGCGTAGCGGCTCTTGAGCTCCGCGTTGCTGTCGCTGTAGAGCTGAGAGAGTGGGCGAGGGGTGCTCCAGCCGCTGGTGGCGCAGGGGGAGGGGTTGTAGCTATACATGATGCGGTCGATCTCACCATTGTTGGCCGGAGAGCCCTGAAAGATGAAGAGCCGTCCGTCGGAGGTCATGGTGGGCTCGATGCCCTTGAGCGGCTTTCCGCTGGTGTCGGTGAGGAACTCCAGGGTGCCGAGGGTGAAGCTGCTGACCTCGGCGCTGGTGGTGAAGGGGCTGGAGACCTCCACCCGGAGCGTGCGTCGCCGGAAGTCGTTGGGACGGGTGCCGCTGCCGTACATCTGAGAGTCGAAGATCCAGGGGGTATAGACGGCTTTGCCGCTGCTCATGGTGTAAGGTCGAGTGGGATCGGAGAAGCAGAAGGCCAGGGCGTTTTCGCCGTTGCCCACCACGATGTCCTTTCCAGCAGAGAAGGTATTGGTGAAGACCGGAACGCCCTCGGAGGTGTAGCTGAGGGCTTCTGGCTTAAAGATACGGGCCCGCCAGGTGGTGAGGTTGTTGGTATGGTCTTCACCCACGTTGCCGATGAAAAGCCGACCGTCGAGGCTCGAGGTATGCCCATTACTTCCAAACGGACTGGAGAGCCGCGCGTTGCTGAGGTTGGGACGGTTCCCAGCTTCGGCTTGAGGCAGGCTCAAGAGAAAAAGCAGGAGGCTCAGAGGCAGGTGCCAGGGATAACCCATCGTGCGTGTGTGTGGGCGCTCGCGCGTGTGCGCCAGCGTGTGTCCGCGTGTAACGGCGTGAGGGGCGTGTGACGGTATCCTCGTGGCATGGTGGGAGCGGGTGTTGAGCATGGGCGAAGACCTCCAGGTTAAAGCGGTCGTGTATTGCCGACGGAGACAT
>JBJTQF010000188.1:0-27396 GCA_046075485.1 Myxococcota bacterium | reverse complement strand
TTTCCTCGAGCTTCTGGTCTTTTGCGTGGAGGGCCTGAGCAGTCTGTACGAGGGCGGTGGTGGTCTCTTCGAGCTTCCTGTCCTGCTCTTCGAGCTTCTTGTCCTGCTCTTTGAGCTTCTTGTCATTCGCTTGGAGGACTTGCTCTTTCTCTTCCAGCTCTCGTTCCTTCTCGGCCAGCTCCTTGAGCACATCGTCTTCGATGTCCATCTGATTGCGCAGCGGCTCTTCTGCAATGGCCCGGACCAGACGCTCCTTCAGCCGGAGGAAAGGCTTTGGAAAACGCGCCTCGTCGAGCATCACCTCACGACCAAAAGCAGCCTTGTTGTGCTGATCGAAGATGGCCAGGAGCTTCTCCAGCTCACTCAGATAGGGCTCGTGCAGCTTGGCGACTTGCACGATAACGGCGTCATGGGTCAAGCTCTCGATGAAGGGATGGCGGGCGGACAGTTGCTCTTGAGTGCTGGCATCGAGATAGGTACGCTGGATGCGGATGACGGCAGGGGCGAGTGCATCCAGCTCATAAGCCAAGAAGTAGATGCTGACGATGGGCAGTGCTTTCACCTGCCGCTTCAGGCCCTGATAGGTATTGTCTGGGTTCATGTACTGTTTGCCCAGATATCGACGGAAACGCATGATGTCGGTGACGAGTTTTGCCTTCTGGATCTCGATGATGACGAGCTTCGAGGAATCCGCGCTGGTCTTGATCTTGGCGGAGAAATCCAAACGCATGACGGTGAGGGATCGCTCCGCGCGGTCGGACACCTGCTCTTGAGGGCGGAGCTCGAGCTCCAGAACCTCTTCTCCGAGCAAGGTGGAGAGGAGAATGCGGGCGGATTCGTTGTCCTCGAGCAGGTACTTAAAGACGACATCATAGAGCGGATTGGCGATGTTGATCATGGCGAGGGGCTCCTGGACGGTGATGCTCGGTGCTCAAGGGCATGTGGACAGGAATCGAGTAACATGAACGGGGCGCTCGAGCAAGTGTAAAGCCCCCGAGGGAGAAGCTCACCCGTCTGGCAGGAAGAGGGTGTCGTAAAAGGCCGAAGTCTCGAATCAGACCCTCCGCCCCCCCTCCAACCTCCCCCCAAATTCTGGGGTGGAGGCTAACCCAGAGAATATATCGCATATACGTTATGAACGTAGCGACCTCATCAAGAGTCTTAACCCAGTGGGGGAGGGCAGGGTGGGGGCGGACGGCACAGGGTCTTCATCAGCTCCGATAAAACGCCCGGACCTGGTCGAGGGTATATTGAACCTCGTCATCCGTGAGGTGCTGATGGGCAGGGAAGGTGATGATCTGCTGACAGTGCTCCTCACACACCGGAAAACTACCCGGACCATACCCCAAACTGACCGCTGCCTTCTGGAGATGCACCGGAATCGGATAGTGAATCTTGGCCTCCACTCCCCGAGCGTTCAGGAATGCCAGCAGCTCATCGCGCCGCTTCACCCGCACCACATACAGATGATACACATGCCGGACCCCTGGACGGCGCGTCGGCACCTGCACCCACTCCGCGAGCTCTCCCAGCCCTTCGTCATATTGTGCTGCAATGGCCCGTCGGCGTGCTGTGATATGCTCCGTCTCTCCGATCAATCGATTGCCAATCACAGCCTGAAGTGCATCCAAGCGACAATTGATGCCCCAGATCGCCACCTCATCTCGATTAGATAAGCCGTGATTACGATAGAGCCTCAGCTTGGCCGCCAGCTCCGCATCCTGGGTGACAATCACCCCTCCATCACCCCACACATTGAGGTTTTTGAGGGGATGCAGACTGAAGGCAGCCGTGGCACCCCAAGAGCCCACCGGTTTTCCATCGATGGCCCCCATGATCGACTGACACGCATCCTCCACCACCTGGAGGCGATGACGTTCCGCCAGCGCCGCGATGCGCGGCATATCCGCCACATTCCCGGTATAATGCACCGGCACAATCGCCCGCGTGCGAGGGGTGATCGCCGCCTCGATCTGCTCCGGATCGATGACAAAACCATCTTCACTGTCCACAAAGACCGGTCTCGCGCCCACCTGCACAATCGCCCCCACTGTGGCGATAAAGGTCATCGGCGTGGTGATCACCTCATCCCCCGGACCAATGCCCAGCACCTTCAGAGAGAGTGCGATGGCATCCGTTCCAGTCCCCACGCCAATGGCATGAGGCATGCCACACAGAGAAGCAAACCGCTGCTCAAACTGGTCCACCGCTCGGCCCAGGGTGAACTCTCCCGAGAGCACCAAGGTCTTCACATCCGCCAGATACGCATCCACTTCTACAAACTGCCGGTCGAGATAAGAAAAAGGCACTTTCATAGGCTTCATCCTGCTTGATAGAAATGACGCATCTGCTCCACCACATACGACAAGTTATCCACCGAGAGCTCGGGATAGATGGGCAGGCTCAGGATACGACTTGCTTGACGCTCCGTGACCGGAAGCTGACCGGGTCTCAGCGACAGCGAAGCGGCACATGGCTGCACATGCACCGGGTTTGGATAGTGAATGGCGGTCCCAATACCTGCCGCCTGAAGTGCCGCTTGAAGTGCCTCTCGGCGCTCCACTTGTACCACAAATGTATGGTAAACACAGCGCATATGGGCAGGCTCATCCGGCACCTGAACCTGTGGCAGATCGCGCAACGCCTCCCGATAAAAATGAGCGTTTTTACGACGTTTTTCTGTCCACTCATCCAGATACTTGAGCTTTACCAGCAAAATAGCCGCCTGCATGGTATCCAGCCGAGAGTTTCCACTCCAGAACTCACAACACTCTCGTGAGCGCAGACCGATGTTGCGCATCACCCGTAAGCGTGCATCCAGCTCCGCATCGTGAAGGGTGATGATGCCACCGTCTCCACACGCATTGAGCGTCTTGAGTGGATGGAGACTGAAGGCCCCCAGGGTGCCAAAAGATCCCACCGCTTTGCCACCATACTGAGCGTCAATGGCTTGAGCACAGTCCTCAATCACCTGGAGACCATGTTGAGTGGCAAAATCCAAGAGGGGGCCCAGCTCCGCCGGACGTCCGGTGAGATGTACCGGCAAGATCGCCCGTGTGCGTGAGGTGAGCGCCCCCGCGAGCTGGCGTGGATCGAGGTTATAACCCTCCTCCACATCCACCAAGACTGGGGTTGCACCCACCAATGCAATGGCGCTGGCACTGGCCACAAAGGAGTTTGAAGCGGTGATGACCTCATCTCCCGGGCCGATGTTGAGCACCCGCAATGCCATGATCAGTGCATCCGTCCCGGAGTTCACCGCCACCGCATGCGGAACGCCCACTCGAGCGGCCACCGCTTGCTCAAACAAGGCCACCTCGGGCCCCAGAATGAACTGACCATGATCGATCACCCGTGCGACGGCTTCCAGCAGCTCCTCTTTGAGAGCCGCATGTTGTTTCACCAGGTTGACGTAGGGAACTTCTCGGCGCACACTCATGTCAGCCGTCGCTCCTGCATGGTTCGGATATTGTAGTAGATGCTGTTGGTCATGGGATCAGACACTTTACCGGCTTGATAGGCCGCAGCCAGATCTTTGACGGCATCCTCAATGGTGCGATGCGGCACAAATCCGAGCTCCGTCTTGATCTTCTCCGAGGAGATATGATACGAGCGTGGGTCATTGGTTTCGGTAAACTCAATGGCGATATCTTCTCCAAGCTGAGCCTTCACCAGCGCGGCGATGGTGGCGATGGGATGGTTATCACCCCCCACATTAAAGGTCTTGCCATCCACCTGATGCGGTGCCGCCTCCACACAGCGCAGGTAGAGATCGGTCATGTCTTCGATGTGGATATTCGGACGCTTTTGAGCCCCTCCAAAGATCCGAATCTTGCGGTTTATCAGTGCTTGATTGGCAAAGATGTTGACAATCAGATCCAGCCGCAGGCGAGGAGAATAACCGCACACCGTGGCCGGACGGATGATCACCGTCTCAAAACCGGGCGCGCGCGCCTCCAGGAGCTGATCCTCACAGAGCGCCTTAAAGCGGGAATAGTCGGTGAGTGGCTCCAGCGGCAGCGCCTCCGTGACCTCTGCATCCGCTTTCACACCGTAGACACTCGACGACGAGGCATAGATAAAACGTCGTACCCCCGCCGCCTTCGACGCTGCCACCAGGGGCGCAAAGGCATCAAAGTTGATCGAACGCCCCAGCGAAGGGTCCAGCTCAAAGCTCGGGTCGTTGGAGATACAAGCCAGGTGGATCACCGTGTCACAGCCTGCCACGGCCTGCGCCACCACCTCGGGATCCCGCAGATCCCCCTTGACGCTCGAAAAGCCCGGCTGGTGCGCCACCGCTTCGAGGACGTGCTCCCCGTACAGATAGAGGTCAAGCACTCGAACGGCATGTCCAGCCGCCAAGAGCTTGGGAACCAGCACCGCTCCCACATATCCTGCGCCACCGGTGACAAGAATTTGACGGGGGCTCGTTTGAGAAAACATGGACGCTCCTTTAGAAGATCGGAAAAACTCAACGCTGGACCACCTGATCGGTCAGATAGTGCCCGAGCACTGAGTGGGCCATCTCCACCTGCCCATACGAGGTGGAGGGGGCATAAAAGTTGAGCAGGCCCAGGCTCCGCAGGGGATTGTCTGGGGCAAAACCCGAGAAGGTGATCACCTTACAGCCCAGGCCCTGCGCCGCTTGAGCCGCCCGCAAGATGTTCTCTGAGCGTCCAGAGCTGCTGATGGCAATGAGCAGATCCCCTTCTTGCCCCCACAGCTTGATGTTACGTTCAAAGGCGGTCACATATCCAAAATCATTGGATAATGCGGTCAAGGCAGGATAATCATGGAAGGCTTGAGCTCGCACAAATCCACTGTTGGAGAGATCCATCAGCATGTGTCCTGCGATGGAGGCGCTGCCCCCATTGCCGACCAGCATCACCTTCCGACCGGTGCTGCGAAGCTCCTCCAGGAGCCGGATCACAATCTGAGCCCCTTCGTCGAGATCGAGCTTCTGTCCGGTGGACGAGGTCACCTGGAGCAGGCCCACGACTTCGCCCAGGCTCTGAAAATACTGTGAGGCCCTTAAACACTTCATAGACGATCCTTTCGCATCCGCATCCGCATCCGCTCTTTTCGGTCGGGTCTGAGGTCACGCGGAGACTGCCTCGTGGGGCCGAGCCCGTGACCAGCTCCCGCCGCTGCGTGTCGTTCCTGTACTCATGCCTTGCAAGCCGTGTTCCAGAGAGGGGGTGCGAATGTCTTTTAGAGAAAGGCAGGCTGGCACAGCATATGCAACATAAAGGGGCCAACGTCGAGCTGGAGCGATGCACCCGCTGGGGCCCGCTCCTCTCCGGCAAGGTCGAAGTTTGAAATGATTTTAAGTGCTGCGCAGCCCCTCAGCGATGGAGGAAATCGATGGCCCGTGTATATAGTTCTCTAAAATTTATGAGATATCCTGAGCACTTAAACGCCCTGGAGCAGCGGGAGGTGGTGGCACCGGTTCACATCCGCATCAAGCCCAACAACCACTGCAACCATAGCTGCTGGTACTGCGCCTATCGCTTCGATGACCTCCAGCTCGGCGAGGACATCGACCTCAAAGAGCAGATCCCCCGCGAGAAGATGATGGAGATTGTTGACGACATCGTCGAGCTGGGCGTCAAAGCTGTGACGTTCTCGGGAGGCGGGGAGCCGCTGATCTATAAGCCGCTGGTGGAGGCCATCGAGCGGCTGGCAGCAGGGGGGGTGCAGGTGGCGTCCCTCACCAACGGCTCCAATCTTAAGGGAAAAGTGGCGGAAGCCTTCGCACGGCATGGCACTTGGGTACGGGTCTCGGTGGATGGCTGGGATGACGCCAGCTACAGCAAAGCACGCCGCATCAAGGATGGCAGCTTCACCCGCCTGCTGGAGAATATGGCGGCGTTTTCGGCACTGAAGTCAAGCTGCGCGCTCGGGGTGAGCTTCATCGTGGGCAAAGACAACCACGAGCACGTCTATGAGGCATGCCAGACCTTCAAGCAGGTGGGCGCTCAACATGTCAAGGTCTCGGCGGTGGTGGTGGGCAATGATGCCCACACCAACAACACCTATCACGCTGAGATCAAGGAAAAAGTCCAGGCTCAGATCCGCCAGGCTCAGGCGACACTCAGTGAGCCCGGTTTTGAGATTCTCAACCACTATCATGACGTGGATGGTCGCTTCGATAAAGAGTATACCATCTGCCCTTATCTGATGTTCCTCACGGTGATTGGGGCCGACTGTACGGTCTATACTTGCCAAGATAAGGCATACACAGAGTCGGGCATCTTGGGCTCCATCAAGGACCGCCGCTTTAAAGACTTCTGGCATTCAGAAGAGAACCGACAGAAGCTCTTTGCGCTGAATCCATCGGTCTCATGTGGGCATCACTGTGTCACGCATACCAAAAACCTGGCGCTGATGGAATACCTCTCACTGGATCCCAAACACGGGGCCTTTGTGTAAGGTCACAGGTGTGCATGAGCGTGAGCGTGTGCGTGAGCGTGTGCGTGCGTGTGCGTGTGCGTGTGCATGAGCGTGTGCATGAGCGTGAGCGTGAGCGTGTGCGTGAGCGTGAGCGTGCGTGTGCGTGAGCGTAGGAGGTCTTGTAGCATGAGTATTCAGCGGGTGGACTTTATCGCCAGTATGCACAAACGAACGGCACGCAATTACCTAGAGCGTGTCACCTCTCACGACAAAGCGGCGTGTGCCGTGGTGGCTCAGCAGTGGGGCTATGACTATTGGGATGGTGACCGCTGTTATGGTTATGGAGGCATGCGATATGACGGTCGCTGGCGTCTCTTCGCGGAGAAGTTTGCGGCACACTACGGGCTCAAGTCTGGCATGCGCGTCTTGGATATTGGCTGTGGCAAAGGATATTTGTTATACGAGCTCACGCAAGTTGTACCGGGGCTGGAGGTGGTCGGATTGGACATCTCCGCCTATGCGCTGGAGCACGCCAAAGAAGAGATTCGCGACCGGCTGGTGTTGGGAGATGCCACCACCTTACCTTTTGAATCGGGCTCCTTTGACCTGGTCTATTCGATCATCACCCTGCACAACCTGCCACTGGATCGACTGATTCAGGCCGTACAAGAGATCGTTCGAGTGGGCAAAACACACCGATATCTGTGTGTGGAGTCCTTTCGGAATGAACAGGAGAAGGTGAATCTGCTCTACTGGCAGCTCACCTGTCAGAGCTTTTTCTCTCCAGAGGTCTGGGAATACGTCTACCGTCTCGCTGGATATTCAGGCGACACCGACTACATCTACTTTGAATGAAGCTCCACTTTCATGCGGAAAGGAGCGCCGATACACAGGGCTCTCTCTTCGGACGTAAGGTGTTGAGGTGGGTGTTTCAGGCTTCGCTCACGTCATGCCTCGAAGCTCGGCGAGGGTGCTGTCTCGAGGTGTGGAGTATGCAAGCTGCTGAGGGCAAGACGCTGGACGCGGGCATCGAGTGGAGGCAATGTCTGCTCGAGAAACGCTGAAAATGCAAAGACCTGATCCCGTGCATTCCAATAGGCATGGGTCTTGAGCTTTTCGGCTGCGGAGCTTCTCATCTGTTCCGCCTGCACTTGAGGGTATCCAGCCCGCCACAGCAGATAATAGAGCACACAATCAATGGCGCCATTTTCGGCGTATGCTTCGCGTAAGGCACTGAGCCAACGAATGGCGTTTTCTACCCGCTGAGGCTCTTCGGTGGTGAGGGCGGGCATGCGCAAGAAGTTGACCAGATAGTTGAAGGTGAACCAGATCTCTTTGCGCTGCTCTTGTGAAGGGATCAACTTTTCGGGCAGCTCAAAGATCTCATAACCGGTGGCCACTTTATCCGAGATCGTGCCGAGCACCCCTCCTCGCACGGGATTAAAGTTGATGGTGGAGCCCATGCGTTTGAGATCGGTATCTGCCTGCTCCAGCCCCGCGTATGCAATAAAAGCGTCGGTATTTCGCAAGGGTTGGAAGGTAAAGAAGTTGTTCCAATCGAGCTTTGCCCAGTGTGCCAGTCGGAAGGAATCCAGCATCTGCTCAAAGGTCTCGCCGGGAAGACCGAGGATGAAGTTCACCAACAGAAACAGCTTGGGATACCGTTTGGCCACATGGGTAAACGCACGGAACTTCTCGATGGAGCCCGGCTTACGAACTTTTCGCAGCATCTCTTTGTTGCCGGTTTCCAAGCCCACCGTAAATCCAATGCAGCCACTGCGTTGCATGGCATCCATCAGCTCAGGGGTGATGGCCGCTGCAATCAGTCCATTGTTGGCCGACCATGTGATGTCCGGGAGCTGCTCCGCCATCTGGTGAAAGAGTCTCAGCGCCTCTTCTTTGTCGTAGAGCAGATCATCGTCCAGCCAGTCGAAGTGACGAATCCCCCGCTGGTCTCGCCAGTAGCGCAGCTCCTCGATCACCCCTTCGACTTGGCGGACCCGCACACTACGTCCGTTGAAGTTGCGCACGGAGCAGAAGGTGCAGTGGGCTCGACAGCCTCGACGCGACAAGACGGTGGCAAAGGGCACCTCCAGCCCTCTCATGCGCGAGAAGTTGTTCAAAGAGCCTGCCAGGTGATACCGCTCCACCGGGAGTTTGGAAAGCTCGGCCCGAATGTCCAGCTCAACCGCTCCACCCGTCTCCGCTGGGAGTTGACAAAAATGACCTGCCGCGTTCAAAAAACAGACGTTCACCGGCTGCGCATCCGGCTCCCCTCGCAGAAAGGCGTAAAAACGCTGAAGGGTCAGCTCTCCTTCGTTCAGAAAAACAAAGTCCGCCAGCCCGCGCTGCAAGAGCTGATCCGGTACAGCGGTTGCCGCAACCCCTCCCACCGCAATGCAGGCACGCGGCGACAGACGCCTTACTTCTTGCGCCACCGCCTCAAGCTGCTCAAAGGTGGAGTCGAACATATACGAAATACAGACCAGGGGCGCTTCAAAGGGCCGCAAAACCTGGGACAGCGCCTGCTGCCACGCTTCGGCAGGCGCTTGGCCACCATTGCGCACCCCATGCAACATCTCATAGTTGAGATCACAGAGAACCGTCTCAACCCCCAGAGCTTTAAAGCTCGCCGACAGATAGAACAAACCCGCCGGAGGATAACAGAAATACCCTCGGTGCGCGGCTACCTGCGCATCCACCAGGCGAGGGGCCACCTGCGGGATCTGAAGCAGCAGGGCACACGAGCTCCACTCATACCCGGAGAGCTTCACCCGAAGCGCCGCCATCGTCTGCGCTCGTTCCTGCTCCGAGGCGCTGAGCTGCCCCACGTTTGCTCCGCTGTCGCCGTCCATTGACACCTCCTGCCAGCCCACATCCCACCTGCTGCTGCTCGAAATGCTCACCGACGCTTTTACTTTTCGTCGCTCTTTCGCAGAACTGAAGCATGGTAGGGCATTCCCCACTCCGAGATGAACGAGGCATCCTGCTGACACCAGCTCCGCAGACGCTGGAGTTGACCATTGGCCAACGCTTCAAAGGCTTGAGCATAACCTCGAAAGAGCTGCACGGCTCGAGTACGGTCTTCCGCGTGCTCCACAAAGAGGGTGGGAGAGGCCACCTGCTGCGCAAGCTGCGTATAGGCTTCGGCCACCCGCTGGGCTTGCGCCCGCTCTGGATGGTCAAGAAAATGATCCACCTCCAGCAGCACCCGCTCACAGGTCTGATGGGTATAGGCTGGGTTTTCTCCCACATCGTAGGCTTTGATGCCACACACATAACCGAGGGAGGCACGCTGCGTATGCGCTCGCGCCTGCGCCACCCGCGCGGAATTGGAGAGCACCTTCTTGTGCCAGTAGTTCTGTAAGGCGTCTTCGTAGAGCGGCCAGCTACTGTATAAGTGCAGCCCCACCTGAGCGGCATCCTCCAGCAGCTCCCCCGCTGAGATAAAGGTGCGCCGACGGACAAACGGATTCTCCAGCACGTCCATCACCCAAGAAGAGAAACGGCGAGTGTGAGGGATGGCATCCCATTTCGCCGAGAAGAGCTGCTCCGCCGACGCCTCCGCCTCCAGCCCCGACTGAGTCCGATGTCCGGCATGCAGGGCTCTCAGGGTGAGCTCAATCATCCCCCCGAGACGCTCATAATAGTTGAAGAGCGCCAGCCCATCGGGACGCAGCAGCCGCGAAAAAACCTCGAGCCAGCGAAGGTTTGGCTGGATGGTGTAGATAAAACCCTCCGCCACGACCATCGAAAAACGCCGACTGGCATCAAATCCCGGAGCCTGCTCCAGCCCTTCCACATCCGCTTGAAGGAGTGCCTCGAGCGCCGCTTGACGTTGGAATCGCTCGAAATAGGCAAGAATGCGGGCATGGGCCTGGAGGTTGGGCTCCACGAGGGTGAGCTTGGCTCCCAGACCTGCAAAGATTAAGGCGTGTTCACCGGAATCAGGACCAAATTCAAGCAGATCCAGCTCCTGAAATATACGCAAGGGCAGCCGGAGTTTGTCCCGTAGGAAAGCAAAGCGCCCCTTCGCCATCTGCTCCAGGGCCGCCTCATCCTTGAGGTCCGCAAAGGTGGGCAAGATGCGCTGAGTGTGATAATAATGATAGAGCCGTGCGCGTGGGTCATCCAGGGCAGGCTCAGAGTCCGGCACAGAAGCCCGCTCAACGGGAGGGCAGGGCAGGGCAGGGGCGTCTTTCTCGACACGATTCATATGCATCGGAGGCGTTGTCATCTCAGCTCCTGGTCAAGAAGGGCCTGCCGCGCGAAACGAAGCTGCTCGATGAAGGGGCCAGCGTCGGCATCCGGCGGACTCCAGCTCGGAAAGAAGGTGTCTTCGCGGCGAAAGGGGCCCCGGGTGGTCTCCAGAAAGACAAACCAGGGAGAGGTGATCCACAAGGCATGGATCCGTCCCGGGGGAACCTGCATAAAAAAGGTGCCCGTGCCCCCCGAGGGGGTCAGCTTGATCACCCGCTCGAGCTCTCCCGCTGCGCTGAAGAGCAGAGCCTCGGCTTCACCCTCCAGCACCAGCAACGATTCGTCTTTGTTTACATGGGCATGGGGGCGCACGTAACAGCTCTCATGGTGCGCAATCAGCATCTGATGCTGCACAGAAGTCGGGCTCTCATGCGCACAGATGCGCGCTCGCATGCGCGGAACAGATGCCCCTTGCGTCTTCACGAACAACAGATGTGCCGCATTCCAGCAGACCTCTCCGGGTGGAGCATAAAAGACTTCGGGCGTCTCTTGGCGCAATGCCAAGTGGCTCATGAGCGCCTGGGCGGGGTTGAGCTTCATGTTGCCCTCCCGTAAAGTGCCCGGCTGCTGATGGGAAAGATCGAGCGGAAGCATCCTCCACGCTGTACAAATGCCGCTTGGCGTGCCACCACTTTTTCTTCGTTCATCGGGTTGAGCCCCAACAGACACAGACCGAGCTCCGGCTGGTCGTGGTGAGACAGCAGCCGACTGGAGGGCAGGATCGGCAGGCCCGCTCCTGGTAAGTACAGTCCCTGCTTGTGAGGGTTGTCGTCCAAAACACAGGTCACGAGGTCGGAGAGCTGGAACAACTCCAGGAAGGTGAGGGTCAGATGGCCCGCGCCCATCACCGCCACCGCTTTGCCTTTTGCCAGCGATTCTAGCACCTTGCGCACATGAAGGCGGAGCGGCTCCAGCGCCGCCCCAAAGGATACCCCCTGCTCGAGCAAGGGTGTGCGCAGCGGCTCCGCCAGGGTCAAGGGCTCCCTCGAGGGAGAAGATACAGGGGTCAAGAGCAGCACCCGCGAGTCCTCAAAGGGATAGGGATATCCCTGACTGAAATCCACCCGCCAGCCTTGATGCACCAGCAGGGCTTCGAGGGTCTCCGGGGTAAAATAGAAGGTGTGCTCCTCCCACAAGGTGGTGTAATCCCGGATGCTCAGCGCGCGGGAACAGTCTGGGACTTCCAGCACGAGCTGGCCTCCCGGAGCGAGCAGGCACCGACACGCCTCCAAAAACGATGGAATATCATAGACATGCTCGAAGACATGACGCACCACCAGCATGTCTACACGAGGGTGCTGGCTGAGCAGCGCCTCCGCCATCGTCGGGTGAAAGGTCTGAAGACTCTCCGCCCCCGCATGGGGAGGAAGCCCCAGCTCGGCTTGAGGATGAGGCCGCCACGTCGTCCAGCCCAGGCGCTCGAGACGCTCCAGGGTGCTGTCGTCTTTGTTGGAGAGCCCCGCCACCGTACCCGGAGCAGCACCCCGTCGCTGATGGAGCTGCTCCACCAGCTCATCCAGATGCGCTTCGGGTTCGTTATAGGTCATCCAGTCAAAACGAGGCACCAGGGAAGTCGCCGGAAAGGGGGTGCTCAAATAGAGCAGGCCACTGCGCTGACACTGGGCCAGCACAAACGCATGGTGCTCTTGAGGCTCGTGCGGGTGTGCGAGAAAACGATTGGAGATCGGCCATGTTCCGGCATCCAGGCGCAGGTGCTGCGCTGCGGGATCCAAAAATGAAGGGATGTGTTGCATGTCAAGAGCCTCCCAACGATGAAACAGGGGCGCGGGTGGAGAGTACAGGATGCCCTTCCCAACACTGGGTCAGCCCTTCTTCAAGCGTGTGAAAACGAAGTTCAGGAAAGAGCTGACGAAGCCGCTCCCCCGTAAAACAGTGGTCGATCTTGTCTTTGCTCCGGGGCCGCTCGGTGCGGGGAAGGGGACTTCCCAGGCGTGTCTCGATCCAGCGCAACATCGCTTGGAAGGTCACACTGGGCCCCAAGACCGGGGTCAGCACCCCTGCCACCGGTTGGTCCAGGAGCCGGAGCATCACCGTGATCAAGTCATCCACCAGCACAAA
Source organism: Myxococcota bacterium (assembly GCA_046075485.1). Taxonomy (GTDB): domain Bacteria; phylum Myxococcota_A; class UBA796; order JAJRTE01; family JBJTQF01; genus JBJTQF01. Next base: position 14,664 of record JBJTQF010000188.1, on the reverse strand, counting down.
AGCACGCAGCTCCGAGCCATCGCCCCAGAGGGTGAGCGGGACTTCTCCCGCCGCTGCCGCCAGAAAGAGCGAAGGACCATACGCTCGAGACGTGTCACCCGGCCCGTAGAGCGCCGGAGGCCGAAGAAGTGTCACCGGGGTCTTGGCCCCCAGGCTCTGGAGCAGCAGCCGCTCGGAGGTGTATTTTGACAATCCATAATAAGTACGAGGGTTTATGGGCGTCTCTTCGTCAATCGCCCGCTGCTCGATGTCCTCTCCATACACCGCACTGGAGCTGAGATACTGAAGACAGGCCGGAGGCTGTGGACTTAAGGCGTCACAGACCTGCTCTGTGATCAACAAATTTCGACGAAACAATTCAAGACTGTCACCATGCATCCGAGTCAGACCCGAGCAGAAGAGGACCGCCGTCTGATGCGTCACCTCCGCGCGCAGGCGAGCGACGGCGTCAGAAGCCTCCAGATCAAGCTGTGCCCGTGAGAAGGCCCGCACCACCAGCCCCGGATGGGAATGGGCCAGACGCTCGACCAGCCGACGCCCCACAAATCCAGAAGCACCCAAGATGACCACGCGCTGAAGCTGCATGCTCTAGCTCCGCAGGCTGAGAACGTGAGAAAAAAGCGCATCTGCGGAGAGTCCCAGCCGCGCCATCACCCGCGCTTGAGAGGCGTAAATACTGGGGAAATCATCCGGGAGTGCCACCCGTTTAAAGCGCCGGCGTCCGGGCAAGTCGGCCTCTGCCAAGAGCTCCGCCACGGCACTGCCCAGCCCTCCGATCAAGGCGTGCTCCTCCACCGTCAGCACCACGGAGGCGGTACGCACGGCCTCGAGGATCGCCTCGTGGTCCAGGGGCTTGAGGGTCGGGAGGTGCAAGACCCCACAGCTCACCCCCGCTGCGCTCAGGCGATCCGCTGCTTCCAGACACATGCCGAGGGTCACGCCGGTGGTGAGCAGCAGGGCTTCTCCAGCAGGCCGCATGCTCAGGGCCTTGCCGATGATAAAAGGCGAGTCGTCGGGGATGAGGGTCGGCTCGCCCCCGCGTGCGATGCGCACGTAGACGGGGCCGGGATGGTCGAGGGTGGCCCACATGGCGCGGCGCATCTCTCCGGGGTCTCCGGGGACCAAGATGGTCATGTGGGGAAGGGCTCGCATCAGGGCCAGGTCATCGGTGGCCATGTGGGTCGGGCCGAGCACAGAATAGACCAGCCCCCCTCCATTGCCCAGCAGTCTCACCGACGCTTGATGCAGACATACATCGAGTGCTATTTGTTCATAACACCGACGGGTGATAAAGGTGCCGATGGTGTTGACGTATACCTGTTTTCCTTCGAGGGCCAGACCCGCCGCCATGCCGATCATGTAGGCTTCGGAGATGCCTTCCATATAAAAGCGACCTGGAAATCGCCCCTCGAACTGCTTGATGATGTCTGCGCCAAGATCCGAGCCGATGAAAAACACACGTGGATCGTGGGCCGCCAGCTCCGCTACGGTGTTTATGCAGGTTTTCCGCATCCCGCCTCCAGTGCTGTCTTGAGGGTCTGAATGTCCGCATCACTCAAGCTGCTCTTGTGATGCCAGCTCAGGTCTTCTTCCAGCCTGCCCATGCCTCGCCCCTTGAGGGTGTGGCAGATGATGGCGCTGGGTCGCCCACTCTGTAGCGGCAGGCGCTGAAGGGTCGAGCGGAGGGCCTCCACATCATGGCCATCGACTTCCGCCGTGGCGAATCCAAAGGCGCGGAATTTATCCACAAATGGCTCGAGCTCGAGGATCTCAGAGGTGCGTCCCGCCGACTGCATCTTGTTATAATCGATCAGGATGGTAAGCTGATCGAGCTTGTGTTTTGAGGCGTGCAGGGCCGCTTCCCAGACGGAGCCTTCGTTACATTCGCCGTCGCCCAAGAGCACAAACACCCGACTATCCCGCCGCTCAAAGCGGGCGTTGAGGGCAAACCCAATGCCAATCGGCAGGCCATGTCCCAGGCTTCCGGTGGAGGCTTCGACCCCCGGGACTTTGTCTCGTTCGGGATGGCCTCCGAGGATGCCTCCTTCTTTGCAGAAGCGGAACAACTGCTCGTCGGGGAAAAAACCCTTGTCGGCCAAGAGCAAATACAAGGCCAGACACCCATGCCCTTTGCTCAGGATGAAGCGGTCTCGAAAATCCCAGCGGGGCTGCTGCGGATCGACCCTCAGAATATCGTCGTAGAGCACCCGCACAATCTCCAACAAGGAGAGGGCCGCGCCAATATGCCCCCGCCGCGTGGCCTTGAGCACTTCAAACAGCTTCCAGCGAAGGGCACACGCCCGCGCATCCAAAAGAGCAGATGTCATTTAAGACGCCTCTATCAAAAATGAGGGAAGGGTGAGCGCCTGCTCGAGCTGTCGGGTGGCTGCTTCAAGCTGCTGACGCTGAAGGACGGCTTCAGACTGCTGCTCACCGGCAAAACGCCGACGGGCCAGCGCACCCGGTAGAAACTCATTGAGCAGGATCAAACACCAGTTGAGGCCAAAGAGCTGCCACGCCAGGGGCAGACGCTCCGAGCAGCTCACGCTCCAGGGCAAATGCTGACGGCAGGCGCTCAAAAACGCCGCTTGAAGGGTCGGGCTCAGCCGATGTCCCGGATGATGCAGCACATCCACCACCAGCTTGACCGGGTCTTCCCAGCCGAGATACTCAAAGTCGAGAAAGGCCAGCCCACCGGAGGGCGTGCGGAGCCAGTTGTGGCCACCAAAATCAGAGGGGCTGATCACCCACTCGTCAGGCTCCAGGGGCGTGGTTGGCAAGCGCCCAGACTGAGCAATAAACGCTAGAAGCTCCGCCTGGACCTGTGCCCAAGCTGGCTCCAGCCTTGTGCTGAGAAACTGACGAAGGGCCGGGGCCTCCGCCGCATGCATGCCTTCTTGTTGAATGCGCACTAATCGTCTGTTGAGGTTGTCGATGTTCTGCTGAAGACAGAGCCCGCCGTCCGAGGCGGTGTTGAGCTGGAGCGCTTCGGGTAAGCTGCGCAATCCCTGGAGCTGACCCAAAAAAATCGCCGCTTGTTTCATATCGTCCCGGCTGAGCTGCTCAGGAGAAGGCCGAACGCCCTCCAGCTTGGTGAGCAGGACTTGCTCCGGCTGTCGCTGCCAGGCAAGCACACGCGGTACATGAGGAATCGCGCCCAGGGCCATGAGCTGGAGCGCACGGACTTCGGTGGCCAGTCGATCTCGACGATCCCAGGGCGGGCGGAAGTAATGTTTGAGCATCACCGGGGTGTGGTCGGGCAGCAGACAGGGCTCGATGTGGCTGTTGCGGCTGGCCCGCGAGGTCTCTTCCAGTGCTGCCGTGTGGCTGCTCCGACGAAGATTTGCAAAAATGGACTCACTTATAGGTAATGGCTCAGAATGTGTCTTCTCTTTGAAGTTTTCATTCTGTTCCACTTCAGGAGGCTGAGACTCGGTGTTGCCGCTCGCCGAGTGCAGCCGGTTCGTGAAGTCATCCCAGTGCTTCAGCACCGATAGCCCGGAGGGTGGATTTTCCCCGGAAAAAGCAGGCGCAAAAAGCAGGGGCTGGACCTGAGAGGGGAAGAGAGCGTCGCATAAGACCTCCTCCAGATCGTCCACAAAGTGGGTGAGGCGCAGGCGGGTGAGGCGCTCGAGCTTGGCGCTGCGGCTCTCTTCAAAGAAGACGTGGGCGGGATCTAAACCCAGACCCTGCGGCGAAAAAAAGTCCTGCGCGTACATCCAAGCCCAGGCGTGCTCCCGCAGGCGCACCTGCTCAAAGCCGGGGCCTCCAGTGCGGGTCTTGTGGCTCACGATCCAGAGGGGGATGCCCAGGGTGTGACAGGTTTTGAGACACGCCACCACACCCGGAAAGAGAGTGGCGGCTGCCATCGCGGGTCCATAGACCTGGCGCTGGAGCCACTGCCAAACGCGCTCCCCGTCTGATTGAGTCCGCAGGTAGGCTCTCACCGCCGCTTTATGAGGGGCGGTGGAGGCTGGAACGAGGCCCTCCTGGACTGCAAGGGTATAAAACAAGCCATCGTAACAGACAAGCGTATTGTCAAAGTCAAGTCCTACCCGCAAGGGCAGGCCCGCATCAAGGGTGCGGAGCCCGGTGGCCGCTTGCTGTGTGAAGGCCGCTTCTGATATCCGCATGTGCCCTCATCCCACCAGTGAGCGGATGTGACGGAAGAAGTTTTCCGCCTGAATCGATGACTTGTTGCCCAGAATGGCGCATGCTTCGGCACCCGCGACGTTGCCAATAAACCCGAGCTGCTCCATCGACATGCCCAGGGCGGCACAGGGGGCGGAGAGGGCAAGCACAGCGTCTCCGGCGCCCATCCGATCCACCGCTTTGAGGGCGAAGGCAGGGGTGCTGACCATGCCCTTGTCGGGGGCATACAATAAGGTGCCTCGAGCGCCCACGGTGAGCAGCATCAAGGGGCAGTCCATCCGGCTGGCAATCAGGCGAAGCAGCTCCGGCTCGTCACACTGGCGATTGCGGGCTTCAAGGCGTGCCTCGGGCTCGTCGATGGCGATAAAATCGGCCCGTGGATAGCGGGTGATGAAGTTAAAGCCACGATTGCCCGCGTTGGTCTGTGCGTTGACGGCCAGGAACTTGGCCTTACGGCAGAGGAGATCAATGGCGCGCTCCGTCAGCAGACCATGCCCATAGTCTGCCACAATCACCACGTCATAGTGTGGCAACAGCTCATCGAGCTTGGAGAGAAACTGTGCTTCTTCATCGGCGGTGAGCTGCTCATTTTGCATCTCATATACTTCAAAGAGCTTGACCGCCAGATAGGTCTGAAGGAACCGTCGCTTGACGATGGTGGGTGCGTTGGATTTACTCAAGAACTGTGCATCAATGCTCGGATTTAAGCTCCGCTTCACATAGTCTTGATAGTCATTCTGCGTCCCCAACATGCTCAAGACACTGACGTTGTTGCAGAAGGATGCCAGATGATTGGCAATGGCCAAGATCCCCCCTGCATAGGTCTCCGTATGCTGATGGCGGGTGGCAATGATGGGATCTTTGTTGGCTTTTCCCATCACCTCAACAAAGACATATTCGTCGATGATCACTTCTCCGATGGTGAGAATCTTGAGCCGTTGAATGTCTTTAAATCGTTTGAGAAGCTGATCCAGCCCATTCTGATTGCGAAAGGTGTTGAGATAGGCTCGCACTTCCGGCGGGTAGATGTTCAGATGATCGTTGATCAAGGTGGTGGCGCTGAAGGTCGCTTCGTCGGTCAGATGCAGCACACCTCCGACAGAGTGGATGGCGTTCTCTTCCGCTTTGATGGCATCCGAGAAGTCACGTTTCTCTTCTCCTTTGACCATTCCCTTACAATAGATGTCTGGCTTGAGAAGCTGAAGGGTCTCCACCGCCGAGGGCCACTGGTTGATGGCCACGTAGGAGACATGCTCGAGGGCCGCGAGTGCTTCGGCCCGAAGCTGCTGCGAAAAGGCAGGTCGCCGAGGCCCCTTATTGACAAACGGATCGGGGGTGATGGTGATGATCAGCACATCTCCCAGGGCCCGTGCTGCTTGAAGGTGTTTGATGTGTCCGATGTGCAAGAGATCAAACACACCGTGACAATGTACGACCTTCTTGCCTTGCTGTTTAAGCTGCTCGACTTGCCCGGCGAGCCACTGAAGCTCGACAATCTTGGATGGCGCTGGCACCACGTTGCTCTGGTTCATGGGAGACTCCTCGATCCCTCAATGCATGTCGTTCGGACGGATAGTGTGACTCATCTGAGCTGTCATTGCTTAGAGCGAGTCCGTTGACACAACATGCTCATATTGGCTGAGCAATGCAGCTTCCTCCGAGCGTTTGTTGATGATGAGGAGGCTGATGATGAACGATAACCATCCACGAAAGTCTTTGATGTGACTTGGATATTTAGAAAATTCAGAATTAGATGCATTCAGATGCGTCTCAAAAGGAATGAGACTCTTAAAACGCAGCGTGTTGAGCAGCCAGCGTGTCCGCTCGACCTCGACGTGCTGAATGGTGGACACCAAACGTTGCTTCTTGGTGGCTTCATCCAGCTTTCCGATCACCACATATGAGATGAGATACCATGCCCAGTCAATGGGGTCTGGAAATTGCTTGTTTTGCTGAACAGAACGGGTGAGCAGCCGCCCTGCTTGCTGTTCGATCTCCACAGCGTCTCCTTCAAGCATCTTCCAGATCAGATGTTCAAGGTTTAACCCCTTTGCCAGAACATGATCGGTCTCCAGCTTCTGAAGGAAGGACAGTCGATGTTGATCGTGACGCTCGACGAGTGACATATTCTCTGGATGTGAGCTGAGGAATGCATGCCAACGAAGCACATTGTCCATGACCTTTTGTGACTCCTGTGCCCGCATATGATAGCGCGCATCGCAGGGGCCCGCGTGCAGGTAAAACGTCTGTGCCGCCGTGGTCAAGTGATAGCTGGAGAGCTCCTTGGTCGCCCACACAGCGGTATCCACTTCGTCAAACCCATAGTGACCGCTGACATGAGGCATGTAGTCATGTCGCGAGAGCTCGATGTGAAAACATTCCTCAGAGTCTTGCATATAGTAGAACCGATGGCCCTCTTGAATGAGCTTCCCCACCATCCTGCCACCATCAAGGGTCTCATAAGGGCTGATTTCCGGCAGAATATCGCGACGCGCTTTGTATACTGGCACATGTACGTGGAAGGTGCGCATGATGGCGCCTTCGTCTCCAATGGGGAAGAGCAGCACGGCGGGCCATAAGGTAAATCGAGGTGCCTCGTAGATATACTCCTGATACTGTCGATGCATCGTCTTCATGCCGAGGTGGACAAGCTCTGCGCTCGATATTTTCAGCACCTCGGGGTGAGATGCCATATGCTCCTTGAGAATGGGTTCGACTTGAATTCGATTGGTGCGGATCCCAACACCAAAGACGATATCGTATCCCTGAAGCAGCTTGTCGAGGATCGAAAAGCAGAATTGCTCACACCAGACGGCGTCGGGCCAGATAAACATGATGTGCGGCTCAGGATGTTCACAGAGTGTCAGGAGGTCGTGATTTGCCCAGTTAATATAGAGCGGCCAATCGGTCCAGCGTGACTCCGGCAGCGTCCGAATGCTGACGTTCATCAGACGGCGCAAGTTGGGCATGGCCGGTGATGATTCGATGGTCTGAATGTCATCTTTGCGGGTATAGATCACAAACTCTTGTGTCGAAGTCTTGGCGCTACAAAGATATGGAATGTTTGCATCTGTCATCAGGGAAGGAAGTCCGAAGTTGGCAAATAAGGTCGAATGGTATTCACCCCAGACTGTGCAGAAGAAGAGAAGATGTGGTACGTTGAGCATGCTGTTTCTCGCTCCCAAGCTATCCCGATACAGGCGGACATCCAAGCTGAAAGATTTTGAAGGGGTGTCAGTCTTTTGCCCACTTCAGCAAAACAGGCTCGTTCGCTGCATGTTTTATGCCATCCGCCCGTTTCGTTTTGTGACGCGGCACGGCGCATGGGTGAGGTCTGCCACCGGACCCAAAAGGCTGCTCAGTCTCTGTTTGGAGGGTGAGGGACCATATCAGAAATGAAAGGTTACTCCTCATATTTGACAGAAGGGCGGGAGACCGTCAAAACTTTGGCAGGTCGATTCAGGAGGCAAAACGCAGCGCACAGAGCTTGGAGCTTTCAGAGAAAGCCCCCTGTTCTTCAGACGTTGTGATGACCTGCTCGCCACATCTCCAAAACAGGGCGAGCAGCTCCCACGCGAAGCGGTCAAAACCACTCAGAAGCCGCTCAAAATCCACTCAGAAGCCACTCAGAAGGTCAGGGCGCTGCTCTGCGAGCCTGCGTTGCCCGCCAAGTCGCTCGCCGAGACCGTCACGCTGAGGCTGTTGCCACTGCTGGGCCGCTTGAGCACCGCTTGATACACGTCTTCCCCCACCTCCGTGACCGCCGAGAGTCCCGTCACCCCGGTGAGCTTGGGGGCTCCACTCAGCCGCTCCGAGGGCACCACGGTCAGCACCAGATAGTGCTCGAGGAGCGGGTGAGGCTCAACCTGCACTTCAAAGGTAGGGCCCTTTTTGTCAGCCGTCAGCAGGCTCTTGCCTACTCGGAGTTTACCCATGCCCCACGCATTGTTTGGCACCGTGCCCGTGTAGCTGTCGGCGAGAGCGCCTGCACGCAGATCCGCCTCCACCTGCGCATGCGTGCGCGACTCGTCTTGCTGCTTGAGCAAGGCCACCACGCCGGCCACATGGGCGGATGCTGCGGACGTCCCGCCAAATTGCCAATACCCTCCGGGGGTATAGTTGACAAACCCGCTGACCTCCGAGTTGATATACTGCGCATCCGTCGAGATCGGACTGTACACGTCATAGTTACCGGGTGCCGCCACGTCCAGGAGTGCCTGCTCGTCAATGCGGGGGCCTCGCCCCGAGAATGTGCTGAGCTGCCCCACCGTCGCCTGGGTGCGGGTGGCATACGAGCCCACCGTGATACAACCATCTGCTGTCCCCGGCATCGAGACGGAGTAGTTGGGATCGGCAATGGCGTTGCCGCTCCGGCTCTCCCACACGGCCCCTCCGCTCCAGCCATACAGGTCGTCGCTCAAAAATATATGCAGGTTGGCCGTCGAGGTGCCACTGTTGGAAATCCGCACCTGGAATTGACCGGAACGAAGCCGCACCGACTCACCCTCCGCATCTTTGCGGAACAAGATCAGGTCCAGCATGTTGGTGTTTTTGCTCGACTTACTGGACGCCGCTGTCACAAAATTGCCTTCATTGTCGGTGGTGGTCTGGCCCACCGTCACCGGTATAAACTTCGAGGAGGGCACTCCTTCCGCCGTCGGGAAGGCGATGGAAAAACTCAGCACGGAGTTCTGCTGACGCCACAGTCCGGTCATGTACACCACATTGGAGGCTGGTAAGGTCGGATCCATATACATCAGCGGCTCCACCATGCCGCCGTTGGAGGTCACTTGCACCCGCCCATGTTTGTTTTCCTGGCCAATATTGCCCGAAGGACAGATCTGAGGCACTCCTTGACCGGCCATGGAGGTCACGGCCTGCTCCAATGCGGAGGTGCCATCCAAAAACTCGGAGGTCCACTCGCCGAACTCCCACAGGAAGAGATCCGCTCCTTTGGTTTTGGCCCAGCTCATGGCACTCACCAGGTCAATGCCCGGCGCATCGTACTGAATCGAGAGCAGCTCGGCTTCGGTGGCCACACCTGCCCAACGCCGTCCGGCCTGCTCTCCCACCAGAATGCCCGCAACCGATGTCCCGTGAGGATACGGATCCGGCGCCATCGACAGCAGGCTCTGGCCCCGAAGATGCTCCACTTTCCCGTTCTGGCCATCCAGTGCTGCCACCAGCTTGGAGGTCTTCAGCCGTACCAGCCCTTCGCCCAGATCCAGGGTGCCGTTGCCGTTGAGATCCTCGACCACAAAGATCGGCTCCCCAAATCCCGGATCGCTGTCGGTATAACCGGCGTCCGCGCCTGCATCCCAGGTGGCATCCTGGTTGGTGTCGGCGTAGAGCCAGTCTTCATCGGCATCGAGCTGGCCATCCACCTGTGGCCCAAAACTCCGGCTGAACTGATAGGCTTCGAGCAGACGCAGCGCCTCTTCCGTCTGCGGCTTACCATCTCCGTTGAGATCTACCACGTCCGCCCCGAGGGTCAAGCGCCCATCCCCGTTGAGATCCAACCACTCGTAGAGTCCTCCATCCGGCTTCAGCAGGGCCGGATGGGTGGGATCCATGCTGGTGTCGAAGTCCGCCATCAACACGCCTCGGCCCGTCAAACCTTCGGTGCCCACTTGAGGCGCGTATCGAAGGTCACTCCAGCCGATCTCCGGCATGCTCAGGTCGAGGGTGGGAAACCGGGCGCGTCCTTCTGCCGCATCCACCTGCTCCACCCGCCGGTCTCGCAGGAGGGCAGGCAGGACGGTCCAGGGCAGCTCCACCCCGTAGATGCGGTCCACATGGGCCACCTCTCCCCCCGAGTGTCGCTGAAAGCGCACGCCGAGCTTCTCCAGCTCGGAGATCTCAGCGGTCTTTAAGGGTGTACGAAAGACCACCAGCACCTTCACTTGCTCACGAGACACACTGCGGGGCGCAAAAACAGCATCGTTGGGGAGCCGTCCTTCTCGAAACGCCAGCATATGCTGGAGCTTCACATCCAGACGCGCTTCCGCTCGCACCGGCGAGGCCATCAGCAGGCTCAGGAGCAGGGGGCTCAGGAGCAGGGGGCTCAGGAGCAAGGGGCTTAAGGTTCTCGGTGGGGTGTTGGAGGTCGAGCGCGGTTTCTTCAGCGTCGGCCACTTCTGGGAGCGCAGCGTCTGATTAAACTTCGTGAGGTTTTGCATCTTCATGGTCATACTCCTTACTGCCGCGCCGAGCGGGTCTTGAGGGAGGGCTGAGGGAGCCGGTTGCCTTCTGCGAGGGAGGCTTCCAGGGCCTTCAGCTTGGCCAATCCTGCGGCTCGATAGGAACCATACGTCTTATTATTGACCTTCCAGGTGGAGGGCACATACGGATCCAAGCCGTGGGCTGGATCCAGCAGGCTGAGGGTGTTACGCGCTTCCGGGAAGGCACGCATCAGGAGCTGAGCTCGACCCAAGATCAACAGCACGCGCTCATCCGAGGCCAGCTCATAGCGGAATCCGATGATGCTGGCGGCGTCGAGGGCGGCTTGCGCATCGCTGGCGATCTCCCAGGGAGAGCCCAGGCCGGTGACACTGCGAAGGGCGGCTCGTCCCGCCAGGGCTTCGGACAGCTCCGGCTCGAGGGTGAGGGCGGTGCTCAGATACTCCAGGCTGAGGGTGAGGTCGGTCAGCTCTCCTTTGGAGAAGGTCCAGCCCAGGCCCAGGTAGGCATCCGGCTCAAACGGATTGCCCATCAAGGCGTCGGTGAAGGCGATGCGGGCGTTCACGTAGTCTCCGGCTTGGTAGAAGTTCCAGCCTTCGTCGAGGGTGTAATAGTCGGTGCCTTCGAGGTCGTCGATGCGTCCGTTGCAGTCGTTGTCGAGTCCGTCTCGTACTTCGGTGGCACCGGGTTTGATGGTGGCGCTGCTGTCGTTGCAGTCGCCTTGAACTTCGGAGAGGCCATCACCGTCATCGTCGTAGAGGGGTGTGTTTTCGTCGATCTTGCCGTTGCAGTTGTTATCGAGTCCATCACCCTGCTCGGTGGCACCCGGCTTGACGTTGGGGTTGAGGTCGTTGCAGTCGGTGCCTCCTTTGACTTGGGTGGAGGGGTATCCATCTTGGTCTTGGTCGTCGTAGTCTTTGCCGTTGCAGTCTTCATCGACGCCGTTGTACGGGATATCTTGGGCACCGGGGTTGATGGCTCCTTTTTGGTCGTCGCAGTCGGTGCCTCCGGCCACTTGTTTGGAGGCATACCCGTCGAGATCCACATCGATGAGGTCTTTGCCGTCGCAGTTTTCGTCGATGCCGTTATAGGGTGTCTCGGTGCCTTTGGGGTTGATGCTGGCGACGGTGTCGTTGCAGTCGGTGCCGTAGCTGACGGAGGTGGAGGCAAATCCATCCCGATCATAGTCTACGAGGTCGGCTCCGGAGCAGTCTTCGTCGATGCCGTTGTAGGCGAAGTCGGTAGCGCCGGGGTGGATATCTTTGTTGTTGTCGTCGCAGTCGTTGCCGCCGCTGGCGCAGGTATCGTAGCCGTCGTTGTCGCGGTCTTCGCCGTTGATGGCGGGGGGATCGCTGGTATCGGAGCCGTTGCAGTCGCTGTCTACGCAGTCGCCCAGGGTATCTTGGGCACCGGGATGGATGGAGGCTTCCAGATCGTTGCAGTCGTTTCCACCAGAGGTCAGGTTGTAATAACCATCATTATCTTGGTCCACCGGAACGGGCTGGCCTCCGTCGAGCCCATCGCAGTCTTCGTCGATGCTGTTGTTGGGCACTTCGAGGGCGGAGGGGCTGATGGAGGGGTTGTTGTCGTTGCAGTCGGTGCCGCCGGAGCCTATGGAGTCCCAGCCATCGCCGTCGTGATCGTATCCGACCACACCGGGGCCATCTTCACCGGAGCCATCTTGGTCGATGCCATCGCCGAGTGGGTCATCGGCACCGGGATGAACGGTGGGGTCACTATCGTCGGGGTCGTCTCCGCCGCTGGTGGTGGAGGTATAACCGTCTCCATCGGCGTCCACGCCGGAGCTGGTGCTGGGATCGCTGCCGTTGCAGTCTTGATCGATGCCATCGTTGCCGACTTCGGGCGCGCCGGGGTGGATGGTGGGATCGGCGTCGTTGCAGTCGTTGCCGCCTGCGTAACTCGCCACGTATCCGTCTCGATCTTGGTCTACGGGAGGGGTTCCGCCGCCGGTCTGAGCGGCGCCGGTGCCATCCACGCCGTTGCAGTCTTGATCGATGCCGTCACCAGAGGGATCGACGGCACCGGGGTATACGTTGGGGTCTCGGTCGTCGCAGTCGAGCCCGTTGGTGGCGATGGAGTCAAAGCCGTCGTTGTCGTTGTCTACGGGAGCGGCGGTGCCTGCGTCTTTGCCGTCGCAGTTTTCGTCGAGCCCGTTGTCGGGGATATCATTGGCACCGGGATGGATGGTGGGGTCGTAGTCATTGCAGTCGGTGCCGCCGGTGCCGAGTGAAGCGTAGGTGTCTCGGTCGCGGTCTACTTTGATGACGCCGGGGCCATCGGTGCCGTCTCCATCTTGGTCGATGCCGTCGCCGGGGGGATCGGATGCGCCGGGATGCACATCGGGATCGTTGTCGTCGGGGTCATCTCCGCCGGACTCGGTGGAGGTGTAACCGTCGCCATCGGCGTCCACGCCGGTGGTGGAGGTGGGATCTTGGCCATCGCAGTCTTGGTCGATGCCATCTCCGGCGGTATCCACTGCGCCGGGGTGAATGGTGGAGTTATAGTCGTCGCAGTCGTTGCCGCCGCTGCCGGATGCTGCATACCCATCGCGGTCTCGGTCGATGATGCCGACGGAGCCGCCGGGGGTGCCATCGATGCCACCATCGCAGTCGTTGTCTACGCCGTCGGCCACGTCGGTGGAGCCGGGGTTTGAGCCGGGATCGTTGCCGTCGCAGTCGTCACCGCCTGCTTCTTCGTCGATATAACCATCGGCATCGACGTCGATGAGGTCGCCGTTGGCGCAGTCCTGATCGATGCCGTCGTAGGGGATTTCGGCGGCACCGGGGAAGGTGTGGCGGTCGTAGTCGTCACAGTCTCCTTCGGCGTAGGTCCAGCCATCGTTGTCGAAGTCTTCGGTGACACCGGTGGGGGTGGTGGGGCCGCAAGCGGTCCCCAGGCTCAGCCAGAAGGCGAGCAGACCGATGCAGGTGAGACGTTGCAGCAGGTGGATCACGGCAGCCTCCGCAGAATTAAGGGGTGGGTGAGGGGGATGTGCTGGTGTCCTCGCCGAGGGCGCGGGCGCAGCGGAATCCGACGGTGTTATACTGGAGCTTGGGATCGGCTTGATCGCGGAAGGTGGCGGTTACTTTCTCGGCGGGGCAATACCAAGAGCCTCCCCGGACCACTTTGGATGCGCCCCGTTCAGGGCCCTGGGGATTTTCGGTGGGCCCCCAAGCATAATAGGTATCGTTGTAGTTGTCGGAGGTCCACTCCGCGACGTTGCCGGCCATCTGAATGGCGCCGAAGGGTGAGGCGGCTTCCAGCTCATCGGTGCGGATGGCATCGGGGGTGCAGCCCTCGTAGTTGGCGAGGGTGCAGTCGGGTGCGTCGTTGCCCCACGGGTAGAGCAGGGCTTCGGAGCCTCGTGCTGCGGCTTCCCATTCAGCTTCGGTGGGCAGCCGTTTGCCTTTCCAGCGGCAGTAGGCGTCGGCTTGGTCCCAGCGCACGTTGAGCACCGGATAAAAGCTGTAGTTGCCGTTGGAGTAATAGTCAATGCGGGTGTTAGACTGCACCGCACCATCGTAAACACAAGGGTCTGGAGCACCTTCGTAGAGGGGGCCGGGGCAGTCGTCGGCGTTTACAAAACGCTTAAACTCTCGATTGGTGACCTCATAGCGGTCGATCTCGAAGGCCGGCAGGGTGACGGTGTGGGCGGGGGCTTCGTTGGCGAAGCTGTCGTCGCGTCCGATGGTGTAGGTGCCTGCGGGCACTTGCACCATGTCGTCGGCAATGGGGGCAGGCTCACCGCAGCCGGGCAGCAGCGGAAGTCCAATCAGTGTCAGCAGTGCAAGGGGAAACTTCCAGGAGGTCATACGCAAGGCTCCGTGTGCAGGCGAAGGTCCATCCGGGCGGGTGCGCTCGTGGCGCTTCGCTGTCGTTCTTGTCGTGGCGGCAACATCTGCGCCGCGTGATCCATCGATCAATAGCTTACCGGATTGTACAGGGCTTGGCTAGTGTCGAACCGGAAGAGGATACGGAAGCTCGAGGGGGGAAATAACCGCTTCTACGGCTCGAGTCGGAATGGTTCAGCGAGGATGGAAGGCCGCAAGCTGAGCACGAAGCTGCGCCAGCTCCGCCACCATCCGCTCCCGCTCGGCTTGTTCGGCAGAGAGCTGAGAAGCCATCCGCTCCCGCTTGGCTTGTTCGGCAGAGAGCTGAGAAGCCATCCGCTCCCGCTCGGCTTGTTCGGCAGAGAGCTGAGAAGCCATCCGCTCCCGCTCGGCTTGTTCGGCAGAGAGCTGAGAAGCCATCGCCACCCCTTCGGCATGTGCCCGCTCCCGCTCGGCTTGTTCGGCAGAGAGCTGAGAAGCC
>JBJTQF010000187.1:0-949 GCA_046075485.1 Myxococcota bacterium | reverse complement strand
CTTTGGGAAGTCCACTTTTCTGTCGATGCTCCATTCTTATTATGATCTGAAGCAGAAGGACGACTTCGAGCGGCTCTTTGGTGAGCTGGCCATCGGGAAAAACCCCACGCCTGAGCATAATCGTTACCTGGTCTTGCGGCTCGAGTTCACCGGCTTGAGCACCGGGGGAACGCCTGAGACACTGGCCTCTGAGTTTCTGGAGCGGCTCCGCCTCGCCTGTCGGGAGATCCTCTGGCGCTATCGGGCGGTACTCCCATCACCGGACGCACTCGTTGAGGCCCTCCAGCATGCCACCAGTCCATCTGGGCTGCTGCTCGCGCTCATCAGTGTCCTCAGCGTGTGTGAGCAAAAAGCGTATATACTCATTGATGAGTATGACAACTTCACCAACGACCTGATCTTTCGGGGTCATATCAAGACCTATGAGCAGCTCCTGCACGCCACCGGCTGGGTGCGAGAGTTCTATAAGACACTCAAAGAAGGGGCCACCCTGGGGGTGATCGCCCGGATCTTCATCACCGGAGTGGCACCGGTGACGCTGGATGATCTGGGCTCGGGCGCCAATATATTCAAGTACCTCTACCTGAGTGAGCCTTTTCAGGCGATGACCGGCTTTACCGAAGAGGAGGTACGAGCACTGCTTAAGCCCCGGCTCCAGGAAATGGGCGTACCCGAGCAGCTCGAGGAGACGCTGGAAGTGCTCAGGCACCACTATGACGGCTATCGGTTCACCCCGCACCATGCGCAGGGCATCTTTAATCCCATCCTGATCTTGCACTTTTTCTCGCAGTACAGTCGTCCGGGGGTCATCCCACCCGTCATGCTGGATCACAACCTGCGCATGGACTACGGACGCCTGCGAATGTTGCTCTCGGGCCGAGAGCCAGCCCCCAGACCTATCAATGTGAAGCTGTTGCTGGAGGTGCTGGAGACCGGTGAGCTCACGGCG
>JBJTQF010000186.1:0-5810 GCA_046075485.1 Myxococcota bacterium | reverse complement strand
TTCTACAACTGACCCATCAATTTCAACAGACTCAAGGTGTTAAGTTCGTGATGTAAGTTTAAACTCCCAGCTTCATCCGGAAGCCTCCAGCAGCGCACGCAGACTTGATCTCTAAAGGAGCAGCAGCGATGAGACGGACCTCTCTTTTTTCAGTGAGCTTTCTGGGATCCTCTTTTCTGGGATCCTCTTTTCGTAGAACGACTATTCTTGGACCCACCCTTCTGGGACTCACCCTTCTGGGACTCACCCTGGTAGGCTGCCCGAGCAGCGAGCCCTCCGCATCCGCTCCGCCCGCCTTTGTTCCGGCGACTCCCAGCGCCCAGAACCCCCAGAATGGCCAGCCTGTTCCAGCGGCGGGGGCTCCAGCGGCGGGGGCTCCAGCGACGGGGGCTCCAGCGCCTAGCGCACTCGCCAATGGTCAACCGGCAGGTCCGGGAGGAGAAGCGCCGGGAGCGCCTGCCACGGCTCCAAGCACGATGCTCCGAATGATGGGCAAGCTGATCCTGCCCACCTCCGCCCCGGCGGGAGAAATCCAGTTGGACGTCAACCCAGTCATCCCGGGCAATAGCCGAGGGCCACTGACCTCCAGTCGTATGAAGTCCGCCGGAGATTTTTCGCTCAACGTTCCCCCCAATGCGGGGTCGGTGAACATCATGATCTATCTGGGTGTCACCGGTACTGATCCGGGCTCTGTGCCGCCCGAGAATGTCTATAGTTGGGGGCCACTGGAGATCACCGACCGAAACATTGAGGGCATCAACATCGATCTCTCGCAAGGAGCCCCCGCAGCGGCTCCCCGCTGAGCGTAAGTTCAAGGGCTATCGTCCTCGAATGGCCGACTGCCGTGAGCGCTGTCCTGCCTGAATTCTCTCCGCGAGCTGTTGCTCAACACTGCCACAGACTAAGTCACAAAGCTGAAGGATCATGGGTTCCTTGATGCTAAAAAATGCACTGGTGCCTTCCTGACGCCGGGCAACATATTCTGCCTCCAACAAGACCTTCAGATGTTTGGAAACAGATGGCTGACTGATCTGAAGTGCGCTGACCAGCTCTCCCACATTCTTCTCGCCGCTCCTAAGCTGATGCAAAAGTCTAAGTCGAACCGGTTCAGAGAGGACTCTAAAGCAGTTGGCAACAAGCTCATACCCCATAGGGGTGAGCGTGTGCCCCGAACTGTGTTCCATGTCAGTGCTCCGATGTGGATGTTTGGGCTGAACACCGTCAGCCTTGTGTGGGAAGTCATTCGCACTCTCTTCAGCACGAATTCTAAAACATTGTACACAAAATCGAGCAATGTCAAAGGGATGTGATCATAAAGTGAAGGGAAATGACAGCAAATAGGTGCCGCAATACCGTTACATTCCCGAGTCTACTCAAAAACAGTGACACGGTGCGAAGGCTCAGGAAAACCATCGAAGAAAACATGCACCCAAAACAGGATGTCTCACGTATTTATAACAGTGCGTAGAGGCAAACTATGTGCGACTTTAAGCACACTCTCCACGAGCTCTGGCAACGAGACATCGTAGTTTGCCCGCGTGGGATTCTCGTCGATGAGCGGATCCCCAATGGAGACCCTCCAACCAACAACATGCTGACCCAAGATGGGATTTTCGCGCGGAACCAGCAGGGCTTCTCCTTCAGGAATCCACCCTCGCTGTCCATATAACACCCCTGGTTTGGACACAATCATGGGCATCAGGTTGGCATTGCTAAAGGGGATGACGTACATATCCGCGCATGTAAAATAGCTGAGACTGCGGAGCAGCTCGCTCCCAATCAGGCTGATCAGCCTGTCAGGCGCACTGAAATGCTCAGACAGTTCCTGTAAGGTGGAAGCCTCCCTCTGGAGGCCATCCATCAAAAAACAAGCGTGCGGAAACTCCATCAACACGGCTTCCATCATCAGACGAAGGCCATCGACTTGCTGCACCCACACCCGACTATGACTGCGGAGTGTGATCCACACACAAGGAAAATACGGCTTCACCAGCGCCTTGAGTGTCTCGACATGCGCTCCCGCTCGGCTGATACACCAGCTCATGAGCGCCTGCTCGAGCGCATCAGGTACGTGCGCGTGTGTCCCCAAGCGCAGGAGGAAGAGGTTCTTCTCGAGCACTTCTCTCATCAATTCATTGCCCGTATCATGGACCGATTGGATGGGCAAAGTACGGATTCGAGCGCCTTTTCCAATCCAAGATGCTGCTTCAAAATCATCATGGGGACCGACAATCACATCGGCGGGCTCACCCGCATGAGGGAGTGCCAAGAGCTTCTGGTAGACGCCGAGCTCTTCGCGGAGCTGGTGTCCCGCATTGGGATTAAACCCGAGACAGAAGGTCAACCGTGTAGGCTCAGGGCCGTGAAGATACGCATCGATGACCTCTCCGAGCTGTTCTTTGGTTTTTTTGAACGCATTGATCACCACCTCAAAACGATCATAACCCCAATCTAAACGACAAATTGAATATGAATAGTTAAAGAAGGATATCACCGTATCCTGCTCTTCAAGATAAACCCCCACCGCCGAAGGAGGCTGACACCCGTGGATCAGATAGTAGGTGTGGCAGCACTGAAAGCGATAAAACAAAGGAAAAAAGAACAGATTCGTGATCAACGGAATACAACGGTCGGAGCGCAGGGCCTTCCCGCAGCTCAAACAAAAGGACGTCATGGCACCCTGCTCGAGCGCATCATAGAGATGCGTGGGCATTCCGTAGGGCCACTCACTCAGCTCCGTGGAAGGGGTCACGCTGGCATAGTATTTCAACAGACGGCGCAACCCTATTGAGCTGGAGAGCAGCTCCAGTGCTTCGGTGACATCCACTTCTCCTAAGAAGGGGCCGTGAGTATCCACCCCGGTGGAGGGAAATAAGGGAACGAACTGAAACATGAGCAGCTTCCTCGTCTCGAGTGTAAAGGTCGGCGCTGCGGCTTCCGCGTGGATGAACAGCCCTCATCGACTCACTCTACTACAGACATCCCCCTGAAGTCATCTCAGCAGTCCTCGGCTTCTGACGCATCGTCCTTGACGCCCTCTGATGCTGGCGTTACACTCCGAACACTCAGGAAGTGATTAAGAGGAGACCATGAACACTCGCTCTGCCAATTGTCCCAGTTGTGGCGGCGATATCCGGTTTAGACCGGGTACGGTGATGTCGGTCTGCACCTATTGCAGCTCGGTGGTCGCCCGTGGAGACCGAAAGTTTACCCTTCACGGAAAAGTGGCGGCCCTCGTCGATACCCACTCCCCGCTCAAGCTGTACGCCGATGGACGCTACAAAGGGTCAAATTTTGCCTTGGTCGGGCGCACCCAGCTCAACCATCCGGCGGGTGGCACCTGGGATGAGTGGTATCTGGCGTTTGATGACGGTCGCTGGGGCTGGCTGGCCGAAGCCATGGGCCGCTTTTATCTCACCTTTGAGTCCAATGCCACGCTGAGAGAGGGTGAGACCTCCCTGGATGATTTCCATCCTGGCCAGATCCTGACCATCAGCGACGACTCCCTCTGGACGGTGGCGGAGGTCGGAACTGCTGCTCCCTCCAGTGCCGTCGGAGAGCTTCCCTACGAGTTTAAAGCCGGTGAAACCAGCGCCTACGTCGATGCCTATGGCCCTCAGGGTGCCTTTGCGACCTTTGATTTCAGCGATGACTCCCCGGTCCTGTATGTGGGAAAAGAAGTCCAGCTCGCGGAGCTCAGCCTTCAGAGCAGCTCTGGTTTCAGCGACAAGCCGCCGATCTCCACCGAAAGTTTAAGCTGCCCTCATTGTGCTGCGCCCGTCCCCTTGAGGTTGCCAGATCGAAGCCAGCATGTGACCTGCTCAAGCTGTAACAGCCTCCTGGACGTCAATCATGGGAACCTCGCCTGGCTCAGCACCCTGCCGGCTCCGTCTGCGAACCTGCGCTTTGAGCTGGGCTCCGAGGCTACTTTTTACGGGCAGCGGTATTCCTTGGTGGGATACGTGCGCCGCTTTTGTGTGGTAGAGCGTATCAAATATTATTGGGATGAGTACCTGCTCTACACCCCCGAGCTTGGATATCGTTGGCTCATCGACAGCGACCGCCACTTCACCTTTGTGCGGCCTCTCTCGGTGCATGAGGTGCGGTCACAGGTGCGCGCGTGTCGCTATGGAGCCCATGAATTTCGCCAGTTCCAAGTGGTCACGGCTGAAGTCGATGAAGTGCGAGGTGAGTTTTACTGGAAGGTGCAGGTCGGGGAGCAGGTCCTCTCCGCCGACTACGTAAAGCCCCCCGAGATCCTCAGCAAAGAAGTCGCCGAGTATGTAGATGACGCGCTGGGTACTCGCTCGCAAGAAGTGGCCTGGTCTCATGGCACCTACATGACCGCCGAAGAGGTGTGGAGCGCATTTGGCCGCAAAGATGAAGTGCCAGAGCCTCACGGCATCGCCTCCAACCAGCCGAATCCCTACGAGCGGCCCTTCAACCGGGTGCTGCGTTATTGTTCGATGGGTCTGGTGGCCTTCTTGTTGATCGCCGTGGTGGGCATGATGGGTCGGAGTGAGCAGCAGCTCTTTGCTCAACGCATTGAGCTCTCCAGTCTCAAAGACGAAGCCGGCACCGGGGGCAACTTCCGAAAGGTGGGTTTTACCGAGCCTTTCCAGCTTCCCGGTGGACGATTTGGCATGGAAGTTTCGGTGAGTGTGCCCTCCTTGAGCAATAGCTGGGTGTACGTGGTGGGGGCGTTGATCAGCGAAGAGACCGGTGAGATTCAATATTTTGAGCTGGAGCCCAGCTACTATTCTGGCGTAGACGGTGGCGAGTCCTGGTCGGAGGGCAGTCGGACGGTCTCGGACTACCTTCAGCCCATGAAAAGTGGCAGCTACGTGATGCGCTTGGAAGTACAAGCCCCGCAAAATCAGCAGGATCCACTCTCGGTTGAGCTGGTGGGGGGTCAGACGCGCTGGTTTTATCCGATCATCGCGCTGATCGTGTTGGTGTTGGGTCCGATGTTGGTGTTTACCCTGCGCTCCAGCTTTGAGCAGCGGCGCTGGAACGAGTCCATGTTCTCGGACGATGACGACGACTGAGGAGGTCTCAGTGGACAAAGTATATGCGGTCGGTTTATTAGGGGTGATGGCGTTGTACGCCGCCCATGTGTTTGTGGGCTATGATCTGTTGCCAGCCAACGACCGAGAAGAGCTGCCCAACAGCATTCGCCAGACGCCCGGAGGATACCGCACCTACGTTTATAACTCGGGGGGTTATATGGGTGGCAAATGAGCCCGCCCTGCCCTTCACCTCTGCGCCTTGCCGCGCTTCATTCCTGACCGACACGGACCTATGGAAGAAACCCCCAAACCTGCCTCATCCCAGGACGCGCCCCCTCAAGAAAAGCTGCGTGCCTCCTCACTGTTCGTCAGTGTGTTTATCATTGCGACCTGCGGCTTAATTTATGAGCTGGTGGCGGGCACACTGGCATCCTACTTGTTGGGCGACTCCGTCACGCAGTTTTCAACCATCATTGGCAGCTATATGTTTGCGATGGGGATCGGCTCCTATCTGTCGAAGTACGTGCAGCGAGGGCTGGCCCATCGTTTTGTGGACGTGGAGCTGAGTGTGGCCCTGGTGGGGGGACTCTCGGCCCCGGTGCTGTTTTTGGCCTTTGCGTTTGCCCATGAGCACTTTGGGCTGGTGTTATACGGCTCCGTGTTGGTGGTGGGAACCCTGGTTGGGCTGGAGATCCCCCTTCTCCTGCGCCTGCTCAAGCACGAGTTTACCTTTAAAGATCTGGTGGCACAGGTCTTGACCTTTGACTATGTGGGGGCCCTGGCCGCTTCCCTGCTCTTTCC
>JBJTQF010000185.1:0-10619 GCA_046075485.1 Myxococcota bacterium | reverse complement strand
CGGTGCTGGAGGCCCTGGCCAATGAAGTGGTGCCGGAGCTGGATCATGCCCACTCGTTTATGGCGGAAGTGGTGCTGGAGTTTGCTCGAGTCCAGCGAAACATCGGGAAACCACGGGAAGCGGCTCAGCTCTCTGGGCGCGCCCTGCGGCTGATGGAGCAAGCTGAAAATCCGGCGGGAGCTGCGGACGCATTGGTGGCCCTCGGCAAATGTGAGCGGCTGATGGGAGACGTGATCCGTGCGGAGCGGCACTACCATGCAGCGCTGGCGGTGTTGCGTGAAGCGGGGCTCACGCAAGGGGTCGGCCCGATCTATTCCAATCTGGGACGGATTGCCCTGGATCAGAATCGGCTTGAAGATGCCCGTTCAGCCTTCTTAGAAGCACTTGCCGGTCAACGTGCCACTCAAGACCGCTGGGGGATGGCGCTGGAGCTGGGCCATCTGGGGGAGGTGGCCTATCAACAGGGAGACCAGGGACTGGCCCGCTCTCTCTTCCAGCAATGTCTGCAAGAGGCCGATGCGCTGGACATTCGACAGCTCATCTCGGGCGCGCGCATGTATCTGGGCGCGTTGCAGGCGCATGAGGGCAGTGCGGAAGGGCTGGCGCTGATCGAAGATGCCGTTCGTATCGCTCGCTCGTTACAAGATCTGCCGCGACAGGTGCGAGGTCAGCAGCTCTTGGTGGAGGCCCTTGAGAGGCTGGGTAAGAAGGGGGAAGCGCAGGTCGAGCAGCGCCGTGTGGAAGCACTGATGCTCGAGGCCGGGATGACCGAGCCCTTGGGGTGAGGCGTCAGAGCATCACGCGGCAGCCGGTCGGTTCCGGCTCAATCGGAGGCGTGGGTGAGTCTTCGCTGGGCAGCGGATCGACGGTGGTGTGACCATCGTCTCCGCCGGAGCTGCTGGTAGACGTGCCCTCTTCAAGCACACCACAATGAGAGGGGCCTTCTTCTGCGGTCGTGCTCGTGCGTGCAGCGCTGGTTCGTGTGGTGCTGGGAGCGGACTTCGCAGCAGGTGCCTGAGCCACTCGGGCCGGTGCCAAGCTGCACCCCACTCCATTGAGCTCAAAAGCGGTCGGGCGCAGGTTTGCACCAGAATACTCTGCCGTAAACCCAAAATCCCGAGTGCTTCCAGCCGTCAGCTCTTGATTCCAATCGGCATCGTCCACCGAGACCTGAGCCCCCTGTTGGTGGACCACCCCATTCCAGCTTCCGGTGATCTTTTGTGAGCCTGCAAAGCGCCAGGTGAGGGTCCAGCCCTGGATGGCGCTGGAGCCACGATTGCTCACGTAGACGTTTGCCACAAAACCGGTTCCCCAGTCATTCTGGATGTCATATTGTACCTCGCAGGCCACGGTGTCGGGCGAAGGGGCCTCACCGTCTTCCTCGTTTGAAGCGACGGGCTCGGCGGGCGTGGGTTCTGCAACGGGCTCTGGCTCATAGGCTTCACAACCTTCGGTGGATTCTTGACCGGGTGCGACTCCCCAGACTTGTTTAGAGCCGTCCATCAAGACGATCCACGGGGTCTTGGAAGGAGCCCCACCCGCTAGGTTACGCCAAGACCAGTCGTTGGTGGGATCCCATCCAGCAGGACCGGTCAAGCGGAGCTGGACCTCTTTCCGAAAGTCTGAAGCCCCTCCTGGAAAGATTGCGATCCCATCACAGCGCACTTCCACATAATACTGGTCATCCCCCGCCGAGACCGGCGCAGATGGCGGAAGGCACTGGTTATACGGAGCACTGAGCTGAATACTGCTCAGGGACATACCCGGCTCGAGGGTAAAATAGTAGCGTATGGCAAGCTGTTTTGAGCTTCGTGCAGGCCATGCACTCTTGTTGACAAGCAACGCCTCTACTTCCGTAAAGTTAGTGCCCGTGGCGTTGAGCGACGCCATCACATAGAGCTCGTCGTCGTCGCGGCTCTCTTGAATGGGAAATCCACTGAGCGGAGCACCTCCAAACTCTTGCACCATACGCGCCAGCGCACCGGTGAAACCTGCATTGTAATCCAGCGCCACCTCATTGGTGATGTAGTTGCTGCGGCTGTCCACATAGATGTCCTGGCTGTCAGGGCCTCCCACCAATGCGCCATACAGGATATGACGCTGCGTGGTCGGCTCGTTGAGATTGTTGCTCCAGGATCCATGCGAAGTCCGATGATGGGGTTGGCTGGGTGGATTGCTCCCAAATCCCACCACATACGAACGGCCCGCCGGATTATCTCCCAGCATGTAGCGCATCTGTCGCACTGCAAAGTCGTGGTAGCGCAAAACCTTAGAGGAGTCGCCCTCTTTAGAGCGCAGCCAGTCACTGTACAACAGGGCCAAAAACGAAGTATTGGCGGCGTATCGAAGTGAGCCCCACGTATCCAACCAGGCGAGACCTCCGGGGGTATAGCTGATACGCTCTCCGCCATAACCGGAGGTCCAGTAGTCGAGAAAACGCTCGGTGGCCACACGGTAGCTGCTGTCTCCGGTCATGCGCGAGAGCAAGACAAAGGTGCCATACGATTTGTCATCCCAGGAATGGGTCCAGCGATAGTTGCCTTTGATCTTCTCAAACTGAGCAGCGGCTTTGGTCAAATAGCTGCTCTCGCCGGTGGCCTTGTAGAGCCATGCAGCGCCCCAGGCCAGCTCGTCTTCGTAGCCGCTCCAAGAGTTGTAAAACTGCTGCGCATCCCCGATGCAGTCGGAGTAACGACCACGACGGGCATCCGCAAACGCATAGAGCTGACGCGCATGACTCAGAAGCGCCGCTGCGTAACTCGGATCGGTCGGCTGAAAGACCAACGACGTGGCGGCGAGCGCAGCCGCTGTTTCTCCAGCCAGATCGGATCCCGGACAGCTTGCGGAGATCTTAAAGGCAGGACGCTCCATCGGCATCACTTCCGCTGGACCCCACCATGCATGATCGGCGTCACCCTTTCCCACTTGCCCCCACAGCTCTTCGGGAGCCGTGTGTGCCTTCACAAAATAGTCAGCAGCCCAAGCCAGGTTGGACTTCAGATACTCAAGCTGGCCCGATTCCGAGTACGCATCTCGATATTCAAGTGCTCCCCAAGCCAAAAGGGTCACGCTGGAGGCCATCGGAAAACCGAACTTGACGTGATCGCCGGCGTCATACCAGCCACCCGTGAGATCCACTCCTTGAGCTGCACCATCCGCGAGGCCCGAGCTGCCACGCCACTCCACCCGATTTTGACCGGGTTCTTTGCCATGAGCAGGCAGCGCACCTGAGCGTTGGGTGTCATAAAAATAGACCGCTTTCTGGAGGGCCTCTGCATAGTTAAAGCTGATCTGAGAGGTTGCCAGACGGCGGGTAGAAGATTGAACAGGAGAGAGGCTGGTCAACGTCAGCAGCAAAACTGCTCCCGCCGCATAGACCCGCCAAACAGAACTGTGAGGAGTTTCGTGGCGCATAGACGTTACCTCAACGGCTATATCAAGAGCCACCACGTTAAGATGTGGCGGCCCCTATGCCATTGGATCGACCTTATGCAGCCAAGCTGAAGCACTGTTTCATGTCACTTTAAATTTTGATCATTTATGGGGGTAAACTTACAATTACACTGAAATCGACCGAATGATTGGGTGAGAGCCCGTCGAGCAGAAGAAGGAGAGGGTTGTCCAGATTCCATTATGGCCGGAGTTTTTCAGAACGTTTTTTATCAAACGAAGCCCGCGTGTAAGCCCAATGGCGATGGATGCACCCCCTAGACCCTCCCACTCCGCCGAATTCAGAAAGGATGTCGGAGGTTTCATAAATCCTGCACCGGATGCAGGGGAGACTTGACAGTCGGGACGGAAATCAGGCAAAGGACTTGAGAGAAGTGTGACGGCAGAGGGCGCTTTCACACCCACGGCGAGGATTTGAAGCAGGATCCAGCTCGACGCGCACGCCAGCATAGTGCGCCATCGTCACGGACGCCACGCCGAGGGCGGGTGTTGCTCAGAATGCCGAGGTCACCGAAGGCGGGGGCGAAAAAAACCGGTCGCCCACCAGCTCCAGCAGGCGGGCACGAGGCTCACAGAGGGGCATGGGCTGCTCGTCCAAGATCTCCGAGATGGTGCCTTGTCTATCACGCTGCACCGGAGCCCACCAGACTTGAAGATCGTCTGGATGAGCCGCCACCACCACCAAGAAGGGCTGCGCTGTGGGATCCGCACTCCGTGACGCACCGGCAGTCGGATCAAGGGAGAGGTTCAGCTCCAGACAGACCGCCCACCAGAGGGTCGCTGGCTGTTGAGCTGCATCGGAAATCTGGGCTCTCCAACGCTGCACCGCTGCCATATCAAGCGCTCGGTGCTCCACCAACACATCTTCGGTGTGCTGGCTGGCATGGTGCAAAAAGAGCGACGGCGGAATGGCACGACGCGCACGGCTTCCCAGACTCCGCCGCAAGGAGCGAAAGAGCTCCCGGATGGACTCTAGGTAGAGGGCTCGGTAATCAGACGGCTCGGACATTTTATGCTCCGCTTGGGTGACATGAGGTATCAAGTTTAAAATATATCGGCTACATTGGCATACAAAATTGTAGCGTGTGGCAACGAGAGGTCCACCTTTATCAGGGAGATAGTACTCGATGGAACAACCGGAGCTGATTCACGACTGGAACGCCGAGGAAGATTTTATGCCCCCTCGGGCCATCACGTTCCAGGACGAGACGCTGCGTGACGGTCTGCAAAGTCCCAGTGTGGTGGATCCACCGCTGACCGATAAGCTGGAGCTGGTGACCCTCATGGATCAGCTCGGCATTCAGACGGTGACGGTGGGCTTGCCGGGCGCTGGGCCACGGGCCGCTGAAGACAGCCTTAAACTGGCCCAGCATATCGCCGACAATCGGTTGCAGATTCGGCCCGCCTGCGCTGCACGGACGATGATTCAAGACATCCGCCCCATCGTGGACATCGCTCAACGAACCGGTCTCCAGGTCGAGGTGATGGCCTTTATTGGCTCCAGCCCGATCCGACAGTACGTAGAAGGTTGGGACGTCGAGTGGATCCTCGAGCGCTCGAGCGAAGCCATCCGGTTTGCGGTTAAAGAAGGGCTCCGCGTGACTTATGTTACCGAAGACACCACCCGCTCGGTGCCAGAGGTGCTCAACCAGCTCTTTCGGAATGCCATCGGGGAAGGAGCACACCGGCTCTGCTTGTGTGATACGGTGGGACACGCCACACCTTCGGGGGTCAAGAGCCTCATCCAGTTCACCCAGCGGATCATCCGCGAGACCCACCCCGAGGTTGGCATCGACTGGCACGGCCACAACGACCGAGGACTGGCGCTGATCAACGCCCTGGCGGCCCTCGAGGGTGGCGCAGACCGCATCCACGGCACGGCATTGGGCATCGGCGAGCGCGTCGGCAATACGCCCATGGATCTGCTGATGATGAACCTCAAGCTGGCAGGAGTGATCGACCATGACCTCACCCACTTGGTGTTGTATGCGCGACAGGCTGCCCGAGCCTGCCATGTGCCGATCGCACGCTCCTATCCGCTGGTGGGCGAAGATGCCTTCAGAACGGCCACCGGTGTACACGCCGCAGCCGTCATCAAAGCCGCCAAACGCGGAGAGACGTGGCTGGCCGATGTCATCTACTCCGGGGTGCCCGCTGGGATGTTTGGGTGCAGCCAGACCATCGAGATCGGCCCGATGAGCGGCGCTTCCAACGTCAACTGGTGGCTGGTACAGCACGGCTTCAGCCCGGAAGAGGGATTGGTCAGCCTCCTGCTTGCACAGGCTAAAAAGTCGGATCGGGTTCTCTCCGACGATGAGGTGATCCACATCGTCCGACAGTACCGGAAGTCGCATCCCCACGCCTAAGCCCTCCCACACTTCCGTAGCAACCGCTCCAATCTGCTCACGCCGCAAGGGCTGCCACCCGTACACGAGACGCGGCATGCTCTCACCTCATTAAACCATATCCATTCATCCATGTGCATGAATACATGGCGTTCAGCGGGCCTCCTGCACACCCAGACGCAAGCCAACACAGGCATACACCTGCGCTGACACGCGCGCTCATACGAAGACACATGCTTGTGCTCGCACACGCACTCACGCGCACGCACACACATAGGCGTGAGGCTTAGGGCTGGCACATGGGAAAGGGCTGTTTTGAGAATATTAAGGTGGCGAGAAGCTCAGGCAGGCAAAGAGGAGTACCCTCCCTTCATGGAGCACACACTCCACTCAAGGCACCGGCTCCGGCGTTGGCAGGACGTGAGGGGCTTTGGTATCGTAATATGCCTTAATGTCGTCGGGAATCATGGCACAATCCATAAGCTGGACCTCATCCAACACACCTGAGAGTACCGGAGAGCCCGGCGGCGTCAGGGCATTTTTGTTGATGCCCAGATAAAACGGGGTATTGGCCACCCGCGCGCTCGCCCCCGGCAGCGGAGAGTCTATACTGGCCACCTGCTTGCCGTTGATAAAGGCTTTCAGCGAGCGCCCGTCAAAGGTCGTTGCAATGTGATACCAAGTGTTTGCCAGCAAGACCGAGTCTTCAGCAGCGGTGGCCGTCAGCGGCGTATTAGGACCGTCCACCGTCAGCTTCACCTCCAACAACCCTGTATTGCCCACACTGACATAATAGTTCGGTCGGTCACTGGTTCCGGCGTCACCATTCTTGTAGAGCAATGCTTGGCGTCCCAGCGCACGAGTCCCCTGCCCTGCCCCCTTAAACCAGAAATCGATGGTAAAGTTGGGCAGGCTCAGTCGGTCTTCGGCATCTGCCACTTCCACCGTACTCCCCTCACCTGCAAAGGAGATGGCATTCGCAAAGGCGCTGTTAAAGCTGCCACTGGACGAAGTAAAGGTCACAGCACTCAAGGTTCCCGAAAGATCGGAAATTTCGTCGATGATCTGCTTCCCACTGCCTTCATTCATGCGCCAGAGTGCGCGCACATTAGCGGTGCTACAATCCGGTCCCACCACCACCACACCGACGGATGTTCTGGTGAAGATGCCTAAACTATCAGTCACTTTCATCGTCAACACATGCGCACCCACCTTGTTCAAGCGGAGAGCTCCGGTGAACGTCCCGGGTGTCGTCGGCGAAGCGGTGAGTCGAACCGGCGTCAGCACACCTTCAACATCTGATGAGAACTCCAGATTATCGGTGGTCAAGCTCTCGTTGTCGTCTAAAGCAGTGACATTGATGGCCAGATCCTCGCCATAGTTGACACTCGATCCATCGGAGGGGCTGGCAAAGCTGGCAGAGGGCGGATTGTCCACCACAACCGGGCTGCGCACCGTGGTGGTAAGACCCTCTCCAGCGCCGTCGGTGGCTTCAATCACGATGTCCTGTTTGCCATAGGCAAGGTTCAGCTCACAGCTCACCAAGCCATTGACAGGCACCAGTCCAGCACAGGCATCCTCTTGCACGCGGCCCGTGGGTGCGAGGCTGGAGCGGAGCGACACCCGAAGGTCGGCATCACCGGACTGCTGGTCCACCACGTTGACGCTGACTTGGACCGGTCCCGGGGTGAGCACGGCGTTGTTCGAGGGGGTCAACACGGTGACGGTGGGGGGGGTATCTTCGTCGATCTGGCCATCACAGTTGTCGTCGAGGTCGTTGAAGATCTCCACGGCACCTGGAAAAACTTGCGCGTTGGTGTCGTCACAGTCTCCTTCGTCACCGGAAAAACCATCACCATCGGCATCAAAACAGTCGGCCACCTCGTCGTTGTCGTCGGGAGAGTCGAACCCTTCGTCAACCTGCGTATCGCAGTTGTTATCGATTTCGTCACACAGCTCTTCAGCGTCAGGGCTGATCTCGGGAAGGGTGTCATCGCAGTCGAGGTTGTTATCGGCCCAGCCGGTGCGACCGGGTGCTTCACAGGCGACTTCCTTTTTGCGGTTGGTGGGATCGCCGTAACCATCTCCATCGCTGTCGACATACCAGGTGGGCGCATCGATGGCATCGTCTTCGCCATCCTCACAGTTGTTGTCGATACCATCACATAGCTCGGCTTCACCGGGGTTGATGGCATCGTCTTTGTCGTTGCAGTCACCTTCTGCGACCGTATACCCATCATCGTCTGCATCGGGGGAGTCGCCTTGTCCTGTTAAGGAGATCTCCAAGCTGGGTGCATCGGGATCGTTGCTGAGCAGGGCAAGGGTCGCGGTGATCTTTCCAACCACATTGGGGGTGAAGGTCACGGAGAAGGTTCCGCTCGCCCCTTTCTCCAGCTCCAAGGCCGAGCCCGACACCTTAAAGTTGGTGCTGCCGCTGACCTGATACTTGGTGAGCTTCAGGACCGCTTCGCCCTCGTTGCTCACGGTGAAGGTGGTGGACTCAGACTTTCCGATGAGAACGGGTCCAAAGTCATAACTTCCAGGATCCACTGAGATATTGGCAGTGGGCGCAACGGTAGGCGTTACAGTTGCATCATCGTCGTCATCGTCTCCCGAAGCACTGCATCCGGACATCATCACCAATGCTGCCATGAGTGCGGGGAGGACACTTGATCTTCGTAGCCAGTGAAAAGGCATGGGTTCTCTCCAATGCTGCATAGGAATCTAAAACCGATGTGTATTCTAGCAGAAGTTGGAGGGGGACGCTATTCTTTCGCTCATCACCGAGAGGGCACAAGCCGCCTGTCTCAGTCAGCGGAATGTGGCTGTCAGGCATGCGTGACAGACGTTGTATGCCATCCCTGTCACTGGTATATCGTGCGCACACCCAAAGGGATAAGATGCCGAAAGGATGTGTTGCTGTAATAGATGGGGCGGATTTAGACGAATACGAACGAAGGTAGGTAAGAGCGGAAGCCTCTGAGACTTCCGCTCCTGAGAGGCTGGATCAGGGGCAGACAGCCGTGGACATGGTGGTCGAAGACGGGGTCGCCGTCATCGTCACGTTGGCCGCTTGGCCCTGCGCCACACCACCCGGCGGGGTGTAGTTGCTGATGTCGTAGCTCACGCCAATCGAGTTACCGGAGTCGCTGAAGAACAAGTCCATGTCCTTCTTCGTCACGATACCCGAGAGCGTATATCCGCTCCAAGTGCTCAGGTTGCCCGAGCTGGTGATGGTGCCGGCCATGACCGCGTTGTACACGAACATGAACGACATCGTGGTGGAGGTGGCCGGAGTCGGCACCGACACGTTACCAGAGGGCAGGCTCAACGCCCCCGTCGAGTTCAGGGAGACTCCCGGAATCACCGCCGAAGCGCCATAAGGTGCCCGATAGGTGTAGGAGGCCGAACCCGATGCTTCGGTAAAGCCACCGAGCGCCAGCTTAAAGCTGCTCACCGGCAGGGTCGAGGTCTTGGGCACGTCCACGAAGGTGGCTCCAAGCTGGATGGTGTTGTTGTTGGCTGCGGTGTTCATCAGGTTCAGGGTCAGCGACGAGGTCGAGCCGAACTTGGTGAACTTGAAGCCGGGTTTGGTGTTCCAGGTCGCGCCGCAGGGCGACTTGGTGGTGAACTTGCCCTTCATGGCGAGCTTCCAACCCGTACCATCGGCCTTCTGCGTGTGCGTGAAGTTGAAGGTATAGGTGGTGTTGGCCTTGAACGTTCCCGCCGCGATGCTCGCGCACACGGCACGGTAGGCGATCTTGGCATCGACGGTGCAAGCGCCCAGGGTATAGGTGCTACCGTCAGAGCCCGTGATGGTGCCCTTGATATTGCCCACATGACCATCCGCACCGGACGTGCCGGAGAGGAAGCTCGAGGTGGTGGCACCGTTGATGGTCTCAAAGACAATGATGGGAGACAGCGCCACGCTGGTCGAAGCCGCCATCATGCCTTCCACAGGCACCATGTAGTGAACGCCGCACGTCCCAGAGTAGCCCGTGGGCTGTGTTCCGGAGAAGATCTTTTCATCGCGGCTGCCGTTGCAGTCGTTGTCCTTGGTGTCGCACAGCTCAGGCGCACCGGTGTAGATGTCTGCGTCGGCGTCATCGCAGTCGCCAGAGGTGGCTGCATAACCCGTCGGCTTGACACACGCGGTGGTGGTCTGGGTGGAGACACCCTGTCCGTCGCCGTCCGTGTCTTTATACCAAGTCGTGGCGCTCGTGCCTTCGTCAATGGTGCCAGAGCAGTTGTCGTCGATCCCGTTACAGGTCTCTGTCGCACCCGGCTTGACGGCGGCATTGGCATCGTTACAGTCTCCGCCCACCGTTGCATAACCCGTCGGCTTGGCGCAGGCCACCGTGGTGGTGGTCGAACCATAACCATCCGCGTCATTGTCTTGGTAGTAGGTCGTCCCCACACCTTCATCGATGGCACCAGAGCAGTTGTCGTCGATCCCGTTACAGGTCTCGGTGGCACCCGGCTTCACCGCAGCATTGGCGTCGTTACAGTCACCGCCCACCGTCGCATAACCCGCCGGCTTGGTACAAGCCTGGGTCGTCGTCGTCGAGCCATAACCGTCACCGTCGTTGTCTTGGTAGTAGGTCGTGCTGGAGGCACCTTCGTCGATGGTCCCGTTGCAGTTGTCGTCCACGCCGTTACAAGTCTCGGTCGCTCCGGGCTTCACGGTCGCGCTGGCATCGTTACAGTCTCCGCCCACCGTTGCATAACCCGTCGGCTTGGCGCAGGCCACCGTGGTGGTGGTCGAACCATAACCATCCGCGTCATTGTCTTGGTAGTAGGTCGTCCCCACACCTTCATCGATGG
>JBJTQF010000184.1:0-21693 GCA_046075485.1 Myxococcota bacterium | reverse complement strand
TGGAGCGGTTCTGCTACTAGAGAATGGGGGAGAGCTGAAGTTCCAGCTTCGTTGCTTCGAGTCTGCTCCTCAGCATCCAACTTCCAAAGCGGTACGGCTGGTACTTGATGGGCAGCAACGACTCACTTCTCTTTACTTGGCGCTTCGGAGTGGGCGGCCGGTTCCAACCTACGTCGAAGACCGCCGAAAGTTGGATGTTCAGCGCATTTATTATTTCGATCTGCGTGCTTGGTTCGACGCCGAGGTGGACAAAAGGGACGCCATTCTATCGCTCCCACCGGAGCGAGTGATACGCACAAATTTTAATCGAGATGTGGTGAGAGATCTATCGAGTGTGGTGCGAGAATACGATGAGCACTGCATTCCAGTGAGCAGCGCATTTGCGGACGCATTAAGTTGGGGAATGAACTACATGGAGCACCATGGGTATTCTCCGCTCGCTCGTGATACCTGGAAACGATTCGCAGATGGAGCTTGCGCTAACCTCCAAAAGTATCAAGTTCCTTTCATTCAGCTTGAGAAAGGCACAAGTCGGGCTGCTGTATGTGCAGTCTTTGAGAAGGTAAACCAGGGAGGCAAACCGCTCGACATCTTTGAGCTGGTGACTGCTACTTTTGCAGGCGAAGAAGAGGGGTTTCGATTGGCCCACGAATGGGAGCAGATCAATACCCGACTCGCGAAATCCAGCCCGCTCCTTTCAGAAGTGAAGTCAACGGATTTTCTCCAAGCGGTCACCCTGGTCGCGGCATACCATCAGCGCAACTCGTCGAAGCCCAGACGTGTGGGTTGTCGTCGTGAGGAAATGCTGGTTCTGCCACTGAGCGACTGGAAAACGTACGCTGGTTCTGTGGAAGAGGGATTCCGCGCCTGTGCGCGACTCCTTGACCGCGAGAGAATCTATGAACCCAAATGGCTTCCCTATCCAAACCAGCTCATCCCAATGGCGGCAATCGCCGCTGTATTGGGCAATTGTGCCACGGAAGAACCCACCCAGAACCTGATAATGCGCTGGTTTTGGAGTGGGGTGTTTGGAGAACTCTATAGTGGTACGACGGAGACTCGATACGGTCGGGATATTATGGAAGTGCCTGAATGGATCAACTCCGGGCCAGAACCCAAGACCGTTCGAGACTGTGCCTTTACACCCTCAAGATTGCTAAGACTGACCACACGTAACGCGGCAGCATACAAGGCGGTGATGGCACTCTATCTTCAGTTGGGAAGCCGTGATTTCTGCCGTGGTGATGAGCTGGATCGTACATTCTGGTTCGCGCAGAAGGGCTACGACGATATTGATGTCCATCACATCTTTCCCACATCCTGGTGCGAACGTGCGAAGGTCTCTCATTCAGACTCCATTCTCAATAAGACACCTTTGAGTGCTCGTACTCATAAGAGTCTGGGGGGACGGGCTCCCTCGCAGTACCTCGATACATTGGAGAATCGAGGTATTCACAGGAACACATTGAATAACTGGTTGGCATCTCATTGCATCCCAATCCAAGAGATTCGCTCCGATGATTATGCCGGGTTCATTCGGGAGCGTGCTCGGATGATCCTGGATCGTATTGAACTGAAGACGGGTAAGCCTGTGGTGGGACGTGACAGCGAAGCCACCAAACGAGACTTCGGAGGAGACCTGCTTCATCGAGAACCTCCGCGTGCGCCGGAAATTCTATTTGATGACCTGGAGGTGGAGAAAGTCATCACGGGGGGCGGGA
This sequence comes from Myxococcota bacterium, assembly GCA_046075485.1. Classification (GTDB taxonomy): domain Bacteria; phylum Myxococcota_A; class UBA796; order JAJRTE01; family JBJTQF01; genus JBJTQF01. The sequence goes on along the minus strand of JBJTQF010000184.1, from coordinate 19,972 downwards.
TGGCGGAGACATTTCTGGTGCAGAGTCCCACTTATGGGCGTGCATTCTTGAAACGAGCCCGGATCGACACTGATAACGCGCGGGCATTGCAGCGAGAGCAGGGTATCTACGAGAGGCTGTCCCGAATGAACGTTGAAGGTGTCTTGAAAGTTTTTGACTTTCGACGTGACGAGACCCACGTCGGACTGCTTCTTGAGCGTGCGGAAGGTAACCTTACCAACTGGGTTGCCAATCGCCATCATGTAAGAATGTCCGACATCCGCTTGATCGCGCAGCAGATACTTGAAGGCTTACAGAATCTACATGCGCTTGAGATCGTCCATCGAGATCTCAAGCCTGATAACGTCATGTATCTCCGGACAGCTGAGGGGGAAACGATTTGGAAACTGGCGGATTTTGGCATCGCCAAACACACCCCTCGATGGCATACACGCTACACGTTTCAGCAACATGGTACACCTGGTTATATGTCACCGGAGCAGCGGAACGGTGCCGAAGCAGCGCCGAGTGCAGACGTATACTCCTTCGGCAAAGTGATATGCTGGCTCCTCACGGGCGGCACTGATCCCGATGCGATTGTGGCGCCTCTCTGGCAGAAGTTTGTGAATGAATGTGTTCAAGAGAATGATCAAGCTCGTTCGTCATTGGCCGACTTACATGCGCATCTGTTGACCATACCAACGTAGGAGGTGCAGGGTTTTTGTATCGGTTCAATCGGGAACAGGCGGAGGAGGGGGTGGAAACGAAAGCCCCTCAACACCCTCTTTGATCGTCGTCGTCTCGGGAAGGCGGAGAACCGTCGAACCGATGCCCTCTTTCTCGCCCTCCGCAGAAGCTCCCGCCTGCGCACGCTCTGTGCAGAGGCGCTCCCGCTCCCGGCGGGCATGTAGGCGCTCCCGCTCCCGGCGGGCGTGGCGGTGCTGCTGCGCTATACCCTGCGACTGCTCACCCTGGATCAGCTTGGGCGTGCGGCCACCCTCACCTGTGCCCTCGAGCGCCTGCGTGCGCTGGAGCCCGAACGGCTCGGCACCCGACGATTTTCAGTGGGGTTATGGGTGGGGGAGCGGGCGACGGCCAACACCCTGGAGGCGGCGCAGAAGCAGACACGGGAATACCGGATGCATCCCGACGATCCGCGCAAGGCCCCGCCCATTCCGCTGGTGGGCTGCCCCTGGTGTGGGGAGCCGTTTGGACCGGACTCCTACCACATAGAGCTGAACCGGGGCAAAGCGTCGGCGCTGCGGGTGGGCTGTCGTCGGCTGGGCTGTGAGTTTACGTTTGATGCGACGGAGCAGAAGGGCCTGCCGCTGGTGGTGGTGGATGAGCAGGTCTATCGGGAGCTGCCGACCTTCCTGATTGGCACGGTGGATAAGTTCGCGCTGCTGCCATGGCGGGGAGAAGCGGGCATGCTCTTTGGCAAAGTGCGGGCCTGTGACGATGCCGGATTTTACGGTCATCACAGCGGGGGAGGGCTGACGAAGCTGCCCAAAGGACTGCTGCCGCCAGAGCTGATCATCCAGGACGAGCTGCACCTGATCTCGGGCCCCTTGGGGACCATGGTGGGTCTGTATGAGACGGCTGTGGAGCAGCTTGCGTCTCCTGCTGGCATCCGACCGAAGATTGTGGCCTCAACCGCGACGGCCCGCCGCGCCCATGAGCAGATCCGGGCGCTCTACGCGCGCGAGGTCATGGAGTTTTTCCCCCCACAAGGGCCGGAGGCTGGTGACACCTTTTTTGCGAAAACCGACTTTGCCCCCGGTAAGAGCCGACTGTATGTCGGGGTGGCGGCGCCGGGCAGGAGCCTCAAGGCCCTGGAAGTCAGAAGCTACTCAGCACTGCTCTCGGCGGCCTATCACGAATGGTATCGCTGTGCGCAGATGATCCCAAAGGGCAGTGAGAACCCGGCGGACACCTACATGACCCTCGCCGGCTACTTCAATACGCTCCGGGAGCTGGGGGGCAGTCAGCGGCTGGTCCTGGAGGAGGTCGCGCCCCGCTGCTTCAACCTGGATCGACGTCATCCGGTCCAGGACTCAAGCAGCCTCTACTTCAAGAACCGGATGTTGGGCTACGATGTGCTCGAGCTGACCAGCCGTCAGAGCACCGATGACATCCGCAAGGCAAAAGCCCGTCTGGAAGCCCCCTATCAGAGTGAAAAGGGAGGCCGGAATGATGTGCTCCTGGCCAGCTCCATGATTTCGGTGGGGGTGGACATCTCCCGACTGGGGTTGATGGTGGTGACCGGTCAGCCGCGCACGGTGGCGGAGTACATTCAGGCCAGCTCGCGCGTGGGCAGAAGCACGCCGGGGCTGGTGGTGACGCTGCACCATGTCTTCCGACCCCGGGACCGCTCCCACTTTGAGCGCTTTACGGCCTTTCATGAGGGCTTCTATCGCCATGTGGAGGCGGCTTCGGTGACGCCATTTTCGGCACGGGCGATGGATCGGGGGCTGGCAGGGGTGACGGTGGCCCTGGCGCGTTATGCGGATCCAACCCTGATCCCGCCGCAGGGTGCGGAGCGGGTGGATAAGGTGGCAGGACTGGCCGAACAGGTGGCCGGAGTCTTGCGTGACCGGGTGGCCCGGCATGGGCTGGAGGTGCCGGAAGCCCTCGCCGATCATGTGGAAAACCGGGTTCAGTCGCTGATGAATGACTGGAGTGCTTCGGCGGCAAGCCTTGCCGGGGCATCGGTTCACCTGCCGTATTCGCGCTGGGAGAGTCTGGGGGCACCGGTGACCCTGCTGACCACCGCCCTGGATCCGCCCAACGAAAAGGAGCCCCGCCTGGAGCATTTCCGCGCTCCGACGTCGATGCGAAATGTGGAACCCGGCGTGCATCTGTGGGTGAACAACCGGCTTACAGGGGAGGACTCATGAGCTTTGGACCGGGAAAACGACCAGATGGCACCAGCCGCCGGAGCCAGATGCTGATGACGGCGGGTCCGGGGGCGCTGGTGGACCTGATCCATGACGCCGTGGTGGTGGGAGGGCTGGACGCCTGGCGCTATCAAGATGACTCCGCGGATTATATCGTGGAGCCTCACCTACAGGCCAAAGCACTGCGCATGTTACGACCGGTTGGTTGGAGTCATCCGCAGCTTCGGCTTCGGGCGCCGCCGAGCTGTGCCGACGAGGATGCCTCCCCCAGGGTCGGAGTGCTGGTCGCCCGCTTTCCAGGCTGGTATCTGTGCCAGGACGCCAAATGTCGCTCACTGGTACACTGGAAAGGACTCAACGAGCGCAAGCGGCACAACTGTACGACGGCCAGCGGGGGGCGTGGCCAGCCGGTGGTGCCGATCCGTTTTGTGGGGGCCTGCCAGAACGGCCACCTGCAGGACATTGACTGGGCCTGGTATGTGCATCGAGGGAAAACCTTTGAAGGGGTTGAGCAGACACCGGGCACGCCCCATCGCTACTGCACCCGCGAGGGGGATTCCAAACGTGCGAATGACCCCCTGGGACCGGACTGGCAGACGGACCTCTATCTGGCTCAGGTGGGCACCAGTGGGGAGCTGACAGACTATATCGCGGGCTGTAGGGCCTGTGGGCTGGTGCGCGGTCTTCAGGAGCTGATGGTGCCGGAGGCCATGGGGCGCTGCACCGGTCAGCGTCCCTGGCTGGGCATGGGGGGGCGCGAGCCGTGCGATCAGATGGTGCGTGTTCTGACCCGGACGGCCAGTAACGTCTGGTTCCCTCAATCCACCAGCGCGATGTCTATTCCCGATCCCGGTGGAGAGCTGCGAAAAGCGGTGGAGCGGGTGTGGCACATCGTGCAGACCGCCAAAGAAGAGCAGCTTCCCATCTTCAGAGGCATCCCTCAGGTCGGACGGGAGCTGAACGGCTACTCGGACGCCGAAGTCTGGGCGGAGCTGGACCGGCGGCAGAAGGGACTTCCCGTGCCCGAGCTGGCCACCCGGGAGATCGAGTGGCGGGCATTGATGGCGGCCCCCGACGAGAAGCCCGGTGATCGTCCGCCTCCCCATGCAACCTGGTATGCCCGGCGGCTGAGGCTGGAGCTGCCCGCTTTTCTGGAGCGGGTGGTGCTGGTCCATCAGCTACGTGAGGTGCGTGCGCTGCTCGGCTTCACCCGGATTGAAGATGTCCCTCACGACGCCGAAGGGGAGTACGACCTTGACGTGCGGACGGCCCCGCTGGGGCTCGACACTCCCTGGATTCCCGCTGCGGAGCTGCTGGGGGAGGGCGTCTTTCTCAGCTTTGATCTGAAGCAGATTGAAGCCTGGGAGGCCAGACCCAAAGTGAAGGCCCGGGCGGAGCGTTTCAGGCAGGCGGTCTATGCGGCCAACGAGGGCAAACGGGTGCAGACCCCGTTTTACGGGGTGCGCCTCTACATGCTCCACAGCCTGGCCCATCTGCTGATCAACGCCATCTCCCTGGAGTGCGGTTATCCGGCCACGGCCATCCGGGAACGTATCTACTGTGCGGAGGGCCAGACGCCACGGGCGGGCATCCTGCTCTACACCGGTTCACCGGGCAGTGAAGGCACTCTGGGAGGGCTCATTGAGGTCGGGCGTGATATCCTCAAGCACCTGCGGCGAGCGGCGGAATCTGGACTGCTCTGCTCCAATGATCCGGTCTGTGCCCAGCACGATCCTGCGGATGCTCAGCAGGGACGCCATCGGGAGGGGGCGGCCTGTCATGGCTGTCTGCTGATTGGGGAGCCCTCCTGCGAGCGTCAGAATCAGGATCTGGATCGCACGCTGGTGGTTCCGACGCTTGAGGAGCCCGATGCCGCTTTCTTGAAGGACTGGCTGTCATGAAGCGGCTGGACTGGCTGGCAGATCTCTCACTGGCGGAGCTGGAGCGGCTGGCACGAGCGCTCGACGCTCAGCGCGTAAGACCAGGTGTGACGGTGGCGGAGTTGCGTCAGGCCCGTCTGCCGGAGGGGTGGTGCGAGCCGCTGACAGCGCTCGAGACGGAGGGGTGGAAGTCCAGCACGCTGGGACAGGCGGTGTGGGCCGTTCATCACGAGCGGAAGAGGGCTCAGTCGTCAACGCCCAGGGTTGTCTCAACTCAGCCGGGTGTGTCCGAGACGGGTTTTGTGGATACAGGGGTGGTGCTGCGGCGTCTGTTTCAGCAGGCGGAGCGGGAAGTACTGCTGGCCGGCTTTCGGGTCACGGATCGGGAGATGCTCGAAGGGCTGAGACGTCCCGATGCGAAGGCGTTGGCGGTGCGTTTGTTTGTGGATCTGGCGCCGAATCTGGCACCAAACGGGCAGATATGGCATGAGGCTCCAGAGGTGGAAGTGCTGCCGAAGGTGTGGTGGGGGCGTTTTTTGGAGGAGATCTGGCCGGAGGCGCTCGATGCGCCCCAGGGCTGGTATGCGCCTGCGACCCTTCGACCGGGTGCGGAGGGATGGCGCTCGATGCACATTAAGACGGTGGTGATTGATCGCACGCATTGGTTTGTGACGTCGGCGAACTTCACGACACGGGGCCGGGATCGTAACTTCGAGCTGGGTGCATTACTCTCGACGCCGAAGACAGCGGAGGCGGTGTTGCGGCACTTTGAGGGCATGGTCCAGTCGGGGGTGTTTGTGGAGTTTCCGGTGTAATCGGTAAGTGCGGCATCACCCTCGCACGCTCGAGCGCGAGAGTGAGGCCGATGACCGTCTGAAAGAGCTCGTGATGACAAAAGGGGTGAAATCTTTTTTCCTGCTCTACCACTGAGCTATGGCCCCAGAGAGTGAGACCACCGGGATTCGAACCCGGGACACGGGGATGAGTAGTCCATGTAATTCCACCAGCATTCATCACGAACATGGGGACGGAGCTCAGGGTTGTCGGCCTCGCCCGACGACGTCGGCTTCCGTCAGAGGATTCGTATCAACAAAAGATGATGAAACATCATCTATCGTGTGCTGCCGGTTGCACCACCCTCCGACTGGTCGGAGGACCGGGAGTCGAACCCGGATCACGATACCCTATGTGTCGTTTCATCTGCATTTGATACGAAAGGGTTAAACCGTGTGCGGAGCGGATGGAGGAGGCCGAAGGGCTTGTCTCGTCTCATCCGCGCTGCATGTTGGCATATGTTACATGTGGCATGCCAGCTTTACGAATGCGAAGAGAAAAGTTGAAATATTTGTAACGCATTAAAATATAAACGAAATTTTTTTGATTAAAATGAGTGTCTATTCGGGGAGGGATGAGGCTGGAGAGAACCCTTTATCCGAGGGTATAAAGACAGATAAAATAGGCTAAGTCCGCTGCACTGAGGCGCTGGGAAATGGGAAAAGCTTGATCTATGCAGAACCCCGAGAACTTCTTCATGGTTTTGTAGAAGTTTTTGATAGACCCCGTAACCACGAACGCTTGGGTATCCAGGGGGAAACCTCGCTGAGCACGAACGGGATCGTTCTGAATCTCCTCTTTGGACTGTATGCCTTCACGCCGAAGCTGCTCAAAATCACACTGACCATACGGGAGCTTCATCTGGATTCCTCATCTGCGGGGTGAGAGGGGCCGGTTTAACCTGAAATGAGACCCACACCATAACCCCCAGCGGATTTCTCGTCATGGAAATCGACTCGAGCTGCCCTCCAACCTCCACCCCATTCTGGCGGGGAGGCTCACGCTGTGTATGAGTCCTCCTCCAACGTTTGAAAGAGGGCTGGTGTGGAGGGGCTCCGCTCCGAGAGGCGGGGAGGAGATGAGCGGGTGGGTCTGATTCCGGTCCTGCCACAACTGTCAGCACGCTGATCTTTTCGCTCGTCTTCTCCCTTGCGACAGCCAATCTTCCGACATATCTTGTTTATCTCCCTGCTTGGAGCACGTGTGCATGCTCAACCCTGTCGCTCGATATGTACCGGCCCTTGATGGGCTCCGAGGCATCGCCATTCTCTTGGTGCTGTGGCATCACGGCTATCAGGTCTTCGGAGGCATGGAGCCCGAACAAGACTGGCTCTTCTGGCGTATGAGTGAGTGGGGCTGGTTGGGGGTAGACCTCTTTTTTGTCGTGAGCGGATTTCTCATCACCTCCCTGCTGCTGGTGGGGCGAGAGCATCCCGATCAGCTCAAGATCTTCTGGTGGCGTCGGATTTTGCGCATTCAACCACCGGCGCTGCTGTACCTGTGTGTGCTCTATCTGCTGGTGCCTTCCGTGGACGTGCTGGCTCCCTTACGGTCCCTCGAAGGGTGGTGGATGTACTTCTTATATCTGGGCAACCTGCACATTGCTCAGCATGGCTGGCCTGCGGGCCCCCTGGCGCTGCTGTGGTCTCTGGCCATCGAAGAGCAGTTTTATCTGGTGTGGCCTTTGCTCGTGAGAGCCTTAACCCCCGTCAGGCTCGCTTGGCTCTGTGGTGCTCTGATCCTGCTGACCCCGGTGGCTCGTGCGCTGGCGCTCTCCAAGCTGGGTTATCCCGCTGGCGTGATTTTTACCCTCTTCCGGTTTGACGGTCTGGCGCTGGGCGCTCTCACCGCCTTACTCTTTGCGATGCCCGCTGCTCGAGAGCGGCTGCTGCGGCACGCTCGTCAGCTCCTGCCTCTGGCGCTGATGGTGCTCGTGGGCATCATGCTCATCCCCCCGGATGGCTCTCGTATTAAAGCCTCCCCCTGGTTTGGAGCGGTGGGCTATTCCAGCATTGCCCTCGCCTGCGCCGTGCTGGTGGTCAACGCGATGAACCCCGGCCCTCGCTTGCGGCACCTCCTGGAAAATCGAGCCCTCGTCTCTGTCGGGAAGGTGTGTTATAGCCTCTACCTCTGGCACCTCTTGACCGCCGAGCTGATGTACGCCCACCTGCATGCCCAGCTCGCCCCCGCCGGTCGAGGGGTTGAGATGCTCCTGTGGCTGGCCCTCACCGGTGTCTGGGTGGTGCTGAGCTGGGTCTATTTTGAGCAGCCCCTGCTCCGGCTCAAAGACCTTTACCGAGGACGCACGATTCCGCTTCAACCGAAAGCACCCCCTCGAGTATCATAACCTCACACGCGAGCAGGCCCGCACGCATGAGCAGGCCCGCACGCATGAGCAGGCGCGCACGCATGAGCACGCGCGCACGCACGAGCAGGCCCACACAGGCGCGTGTACGCAAGAACGCCTGACCCTCGGGTCGATGGGGGAGCTCCTCAACGTGATGAGCAAGCCCATGCATACGCCTCAACAGACACAACCGCGACATCAAGCGGCTACTCAGAGCACGGGGTCTCCGGTGACGAAGCAGGTCTTCAGGCAAACACAAGTGGCACTCGGAAGCCTGAGCTGGCTGCTGTTGACGGCATGTGCCGGAACACAACCCATCGAGAACCTCGAGAGCACGCCGGTGGTGCTCGACGACCGGAACTTTGAAGACGGGCCATCGTTGCCCCCCGAAGCGGCACCCGACCCGGAGCCCACGCCGGAGCCCACGCCGTACATCTATAACGTCACCGGAGAGATCATCTGGGAGTGGGGCTGGTCCACCGATGACACACGCCCGCTGGTGCTCTCTGCTTGGCCTGAAACCAGCTTGGATACACAAGGCCAGCCCCTCAGTGGTGCGCGGCCTTATCTCACGGTGCGCATTCCGGGGCCCCTACGCTTTCCCATTGCGTTTGCGTTGCCCCTCCCTCCCGATGAAAGCTTTCGACTTCAAGCATGGCTGGATCTGAACTACGACAGCAAGCTCAACGATGGTGATGTTGAAGGCATGAGCAGCCGCTTCGTGCCTGCTGGAAACGCCGTGCTTCAGCTCTCGTTTGGGCTGGAATACTACTGATCGAAACCACCAGAAAGGGCTGGACTGTCCGGTTGGGGAGGCGCACTCCACCGGCGCGGGAAACCCGGGGTGAGACGCCCGGCCAGACCCTCACGACGTCACGGGATCGATGATGCGCGACAGAAACGCAAGCAGACGCGACATCAAGTTCAAAACCATCGTGTACAACAGCCTTGACATCCGATGCACACAATGACAGTGTACCATCGCCGATGTGGAGAACAATGCCGACTTTGCCCGATGGTCGCTCGGCCAGCACAAAACCACTTTATGCAGAGTTTTCAGTCGAGGAGTGCGTGTCATGGGGCTTTTGACCTTTAGCATCAACGTTACGCTCGACGGCTGCGTCGACCACCGAGAGGGGATCGCCGACGAGGAGACACACGCCTTCTTTACCCGCCTCATGGACCAAAACGGGGCGATGCTGTGGGGCCGTGTTACCTACGAGCTGATGGAGAGCTACTGGCCGAAAGTGACCCGAGGCGACGTGGATGCACCGCCGATGATCCGCGAGTGGGCGGTGAAGCTGGAGACGAAGCCGAAGTACGTGGTGTCGGCGACGCGGAAGGACTTTCAGTGGACCCATACCTACCACTTGGCCGGTGACCTTCGCACGGAGGTGCAGCAACTGAAGGACGCGACTTCGAGCGGCGTGCTGCTTGGTAGCGGCCAGCTCGCGGCCGAGCTGGATCGGCTGGATCTGATCGACGAGTACATGTTCCTCGTCCACCCCAGGATTTCCGGCCACGGCCCGACCCTCTACCAGAGTGGGCTGCTCACGACACGACAGCTCGATCTGGTCTCCGCGAAGCCGCTCCGCTGCGGCGCGGTGGCCATGCACTACCGGCGCACAAGCGGCTAGCAATTCATTCAAACGGACGCGGCTTCACGACGCGGCTTCATTCAGCGTGAGCTCGCTCTTCGAAGTCACTTCGCGGCCTGCTCAACACCCATGAGCCCTGCTCAACCTGCCAGCCGCAGCACCTGGGGAGACTCCAGACGTTGACTCATCCCCGCCGTGCGTTGCAAAACCACCAACATCCGATGAGACTGAGGAGAGTTGTCAAGCGGCTGATCCAAGTGAAAATCACCATACCACCCCACAATCTCAAGCCCACCCGCCAAACGGCTCAAGAGTCGCAGCTCCGCTGGCATCAACACCCGCTCCTCCGCCATGTCGCGGTAAACCGCCTGACGATGCCGCTGCTGAACCCTCAGCTCCACCTCCACCCGCGCCGCACCCTTGACCAGATCGATGGGAGGGGTGTTGCAACCCCAGACCAGCTCCGCCTGAATCCCTTCTCGTTGCCCCGAATAATAACAGGGCATGTAGACGGGGGTCATATAGTCTCGCGGATGGGACAGCTCCACCACATACAACCCCCCCGGCTTCAGATTGTCCCGCACCGCGCGCAAGTGCTGAACCAGCTCGTCGTCGCTGAGCAACGACTGAATCCCCGAGAACAAACAAAAGGCCAGCTCCACCGGCGCTTCGAGCTGAAAGCTGCGCATGTCCCCTTGAACCCACTGGAGCGCCGTCTCCAGCAGACCCGTCTTACTCCGCGCCAGCGCGATCATCTCCGGCGAGAGATCCAAGCCCGTCGTGGCAATCCCTCGACGATAGAGGGCTCGCGCATAATATCCCGGCCCACAACACAGCTCCAGCGCCTGATCAGGCTCATGACCAAGCCGCTCTTGAAAAAGCCCCAGCAAAAAATCCACTTCTCGGCTGACATCTCGGTCAAAGATCACGTCGTAAACCTCCGAATATTGATACAATTGCGCGTGCAGAGACATTGAGCGCCCTCCACGATGCGAAGTTAAAGCGGGAACATGAAGTCGGCTGCGCCTCTCGGCGAAGGTAGGAAGAGTATAGATCCGGTCAAAAAGCTTGTCCGGACAAGATCTGGCCGAAATGCTAAAGCAGGCAGAAGCTCAGAAGGCCCCGAGTTTGGCTCAAAGGCAGATTCTACGCAATTTTTCTGGATGAGCGCTCCTCAGCCGAGGTTACACCTCCTGAATATGCCCTACTCGTTATGTATAAGATCTTACCAAACAAGAAATCTACCCTTTTGTGTTCACATATTTCGCCGTTCAAGAAGGTGCCGTTGATGATCACTCCAGCTCAATCTTTCACGATCTAATATGAGGTCATATATGGACTTTTTTCATCATCTCTCGTTACGTCTCAAGCTGGGTCTTTCGTTTGGTGTCATGATCCTGCTGCTGTTTGGTATGGCACAGCTCAACCGTCACAATATGAACACATCACAGGCCGCAAAAACAGAAATCGTCGAGATGGGAGAGCGTTTACGCTACTTCAATGAGGTGTCCAGTGTATGCCAAGAAGCCAATCGTCACTTCTTACGCTACCTCTTGATGGGAAGATCCGAAGAGCGCACGGCCTTTAAAGAACATTATGATATGTTCTTGAAGGCACTTCGGGTAGGTTATCCCAGCACAGCAGGCGAAAACATCTATACCGAAAAACGCTCCGAGCTCGCCCGTGAATCCGAGGGGTGGTATACCGCCATCGCCGCTCCGATGATTATGCGTCGTGAAGCTGTCTCATCTGGTCAGTTATCACTTCAAGCACTCTCGGATGAGTACCTCCAGCTCGCCGCCACCCGCACCCTCGCCGCCGTGGAGGACGATTTTGCAGCCATCGCAGCCAAAGAAAAGGAGTAACTCCAGTCGCTGCTGTCGGCTCAAGCCGCCCTCGAGCAGTCCACTCAGCAGGCGAATCAGCTCATCATGCTTGCGTTCTTCGGGTTGGCCATGCTGATCTCCTTCGCCCTCTCCCATAGCCTGGGGCAACGGCTCAAGACCATCACGGATGCCCTCAAGGAAATGGCAAGCGGGCGCTTCGACCTGGAGCTTGAGCAGGATTATCAGGATGAGCTGGGCCAAATGCGCGGAGCGGTGGCCGAGCTGCTGGTGAGCACTCGACGACGGGTCGAGCTGCTCCGCACGGCGATGCACCAAGCCAGTCAAGGAGACCTCACAACCCAAGTCCACATCGATGGGGATGGACCCTTCGCCTCCATCGGCCAGGGTCTCCAGACACTGCTCAAGACCACGTGCCAGAGCCTCGAGACCCTCTCACACGAAGCAGAAACACTCCGCGAAGCCAGCGCCCGTATGCAAAAGGCCAGCCAGGGGTTGTTCTCGCGCTCCGAACAATCGGTGAAGCAGGCTCAAGAGGTGGCTCAAACCACCAACCACGTCACCCAGAACATCAACACCGTGGCCGCTGCCACCGAAGAAATGGGGGCCTCCATTCGGGAAATCTCACGAAATGCCGCCGAATCCGCCAAAGTGGCCACCGAGGCCGTCCAGGCCGCCGAACAAACCAACAAAACCATCCTCCGACTGGGAAACAGCAGCGCCCAGATCGGCAGTGTGGTCAAGGTCATCACCACCATTGCACAACAGACCAACCTGCTGGCACTCAACGCCACCATTGAGGCCGCCCGCGCCGGTGAAGCAGGCCGAGGTTTTGCCGTCGTCGCCAATGAGGTCAAGTCACTGGCTCAGGAGACCGCCAAGGCCACCGAAAACATCAGCCAGCGGGTGGAGGCCATCCAAGCCGATGCCAATGCCGCCGTCCAAGTCATCGGGGCCATCAGCCAGATCATCCATCGCATCAACGATATCTCGTCTTCCATCGCCAGCGCCGTGGAAGAACAAACCGCCACCACCAACGAGATCACCCGCAGCATCGCAGAGGTCGCCGAAAACAGCCAACGCATGGCACACAATCTCGATGGGGTGGTCCAAGCCGCTGAGCAAAACACAGAAGACGCCCGGCAAGTGGACCAAAACGCTCAACAAGTCTCTCATACCGCCCGGCAGCTCTCTCAAGAGGTCAGCAACTTCACCCTCGAGAGTGCTCCACCCGCTCGTCACATGGCAAGTGCTTCACGCACTCGTCGCGCCCGCGTTTCAGAGCCCGCCCAATACGCAGCCTAAGACCGCGTCCCGTAGACTTCCGCTCAGCGCACCTCACACGGATGCCGTAAGATCTCCAGCCAGTGATAGAGTGGGCTCCAGTCGTCCCGCTCCACAATCGGAGCCCACACTTTTTCCACTTCACTTCGATAAGGTGCCAGACGCGGGTTATGCGCACACACCCGCAGGTGAACGCCTTCCGCCAGCAGCTCCGCTGCCGAACGCTCCCCCACCGACGGAGCCAGATGCTGCTCTTCTTCCAGCAGTCGCGCTTCCCAGGCATCCAAAAAGAGCTGCTTTTCGGCCTCCACCGGCTGAGGGGCCCGCTCAAAAAGTGACGCCGGCAGCGCCAGCCGCGCCCGTCCTCCCGCCACACGCGCGGAAACCGCCCTGGCACTGGCCTCTCGCACCGCCCAGAAAAAGCCGTGATAGGATGCGCCCGAAGCCCTCAACAGCTCCAGGGTACGCTTGGCCAACGTGCGACATGCCGCCGTCCCCCGTGCTTCAAACCCCAGCCGCAGCAGGAGCACACGCCGAAGGGCCTCTCGATAAAGCTCCGGAAAGCGCTGCAATCGCTCCTCGAGGGCCTCCGCCGCCGTCAGCACCCCCAGCGGACGGGCCAACATCGCCAGGTTCCAATAGACCGCGTCGGCCTGAGCCTCAAACGCATACAAGCCGGTCTGGTCGAAGTACGCTGCGGTAAACTCCGGGTCATATCCCTCCATAAAAGCCCAGGGTCCGTAGTCGAAGCTGTCTCCCGTGATGTTCATGTTGTCGGTGTTGAGCACACCATGCGCAAAACCCGCCTTGACCCAACCAGCGGTCATGATCGCCACTCGCTGCATGAGCTCGCCGTAAAACGCCAGGGTGGCTTCAGCCAGGGGCAGGCCCACCAAGTGCGGATAATAGGTCGAGAGCACATGCTCGAGCAGCCGTCGCAGGCGCGCTTCTCGCTGAGCCGGATCCCGCTCGAGGTAAAAATAGCGCTCGAAGGTGCCAAACCGAATATGCGCTTCTCCCACCCGCACCAAAATGCTGGCACGGGTCGGCGATGGTTCATCTCCACGCCACAGCTTGGCCTCATGTTCGATCAGGGTGAGGGCGCGGCTGGTCTTGACCCCCAGGGCATGCAAAAACTCCGCCGCGATGATCTCCCGCACGCCCCCTTTGAGGGTGAGTCGGCCATCACCTCCCCGAGAGTAGGGGGTGGTGCCGGAGCCTTTGGTGCCCAGGTCCAACAGGGTGCCGTCGAGTGCCCGGGCCTGCGCCCACAAAAAACCTCGCCCGTCACCGAGCTGAGGGTTAAAATTTCGAAACTGAAAGCCAATATATCGCTGAGCCAGGGGGCCATGCAGGGCATTGGGCAGGGGCTTAAAGTGTCCAAACGCATCCAAAAGCTGGGCATCGCGCAGCTCCGCCACCGACACCCCCAGACGCTCAAAGAGCTCCGGGTTACGCCAGCGCAGGCGGAGCTGGCTGGAAGGCAGAGGCTGGACCTCATCAAAATAGTCCGCACCAAGCTGATAAAAGGGCTGCTCCAGCCGAAGGGCACTCAGCGGATTTTCCATCACGTCTCTCTCTCACCCCGAGGAAAAAAGGCCATCTTCCCCAGTTTATTCCGGGGGCTTCCATAGATAACCGATTTTGAGCGCGCCGCGCACCCATATGAGCGGAGGCGTATGCCCGCTTACCTGCGACATCATGCCGCACGCCAAATCCAAGAGACCTCGCTAAGATGAGAGCCGATGGTTCAGCCAGCCTGTGCGCTGAACAGGTCGCGCATTCATGTTTAAGCCTCGTTCCACACTTTTGTGAAAGGATACCATCATGTCGATGAAACTCACTTCTCTGATACTGCTCACGGCAGGCATTCCGATGGCACTCTCCGCGAGCGATTGTGGCTCCGGCACCACCTTAACGCCCGAAGATCAGCTCGCCTGTGACACGGTCTGGACCGGAGATGCGCTGAAGCTGGGGGTCAATACCTCTGAAGCCACTTCTGCCCTGCTGATCACCGGCATCGACCAAGCCTACCTGCTGACGGTGCCCTCTTCGGGGGTGGGGTATGCCACGTTTGAAGTCCCCGATTGGCATATCGAGCTGGCGCTCTATCACGCACCAGATGTCAAGGTCACCGTCACCGGCGGCGAAGCGGTCGAGACCCTCTCGACGGTCAGCAGCTGCGCTGAGGAGCCCAACCTGCTCAAAGAAGTGACCCTTTTCCACGAGTGGGGCGCGTATCCGGTGACGGTCAGTGGTCCGGCGGGCAGCCAGGTGTGGTTTATGGCCTTCGATCCCACTCAGGTTACGCCGTGATGAGGTCCGGTCTCCCGCCTTGCAGGAAAAATCCCCGGTTTGAGGAGAGACCGCCGCTCGAGACCCTCGCCCTTCGCAGGGATCGGCTCAAGCGGCAGCTTTCGGTGAGCCTCTCGTCGTGCCTGCTGCTGCTCGTCGGTTGTGATGCGCCTGCTGTTGATGACGAGCTCACCCCTTCTCTCCCGCCTGAGACGCCGACGGTGCCTCCTTCGTTTGAGACGCCGACGCCCTCTTCAGGGACGCCGACGTTGACGCCTTTTCCAGAGCTGCCGCCCGATGAGGCTCAGGTGACGCTGGGGCGTTGGCTCTTTTACGACTTGGCCCTGTCGCTCAACGGAGATCGAGCCTGTGGGGTCTGTCATGAGCAGAAGAAAGGTTTCACGGATGGGCTGGTGCGCACGGTGGGCACCACGGGGCAAATGCATGCGTATAACACGCCCGCGCTGACCAATGTGTATGCGCGGGTGCTGCTGGGGCGTGCGAATCCGGCTGAGCAGGTGCTGGAGACGCAGATGCTCACCCCTCTCTTCGGAACACATCCGGTTGAGATGGGGATGGCGGGTCAGGAGGAGGTGATTCTCTCTCACCTGCGCACGGAGGCGGTCTATCAGCACTATTTCCCGCGTGCGTTCCCGGAGCTGGCGGATCCTTTTCAGCTCGACCCGATGACGGAGGCGATTGCGGCGTTTGAGCGCACCCTGGTATCGTCCAACAGTGGTTGGGACCGCTATCAGCGCGGAGAGACGGATGCGCTCAGTGCGCAGGCGGTGTGGGGGGCGGAGCTGTTTCAGTCGGAGCGTTTTGGCTGTGCGCGCTGTCATACGGGGGTGGACCTCAACTTTCCGCCGGGATACGATCCCAAGACGGGGGCGGATGACCAGCTTTATGTCAACATTGGGCTCTACAATGTGGATGGCACGGGCTCTTATCCCGAAGGTGGCCAGGGGCTGTATGAGTTTACGCTGCTGGCCGAGGACCGAGGACGCTTCCGCATTCCGGTGTTGCGCAATCTCACCGTGACCAAACCCTATATGCACGATGGCAGTGTGCCCGATCTGAGCTCGGTCTTGAGCCTGTATGCGGCAGGAGGCCGGATCTTATACGGAGGAGCTTATCCCGGCGACGGACGCGAGAGCCCGCTGAAGGATCCCCGCATCTCCGGGTTTGAGGCGACGGCGGAGGAGCTTCAAGCGGTGGTGGTTTTCCTCGAGTCTCTCACGGACGATCAATTCATCACAGACACGCGCTTTAAGAACCCCTGGTGAACAATAGCTCTGTCTCGGATCAGCTCTGAGCCAGATGTTTCATGAAGTGACGCTCTTTGATCTCGGTGAGGAGCTGGCTCATGAAGCTGTCAAAGGAGAGGGTCTCCTGGTCTTTGATCTGGTAGCGGCGCACGGTGACGGTGCCCTCTTCTTTTTCCTTGTTGCCCAGGATGAGCATTACCGGAATCTTTTCGATGGCTCCGTTGCGGATCTTCTTGCCGAAGCTGGCGTCGCTGTCGTCCACCTCGACCCGCACGAAGTTCTGGAAGAGCTGCTCCTTGAGCTGCTGTGCGTAGTCCAAGACTTCATCGTTGACGGGGATCAGGCGCACCTGCACCGGCGAGAGCCAGGTCGGGAAGACCCCTCCAAACTTCTCCAGCAGGAATCCTACCAGCCGCTCATGGGTGGAGAGAGGCGCACGATGCAGGACGGCACAATAATGCTCTTTGCCATCTTGCCCCACGTACTTCAGATCAAACTTGAGCGGGGCCAGAAAGTCGAGCTGGATCGTGGAGACAGTCTCTTCTTTACCCCACACGTTCTTAAACTGGAAGTCGATCTTGGGGCCGTAGAAGGCAGCTTCGTCGAGGACCCGGAAATAGGACACGCCGTTGGAGTCGAGGGCTTCGGCCAGCATGCTCTCGGCGCGGGCCCACATCTCGGGGTCGTCGTGGTATTTTTCTTTCCTTGCCGGATCGTGTAAGCTCAAGCGCACGGTGTAGTCATCAAATCCGAGGGTGCGATACATCTTATCGTAGAGCTTGAGCAGTCGCCCGATCTCTTCAAAGATCTGATCGTGCATCAGATAAATGTGTGCGTCGTTCATGGAGAGCATCCGCACCCGCTGAAGGCCGGTGAGCTGGCCAGACTTCTCATAACGATAGACGGTCCCATACTCGGCAAACCGCAGGGGCAGCTCTCGATAGGAGTGCCGACGGGCCGCGTAGGTCATATGATGCATGGGACAGTTCATCGGCTTGAGGTAATAGTTCTCCTGCCGGTCGTCGTCTTCGAGCTTCATCGGAGGATACATGCCTTCAGCATAGTATGGCAGATGTCCTGAGCGATAGAAGAGCTCTTCTTTGGTAATATGAGGGGTTGCGACACGCTGATACCCTGCCAAAAACTCCATATCTTTGGCAAACTGCTCGAGCTGCTCGCGGATCACAGTGCCACGCGGCAACCAGATGGGAAGACCTCGCCCAATGGTGTCTTCGATGTGGAAGATGTCCAGCTCTTTGCCGAGCTTTCGATGATCGCGCTCCAGGGCCAGCTTGCGCTTTTCCAGGTAGGCATCGAGCTGCTCTTTCTCTTTAAAAGCAAGCACATAGATACGGGTGAGTTGAGGATTTTTTTCGCTCCCGCGCCAGTATGCACCGGCGATGCTGTCCACTTTAAAGGCGCGTGGCAAGCGGATGGTATTCTCAACATGAGGGCCTTCACACATATCGAGAAAGGGCCCATTCTGATAAAACGACAAAGAGGTCTCACCTCGAGCTTGCAGCTCTTTGGCGAACTCAACCTTGAAGGGTTGGTTCATGCTCTCGAGCTTGGTGATGGCTTCTTCGATGGGCAGGTCCACACGCGCGAATGCTTGTTTGGCGCGGATGATGTCCTGCATCTTTTTTTCGATCTTGGAGAGCTCTTCGGTGGTGACAGGGGTGGTAAACGCAAAATCATAATAGAGACCGGTATCAATGGGAGGTCCGAAGCCGAGGCGGGCGTCGGGATAAAAGCTGAGCACCGCCTGGGCCAACACGTGGGCCAGGGAGTGACGCATACGATACAACTCCAGCTCGTCGGGGGAGAGGTGCTGGAGCTTCTCAAGGCTGACGTCTTCCATACGATTAGGTCTCCGAGACAGAATGAGTGCCGCTGCCACAGGGTCCAAGCCCCGAACATGGGACCGGTCTGAGGGCATACATCGTTAGAACGGCATGCTGTAGATAACACATTCGCTCAGATGTGGCACACAAAATCAGAGCGGGCAGAGGAGGGGGAGGCGGGGTCACAGTCAAGCACTTGGATGGAGTCGGTCTCGCAGGGCTCATCAGGGCGGCATATGCGAAAAATGCGGTGTTGCGCTACCAGTACGGCAGGCGCTGTAACGTACAGGGGCTCCCGTGTGGCGCTTCCGTTCGACATTCGCTCCCCAGGATGAAACATCGACGGGGCACGTGATGCCACCTCAACACAAGTGCATCAGCTCGCGGCTCGGAATGCCCGCTCAAGCACTTTCCGCTGCTCCGGGGTAAAGGCACGCAGCAGCTCCTCCGCAGACAGGCCCTTCAGCAGCTCCTCCGCAGACAGGCCCTTCACCCGCTCTTCAGGGGTCAGCTCCTGAATGAACTCTTCTCGGAAACGACGGTTCTCTTCCTGAATCTCACGGATCTTGTCTTGTCGAAACCACATTTCCTGCTCCTTCAAGGACTGATCGTACAGAATCAAAACAAGTGCATCAGCTCGCGGCTCGGAATGCCCGCTCAAGCACTTTCCGCTGCTCCGGGGTAAAGGCACGCAGCAGCTCCTCCGCAGGCAGGCCCTTCACCCGCTCTTCCGCAGGCAGGCCCTTCACCCGCTCTTCCGCAGGCAGGCCCTTCACCCGCTCTTCCGCAGGCAGGCCCTTCAACAGCTCTTCCGCTGGAAGACCTTTCACCCGCTCTTCCGCAGGCAGGCCCTTCAGCAGCTCTTCCGCAGGCAGTACCTTCAGCAGCTCTTCCGCAGGCAGGCCCTTCACCCGCTCTTCAGGGGTCAGCTCCTGAATGAACTCTTCTCGGAAACGACGGTTCTCTTCCTGAATCTCACGGATCTTGTCTTGTCTGAATGTCATCTTCTGCTCCTTCAGCACACGCGTGAACCAGTGCTCCACCTTATTATATACACTGCGCTCCTCTTCCGTCATGCCTTCTGTCGAAAGCCCCTCCCGCAAAAACTTCTTGGTCAACACGTAAAAGAGTCGGTCCTCAGGATAGCCCTCCCAAATCACCTCCGTCTCAATAAAAAATAACGGATGACCCGCCAAAACCCCCTTCCATAACCCCGGACGAAGCACCGCCAGCTCCCCTCCCCACACCCGCAACCCCCGCTTAAAATCTTGAGTCAGACGCGGCGCAATAAACCCCATCGACATCAACGGCTGCTCAGACTCCTGCTGAGGCCCTGACTCCCCCGAAACACCCTCCACTTGCACGCCCCCCTTACGCCTGCGCTTCTGCTCCCGCCGAACCTCCGCTCGCCAGTGCTGCTCGTACTGACACGCATAACCCAACAGAGTACTCACGTCTTCCGCATACACCTCGTCGGTCCCCCCCTTAAACTCCAACAAGGTCACATCCGTAAGCTGCGACAACAACGCCGGCAAAAAAGGCTCTCCATCCTCCGGCTGCGCCGCTCGACGAATCACCAACAAATCAATACGCTGCGGCAATCGCCGAAGACTAA
This sequence comes from Myxococcota bacterium, assembly GCA_046075485.1. Classification (GTDB taxonomy): domain Bacteria; phylum Myxococcota_A; class UBA796; order JAJRTE01; family JBJTQF01; genus JBJTQF01. The sequence goes on along the minus strand of JBJTQF010000184.1, from coordinate 287 downwards.
ACTCTGTGTAAAGAACGTATTGCTCCGGTAACGCTACCTCAATCAATGTCACCGCTGGCGGATGCCAGAACGTTCTTGTACTCATCCCACGCGCGGATGCCGCTTTTTTAGAGGGATTTTGAACTGACATACATGGCAACAATTGATTAAGTTTTACAATGATATCAATCACTTAGCATCACAGGATAGCATCATCGCAGATGAATGGCATACAGGAATCTACTGATTTTGCTTTTTGTGACGGATTTTTTGTACCTCTTTTTTCACCGCTTTTACTGCAAAGAGGG
>JBJTQF010000183.1:0-33739 GCA_046075485.1 Myxococcota bacterium | reverse complement strand
CAAGACAGTGTGGCTCTCGCGGAGCAGGACCATCAGGCCCAGCATCAGCCCCTGGTAGAAATGTTCGGGCGTTTTGGCGGCACCTTCCATCAAGGAGATGTATTTGCGCAGAATCTGCTCGAGCTGGAGCTGAAAAGTGGGCACATCCCCTTCGAGCACCGCTTTGACCAGGCGCTGAGTGCCGGTGGAGCCTAGCGTGTTGCGGAACCAGTCGTCGTAGAGCTCATCAAAGATGGCCTCCAGCTCTCGGTTGACCAGCTTGAGCTTTACGTCCCAGCGCACACCTACTTGTTGAGCTTCCATCGCCTTGAGATATCCGGCAAACAGCATAAACCCGAACAGCTCGTCCACATTGCCGCCCAGCTCTCGGAGCTGGATATTCTCGGAGACCTGCTTCTGGAGCGTCTGGCCTGCCATCAGCGTCTTGAGATCGTTGTGGATATAGGGCGCGTGTTTCAAGACCAAACGATGCAACAGCTCGGGAGAGCCCGACTTGTGCCAGTACGGAATCAGCTTGTGGTATTTTTCGGCGATGCAGGAGAGGGTGGACCAGGGATTGTAGATCTCCACGGGCTCATCGCAGCCAAAACGATAGCCGTTGTACATGGCTTTGAGCGCGGGCATCAGCTCGGGACAGCCTTGTTCTTCGGTGACCGCTCGTACTTCCTCCTCGGTAAAACCAAAGTCACTCTTAAAGGCATCGTTGAGCAGCGAATAGACTCCCACATTGTTGAGATCGCTGAACATATTTTCTTTGCTGACCCGGAGAATGCCGGTGAGCACCCCTCGGAAGAGGTAGGGGTTGTCCTTAAACCCGGCCCCGAGAAAGCTCTTAAAAAAGCTGATGGCTTCCTCGTAGAAGCCGTGCTCCAGTGCATTGTGGATGGGGGTGTCATACTCATCGATGAGGATCATGACCGGCGCGTTGTGTAGGGTGGCAAGGGCACGGGAGAACGTCTTTAGCGTCTCGCCGTAAGCGGCCAACGGCAACGTGTCCACACACGCCGCGTCAAACCAGGCTACCTGCTTCGGGTCGAGTAAACCTGGAATCTCGCGAATCAGGCGATGTTCACCGAACAGTGTCCCCAACGCGCTCTTGAGCTTGATCGTGACCCCTTCCCACGTTCGGTCCTTGCAGTCCTTAAACGTGATGAAGATCACCGGGTGTTTCTGGAAGTGTTCTCTTGCTTCCGGCACCTGCCAGATCTGAAGATCCTCAAAATACGGCGTCATGTTGATGGGGCTGATGCTGAAAAAGTCCTTGAGCATCGACATGTTGAGGGTCTTGCCAAACCGTCGAGGCCGGGGGATGAGCATGCCTGCGTAGGACGCTTCGAGGACATGTTGAATGAAAGGGGACTTATCCACCAACAGGGAACCGCGCTGTCGCAGCTCATAAAAGTGGCTGAAACCCAGCTCAATCTTACGTCCAGAACGGGATGGCATGCATCGTCCTCATCACACGTCAAAAGTGGAGCGGCAACCACGCCACAGCGGAAGTGGCGGGTGTCCTGCCCGGTGTTGATCAGACTATATATAACACGGTGAAGCCTGAGCGGCGAGTGTTCAGCGGTACACGGCTTCTGTCGGAGGGGCTGAAAGGGGTCTTTGAGAGCGCCTAGCCCGCAGAGGGGCCGGACTCGCGCTGCGTGCGAGAAAAGCATCAGTCTAAAACGGGACCGGCACAGCGAAAGCCAACATTCACGGGTGCTGCCTCGGCGGGCTGACGCATGCGGCCAGCGCCACGAGCACTTTCCAGCGGCAGCGCGAAGTTTCCACCTCGGGCCACCCGCTGCTGTCCCGGAGGCTGAACCGGATCCAAGCACACCCCGGTGCAGGACGCATAACGTTCTTGAAATCCATCGAGCACCCACTCTGAGACATTCCCTGCCAGGTCGAGCACTCCCTCCGGCGTTCGATCCTGTGAGAAGGAACCCACGGGCACCGGTCCAAAGTCCCCTTGTGAGCAGCTTGAATTCTCTCCACGAGCCAACTGACTGGTCATACAGCTCGGTTTTGTGGCACCCCAGGGAAACGCTCGATCCAGAGACCCTCGTGCCGCGAACTCCCATTGAGCCTCCGTCGGAAGTTGTCCGCCGAGTGTTTGACAGTAGCGTTGCGCCGCCTCCCAGCGTATCCCCGAGATCGGATGGTGGGCCTTTTCCGCATCAAATTGCAGCTTTCCCGCTCGGACCTCAACCGGACCTCCGGGCAGCAGGCTGAGCAGCGGCAGCCCATCCTGAGCCCTTAACGTATCTCCCTCAAACGCCACCACTGGAAGAGACTGCACCCAGGTGATGTATTGAGTCAACGTCACCTCTCGTTGATCAAACCAGAAGGCGGATAGCTTGACATTACGTTGAGGCTGCTCACGAGCGTAGAGTTCGGCGCGCCAGTCCGACGTGAGGGTATGACACCAGCGCATGGTCGCTTTGATCTGTTCAGCACTGCTTCCCTGGGTAAAAACGCCCCCCTCAAACAGCACCGTGCCCGGCGGATGGCGTGCCACTGGAGCAGTGGTCGGTGTCGATGACGGTGCCGCCGTGGGTGAGTCCCGGCCCAAAAAGTACCATAAAAACAGACCGAAAGTTACTAAAATAGCAAGCGTTGCACCCACCCATCGAAGGGACGTCACCTTCTTCGGCTCCGCAGCTCGCATGGGTGCGCGTGCGGCAACCGTCTCCGTCGGCTCCGACTGCGCAGGCTGAGCACTGAGTGCCTCTTCCTTGGAGACCTCCCCCTGAACGCGCGCCGCGCCCGCCGACGTCTCAGGCTCGAGGTGTAAGCTGCGGGTCGTGACCAGAGGCAACAACGTGGGCCCCGTCTGGCTGCGGGTGTTCGTGAGCACGTCCAGAGGAGCATTCACCGTCTCCTCTCGTGCGGTGTGGGTGGGTGCCTTCAGCATGCCCTCACGAAGCCGATGCGCCAGCTCCAGCATGCTGGCAGGGCGTTGTGACTTGTCCGTCGCCAGACATTGGCTCACCAACTCATCCAGCCACTCCGGAACATCGGAACGCAGCCTGCGTGGAGAGCGGCTGATGCGCCCCTGCACCACACACAGCGCCCGCTCGTCGGGTGGACAGTCATACAGCACCGACCGGCTGGTCAAGAGCCTAAAAAGGATCGCCCCCAGCGCGTAGATGTCCGTGCGAGCGTCCACCCCACCCATATCCAGCACCTGCTCTGGGCTGGCATATGGCAGTGTGCCCATAAACTCCCCCAGCCGGGTGAGGGTCAGCGGCTCCGTGCTCTCCTGTGCGCTGGGATGGGTCAGCACCTTCGAGATGCCAAAGTCCAGCACCATCAGGCTTTCTTGCATACCATGTTGCACCACAAAAAGATTGTCTGGTTTTAAGTCTCGATGTAAGATGCCCTCCGCATGCGCCGAAGCAACGATCTCGCTGGCCCTCAACACAAACCCCACCACCCGCGAGAGCTGGCGTGGTTCATGGTCAAAGATCTGACTCAGCGGACGTCCGCGCAGACGCTCCATCACCACATAAGGGCACTCGCTGGAGAGCTCGCCCTGATCAAGGATCTGAACCACCCCCGGAATGGCGGCCAGTCGAGCCAAGATCTGCCGCTCCAGCCGAGCGCGTCGGAGCAGCTTGCCAGGGGTCTCTTGAGAGAGCATCAACATCTTAACGGCGATCTCGCGGCCCGTCTCTTTATCCCTGCCCCCATAGACCCGCCCCATCCCACCGGTGCCAATCAGCTCCGTGAGCTCATAGCGCTGCTTGAGGGTCTTACCGATCCAGTATTGTGGACATGCTCCCTCATCGGAACCATGTTCCGTGTTGCAGCGAGCACATAAACGAGCGTTTTCAGAAGAGAGTGCAGCCATTCAAGCGCCTCATAATAGAATGAGAACAAGTCATCCACCAGCCCCTAAGCATCTGCCTGAGCGAGCCGAATCTCCTTATATCCCAATACTTTAGGGTCGAGAGCTTCCCTCTGTGGTGAAACAGCTCCAGCTCTGATCGCTCTGCTGGAGACAGCGCAGGCTGTCCAGCCCCATCACCACCACATCCAGACGATCCACCATGCCCAGGCTCATGGTGGGGGCCTGCCGTTCTCCCTCCGCCAGTCGCAGCAGCTCACGACCGGCAAACATCCGCAGCTCATACGGTGGAAACGCGCGGAAGTTCAGCCGTGCCTCCACGCAGAGGTCTCCCACCGGCGCTTGTTGGAGCGGCAGACGATCCCGATAGTGGAAGGGCACCCCAGGCGGAAGCGAACGTTCGTTGATGATGGCATCCGCCGCCTTAAACGCTCCCGTATCCGCCGTCAGTCCTTCGATGGGTGAAAAGACCTCCAGGAGTTTCCCAGGCCGCTGCGTCTCTCGACTGATCAGATCCTGTCCCTTCTCATCCACTAGGTTGGAGCGGCAGATACCGTCCTCGAGGTCGATCAGACCTTGCACCATGTTCCAGGCTTTGGGAAAGCGGCTGCGGTCCTCCTGACAGACCCCGTCTACAAAGTCGCCCCGGCAGCAGGTGCCCGCCTCCAGGTTGAGTGGAATTTCCTCCGGCGAGATCGGCAGATCTTCTCGGAGACAGGTGGGGGTCGAGCCCCCCGACGGCACCCCGAAGGTCGTACCCGCCGGACAGCAGGCCACACAAGTTAGAAAACCATTCTGAAAGTTGATCAACCCTTCTTGGTCGATGTCTGCTTGTAACCCGTCCTCCGCCACGGAAAAGGAATAGAGCAACGGCTTATCCGGCCCATCAAAGAGATCCCCTGCATAGGTGGCAATCAACCCACCCCCTTTGCCATCAAAAAACTCATCATTGATACGAATGCGTGAAAACCGCTTGTCGGTGATATCTTCATCGACGATCAGTCCATCCGCCCGCTCGACCAGCCGGATTTCCCCTTGTACCTGCTCCGGGGAGGTGATCAGCCCCAACAACGGAGCGTAAAAGACCGAACCGGTTGTATCCACGATCCGATCCAGCAGGAAAAGTTGATTGTCTCCCGCGCGCACCGACTGGACCTGCTGCGCTCGTAATGCCCCTGTCTCCGCATCAAAGAGACCTTGAACCGCCTCGTAGTCCAGTCGATCATCAATCAAGAGGATGGGATCTCCCAGACCCGCCGGGGCGATGCGATAACTTCCCGGACCTCGACCCAGCACCAGCTCGTCGTGATCTTGGTCCACCAGCGCGCCCACATGCGCAAGAATGCCCAGCCGCGCCCGCTCGAGGGCCAGGGCCTGCTCGAGACTGTCCTGACTCACGGGGCCAGTACCCAACAGCTCCACACAGTCACTGTCCAATGCCTCCCCAAAGCGGAGCTGCGAGACACAACGAGAGACACGGGGATAGTGCTCCGCCTCCTGCACCTGCTCCAAGATCTGATCGGTGCCACAGCGGAAATCCGGGTTGAGACCCAGATCCACCAGGGCCAGCTCCACCCACACCTCCCGCTCTTGGGTAAATCCAGCCGGGATGCGATGGCCAGCCCCCACGTTTTCAATCACCAGCTCCAACGAGACGGAGGGCCGAGCGTCCTGCTCACTCAGCGGCGTCAGGTTCAGTGTCTGACCCGCCGTGAGCTGAAACGAGACACTGCGCTTGAGCAGCAGGTCTCGGCGATGCAGCAGGCTCTTGATCATACCATGATCGTCCACAGACACTTCGTTATCAAAGGTCTTGAGGAATAAATCTTCGTTGAAGAGCGGCTCAATGGGCACATCCGCTCCCGTAAAATAGTGCGTCGAGACGCGGCGAGTCGGAGAGGGCTCTCCTTGAGTGCGGTCATCGGCGGCTTTGGCCAGAGGATAACAGCCGGGTTTAACCAGCCGAGGCGTGGCATTGGCACGGGACGCCAGCTCCGTCAGCTTGTCCTCAAAGGCCCGCATGCCCGGCGGAAGCTGCTGCTCACCGAGCTGCTCACAGTCATCGGCGAGGGCCTGCGTCCCCTGATCAAAAAAGACGGGATAGGTGCTCATGTGGCAGTCCTGACAGGTCACCACCGAGTCACCACTGCGCAGCCGCTCCACCGAAGGGTTCAGCGCATCCTGCCGAATCCGCGCGTAGTCACTCTTAAACCACTCGGAATACGCATCACGCAGGCGTTTATGCGCCTCAAAACCTGCGTCCGAATTCGGCGTGAAGGGATCCTGAAAGCAGTCTGGACGATTAGGCTGCTCACGACAGCCCAAGTGCTTACGGGCATCCGTGCCAATGATGCGCACGTCATGGCAGGTGCCACAAAACTCAGAAGTTCGGAAATAGTCTGCGTTTGAACGGTCTCCCGGCAGGGCGTAGCGGGGATCATCCACCGAAGCCGCCGCCACTTGCACCTCACTATCCAGTTGCACCGGTGCATGGCTGCTCTCATGGTAGGCCGAGCTGATGGGGGCTGGATCCAGGCGGGGCCCAAACTTCCAGCTTCCCGCCGTATTCAGCTCTTGTCCGGTAGGAATGGCCTGCGGATCCAAAAAGTAGCCACTGTTGGAGATGCCCAAGCCCTCCACGGCCTCGTCTCGAAAGAGCTGCTTACAAGGCGTCCCCTCGGCACTGAGGGGCTCTCCATTTTCACCCGTTTGGAGGCAAAGACTGGGGTCGGTGCCCAGCTCGAGGTCGGTGAAGGAGGTCCAAAATGGATTGCCGGTATACTGATCAGACTGCAAGGTCTGATCGAGGAGCGTGGGCAACCCATTGGCCGCGTCCAGCTTCTGTTGAGTGGAGCGCACCGGATGCACCACCTGATGGCAACTGTCACAGCTCGCCCCCTGGAGCATGGTGCGTCCTTCTGTGCCTTCCAGGGAGGTGTTTTTCAGCGATGCATGGGTCTGATGACGCAGCAGCTCTACCAGCGGACGACGGGAGCTTGGATCGGACTTCTTCCAGGTGGGGACTCCAGGCACCAGCGGCGTCTGTTCGTTGGGGGGAATATACTGTCGAAAGGTGTTTTCTCCCATCACATGACAGTTGACACACCAGTGCTCACCCCCTGCTCCGGTGATTTTCAGCTCCACCGGTGAGGCGGGTCCTTCCAGGTCGGGATCCACGGGGTTGGTACAGCTCTCGGCCAGCAGTGGATCGGCGCGGCGAAGCACCCCCGCTCCCCCTGCACAGGCATCCCGATGTCGCCCGATAAGCTCCTGAATGGAGATCTCCAGGCCATTAAAAAAAGGACTGACCGCCATATAAGCCATCAGCGAACCTTGCCACTGCTCATACTGAGAGGGATGGCAGGTTCGACAGGTCTCCGCAGGTTGGATGGGAAAACGCTGGCTGGCATTGGCAGGGGGAAGGGTCTGGGTGGTCTCGGGGGTACAGCCCAGCAGCAACAATACCGGTAGGAGCAACCACACCTGTGCGTGCGGAAGTAAGGGCCGAGCAGGGCGTAAGGGGCCTGAAGGATACCTCGAGCCCCGTGAGTCCTGTTCACGGGTGAATACAGTCCACTTAACTGCTTGGCGAGCAGTCTGGCGAGCTGCCTGCCGAGCTGCCTGCCAGGCTGCCTGCCCCAGAGTCGAAGGTCTTGAGCGATGCGATAACGAGCGTGTGTGCATGAGCGCCTCCGTGATACGTGAGTATGCCGTTGCTCTATGCAATTTTCTGGCCAGCATTCAAAAAGAAGCAGAGATGCGCAGCGGCGGGCGTTCCATGACCGGGGATGCCTCCGACATCTGCTGGAAGAGGCTCCAAGATGTAGCGTTTATGATACGTTTTTGCAGCCTATGTCCAGCTTTCGATACACAGGCCCCTCAACACCGGTGTGTATCGTTTGGTGTACACTGCACTCAATTGTGTATCGTTTGGTGTACACTCTGAAGAGGTGACTAGGCTCCCACATGGTTGTGACCGTGTGCATACGATTCGTGAAGTGAGAGATCCCGGCAATGCTAGAATTCGCTAAAAAGTGCTTCTAAGCTCGCATGTTATTGGCACCCTGTCAACCGTGGTGGACCAAAAAGATCTCAAAAACAGCAGGGATATCCGTCTCCGGTATGCCAGTTGACATACAAGGGCGCATGACCGAGGCTCCCCCTTACGGGGCCTCTCAGACGTCGCATTGGGCTGCGTCTGTCGTGAATGTGATTAAACGAAGCGGAGAATCCCATGAAACATCGAATGCTCCCCCTGCTGCTCATGACCATGTCCAGCCTGCTCGCCTGTGAAGCGCCCGTCACGCCAGCGGTCAGCATCACCGCCCCTGCGGAGGGTGCAACACTCAAATCCAATGAGGTGGTTCAGTTCATCTTTGATGTGGATGACTTTGAGCTGGATCCTGCGGCGGTGGGTGAGAGTCCAGAAGCGGGACATGGCCACATCCACATCTTTCTGGATGACCTGACGCAGCCAATTCAAACCACTCCAGCCTCGGCCATAGACATCGATCTTTCATCGTTGGTGCTGACGCCCGGCTTCCATGTCTTTCGAGCGGCGCTCTTTAACAACGATCACACGCCCATCGAAGAGGCGATCTCCGACTCGGTGGAGGTCAACATCGAGGCGCCCTAAGTGTATCGCAGCAGGGAGGAGGCGTGTATGGATGACTCGAGCATCACGCTCATGCGCGTGAACGCGGACGCGCGGCGGGCGAGGCTTCTTGAGAGGGCGGGGCGCTGGCTGGTGGGTGTGTTCTGGGTGCTCAGCCTGGGGGGCAACACCGGCTACAGTGCTGAGCCGCTCCATGTGGAGAGCCATACCCGTCTCACCTCCACCCTGGTGCAAGGTGGCAGTCTTGAAGCCCCATGTGAAAAATTCTCACAAAACTGTGTGTCAATTGGCTTGCTTGAACAGTTAGGGGTGAGCTCTCAACCGGATGCGCTGCCAGGGCTGCGGCTTCAAGGGCTCTTACAGTATGCCCGGTCGAGTGTAGACGCTCCTTTTACCTCCCTTGCGGAGACCTACTCGAATGTGGGCGATCTGAAGATCTTAAGTCTTCAGGCGGCTTGGCTTGCGCCTCGGCATGAGTGGCAAGTGCGTCTGGGGCGACTCAGCCGCTGGGATGCCGACCCGCTGCTCTTTGATGGGGCGGAGCTGCGTTTTTCCCCGCGTGGTCCCCTCGCCGGGCTGGGGCTGGAGGCCACCCTCTTCGGCGGAGTTTGGACGGTGCTCGATGCGGATGAGCGCGCACAGGCACTCTATGGCTCGCTCTTTCCGCAGCAGCTTCTGGCCCTGGATGCTCAAGGACTGAGCGTGGCGGTGGAGGTGAAGACCCCTTCCCCGGGGCTGATGGGCCTGGAGCTGGCCGGACGTCCGCACCAGACACTTCGGCTACGCGCGGCGGATGCCTTCTATCTGGATCGCCATCACCTGCGACTGAGTGGACTGTGGACCCCTCGTCCAGCCTGGAGCGTGTGGGGTGAAGCACGCACGCTGGATGTCCAACCACGAGATCTTCGAGTGGGCGTGGAGTTCATGCGGGCTGAATATAACACGCAGTGGGTGCTGATCGTGCTCAAGACCTTTGAGGGACAGTTCCCGCTGAGCCCCCTGGAGCATGGGCTTCAGGCACCGGGTTCTGCTCGCCTACTTTTGGGAAATCCTGCTCCGACCTTGCAGCTCTCCCTCGAGGGCCTGCGACCCCTGCCGCATCAGCTCTTGGCGGGGGCTCGGCTGGCGCTGGTCACGCTGGATGCCGCCGACGAACAAGCCTATCAACGGGCGATGCTCGAGCTGGAGCTGTCGGCACACTGGCAGCCGCTGCCACGTCTCAGCCTGCGGGGGGAGGTGGTCGAAGTGCTGGCTCCTCAAGCGGGCACCTTCTCAGAGGATGGTGAGGTGGTGCTCGACGATGGGGAAGGGGATGGGCAGGCGCTGATTCAGTTTCCAAACCTCAGCGGGGAGGGCGAAGAAGCCATGCTGGATGCGCTTGCGCAGCTTCAGCTACGGCTGGGCTCCACCTTTTACCTTCAGCTTGGAGGGGGCCTGCTCTGGGTTCAGCGTGCCTACACCGCGTTTGTGGTGCTGGAGCAAGGGGCAGGTGGTTATGCCTGGCTTCAAGGACAGTGGATGCCATCCACGCGGGCGCAGCTCTCCCTTCGTTATAGTCAGGAGCAACCGCTCGAACCACTCCTGGCAGGCGAAAATACCCGACTCCACCAGCTTTCCTTACGCTTCACCGCTCGTTTTTGAGGAGAACTTGTCATGTTCATAAGCTGGTGGCGCTGGATGGTGCAGACGATGGAGGCAGGGCGTATGCGCCGGTCTCCGTCCTGGAGTGGGCTCGTCTGGTGCCTTTTATTGATAGGGCTGGTGGGATGCTCCAGCCTGCTGGGGTGGCGTACCGCCTGGGACGCAGGACCGGAAGGCATCCGCTTTAACCACCTCTTTCATCTGAAGGCGCAGGGGCTGAGCTGCCAAGATTGCCATAGCCTGGACTCCGAAAAGGCGCGCTACGCCATGCCTAACCATGCGCAGTGTCTGGCCTGCCACCCTCAAGGAAATGAGCAGAAACCCGACGAACGCTGCCAGTTATGCCATGTGGAGCTGCCTGCACCGGTGCAGACCTCTCACCTGAAGCTGCCCCTGACGGCCCCCTCCCGCTACGAGCAGGCTCGTTTTGCCTCGGGGCCTGTTCAGTTTGTACATGGAAAACATACCACACAGACATGTGGCGCATGTCATGCCGGTATTGAGAAGAGTTCGCGGGCGCGCGAGGAACATTTGCCCGTGATGCCCTCCTGCATGGGCTGTCATACTGGGCAGGAGGCGTCCGCCGACTGTAAGACCTGTCATCCTCAGCTCTCGGTGGCGGTGGCCCGTCAGATCGAGCCGGTGAACAAACTCTTTCCCCATCCCGCAGACTGGGAAAAACGCCACGGGCGCTCCGCCGTCGCTCAGCAAGAGAGCTGTCGGCTCTGTCATGAAGAGCAGTCTTGTGAGAGCTGCCATCAAACACGCGCGCCTCAAGACCATGCGGTGCCAAGCTGGAGCAGCTTCAGCCACGGCAGGCAAGCCCTGCTGGAGCGGGAACGGTGCGCCACCTGCCACACCCAGCCAAGCTGTGAGCGTTGTCATGCGGTTCCACCGGACTCCCACACGCTGGGTTTTATGAACCCCTACGATCCAGCCGCCTCCCCCGATGCCGTGCAGCGTCATCGGCTCCTGGCGCAGCGGGATACTCGGTCGTGTCTGACCTGCCACACCGTGGCCGAAGACTGTAGCCGCTGTCACCTCACCACCCGTCGATAGTGTGTCAATGTCTGTTGTTAAGTGGAGATGAAGATCATGCATCATCCGTGCAGTGTGGGGGCGCCGACACGCGCTCCGTTCTCCGTTTTTTCTCGATGGCTGTGTCGCCGAGAGCATTTGTGGTCCTTCGTGCTTTTGTGCTGCTGCCTGCTCTTGCCCGCTTGTGGCAATGATGCCCAAGAGCGTGCCAAACACATGAAAGCAGGTGCTTCGCAAGGGGCCAGCTCGACAGAGACGCCGCTCGTACAGGTGCCGCTCGTACAGGTGCCAGAGGTCAGCCCGTCAGGCAGCGCACCAGGTGAGGAGACCGTCACGACGACCACGGGGGCTGAAGGTGCTCCGGCACAGTCGCCTCCCGTGAGCGCGCCGCCCTCCGAAGTGGGTAAGCTCGGGGTGGTGCTGGCAGGTGCTCTCAACGTGCGCTCAGCGCCTTCCGGTCAAGCACAGCGTGTTAACCTGCTGCATTGTGGAGATGTGGTGCGCATTGAGGCTCAAGAAGGCTCCTGGTATCAGGTGCGAGTGGATGAGCTTCAGGGCTGGTCTCATATGGCGTGGCTCAACCCCGTGCGTGCGGGGGGGCGTATGCCTCCATGTGGGCGAAGTCGCAGGGCTGATGAGGAGCAACACTCGGCGCTGCCGACGGTCCCCGTGAGAGCTCAAGCGGAGCCGACCGCCGCCGTCGCAGCCGCTCCTCCTCCGGTGGCGCAGGGAGCGGTGGTGGAGACGGTTCCCCCGCCCCCGGTCAAATCGGAGAAAACAGCAGCTCAGGCAAGTCCGGGCTCTGGAAATGCTGGGCCGGGCCAGGGGACTGCTGCGTTACCTCCCGCCTCTCCAAAACCCGTCACCACCGCGAGTCCAGCCGAGCCGAGCAAAGCACATGGAAAGGGGCCTGCCAGCATCCTGCTGAGCCTTCAGGGGCGAGCGGCGAAGGTGAACTTTCCACATCACCTGCACAATCAGCAGTTTGAGTGTGCGAAGTGCCATCATCCGGTTTCTGCGGAAGTCAAAGCATCCACTCCAAAAGAGCGGGCCTGCCGGAGCTGTCATGTGGCGGCAGATGCCAAAGGCATTTCGCCTGTCACGAACAAGGAGGCATTCCACAATACCTGCAAAAACTGTCACGTCAGCAGCGGCGCAGGCCCCACCCGCTGCGCTGAGTGCCATACCAGCGGAGGTTAAGTCATGTTACTTCCTCAACCCGCACTGCTGAGGCAGCTTCGTACCAGCTCCTTGTTTGGATATCTGTCCGATGAGCAGCTCAGCACCCTGATTTCGGCAGGCTCAGGGGGGCTTCAGCGCCCCTTTGATACCGGCGAGCTGATCTTTGAAGCAGGACAGTTTGGCAGCACCGTCTTTGTTCTGCTGGAAGGTCGGGTGACGCTGCGCACCCTCAAGCGGGGTGAGCTGAAGGCGTCGGTGGTGCGCCAGCTTCTCCCGGGGGAGCTCTTTGGGGAAGAACCCCTGCTGGGGGGGGGACGTCGCATCATGAGTGCGGTGGCGGAAGCGCCCTCGGTGATGTTGGAGCTCTCTCGAACGCCCCTCCAGCGTCTGTTCTCGCGTGAGTCTCAGAAGGCTCAGCTTGAACAGGAGCTGACGCGGATCCGTCGGCTCTCGCTGGTGGAGCGGCTGAGCACCACCGCACTGCTCAAGGATCTCAGCCGGAGTGAGCTGGAGACACTGGCTGGACAGGTGAAGGTCCGTCATGTGGCCCGCCAGTCGGTGATCTATCGAGAAGGAGAGCCCGCCACCGCCTGTTATATCATCGCCGAAGGTCAGGTCAGCTTGGGTCGGCAGGTGGGTGGCATGCATCATCTGCGTGCGTGGTGCAGCAGTGGGGATTTTTTTGGGGATCTTGAGATTGTTCACGGGGGTGAGCGCACGGTGACGGCCACCGCTCAAGCCTCGGTAGAGCTGTTTGAGCTGCCAGCGTCGGTCCTGCTGGAGCTCCGGCAACAACATCCGGGGCTAGGGGATGCCATGCGGCGGCTGGCCTCCGAGCGCCAGCTCCTGATCAAAGGCATGGGTGATCCTTTGGCGGAGCTGATCAAGGTGGGCGACCGGGTGGGCGTGGCACAGTCGCTGCTGCTGATCGACCTCAACACCTGTGTGCGCTGCGGCAACTGCGCGTGGTCTTGTGAGCAGACCCACGGACGCTCTCGTTTGGTGCGGCGAGGTGAGGCGCTCACCCACACCACCCCAGAAAAGAAACAGACCAAGAGCTTGCTTCCCAGCTCGTGCCAGCACTGTACCGATGCCGCCTGCATGAGTGGTTGTCCCACGGGGGCCATCGCTCGCGCCCTCGACGGTGAAGTGTTTGTACGGGATGAGAGCTGCATCGGGTGTGGAGACTGCTCTAAACGTTGTCCTTGGGGCAATATCTCGATGGCACCGGTCTCGGCGGAGGAGTCTCTCAAGCTCCCCGGCGGTGTGGTTCAGAAAGAGCGAGCGGTGAAGTGTGACAACTGCCGCCTCTATGAAGTCTCTGCATGTGTGCATAACTGTCCAACAGGTGCGATGCGACGGGTGAAAGCAGCGGAGTACTTTCCAGAGCTGGCCCAGCTTGCGGGCATCACGCCTCCCCCTCCCCCTGCACGCTCTTGGAAGGGACTGCTGGGGCGGAGTGTGGTGTGGCTGAGTGGGCTGGGAGTGCCCCTTGGGGCGCTGTGGTTTGCGTGGCGCTCTCCAGCGCCACTTCGAGGTGGATCCACGCTGGGTTTGTGGTGTGGTGCAGGCGCGCTGGCTCTGATGACCATGACCGTGCTCTACAGTGGCAGAAAACGCTGGATTGGGAAGCTCATGCAGCTCAACCGTCGCCCGGAGGCGGGACGAGGGCTGGAGAAGGCTCAATATCCTGTGACGGTGGACCTGCGTCACTGGCTGCCGATGCATATGCTCTTGGCGCTGGGGGCGTGTGTGCTGGCAGGGGTGCATGCAGGGGGAGTTCACACCGCACAAGGTTGGTTGTTGTTCTTGCTCTTTTGTGGGGTGATGTTAACGGGGGTGGTGGGCTGGTGGCTCTATCGAGCACTGCCTCCGCTGCTGACGGCCATTGAAGAGACCCCTGCACTGCAAGAGGAGCTCCAGGAGCAAGCCCAGAGCCTGTGGGGGATGGCGGAGGAGCTGGCCCAAGCTCAGCCCGAGGTGCTGGAGCCGGTACGGAAACGACTGGTGCGCTCACTCCAGAGCCCTCGGTGGCCCCTGCACATCTATCAGAAACGGCTGGGGATGGCGGCACTGATCCGGCGGGTGATGGAACAGCATCAGCCACTCCTCCACGGATTGAGCTCAGAACAACAGCTTGCCGTACAGGGAATGTTGGAGCTGCTGGCCCGCTACACCCACCTCAAGGCTCAACGAGGGCTCCAGCTTGCCATGCGACGCTGGCTTGCCCCTCATATCTTGGCGGCGGTGGCCCTCAGTGTGCTGCTGGCCCTGCATCTGATCCAGGTGGCACTCTATTGATCTGCCTGCACTTTATCCTCGACAATGGAGAGTAAGCCATTGAAATCAATTCAGATTAACATTCGACAAGGGAGTCGGAAGAGCTCGGGGCCTGGTCCGTATGAGACACCCCTCTCCCTGGGACGGCAAGAAGGGGAAGCTCAGTTTATTGTGCGAGACGATCCCAGAGTCTCGGCGCTCCACTGTCTGTTGCGGGTGGTCAATGGCCAGCTCCAGGTCGAAAATCGCAGCCGAAACGGCACCTTAGTCGGGGATCATGTGCTGATGGAGGTCGGGAGCACGCGGGTCTTGTCTCCCGGTCAGCTCCTCCAGGTGGGAGAGACCCTGCTCGAAGTGAAGCTGTGGGAGCGTGCCGCTGAGCTACCCGCCTGGAGAAACATGGCCCCCTCCCAGCTCGAGCACACCCTCACGGCGCTGAGAGTCAGACGTCAGGCGGGAGGGGATGTCGAGGTTCAATTGCCCCAAAAACCCGCCCTCGCCGAACGGACGCTGCTGACCACGGTGGGGCAGGTGCTTCATGGCCGCTTCGTGGTCACGGAGGAGGTCGAAGGGGCCCTCGGACCTCGCTGGGGTGGCGAGCTCAGCGTCAGCAGCTCGAGCCTCAAGTTTGGACGGGTCGCGGAAGTCTTACTCGACAGTCTCGAGGTCTCGCGACATCACTTTACGTTGTCTCGGGAAGGGACACGCCTCTTTTTGGAGCACCATAGCGCCCGCAACAGCACCCGGCTCAATGGTCGGTCCATCGTCGGCAAGGTCGAGCTTCAGCATCAGGATGTGGTGCAGGCTGGGCCTTTTACCTGTACCGTGCAGCGTTTTGGAAATGATGTGCTCGTGCGGGTGCGTGGGCTCGAGCATGAGCGCACCGCCGAAGCCACGTTGCATGCATTGGTCATCGGGCGAGCCCTCAACCCGAGCGGGAACGTTGTAACAAAAAACAATGATAACAACCCACCGCAAACAATACCACTGATGGAGAGAGCGTCTGCACAGGGGTCTGAGGGTGAGGAAAAGACCCTGGTGCAGGTCCAACTGTCGGCATCTCAGACCCCAAAAGAAGGAGAGCTCCGCAAACGTACCGCACCCCGTTGGGTTCCAACCTCAGATTTGCGCCATGACTCTTGGTTGAGAGGGCTGGTGGGGGCGACCCTGCTGGGAGGCATCTGGGTGCTGCTCCTGCAAGGACTGACGCAGGGGGAGAAGAGCCTCTCGCCGGGCCCCCTCTCCAGCGCCCATGCTGCGGTGATCGGCGAACGATGCTCAAGCTGCCATCTCTCGGGCACGCAGGATGTTTCGTTGGGCTGTCTGGATGTGGCCTGTCATGTGGATGCGACTCAACCCGCTCCGCCGGGTGCGGGAGATGCCCTGCCGGTTCCCTTTACTGGGGTGCATCTGAGCCTGCCTCAAGACCCCGCCGCCCACGGAGGTCTCCCGCTGGCCTGTAGCACCTGTCACGCCGAACATCAAGGGGCGGAGGCACTGCGCCAGATCTCCGCCGGACGCTGTCTGGAATGCCATGCAGCAGCTCACGCCGACGCCGCTCCGTGGGGAGAGGTGGCCAATATCCCACGAGAGGAGGTGCGCTGCACAGCCTGTCACCTTCAACATCCTCAGCCGGGAGAGGCACCGCTGAAAAACGTGACGGCGGAGCAGGCCCTGGTGAGCCCTCAGGAAGTCCGGCAGGCGGAGGACCGTGTTCCGTTCCTCTCTGCGCTGGCTGGTTTTGGCCTGATCCTACTGTCGCCGCTGGTGTATGCCCTCTGGCGCACGCGGCAGGTGAAAAAACAGAGAGCGCGCGACGAAATCCGACGTGCTCAAGAGGAGCGGAAGCTGCTGCCAGGGCCACCCAAACCGCAGTTGCCAGAGATTGACCCCATCAAGTGTGTTTCCTGTCGAAAATGTGTCGATGCCTGTCCGTTTGATGCCCTCGACATCGTGGAGGGCAGCGCCAAGCTGGTCCACAAAGCCGCGTGTCATGGGGTGGCCATCTGTGCAGAGGTCTGTCCCACTGGGGCGATCACCATGAAGGCCAGTGAAGCGCCCGCCCATCAAGCACCCATTCAAGACAACTATGAGTCGGTGCTGATGCCGGGCATCTTTTTGGTGGGAGATCTCTCGGGGCTCTCGCTGATTAAAAACGCCATCAACACGGGGGTGATGGTGGCGGAGACCATTGCTCAACGCCCGAGGCTCAACGACTGTCAGGTGGATATCGCCATTGTGGGGGCAGGCCCGTCTGGTCTGTCGGCTGGCCTGAGAGCCGCTGAGCTGGGGCTGCGTTACCTCGTGCTGGAGCAGGGCAGCGTGGCCAACACCCTCCGCCATTTTCCCCGCTCAAAGCTGGTGTTTGCTCAGCCCTTTGATGTGCCACTCCTGGGCAAAGTCCCGATGGCGGAGTGTACCAAAGAGCAGCTTCTGGCCATGTGGGATGCCCTGATTGTGCGGTATCGCCTCCGGGTGAACGAAGAAGAGAAAGTGCTGAAGTTAGAGCGGCGACTTCAAGGGGGTTATCTGGTGACCACCGCAAAAGGTCAGTATTCAGCCGGTCAGGTAGTGCTGGCGATGGGGAAACGTGGAACCCCTCGTAAGCTCAACGCCGTGGGAGAGGACTGCGAGAAGGTCTTCTACAACCTGGTTGATGCAGAGCACTTCAAAGGAAGACGCATCTTCGTTTACGGTGCGGGGGATGTGGCGCTGGAGACCGCCCTGGCACTGGCTGGACAAAAGGGCACGGAGGTCTGTCTCGGCCATCGAGGTGACAAGATCGATATGGCCAAAAAACGCAACATTGACAAACTCAACGCCGCTGCGCTGGCTGGAACCCTGAAAGTGCTGCCCAATATTTCCCGTGTGGTGGAGGTGCGCGCCAAAGAGCTGATCTTACAAGGGCCGGAGGGACAATTGACGCTGCCCAATGATGTGGTGTTCGCCTGCATCGGTGCAGAAATGCCCACGGCTTGGCTCAAAGAGCAAGGGGTGATGGCCTAAAACAAGGGAGGATGATCACGATGTTAAAGAGGTTTTTCTACTTAAAAAGGTGGCTCGGACTGAGCCTGGTTTGGCTGCTGCTCGGACACGCTCAGGGCGCGACCGAAGAACGCACCCGCGCCGTGGAGACCATGCCTGATCCGGTGATGGAACGCGCTCAACCGCTGGAGGGTGAGGCCGCGTCGGGTATGAAGGTGCGGCTCTGGCTGGATGGACGGCCCGACGGGGAGCACTGGAAGCTGCTCAAACAAGGAGGCTCGCTGCGCTCAGGGGAGGCGCTTCGGATGCGCGTAAATCTGACACACAGTGCCTACGTCTATGTTGTCCAGTTTTTTTCGGATAACACTGCCCGCGTGCTCTATCCTCCCGAGGGCGAACGACACCGACAGCTTCCAGCGGGGGTGGAGGTGCTCCTCCCCGATCCCGGAAAGGTCTTTATCCTGGATGAGCAGCCGGGCATGGAGCACATCTATGTGATCGCCTCTCGAAAACCACTGGAAGAGGTGGATGCCAACCTAGTTGAAGCCTTTGAGGTGCTTCAGTTTTCGACTCGAGCTGAGACAGGCGGCAAGCTGCCGCAGGATGCTCCCCCCGTGCAAGGGACTGCGGAGACAAAACCCGGAGAGACCGACAACACGACATCCAGCACATCCGGCACATCCGGCACATCCGGCACACCTGTCACATCCGGCACATCCGGCACATCCGGCACACACGGTACGACTGCCACACCCGTCACGACCGATGCCAAGCCCAACGAGGCAGAAAAAGGCAAGCCCCAAAAAGAAGAGCTCAGCACCAAGCCGCCAGAGGGAAAGAAGCAGAAGAAAGGAGAGCCGCCCGGCGTCCCTGCGCGAAAGGAGAAGCCTTCGTTGGTGGCGATGCTCTCTGGTCCCGCCCGTGCGCAGGCGCTCATGGACATGAACACGCGAGGCGTGATGCTCGCCGATGACATGCGCACCAGTGAAGCAACCCTGGTATATGCAGCGGATAAAGACGGGGTGGCGGTGATGCATGTGACGCTAAGACATCTGCCTTAACGGTTGAAATGCTCAGCAGTTGTCGGGACGGGAGTAATAGACCATGATCAGTGAGGCGATGCTGGCCACCAAGTTGACAATCACCAGCGCCAGTGCCGCACCACCCGTCACAAACAGCGACATGATATTGAGCACTATGCATGCAATCGACCAGGCCAGATTCCACCAGCTCAGCCCAGCGAGACAGT
This sequence comes from Myxococcota bacterium, assembly GCA_046075485.1. GTDB lineage: Bacteria > Myxococcota_A > UBA796 > JAJRTE01 > JBJTQF01 > JBJTQF01. Next base: position 14,908 of record JBJTQF010000183.1, on the reverse strand, counting down.
CTCGGAGGGTGCTGGTCATCTGACCCACACCCAGCAGATACTGAACTGCCGTCAGAATATCTGCTGCCGTAGGAATGCCGGTGCTGGCGTTGTTGAAGACCGAGGTAAACTGATAACCTTTGCTGAATAAACCCGAGACAGCCGACCTCAACGCTTTGGCACTAAAACCCAGGCCCATCACCGACAGAAAGGTGCCCAGGGCAGCCGCCACCATGTTGATGCGCCAGACCGTACACTCACTCACCGCCGTGGCAAGCTCACGAGAGACCTCCACCCGCCCTTGAGGGGTGTGGAAGTAGGACACCACAAACTCCCCCACCTTCTCACTGCTGAAGGCCCCCGGCAGATAGTCATCGGCGGCCTCAATCCGCTGTGCCACCTGCTGGATATTGTGACGCCACAACTTTCGGTAGGACTCACGCTTCTCTTCGGGAAGCATGCGTGCATAGAACTCCAGGGGGGCTTCGAGGCGCTCCAGGTCCGCCGAGGTGAGCGTTCGACGTTTGTACGTGCTGGAACCAGACGCCTCCACCCGCTGAGCCCGGGCGTTGTTTGCATGGTCCGCTTGAAGCTGGGTCAGGTTAAAGTAGGAGTCCTCTCCCGGATGCAGGGGCGGCTGAGCAGCGCGGCTGGTACTGCTGGCAAAATGTGTGGTCATGGTCTCGGCAATCACAAGACTGCCTTTGAGGGCCAGACGACGCCCCGTCACCATGTTCGAGAGCTCCGTGCTGAGCAAGGCGTAAGATGCGGTGAGTCCTTCCTGGCTGTCAGGGGAGGGGGCTTGAAAGGTGGCCAGCTCAGCAGTGCCGAGGGCTCTGTTCCAGATGTTCACCCCTTGAAGCTGCCCCAGGAAAAAATGAGAATATCCGCTGCCACTGTTCGTTGAGGTAAGCGCGCCCAGTGTCACCAAAGGGGTTGTACGATGGCCACTCGCGGAGACGCTGTGGGCGGAAGTGGCCACACCGTTGATGTTAAACTGAAGCTGGTGTCCATCCCAGGACATGGCCACGGTATTCCAGGTGCGCACAGACAGCGGAGTGGTGTCTTTGATGAGGTCCGTCTGTCCAGGAAGTTTGGCACACAGGACAAAATGGTCAAGATCCTGCTGGAAGGCGATCCCAAAATAGAAGGCATTGTTGTCTTGGAGGGCTCCATTGCCCAAAATCACCGGCGTGAGCAGGGCATCCACCTCCGAGATGGGAGGCAGGGCATACACGGAGGCTTCCACGGTAAAGGGCTGCGAGAGATCCCCTCCCGGATTGAGGTCGTCAGCGGGATCCGGCAACATCACCCCGTTGCCAAGCTGAAGGGCCAAGTTCACACAACACAACGAAGCACCTTTGTTAAGGGTGTAGAGCCCCGTGCTGGCTGGCAAGCTCGAGAAGTCAAAGCTCTTGAGCACCGAGGGCACAGATGGCAAAACCGAAGGTGCTTGAAAGGCCACCTGGAGGATATTGCTCGAGTCCAGCACGGTCTTCCAAAAGGTGATGTTCATGAACTCCGCGTCCACCCCACCACCAAGTGCCGGTTTATGCTTGTCGCTGCTGGTATAGTACGTACCGACATGCGCGGCGGCAGGGGTATCGTCAGGCCCTCCCGTGTGGCCGAAGGGTTCGCCGTCCACATACATCATGACGCTGGCGGTGTTTTTACTGCCCTTCAGGACGGTCATGGTGAGCTGATACCATACCCCCAGTTGCAGCTCGACTTGGCCATCCACGGTTGTGGTCTTGCTGCTGTCGTTCTCATCCTTAAAGACGGCATAGATGTGATTATTGTGTGGCGTGGAGCTCGACACCGGATTGCCCAGGTAGATGGTCGCCGTGGGTCCAATCGTGAGGAGCTTGTTGTGATTCCCTACCGAACGCAGACGCACTCGAAAGGACACGCTCCAGGAGTTTGCGAGTATGGTTGAGCTGGAAATGCCTTCCAGTGAGACGCTCTGTCCCGTCACGGTGTGGAGCATTCCAAAAGAATAAAGGGTGGGTGTGGACAAGGGCTGCTGCGTAGATGTCACCATAGACCGTGCCTCTCCTGTTTGATGCACTGTTCCGAAGTGGCTCCAGGGTGGGAGCCTCCCATACGCCGACGCACATCCCCCGTGAGGGTGCGTTCCGCGCGGAGAGAGTCTACTTCAATTGAGAAGGCGTGATATATGATTATGTCAAAATAGGCGGAATAAATTATACTAATATCAATGGTTTATAGTGAAATTGTAAAGATACAGCGGCACGATTTTGTCCGAGGAGTGCCTACTGAGAGCAGGCTCCTCAGCTCCTGAGCCTCGCGACGAGATTTGACTTGCGTCTACGACCCAACCTTCCCCAACATACCATTGGCCCTCAACAGACCTGCTCATCCGAGTAGGTCTCACCTCTCTTTAGGAGTGCTGTCGATGCGAAGTCTCGTGTCTGGAATGTGCCTCAGCGTGGGCGTTGGCCTCATGGCTTGGACAGGTCTCCAAGCCGACGGCTGCGGCTCTGGTGAAACGTCGTCCTCCCGCCTGCTGGTGGGCATGGAGGTCACCACCATCTTGCCCGAAGTGGCAGGGTCTACGACCTATTTTGACCCTCTGCGCTCATCGCCCTTGGCGCTCGACCCGGCGGATCCAGGGCTGAATCCGGGTGTTTTTGTGGAGGGTTTTGACGTGGGAACCCTTGCGGTCGGGAATGGTTATCCATCATCTCATTGGGTCCACGACGAGCTGAGGGCGGGCGCGGTGGCGTTTCAGAGCCTCGACGACCCCACCGGACAAGTGATCGTGATGGCGACGGTGGATGTCTACATGCTGTTTCGGCAAGACATTCAGTCCATCTATGATGCCGTGGCTCGGAAGGTGGGCCCCGCACGGTTTGAGCAGCTTCGCATCACCGTGTCCGCCACCCATAATCATATGGGACCGGATACCTCCGGGCTGGAAGGGATCAACCGAGCGTATTATGCCTATCTGATCGAACAAGTGGCCAATGTCATCGTGGATGCATCAGATGCTGCCCATTTGAAACCAGCCTATTTAAAGGTCGCCCGGGCGCAACATCAGTTTGGGATGGGCGATACGATGGCCCCTCGTATCGTGGATCCCACCCTCAACGTCCTCCAAGCGGTCTCCACCGATGATGGGCAGGTCATCGGAACCCTGGTTCAGTGGCAAAATCACCCGGAGGATGTGCTCTGGTTTGGCCGCGATGTATATGCCTCCGAGGACGAGGCCGCGTATCTGCGCAGTGTGGATGAGTGTTACTCCGATGATAACCAGGCACACTGTTATGTCGAAGGACAATATCTCTCGGCTGGGTTTCCAGGTTATGCCATGAGATATATCATGGATGCCACCGCCGCTCCGGCACTGTATGTCAATGGACCGGTGGGAGCGATGATCAGCCCGCTCAACACGGTGGTCTGGGAGACCGAGGGCGCTTCGGGGAAACCTGCGGGGGATGGAGTGGTGGTGCCCGAGGGCGCTGTCCTGATTGACAAGAATTTTCGGCGGCTGGCTTTGACCGGGCTGGAGCTCGGGAAAGCCGCTCTGCAAGCCCTTGAGGGCGCTGAAGAGGTCTATGATCCCGCGATTCAGACCGCTTCGCGCTCCTTTTTCACCCGTCTCAACAACTGGGGATTCCGGTTGGGGCTGGTGGTGCGCAAAAACGGGGAGCCGCTGATGTTGGGTTACAACAAACGGGAGCTCTTCAACTGTCCCGCCGTCGGGGTCAAGGACGCCAGCACCTGTGTCAGTGATGGTTATGCGTCTGTGCAGGATCCGATCCTGCAAGTGCCGATTCGTAAAGGAGATCATATTCAGTCGGAGGTCCACTATACCCGCGTCGGCCCGATTGGTTTTATGACCGTGCCAGGGGAGGCGGTGGTCGAGCTGGTGGAGGGTCTCCCGTCCGACTTCTACGCCGATCCACGTCAGACCTATTATGCGGGGGCGCAAGATCCCGATGAGCACCAACGCGGCACGGCTTATCAAACCCCCGGCTACATCCGCCAGGTGATGGCAGATCGATATCAGTTTGTACTTGGACTTACACAGGATGAGATTGGATATCTGATTCCACTCTCGGACTGGCGAGTGTTTTGTGTGGCCGATGAAGAAACCTTCGGAGGCGCTCCCGGCACCTGTGCGGCGCTCAATGCCGCAGGCATCATGGACCATCGCGCAGCGGATGGCAGCAACTATTCGATCTCGGGCGCCCGGTGTAAACAGATCCTCGAAGATCCCGCAGTGCTCACCGGTCCTCCCTATAATCTGGTTCCGAATGGTGCTCAGTTTGCTCAAGTTTCTTGTGGATATGGCCAAGCCTTCGGTGAAGCTTCTGGTCATTACTGCGAAACGATGGGCACAAGCTGGGATGTGGCGAATGATTATGTCTCGTGTGTGAAGGCACTCACCGGCTTCTCGGGCACGCTGGAGCAGGTCAATCCGAGCTTTATTGGCAAGAATGCCCCCGCACCTTGAGCCATTCCAGCAGGGCGTGGCGCGTCTGTCCGGTGATTGGCGCCGTTTGCCATTCTTTTGGCGTCTTCTGCACGTGATAAGCCTACGTTTTGGGACTATCATTCCCACATAAGCTGGAAGTGGGGAGCGCCCAGCGGGCTACACCCCAGGAGCACGTTCGCCTCCTCCCCAGCCGCTCACAAAACACACCACACTCAGGAGCATAGGATGAGTACCCCCTCTAAAGTCATCTTGATCACGGGCGCGTCTGCTGGTATGGGCCTCGAGACCGCGTGCGCCCTCGCGCGTGAAGGCCATATCGTCTACGGAGTCGCCCGCCGAGTCGAGCGGATGCAGGCGCTCAAGTCTGTTGGCGGTCGTCCGATGGCCCTGGATGTCACCGACGAAACCCAAGTGCGCGCCGTCGTGGAGCATATTCTTCAAGAAGTCGGTCGGATTGATGTGTTGATCAACAACGCCGGTTTTGGGCTCTATGGCGCGGTCGAAGATATTCCTCTCTCTGAAGCGCGCTATCAGTTTGAAGTCAATCTTTTTGGCGTGGCCGCCCTCACCAAAGCCGTCTTGCCCTCCATGCGAGCGCAAAAGAAGGGGCGTATCGTCAACATCACCTCGATGGGCGGCAAGATCTATACCCCACTGGGCGCGTGGTATCATGCATCCAAACATGCCCTCGAGGGGTTCTCAGACTGCTTGCGCCTCGAGACCGAGCCCTTTGGCATCGAGGTGGTGATCATCGAACCCGGCATGATTGCAACCGAATTTGGTGATGTGCTCACCGGACCCATGCTGGAGCGGTCTGGAAATGGCCCTTATGCACCGATGGCCCACGCGGTGGCCCAAGCGGTGCGTGCCTCGGCCAAAAACAATGGCTCTTCCCCTGCCTCGGTGGTGGTGGAGGCGATCACAACCGCCCTTCGTGCTTCGCGCCCCAAGACCCGATATGTGATCGGCAAGCTGGCACGTCCTCTGCTCTTTCTGCGACGCTGGCTGAGCGACCGTATGTTTGATAAAGTTGTGATGAGCGAAGTCAAACGCCTCGCCTAACGGCCCCGGTGAGTCGTTCGTGCGGCTCAACCGTCGTGCGTGCGGGGCGCTCGTGAGGCAGGGTGATATTCTTGCCCGAGGGCGTGTCACCTACGCAGACGTTAAACGCAGATCGTGCAGGAGCTGTGTATGTCACCTTATACCTATGCCCTGGATGTGGCGTGGCCGAGTTTTCTGAAGCAGCTAGGCGTCTCGCCGGTCCAGCTCCTTCATCGGGCTGGATTGCCAGAAGACCTGTTTCATCGGCCCTCGCCTCGTCTGGAAGCGGCGGACTATTACCGTTTTTGGGAGGCACTCGAAGCCGAAGCCGGAGGCGAAACACTCCCACTCCGGCTGTACGAGCTCCTGCGCGGTGAGGCATTTTCGCCGCCTCTTTTTGCTGCCCTGTGTAGTCCGAACCTGCTGAGTGCGCTTAAACGGCTTGCCACCTATAAACGACTGGTCGCTCCCATGCGCCTGGACATTCTGGAGACGCCGGAGACGGTGACGGCTCAGCTCTTTTGGCTTCACACGGGCCCACCGCCTCCGGTCACACTGGTGGTCACGGAGCTGCTGTTTTGGGTCTGCTTGGCCCGCATGGGCACCCATGAGCCAATTCGACCGCTGCGTATGATGGCCCAACATCCACCTGCGCCGATAGAAGCCTATGCCGCCTTCGTGGGAGTCCCCATCCAGCCCGGCCCAGGACATGAGGTCGTCTTTTCTCGCCGAGATGCCGAGCGCGCCTTTTTGTCCAGCAATGACGCTCTGTGGGCGGTCTTTGAGCCGGAGCTCCGTCGTCGTCTTGCGGAGCTGGCGTCGGTTGCCACCACCTCAGAGCGCGTGCGTGCGGTGCTTCTCGAAGGGCTCCCGAGTGGTGTGTTTATGATGGAGGACGTGGCACGGAAACTTCTGATGAGTCGTCGAACCCTTCAGCGTCGGCTCGAGGAAGAAGGAACCTCCTTTCAAGAGCTGCTCCGAGGGTTGCGGGAGGAGCTGGCCCTTCACTACCTGAGACAGACTCCACTTCCCACCGCTGAGATCTCATTTTTGTTGGGGTTTGAGGAGCCGAGCTCCTTCTTCCGCGCTTTTAGCCAGTGGACAGGTCGCACCCCAGAGCTGGTCCGCCGAGAAGCGCACTGAGCCCAGCGTGTTTCTCGTCAGAGGGCTCTGCTAAAAAGGGGGGAGGAAAAGAGTACACGCGACGCATACACGCATCATAACAGATATGGAGGATCTTCTCTGCGGCGTGCGTAGCCGTTGATCCTGCACTTACCACGGTGGATTGTCCCCCAGCAGCGCCTCGGGATCGTACCCCATCCGCTCCAGCAGGTTCCATTCTTTGACCATCAGCGGCTGCTCGTCATAATAGACCCGCGTATCATTGCTGGCCGGTGAGCTCCAGCAGCTTCCATCCGGCAAGAGCGCATAGGCTCCACAGATGGCCACTTTCGCCGCTTCCGGCGACGACAACATGATCGTCAACCACTCCTCCAACGGCAGCGGTGCATACGGATCAAGCGCCGGATCCAACACGGTCAGCGCGCCCTCCTGAAGCACCACGGGCGCCACATGAAAACCCCACTCCACATACCCCATCGGAGAATACGGCGTGTCAAAGTGCAGCCATTCCCCCCGATTGAGCGGAAAAACAAAGATCGTCAGCGGACGTGCATGTCCTGCCGCCACCATGCCCTGAGACATCAACAGTGAACGTGCCTAACATCCTTGATGTGCGTACAGCCAGGTAATCCGACGTGCCGCAGCTCCGTGTCGGGGATCGGGATCGTCCAGAAAACGCTCGTCTCGACGTGCCTCAAATGCGTCAAGATAACCCTCCAGCGGGCCATACTCCGGCGGAAGCTCCGGCAACGTGCTCAGATCCAGTGTGGCAAAAGGGACCGCACTCTCTTGGACCGTCAGATCACCCGGCGCGGCTTCAAGTTGCCGACGGAGCTCCGGGGGAAGCTGACGCAGGAGCTGCTTCTTGTGAGCCCGCTGCTCCATCGGATCTTCATAGCCCTCACGGGCCTCCGACATATACGCCTGCACCTCGGGACTCCAGTCACGTCCCCGCACCTCATAGGGATTTTGAGCCAGCCCCGTCGAAGCGCCGAGCAGCAGGAGGCTCATCCAGATGTGTTTTTGCATATATGACACTCCATCGGTAAACAAAATAGAGAAAAGACCTGGATTGATTGCGCTGATCCATACCGGAATTCCAGCAAAGCTTAGAGTCTAACGTGAGGTCTCCGAAAAGCGCAAGTAGGCATGGCCCGCCGACGTTGCATCCTCACCCGGTTGTGTGCGCAGCGTCATGCCCCCCGAAAAAACACCCCGAAATATGCCCCCCCGAAATATACCCCCCGGAATATACCCCGAAAAATGCGCTCAGGAAAATACGCTTGCGATTCGTTTCTAACACCAGGATAAACGATTGTCACCTCTTCTGCGGCGTGATAGCGTTTGTGTCGAGGGTTTGGCTGACATAACATCAAAAGAATGAGGGTACTCATGGATCGACGACAGATGATCATTGCGGCGGCGTTGACTGGACTGGCGCTGGCGGCCACTGACACACCTGCACAAGCTCAGTCGAGCAAAGAAAAATGTTACGGCATCGCCAAAGCGGGTAAAAACGACTGTGCCGCTGCGGATGGAACTCATTCCTGCGCAGGACAAGCAAAGGTCAACAACTCTCCCTACGATTGGAAATACGTGGCCAAAGGCACCTGCACCAAAGAAGGAGGCGCCACCAAGCCCCCGGCCAACTGATCCGTTCTCCTCGAAAGGGGCCCCCATGCTGCATGGCGTTGGTGTGGGCCTGCGTGCCCGCCACTATCGGAACTTCCTCGAAGAACATCCCTCGGTGGACTGGCTCGAAGTCCATACCGAAAACTATCTTCAGCCGGGAGGTCTCGACCGGCATGTGCTGCTCCAACTGCGCGAGCACTATCCCTTGAGTTTTCATGGGGTTGGACTTGGTCTCGGCTCTGCTCGAGGCTTTTCAGAGACGCACCTGATGCGCATCGTGTCGCTCGTGCAGGCGCTCGAGCCCGCGCAGGTGTCCGAGCACCTGTGTTGGGGAGCCACTTCCGAGCGTGCCTTGCATGACCTGCTGCCGATTCCACTGACCCATGAGCTGCTGGCCCTCGTGTGTTCGCGGGTAGACCGGCTCCAGAGCCTGCTCAAGCGTCCGATCTTGCTTGAAAATGTCTCCGCATACCTACGTCATCAGGGTGATGAGCTGACGGAGATCTCCTTCTTAAATACAGTCGCTCAGCGCACGGGCTGCGGTATCCTGCTGGATGTGAACAATCTCTACGTCAACCAGTGTAACCTCGGAGAAGACGCGGAAGCCGCCATTGCACAGGTACTGGCCCCTCGGGTGGGCGAAATCCACTTGGCCGGCCACCTGCGGAGTGGCAACGTGGTGGTGGATCATCACGGAGATGTGGTGGCGGATCCGGTGTGGAGACTGTATCAACAGGCGCTCAATAGACTGGGTGCGGTGCCTACACTTATTGAGTGGGATACTGACGTGCCAGAGCTGTCGGTGCTGCTGGACCAAGCCCGTCAAGCTCAGCAGCACATGCAGGGTGCCATGCCTTCGTCCTTGACACTTCGTCCGCTCCCCCATCGTCAGGGGGTGCCGGATCTTTCGGGGAGTGCTCATCGTCAGGCGTCGTTTGCGCAGGCCCTGCTGGAGACTGGAACGCCGGAGGGCCTTCGGGCTCCCGATGTGCAGCTCGCGGAGCGTTTTGGACGTTATCGCAGCCAGCTTGTCTCCACCTGGGTGAAGGGGCTGGAGGCGGCTTATCCCGTGCTCAAACGGTTGGTGGGGGAGGACTTTTTTACCGGTCTGGGGGCGGCGTATGGACGTGCTTTTCCTTCCTCGGATCCTGACTTAAATGCCTGGGGTCAGCACTTCGCCACGTTCTTGGAGAAATTCGAGCCCGTGCAGGCTTGGCCCTATTTTCCCGCGATGGCGAGGCTCGAGTGGGCGCTTCATCGGGCCTATTTTGCGGCGGAATTGGAGCCACTCTCTCCGGCGGCTTTTGTGGCGCTGGAGCCGTCGGCGCTGGAGGCGATGCACTTCTGTTTGCTGCCGACCTGTGCTCTCGTCTCGTCGGCTTTTTCAGTGGGGGCGCTCTGGCGAGCACATCAGACAGAGGGGGAGGTTGTATTTCCGTCGCTCGACGCGCCGAGTTATCTGCTGGTGTCGCGCGTGGGTTTCTGGCCTCAGCTCGTGGACTTGGAGCCCAGCACGTATGCCTTTTTAGAAGGGCTGGAGCAGGGGCATTCGTTTGGGGAGGCGGTGGACCTGGCGCTGACGGCGGCAGAACTCTCGGGGGAGACGCTGGCGCTGAGCACCTTACTCACCCGCTGTCTGGGTTTTGGCTGTCTGCGGCAGGTGGTGCAGCCTTCTCCGGGGTGAGGGCGGTGAGGCCAGGGCCGTGGCCAAGAGCTTGCTGCTGATCGTTTTGTCACGACTGAAATACTTCGGATTTAGGAGCTTTCGGGGGCACTTCCACCTTCGCGCACGGTCTCATCCCTTCCAGCTTATGCCCGGCGTGCGGTGCAGATACTGATCGGAGCTGAGCTGGTCGAGCATAAAACTCGCCACATCCGCTCGAGAGATGCGAGAAATCGGCACCGGGCCTTGTTCGACCACGGTGAGCTCGCCCCGTGCGGGCTCATCGACCAGTCCGGTGGGGCGCACGATCACCCAGTCGAGCCCCGAGGCTTGGATGTCTCGTTCTTGGACCTCTTTGTCTGCCAGCGGGCGTTGCAGCATAAAGCGCACGAAGGCAGGCACATGAGGCCGGGAGTCGCCCACACCCATCGAGCTGCACACGATCAGCCGCCGCAGTCCGACTTTTTTCATGCCCGCCAGGATGTGACGGGTGCCAATGGAGCAGGTCTGATCTTTCTGGAGGAGCCCAGAGCTCCCCAAGGAGACAACGACCACGTCTTGCCCCACCAGGGCGTTTTCAACGGCGAGGGGGTCCAACACATCTCCCGAGGTCACGGTGAGGTTGGGATGGGTCATCCCCACTTTGGAGGGCGTGCGGGCGAAGGCGTTGACGTGATGGCCTCGTGCGAGCGCCTGAGAGACCAGAACCTTTCCCGTCCCACCGGTAGGGCCAAAGACGACGATCTTCATGTCGGTAGACTCCTCTTGAGGTACATCCCGCGAGCTCAACGGTGTGCCAGCGGACGGTAACCCGTTTGACCGATTTTGACTTGATGAATGGGATGATGGTGGGCTCTATTGGTTACAGATCGGTGGGGAGGATCACTCTTATGCGAAAGCGTTTGAGCACGGCAAGAAGGAGGTGGAGGGACAGGAAGCCTCAAGATTCGAACTGCTTACCGCTGAGGGGTGATGGAGCATCGCCGTGCGAAAGGGCAGGCACCGTGTCCGCTTCGTCCACTTCGTCCGTTTCGTCCGCTTCGTCCGCTTCCGCCCGCGCGTGTATACGGGAGGCCCTTCAGGAGACCGTGCCAAGCGGTTTATGGCCTCCCACCCAGCCACCGGACCAGCCAGTGCTTGATCCGCACCCAGCCAGCTTTCAAACCATGTATATGTTTATGAACGCTGAGGTTTTGCTCAGGCTCCAGCCCGGTCTGCGAGGCACTCTGTCGAAAGACGGGGGCCTCATCGAGCAGGACAGCCGGATCCGCGTGGTGGACCTGCTGCTCCTCTGACCAGGGCAACGCATCGGGCTCCGTCCCCTCGACCAACCTCAAGCCCTTCACCGGCGGGGCACTGTGAAGCTGCACCCGCTCCACTCGGAAGTTCGCCCGTTTGAGCCGCTCTCGACTTCTCCGCAGCTCCTCTTGAAAGGTCTGCCGGAGCTGCTCTACTTCCGCAAGCCGCTGCGCAGAATACTCTGTGGCGATCAGGTCTTGGTTCTCATCGGGTTCAAAGTAACCCTCGCCGATGGCCTCCCGCTGGGGCGTCTCCTGCCATAGTCTCGTATCAATCCACTTTGAGACATCCGTTTCCATCGGGAGACGCTCTTCATCCGGGATCAGACGTTTTTGCATACCGAGCTCCTGGTACTCGCTCCAGCCGAGCAAGTGGTGAAGGGGATCTGACTTCGGCTCAACGCTTAAAAGGCTGCGCAACCATGAACACACATCCAGAACAGTAGCCGAGGTCATGATGCGCATATGAAGGATGTTCCGACGCTCGCCCTTTTTTTCAAATTTGTACGCACTTTTTTGGAATGCCGACTCAACCCCTCTTGAAGGGATGGCCACCAGAAAAAATGAAAAAAAATGGCCTTTTCGCAGAATGGACGTGGTGCTGCATGGGATCGCCACACCCTGCCGCAAGAAAAAATGAAAAAAATTACGAGCTCGCAGAACACTCCGAAAGAAGCCCATGTTTAAAAGGAGACCCTATGCAAAGCCCATCTTCTCGTGCCGCCTGGTCATCGATCATCAGCGGATGGAAGCCCCTCTTTCGGCAGCATCGTGGGTACACGCAACCGCCTCCGCTCCCGGAAACACATGTGCCGAGCGCTCCATCGCAGGGGGTGTGTGCAAGGATGCCGCTGGAAGTACCGGATGCCACCGTCGTACTGCCCAAGCTTCAGCGTCCTGAGCCGCACATGCAGCAGCAGCAAGTATTTGAAGTGAAAGGGTTTGTCGCCGCTGGAGGCATGGGCCGAGTCTTCTACGCCCTCCGCCACCTACCGGGGCTGCCCCCGCAGCCGGTGGCCATCAAACGCATGCGCCATGATGTTCCAGAACCTCAGGAGCTTGAGGCAGGACTGTGGCGTGAAGGGGAGGTGGGGCTCTGGTTGCATCACCCCAACATCGTGCAGACCCTCGACGTGCTCACCGTGCCGGTTGGCAGCTCGCAGGAGACCATCGTGGTGCTCGAGTGGGTGGAGGGCCCCACCCTCAAGACCCTGATGGAATACCTCCACACGAAGGGGCAGTGGATGACACCTGCGATGGCCACACACCTGATCATTCAGGCTGCGGAAGGACTCTCACATGCAGTCAGTACCACCGGTCCAAGCGGCAAGCCCCTCGCGCTGATTCACCGGGACTTGAAGCCATCAAACTTGATGTTGACACGTCAAGGGCAGGTCAAGATCATGGACTTCGGCATCGCCCGTTATGATGGCCGAACCATGCTCACCGGCCACGGGCTGTTTAAGGGCTCCATCGACTATGCGGCTCCCGAGGTTCTGCTGATGTTGGGGGATGAGCTGATTCCAGCAGCAGATGTCTATTCATTAGGTCTCATCTATTATCGGCTTCTGACGGGGAAGCCCTTGGTGGCGTTTCGGGAGCCAGCCGACTATTTTCGGTTCATCCCCCATCTGAATGCTGCCCCCATCATTCGAGCACTTCCAGACGCCCTAAACCCGCTCAAAGCCACGCTGAATCGAATGTTGAGAAGGCTCCCGCACGCGCGATTTGCCGATCCGTGGGAGCTGGCCTTCACCCTACGAGAGCTGTTGCCATTGCTCCCCGGTGCGGAGACCGTGGAGCAGGATCTGGCCACACTTTGTCAGCAGGTTCACGTCTCACCACCTCATACCGACCATATTGAGCTAGACCGGCATGCCTATCTGCCACCTCTGTTAGTACCCTCTCCTTATTCTCCTGTTACACCTGCTGCGGAGCACAAAAGTCCTTCACCGGCTGTTCGTTCGAGCCTTTTGCCGCCGCTTTTGATGGTCGGGCTGGTGTTGCTCAACCTTGTATTGCTGGGGATTGTGTGGGAGCGCCTGCTCAACGTGGAGCGCCCCGAGGCATCCGCTCACACCCGCTCGGCACCGCTGGAGCTTGCAAGACACGGCCAGCCTCACACCGGGCTGGTGGAAGATAAGACCTCGATGCAGACATCCAAGCCGACGCCGATAAACGCCATGCTCCAAGCGCCAGACGTGGCGGGGAGCGCAGCAGCAGGTGCCTCGAAGGGACTTCAGGCAGGCTCTGGAGCACGTCTGCTCAGGCTTCCTTCTCCAAACCCGGTCAAGACAAGTGTCTCTGCCACTCGGGAGGCTCCGGGAGAAACAAAAACGGCTCTGGAGCGCCGTGAACATTCCCAGGCAGAAAAGCAGGCGGTGCTTCGGACTCCGACGACGGCGCTTCCCTCAGAGGGGGCTGAGCGCGCTACGCCAGCGGTCATGGGCAGTGTGGCATCGGCAAACGAGGCGCAGAGGCCGCAGACAGGCTCTTCCGCTGCTGCGGAGTCCACCGGTGTGCAGACGGGTCCCTCCTCCGCGCCGCCATCCGAAAGGAGCTCCCTTCAGAAACAAGAGCTCACGTTAACCTCCATTCCACTTGGCTCCTTTTATGTGAACGGTCGAAAGGTATCCCATGAGCGCAGTGTTAAAATGATGATTTTTCCAGGCACTTACGAGATCATGCTCCAGCTTCCCGATGGGGTGACACAATCCTTTACGCTTCGAGTAGAGCCGGGAGAAGGACATGTCTATCGATGGTATGCCGAGACACAACGTCTTGAGATCATACGAGCAGACCGCTGACATCAGGTCGATGCAGTGAAGCCATCCCATACGATGAAGCCGACAACCCATCACCCTCTGGAGTTCGCCGATGCCGACGTGGATGAAATACACCTTCTGGATGTTGTTTGGAAGCTGGCTTTTGTGTATATGCTCGGGCGCGGAGGCTCAGGCGGCTTGTGCGCCACTCCCCCCCGATGAGCTGCGTGACCTGGTCTCTTCGGGGCTGAAGAAGCTCCGTTTTGATGCGCTGACGGAAGCGCGGCTGCTGTTTACGCACACGGTGGAGCGGCTGGAATGTCTCGAAGGTGTGGTGTCTCCGCAGCTTCTGGCGCATGTGTGGCTGGGGCTGGCATGTGTGCGCCTGCGCCTGCAAGATGTGGAGGGCACTCGGGTGGCGCTCCGACGAGCCCTGGTGCTGCATCCCGGTGCTCGCTGGAGCAGCGAGCTGGGGCAACAGGGGGCACTTTTGCTGGAGCTGGAGCGCATCAAGCTGCAACGTTCGACAAAACAGCACTGGAATCCTCCCCGGCTGCGTGAGGGGGAGACCCTCTTTCTCAATGGTGAGCGGGTTCAGCGGCGTTGGGGGGGATATTGGCTGATGCCGGGGCCGCAGCTCCTGCAAGTGGTGGTGGGAGAGCGGGTGGTACTCACGCACTGGTGGGATCCAACACCAACGTACGAGGAATAGAGAGGTTTGGGTCCGCGCTGTGTTTCAGCGTGGGCCGGACGCGAGCGGCGAAGCAGTGGGTGGGGCCCTGTACGAGAGCCGGGTGAGAGACGTTACGGCTCAGCCTCCACCAACCCGGGGGCCTAAGTTTGCGGCTTCACTCCAGGCCCAACTCTCGAAGGCTGGAGGCGGTGAGCACCTGCTCCGCCAGCGCATCCAGTCGCTCCAGACCGGTGATGGCACCCAGTCGGGCTA
>JBJTQF010000182.1:0-9594 GCA_046075485.1 Myxococcota bacterium | reverse complement strand
AGGGGCGACGCCTGCGTCGCACCATCCCCCGTCGCACCATCCCCCGTCGCCCCATCCCCCGGCGCAACAACATGGGCGACGCCCCCGATATGGGCGACGCAGGCGTAGACGTAGACGTAGACGTGACGTTCAAGCTGAGGTAGGGTCAGTCGCATGGAGGCTCCTGTATCGGAGTTGCCGCTTGCCGACTCAAGTCCGGTTTAGTATATTGGCGAACCGGACTTGCTTGTGGGAACGCTCGGTGACCCCCGGATGCCCTCTTGGAGACCCGCCCATCCCCCTGAGCCCGAGCACGAAGCCCATGAGGTCACCTCCCATACCTTCCAGATGACGCAGAGGAAAGTCATGCCGACAACCGCCCTCAACCTGGATCAACTTCTCAAACTGCGCTTGGTGGTGGCACGATTTGGCGAGCTGGAGCTCGCTCGGTGGTGGAACTCGAAAGGCCAGCTTGGACCCTATGGAGCGATGGCACTGAAGCGGGGGTTTCCACGCACCCATCACTTTGCGCAGGCCCGCTCGGTGTTTGCTGTGGCAGCCGCGCGCTGTACGGAGCTCTTCGATCCCCCGGATTGTGTGACCTTGTGGCGACTGACAGACGCCATCGAAGAACATTTTGATGCACGCTGGGAACACTGGCTCGATCACGCCTTTGAATGGACACCCTTTTTTGAGCGCCTTAAAAGCCTTCCGAGCACAGACCTCGTGGCCGTTTTACGCGACTTTGACCTGGTCGATGAGCAAGATCTGAATGCCTATGCCAAACTCCGACGCTCAGCGGAAGGTCGCGCCGTTCCCATTGCCACGCCCTTTTCTGGCAGCAACCGTGATATCACCCTCCTTGCCCTCGGATTTGCCAGAGGAGAGCCCGCCGCTCCCGCTGTCCCCTATGCCAGGAGAGCGGACGTATGACCCTGAGCACCCGTGCCGATGTGGTCTCCTCCTTTACCGTGGTGAAAGGTGCCATGATCGCCGAGACCTACGCCATTTTTGCGGCCTGGAACCTTGAGCACTCCAAGCGCAAAAACCTTGACCGCCTTCGCGCTGAAAACTACATGGGTGCCAGCAGTACCGCATGGTTGCGAGATGTCGCCAAAGTGATCAATCGCCGCTTTGATCCCGACGGACGCGACCGCCCCCTGGTCATGCTTGCACAACACGGCCTCCCCCTGGACGAATGGAAGCCGCTGATGCTCTGGCATATGACCCGCGACGAGTTTTTGGTCCGCGATTTTCTCCAGACCTGGCTCTTTGAGGCATATGAGGCAGGACGGTTCCGCATCCGCACCGAAGAGCTGATGGGATATCTCCATTCTCTCACCAGCAGAGGTGCCGTTCTGGGCCGCGCATGGTCAGACAGCACCACAAAACGAGTGGCTGCTGGACTCCTCAAGCTGGGCGTTGAGTTTGGCCTGCTGCGGGGCTCGGTGGCTCGAGAGTTTGTCCCGTATCACCTGCCGGAGCGCAGCGTTCTGTATCTGCTTCATGCCCTGCGTGATGAAGCCCTCAGCCCGGGCCGGATGCTTTCCGCACCAGACTGGCGTCTCTTTCGCATGCACCCTGCGGACGTTGAGCAGGAGCTGCTCCGCCTCCACCAGTTTCGGAAGCTCGATTATCAGGTGGCGGGCAGTCTGATCCAGCTCTCCCTGCCATGCGCCAGCGCCCGCGAATATGCAGAGAGGATGGTAGCATGAACGACCTCGAGCTCCGACTCAAGCAGCACCTCGAGCCCATCCTCTTGCTGCCGGATCCCCGGCAACGCCTCAGCGTGTATCACGACATGCCCTATGCCCTCTTTCGTTATGCCCCCGAAGATGAGTTCTCCTTGCGCCAGCAGGTGACACTCCTGGAGACCCGCTTGACTCAGCAGGGCAAGCGGGTGAGCCGCATCTCGCTGGCAGAATGCCTCGAAGCAGCCATGAGCGCCCAGCGGCCCCTCCCCGAGTGGTATGATGTCGAGCGCGAGCTGGGCACCGAGACCGTGGTCGAGACCGTTCACGCGGTCCTGTCGGAGAGTGAACCTTCCCTGGTCGAGCTGGTGGCCTCGCAGCTCCCTGAAGCGGGAGATCCTCAGCGGGATATTGTCTTCATGCTCCGCACAGGCGCACTTTATCCCGTGTATCGTACCTTCTCGCTGCTGGAGCAGCTCAAAGGGCGCGTCTCTGTTCCGACCGTGCTCTTTTATCCTGGCGAGCTGGATGGTGCCGCCGGTCTGCGCTTCATGGGCGTGCTGGACGCGGAGCATAACTATCGTCCGAAGATCTTTTAGAAGCGCCGCTCGATTTTAGACGGATACGATTTTAGACGGGTACGATTTTAGACGGGTAGGTCCGAAGACCCGTATCATGAAGGATAAGCACGATGACCATGCCCATCCGTCAGCTCTTCTCCAACGATATTCACCGCCGCATCGAAGAAGTCATCAAGGTCGATCAGACCCACGAAGAGATCATTCGGGACGAGATAAACGAGTATATCGTCACCGATGCCATACGTGCCCACTACATTCATATCTTTGAAGCCTACCGCGAAGCACCCCAAAAGCCGACGGATGGCGTCTCCATCTGGGTCTCCGGCTTTTTTGGCTCCGGGAAGTCCAGCTTTGCCAAGATGCTCGGACTGGCCGTTGAGAACCGGCAAGTGGTCGGTGAATCGGCTGCCCAACGTTTTGCGGAGCGTTCAGGCGACCCCAAGCTGCGTGTTCTCCTCAAAGCCATCAACGAGCGGATACCAACCCACGCCGTGATCTTTGATGTCTCCACCGATAGGGGGATTCGCAGCGGCAACCAGACCCTCACCGAGATCATGTACGGGCTCTTTCTCCAGAGCCTCGGATATGCCAAAGACCTCGACCTCTCGGAGCTGGAGATTGGCCTCGAAGAGAAGGGCGCACTCTCGACCTTCGAGGCAGAATATCGGCGGCTCTTCAAAAAAGAGTGGTCCTCAGAGAAAGGCAAGATTGCCTTTGCCCTGTCCGAAGCAAGCCGCGTGCTGCACAGCCTCGAGTCCGAGACCTATCCGATGGCCGACTCATGGGTCAAAGCCGTCAAAAATAAAGCCGACATCACCCCAGGCAAGCTGGCAGAGCGCGCCCATGAGCTGATGAAGCGTCGTAAGCCCGGACAGTCGCTGATGTTTGTCGTCGATGAGGTGGGGCAATTTGTTGCCCGTGACGTCCAGAAGATGTTGGACCTCCAAGCCATCGTGCAGCAGCTCGGGGTGCGCGGACGCGGAAAACACTGGCTGGTCGTCACCTCCCAGGAGAAACTCGGCGAGCTGGTCTCTGGACTCGACGACAAAAAGATCGAGCTGGCACGTCTGATGGACCGCTTCCCCCATCAGGTCCACCTGGAGCCCTCCGACATCTCTGAGGTCACCAGCCGCCGCGTGCTCTCCAAGAACGCTGCCGCTCAGACCTTACTCGGAAAGCTCTTCGACGATCACCGAGGTCGGCTCACCGAGCATACCCGGCTGACCTCCGATGTGAAATATCCCGACCTGACCCGCGAAGCCTTCATGGACCTGTATCCGCTCCTGCCTTACCAGATTGAGCTCATCATCCAGGTGGTCTCGGGCCTGCGTACGCAGGGAGGTGTCAGCAAACACGTAGGAGGTGCCAACCGCACCATCATCAAGCTCGCCCAGCAGCTCCTCATCAACCCGGGCGTCAACCTCGCCGATGCGGAGGTGGGTCGGCTGGTGCGACTCGATCACGTCTATGACCTGGTCGAAGGGAACATCAGCTCCGACGTGCGGGCTAAAATTGCCGCCCTGCCCTCGAAGGTCGAGCATCCCCTGGCCTCATCGGTGGCGAAGGTGATCTGTCTGTTGCAGTATGTCAAGACCGTTCACCGCACCGCCGAAAACATCGCCGCCGCCCTTCACAGCAGTGTGGCGGGTGACGCTCAACTTCCGGTGGTAAAGGATGCGCTCCGAGCCCTCGAAGCCGCCCAGCAGGTCCGGCATGGTGACGATGGATACCGCATTCCCACCCCCGCTGAAGACGATTGGGAACGTCAACGCAACGGCATCACCCCCAAGCCTGCCGACTCCCAT
This sequence comes from Myxococcota bacterium, assembly GCA_046075485.1. Classification (GTDB taxonomy): domain Bacteria; phylum Myxococcota_A; class UBA796; order JAJRTE01; family JBJTQF01; genus JBJTQF01. The sequence goes on along the minus strand of JBJTQF010000182.1, from coordinate 5,538 downwards.
GCCATCTTGCGGGATATTCTGGCCGGATTCTGGCAACCTCAGCCCTCTCATATCCTGCTGGAGACCCGGACGTTCAAAGCGGGCCTCTCCTTTCTGGGCAACGAGCTCTCTGCTGGTGAGATGATGTTTCATCTTTATCCGGCAGAAGAAGGGCGGGATTTTAAGACCCTCGCGGAGGAGCTGCGCGTCCGCAGTCAGCAGGAGCGAAAGCAGGTCTTCTGGGCCATCGCCCTCACCGATGCCATCGACCGAGAAGCCGTGGAGCTCTTCCGCAGCAAAGAGATGCTCACCCGCAAAGAGCGCGAGACCCGCAGCGACGACACACCCGCGCTCATCGCCGAGGAGCGGATACGGCTGCGCCGCCACACCGACGAGCTGAGACGTTTGCTCCGGGCAGCCTGTGTGTCGGGCCGCATCTATTTTCGAGGCAACGACCGCAGCCCCGGTGAGCGGGCCACCGACGTCGGGAAAACCGCCGCTGAGGTGCTCAGTCAGGTCTTGCCGGAGGTCTTTGATCGTTTTAAAGAAGCCGCTGCCAAAGCCCCGGACGTCAAAAAAGGCTCCGATGCCCTCTACTCCGCCAACAACCTCCAGGGGTTGCCCGAGGTCTTCAAGAGCCTCGGACTGCTGCGCGATGAAAAAGGGAAGACCGTCTTCCGCAGCGAAGGGGGCCCCTTAAAAGAAGTCCTCGACCGCATCGAGGAGCGCGCCAACTACGGCGACACCGCCAGCGGTCGTTCCCTCACCGATGAGTTTGCACGGGAGCCTTATGGGTGGGAGTTTGACGTGGTCCGGCTCTTGGTGCTCTCCCTGCTCCGAGCCGGAAAGATTGAAGCCACCAGCAAGGGCCAGACCTTTGACAACGTCACCGGCATCGAGGCCCGCGACACCTTCTCCAACAACAACCTCTTCAGGCAGGCGTCCTTCCGTCCCAAAAAAGGCTTCGATTTTGAGGCGCTGATCAAAGCCGCTGAAGCCTTCCGCGAGACCTTCGGCAGCGAAGTCAAAGAGCTGAATGCCAGCCCCATTGCCTCCGACCTGCGCCGGGAAGTGGCCCGGCACGAAGACGGGGTGTCCTCCGCCCTGGCCCTCCTGACCACCCATCGTTTGCCGGGCAGCAGCGCCCTGGACGGTGCCCTCAGCCAGATGAAGGCCATTGTGCGCGGCACCGAGGACAACGCCATCTCCACCTTTAACACCAGCCACCGGGCCATCAAAGATGCCATCAAACGCGCTGGGGAGCTGAACCAGGTACTCCGGGAGTCTCGCCTGGCCGAGCTGGAGCGAGCCCGTCGGGTGCTCACGGTCGCCTGGCCGGTGCTCAGCGCCGAGCCGGATCTCAGCCCTGAGCGGAGCCCGGAGCTGTTCTCTCGAGCCGAACAGCTCGACGATCTGTTGAAGCGGGAGACCTTCTTCCGTGACCTCTCGACCATCGAGCAGCATGCCCGCGCTCTGGAGCTGGAGTATTCCCGTCGGTTTGACGATGCGCAGCAGGCCCGCCTTGACACTTATAAGAAGGCGCTCGAACGTCTGGCCAAGACCCCTGGCTGGCATGAGCTGTCCTCCGATGCCCGTGACACCCTGGCCGCACCGCTTCAGGCAGGAACCCGTCCACTCCCTCACAGTGCCTCCCTCCCCCTGCTCCGCTCTGAGCGGGAAGCGTGTGCTTCTCGCCTGCACAGCGCCATGCGTCGTATTCAGGCCCTTCTCGAGGGTGAGCGGCTGGCCACTGTTCAGGTCCAGCCCTACTTCGGCGCTGGCATCGAGACCGAAGAACAACTCGATGCCGCCCTCGCGGGCCTGCGCGACGAGTGTACCCGCCTGATCGGAGCCGGAAAAAAGGTGGTGCTGGCATGAGCCTCAGAATCAACTTGAATCAGCTCGCCCAACGGGAGAGCGAGCAGACCGAATGGAAAGAAAACGTCGCCGACATCAACGACGTGGTACAGACCCTCTCCGCCTTCGCCAATGACCTCCAGAACCTGGGCGGCGGCTACGTCGTCTGTGGTGCCCGCGAAGACAAAGATGAATTCGGTTTTCCACGCCTGATCCGCTCCGGACTCACCGCCTCCCGCTTACGAGAGCTCGAAGGACAGGTGCTCACCCGATGCCGGGAGCGCGTCTCCCCTCCCATCGCCCCCCTCGTCGAAGAGCTCGAAGCCGACGATCCCAGCCGTCGTATCTTGATCTTCCTTCAGCCCGCCACCGGTTATGCCCATACCTTCCGCCGAGGTGACGACGGGGCCAAACACTTTATCCGCGTCAGTCGCTCCACCCTGGAGGCCCGAAACGGCCTCCTCAAAGATCTGCTGGTGCGTAAAGGTGCCCTCGAACCCTGGGATCGGCGGCCCTGTAGCGGTGCCACCGTGAGCGACATCGACCTGCTGACCCTGCGTGATGCCCTCCAGCGTATGGGCGTCTTCACCCTCGACCGGGGCATTGAGCCCTATCTGCTGGAGGGGATCCAGCTCTCCCCATTTGTGCCCTCATTGTGTGTGATGGAACCTTTAAGTGGAGTCTTGCGCCCTCGCAATTTTGCGGTCCTGCTCTTCGGACGAGAGCCCCAGCGCTTCATTCCAGGGGCCTTTTCCATCTGCTCGACCTATCCCGGCCTGGATCGTACCTCCCCCTACGCTCAGCGGTTTGAGCTGCCCGGCACCCTGCTCGACCAAGCCCGCCGCCTGCTGGAGCTGCTCGGAAGTGAAGCCGTCACCCTCTTCGATAAAACCGACCTGGAGTCCCCCAACGCAGAAAAATATCCGCGCCGAGCCATTCAGGAGGCCCTCATCAACGCCCTCGCCCATCGGGACTATGAGCTCTTTGACCCTGGACGCTTCACCGCCTATCGAGACCGCATCGAGTTTATCTCGCCGGGCCCGCTCCCCGTGGGCGTGTCCTTGGAGCAGCTTCGCTCCGGTCAGGTGACCCCACGTTGGCGAAATCAGGCCCTGGCATGGTTTCTCTCTCGCCTCCAGCTCGCGCAGGCCGAGGGTCAGGGCATTCAGACCATCCGCAGCACCATGTTGGCCGTCGGCTGTCCGCCTCCTATTTTTGATGCCACCGAGGTGTCCGTCACCTGCGTATTGCCAGCCCATCCCCGCTTTGAGGCCGCTCGACGCCGGAATGCGGGGCTGCTGGAGCCCGACCCCAGCGCCGCCAGAACCACCAGAGCCGCCAGAACCACCAGAGCCGCGCCCGCCAAACAAGCCGTACCCAAAAGAGCCGCACCCAAAAGAGCCGCACCCAAGAAGGGCCAGAAGGGAAATGCCTGATGGACAAAGACACCCGCAACCGCATCGAACGCGCCACCCAGAAGGCCCGAAAGCTGCTCGAAGAGGAGTTTGCCGCTCAGCTCGAAGGAGACTTCGACATTCAGCAGGATGGTGTGGTGCCCGAAAAAGCGGGCAAGCACCTCTCGCCCCGTCAGGTCTTTGCCCGAGAGCGCATCGTCTCCGCCATTGCCCACAAGCGTGAGAGTGGCATGAGCCCTCCCGACGCGGTGGCCGACTACCTGCGCGACGCCGCCTTTACCACCCTCAACCGGTTTGTCGCCCTCAAGATGCTCGAGGCCCGGGAGCTGGTGAAAGAATGCACCAGCAAAGGGGAACAATCGGCGGGTTATCGTGAGTTCTGTGGTATGGCCCCCGGTCTGGCCCTGCTGCCTCACAGTGCGGGATATCGTCTCTATCTGGAGTCGATCTTTGATGAGCTCTCCACCGAAGTGAAGGTGCTCTTCGACCGGCGGGATCTCTCCAGTGTGCTCTGGCCCCGCCGTACCCCCTTTGAGGCGCTGCTGGAGCTGCTCAACACCTACGAGCTGGCCGCCGTGTGGGGCGAAGACGAGACCCTCGGCTGGGTCTACCAGTTCTTCAACGGCCAGGACGAGCGCCGCAAGATGCGCGACGTCGATCAGGGAGGCTCTCAGGCCCCTCGCAACAGTCGTGAGCTGGCCGTGCGCAACCAGTTTTTCACCCCCCGCTATGTGGTGGAGTTCCTCACCGACAACACCCTGGGACGCCTCTGGTATGAGCAGCGTGGCACCCGGACGGCCCTGGCGGAGCGGTGTCAGTACCTGGTCCGCCAGCCCGACGAAAAATTCCCCCTGCGCCCTCAAAAGGATCCCCGCGACCTGCGCATCCTCGATCCCGCCTGCGGCAGCGGACACTTCCTGCTCTACGCCTTTGACCTGTTGCTCCACATCTATGAGGAGGCCCACGCCGATCCCACCAGTCCCCGCTGGGAGAAAACAGGCCAGACCCTCGCCGAAGACTACCCGGACCTCGAGGCCCTTCACAAAGCGGTGCCGAGCCTGATCCTGGCCCACAACCTGCACGGGGTGGACATCGACCCGCGTTGTGCCCAGATCGCTCAGCTCGCCCTGTGGATGCGCGCTCAGCGGGCCTATCGTGACCTGGAGGTGGGACGGGCCGAGCGCCCTGCCATCCGCCGCTCCAACATCGTGGTGGCCGAGCCCCTGGTGACTGATGAGCAGCTCGTCCAGGAGTTCGGAGGCAAACTCTCGGACCCGACCCTACGCGCCGTTTTTGCCTCCCTGGTGGATGCCCTCACGCTGGCCGGAGAGCTGGGCCTGCTCCTGCGCCTGGAGAAGCTCGTGTCGCAGGAGACGGCGGTGGGCCAGACTGGCAGGCTTTTTGCGCTCCCGCAGACCCGCATCCGCGATGCCCTCGTGAAATTTGTCACGGAGACCTCGGGCCGTACCAACCCCCGCAAGCGCCTCTTTGTGGAGGATGCCGCCCAGGGCATCAACCTCCTGGAAGTGGCCGAGAAAAAATACGACGTGGTGCTGATGAATCCGCCGTTTGGCGCGGGCAGCATGCGGGCCAAAAAGGACTTTGAGAAAGCCTATCCCCGCACCAAAAACGATGTCTACGCCGCTTTTGTGGAGCGGGGCATCGAGCTGCTGGCAGCTCGCGGACGGCTGGGGGCCATCACCTCTCGCACCGGCTTTTTCCTCTCCAGCTTCCAGAAGTGGCGGGAGGAGATCCTCTTAAAACAGGCGCCCCCGGTGGTCTTCGCCGATCTGGGGGCCGGAGTGCTCGACAGCGCCATGGTCGAGACCGCTGCCTATTGCCTGGAGGCGATACGATGACCACTTTTATCCGTCTGCTGGAGACGCCGGGTGATGAAAAGCAGGAGACGCTGCAAACCCTGGTCCAGACCTTACAAGAAGGGCAGCCCTCACCGCTGCTGTTCGAGCGTGCCCCCTCCGACTTCGCTCAGGTGCCTGGAAGCCCATTTGCGTATTGGGTGGGGGATGGAATTTGGGCACTGTTTGAGCATAACCCGTGCCTGGAGCTAAAAAATAAGCGGTGTGCCGCTGTTGGATTACAGACATCAGACGACTTCCGGTTTGTCCGTTTGCAATGGGAAATAAAGTCAAACAACGTGAGCCTGCGGTGGTTCGGCTTTGCGAAGGGGGGCGCGTATTCCCCATTCTACGCTGACATTTATCTCTGCGTGAAGTGGGAGAAGGATGGGTACGATGTAAAAGGGTATCAAAGGTCGTTTCCAAGAAAT
>JBJTQF010000181.1:0-8596 GCA_046075485.1 Myxococcota bacterium | reverse complement strand
CGCCCACGCGCGCGCTCGAGGCGCAGATCCGCCATCAGAAGCGCCCATACCTTCTCAACCAGCTTTTGGAGCTGCTCCGGGGTGAGGCCCGAAGAAGCAGGACTAGGGTTGGATGCGGCCATTTTTCAGACCCCTCCGCGTGCCGTGTTGATCAGAAAGTGGGTCCGACAGGCAGGACACTCCGTCTCAGCCAGCGCGGAACCGGACTCGTTGATCTGGAGGTACAGATCCTGCAAGAAGGTAAAATCAGCGGCAAAGAGCCGCTCAATCACCGGGACGGGCACCGGCGAAAAAGAACCGAGCCGCACCACCACCCGCGAGAGCAACAGAATGCCCAGATAGGCTTCGTTCTGCTTGACCCGCTGATCCTGGAGCGGCTCGACCTCATCCAATGCGGTGGCCAGACGCATCACACCCTCACGATGCAGCATGCCTTGCGCATCCACAAATCCACAGGGAAGGGTGAATGGAAACTCAATCTGCATCATGAGGACATGACTCCAGACACCTCAAGGGCTTACTTCACGCGCTTGTAGCCTTCGTGGGTGATCTCCAGCTCTTCGATGGCCGGCTCGTTGGAGCCTGCATTGGCCGTCGGGCCGGTGAGCTTGGAAGGCCAGGCGTTGACCAAGTCCCAGCGGGCGATCTCGGTTCCTTCCTGATTGAACATGATGATGGAGCCGTTTTTACGGGCTTCACCGATCTTGCCTTCTTCTACCAGCTTACGCCAGTCCCACAGGTCGAGGGCGTCGGTGATGCCCCGCTTGAGGGTGACGTTGTTCCACTTCATACGCCCAGGCACCTTCTGGATGACAAACTCACCCTTCGGGCCGCTGGCCTTGTACTCCACCACTTCGTTTTCAGAGCCCAGACCCGTACACTCACGGAAGGCTCCGGTGATTTGCCCTTGAAACTCAATGCCAAACCACGCTGATACCAATGGATCATTCTGTGCCATGATGCACTCCTGCCATATTCAGAGGTCTTCAAACCGATGCTGAGTAAATTAAGACGGCGTGAGGCTCAGGCGCCACCACCCGACCACTGAGAGAAGCGGAAGATCACAAACTCCGCAGGCTTGACCGGAGACATGCCCACCTCAATGACGAGCTGGCCTCGATCACGCACGTCGGCAGGATTCAGCTCCTCGTCGCACTTGACGTAAAAAGCCTGGTCCGCCGTGGTGCCAAACAGGGCCCCCGAACGCCACACACCCGTCAAGAAGGCCCCCACGTCACGCTTCACGCGGGCCCACAGATCCGGATCGTTGGGCTCAAACACCACCCACTGCGTACCACGCTCGATGGACTTTTCAACATAGTTGAACAGACGCCGCACGTTGACATAGCGCCATGCCGGCTCGCTGGAGAGGGTACGAGCGCCCCAGACGCGCAAACCCCGTCCCGTAAACGAACGGATACAGTTCACACCAATCGGGTTGAGCGTATCCTGCTCGCCTTTGGTGATCTGAATGACGGCTTCCAGTGCTCCACGCACCACTTCGTTGGCCGGTGCTTTATGAACACCACGCTCGTTGTCGGAGCGCGCAAAGATACCCGCCATGTGGCCAGAGGGAGGCACCATCATCGGCTTCCCATCCGGTCCCGCCACCTTGAGCCAAGGATAATACAGGGCGGCAAACTTGGAGTCGTAGTTGGTGTCTTTCTCGCGCCAAGCCTTGACCTGCTGAGGGGTCAGGTCCGGCAGGGGATCGATGATGGCCATGCGGTCTTTCATGGCTTCGCAGTGGTTGATCATGGCGAGCTGAACGGCTTTGACACCGTCCTTGTCGATGGCACCCGATAAATAAGCCGACATGAGGTCTGGGCAGGCCAGCATGGTGACATCTTCGGCGACTTCCAGACCGTTCACACCGGAACGGGTCATGGCGCTGCCTTCAAAGTCTTTGGAGCCCACTTGGGTCACGGCGGTGACTTGGGTGGCCAAGACGTAGGTGCCTGCGCTGGGAGTCTTGGTGGCAAGGGCTCCACCCGCTTTGGTCTCAACAATGGTGATGAGCTGAGACTGCGTGGTCACTTGAGCGGCGGTCACTTTTCCACCGGCACCCAAGGAGACATGCTCGTAAGCCTCTTCAATGTCACCCATCTTCACCTTGAGGTTGAACACACCTTCGGGGGCGTCGTCTCCACCGGGCGGGGTGACATCCACCTGGATGTCGTTGGCCGGGTTGCCTTTGGCCTGAACGGTAAAGGCAGGAATGGCTTTGGAGGCTTTGCTCGGGATCTGGGCAGGAGCGGGCGGTGCCGCTGATGCCGCCGACGAGCCCACCACGCGGGTCACGTAACAACGCCCGCCACCATTGGTAAAGTAGCCGTATACAGCATGCGAGAGGAACGCACCCGGCAGGTGCGGGTTGAGCTTCCCACCTGCTTCCAGCTTCCCGAAGGTCTGGACAAACTGCGACCAGTTGGTGATCAGCATGGGCGTGTTGGCCGGTCCCGAGGGAGCAAATCCCACAAACGCGGCAACCGCTGTTCCAACACCTTCAATCGGGCTCGGGCCTTTGTTCACTTCCTCGATATATACGCCTGGGGACAGATATTCTGGCATCGAGTACCTCCACTTTCAGTTTCAGCACGAAGTTTTCGCACAATGTTTGAGACGCTGTGCGCTCATGGTGAGTTTGAGGGGCGTTCAGTGTATCTGAATCAACCCTCAGCCTGCTCAAGTTCGATCACAAAGTCAGCGACAGAGCCGGAGCCGCCTTCCGACTCGAGGTTCAACGGACGCTGATGGGGAAGGCTTGAACCAGCCTCCACCACCAGGGTATAGCGCCCGGCGGGAATGGCGCGAAAACGAAACCGGCCTTCAGCGTCGGTCTTGGCGGTGGGCCCCACTTGGGTGGGCGCTCCATCGCGGGTGGCAAGCAAACGCACAGGCACCCCCACGAGGGCCTTGCCCGCACGGGTCCGCACGAGGCCCCCACATTGCACAGGGGCCAGCTCCATATTCAGGAGGCTCGGACGGTCCAGCGCCGGTAACATGACGAGCTGACCTTGACGCAGAGTCCGACTGAATACCAACGGGGCTTGGCGAAGCTGATTCAAGTCCAGATCCAGCGTCACCACCAAGTTGATCGCCGGACGAAGCTGATTGCCCAGGGCTCCCCAGAAATCCGACAGATTCTTCAGCACACCTTCGGGCTGAGCAGCCTCCAACCGCACTTCATGAATGGCCTCTTTGAGATCTCCCTGAAGGATTTCACGCGGCAACAAAGGATGACGAAGGAATGTCTCCAACACATGCCAAAAAAGGCGATGCTGATCCTCGGTGGCACTCGTCCAACAGGTGACCATATAAGAAAGATCCACCCGCAAAGGACGGCGACGCATGCGCGCTTGGGTGGTGCCATTGCCCGGAACCGCTGCCCAGCCTGCTTCCCTCAACTTTAAGTTTTCACGCACATCATAAAGATACAGATTGACGGTAGGACGGGTAACCGGGGCAGACCATTCACGGGTTGGAATATCAAAGCTGATATCCACTTCGCTCTGTGAAAGGCCCGTCTTTAAGATCAAAAGCTGCCTTAGTGTTTCATCCAGATCGCTGATCACGCTACATCACCTCTGACCAAAATGCCAGTTAAGTGCTGGAGAACCTATGAGTGCAGTTCGGTGAGAAATTGGGTTGGAGCTTACAACAGTTATCAAAGTAAGTCACGCAGATTTTTTGCATTTCGTGTCGGATGGTCGATAGTGTGTTACTCCAACATCAGCAAGATGGTCTCAAAAACGTCTTCCCCCCATCGCTCTTTATACTCCATTCCCACCCCCAGATCGTAGAGGTCACAGGGCTCCTGGCACAGCCGCACGATGATCTCGTACTGGAGCACGTTCCCCAATGCATGATGACGATAACGTTGGTTAAAGCTGATCTGAAGCCCCCGGTAAATCCCGTCCAATAAGGCCCCCATGACAAATCCCACATCTTCGTCATGATGACGCACAATCAGAACGCGGAGGCTCTGGCTGGCCCACAGGCGCGTCAACATCTGCTGATAGAACTCAAACATGGAGGGCTCCAGCAGACCCGTGCCCAGCTCCCCCTTCCAGCTCTTACGCTCAATGGCCACCACCCGCCGATAAAGCGCCTGCATCTCCGTTCGATTGGCCAAACGAGAGATATACTCAAACTGAAATCCCGCCGCATGGGCTTGACGCGAAGCACGCCGCACATTCGCCCGAAAACCCGCACTCCGGCGAGACATGAAGCCATCCAAGCCGTTCGCTAAGCTGGCACGGAAACAACGGGTCAGGGAGCCGTGTCGCACGTCCATATAAGGATGAAACTTCCGAATCAGCCCCCGAAACAGGCGTCCTCCCCAGGGTAAACCCGCCAGCAGAACCGGAATCCGCTGCCGCCGGAGCTGATGCACCTCCTGCTCGAATGAGTCCAGCAGGCTCTCAGTGTCAGCGCCCACCAATGGACAGCCTGAACCCCACACAAACTCTAAGGGCTCCAAACAGGGGCCTCGGTTAAAGCGGTTGCCCAACGCCAGGGCCCAATAGCCCGCTTCCGATTGCCGAATCCACACCGGACGATGGTTGGCAAAGGCTAAGTGCGCCGGAATGGTCCAGTATGTTGAGGAACAAAACTTGTCGACCTCAGGCGTTTTCCGAACCAGGGCATTAAAATGCTCGGCCCGCTCATCCAAAAGCTGAAGACTTAGACGTTCCAAGCAGACTCCTACAGGTTAAGCTACGCGGTAGGATGCGGCGGAAGCAGGAGAGGTGTCAAGAGGCAGGCAGCAGGCATCGTCACGGCTTGGCAACCGGCACCAGCTCGCTGAGAGAAGGCAGCTCGTCAAGGGTCGGCAAGACCACCACTTCGATTCGACGGTTGCGGGCCTGATGTTCAGGGGTATCATTGGCCAGCAGGGGCTGATGGTCTCCAAAAGCAGAGGCGGAGACACGGTCGCTGGGCAATCCCCCTTCGAGCAGTGCTCGTCCCACTTCCAAGGCCCTCAAGCTGGTCAGCTCCCAAGCGGTGGTATAGCGAGGATTTTTCTTGAGCGGCTGGTTGTCGTGGTGGACTTCCACTTGATATCCCCGTCCCACCCCTTTGAGAACAACCGCCACGTCGGTCAGCAGCTTCTTGGACTCAGGGCGAAGCTCCGGCTTCCCCGCCTCAAACAGCACCGCTTCTGGAAATCGCAGGAGCATACGCCCTTTGGAGGCCACAAGCTCCAGTTGTCCGGCTTTGAGCTGGCTCTGAAGCTGCTGGGAGAGGCTCTTGTAGAGCACCACGCGGGCATCGGCTTGGAGCAGTCGGGTCTGAACCTCCGCCAATGCTTCATTGGCTTCACCCGCTTTGGCCACCAGCTCTGCGGTGCCTTTTTTGAGCACCTCCAGATCACGCTGGGCGGTGGTCACGCGGGCTTCACAGCTCTTGAGCTGCTCGGCGGCGTCGTCCACCGTCTTTTTCTGGGCATCCAGCTCCTGCACCAGCATCTTCGCCTGCTGCGTCGCCGAGACAAGATCGTCCTGAACCCGTTGATGAGCACTGGGGCTGACACAGGCCACAGTCGTAAATGACAGGAAGCCTGCCAGCAGTATCAACCGACTTCTTTCACCATTCATCATTGTTAAGACCCTCCCTGGGCGTCCAACGGACCTGAATTCACTACATAGCCCAGCCTGCTTCAGAAGGCAATACGGATGTGCAGCTTCTGCTGATTACAATGCTGGTCGTCTTGCGTCAGGGGAGTTATAGTATGAGCTTCTGCGGATAGTATGCAGGATCAGGAGGCGACTGGATGATGGAGCGGACATCCTCGACATCAGAACCCTACGCACACGCGGGATGCCACAGCGTGCCTGCGGGACAGCCCCTCGAGCATGTCTGTCGCTGTCAGGCACACTGGCTGACGGGACAGCTCAAAGCGCCGATGGTGCGCTGGTTTGAGCTCAAACAGCTCCTGACCACCGGTGTACAGGTGCTGATCTCCACCACGATGGGCAAACAGCTCGACGCACGCAACCTAGAAGGACTCTTTGAGGATGAGCTCCCCCCTCAGCATCGGTATGTGGGCGGGGAGGATGGCGCGCTCTGGTTCGACTACGTCTCGGATGTGGGAGACGGTTTTAAACCGACCTATCAGGTGGCACACTTGTTGGCTCGACCTTCGGTGACGCTCAAAATGGCGGGAGCGGATGGCTCGCCCGTATCCCTGCCGCGTGGACGCTTTCTGCTGATGGGAGGCGATCAGGTGTATCCCCTCGCCAGTCGGGATGCGTACAAAAAACGCCTGCTGGGACCGTATCAGCTCGCCTGGGATCAGGTGATGGGCGCGCGTTGGCAACCGGGACAGGGCCCTCGAGCGGAAGTGGAGGTCTACGCCATCCCCGGCAATCACGACTGGTATGACGGGCTGGTCTCCTTTCGTCGGCTCTTTTGCCAAGATCCCAAGCTCATGCGCCGATTCGTGGGAGACTGGAAGGCGGAACAAGGTCGCTCGTACTTCGTGATCCAGCTCCCCAGCCGCTGGTGGATCTGGGCGGTGGATGTCCAGCTCGAGAGTGATATCGATGAGGTCCAGCTCCGCTACTTTAAGGAGCGTGCCCAGCAGCTCCAACCCGGTGACCAAGTGCTGCTGCTGACCGCTGAGCCGGAATGGGTGCTCACGTCGGCGGAGCATCCCGCTCAAGACACTCGAGAAGGCGAGTCTTGGGGCCAAGAGAGCAATCTTTTGTTGCTGCGTCGGTTTGTGACCCAGCGTCAAGCCACGGTTCGAGTGACGGTGGCGGGGGATCTCCACCATTATCGGCGGCACAGCTTGGGTGAGACACCAGAGCAAGCCGAACATCTGATCATCGCAGGAGGGGGAGGGGCCTTTTTGCACCCCACCCACGGGATCCGAGGAGACTCAACGGAGGCGCAGCTCCCCTATCTGGCACGGGCTTTTGCTCTGAAGGCCAGCTTTCCGTCGGAGGAGGATTCGCGGCGCTTAACCTGGGGACTTTGGAAGTTTCCCTTCCAAAATCTGGGCTTGATGACATTCTTGGGCGTCTGGGGCGTGGGCATCTGCTGGGGCTTGCCGATGCCGGTTCAGCCGGAGCCGATGACCCCGCTGGCCTTCCTGTTGGCCGCGCCGGGACCGTTTTTTGCCGCCACCTCCTGGCTGAGCATGCTCCTGACCCTTGCGCCCGTGCTGGCCTTTACTGGCCTCAATTTCCGGCAACGTAGGACGCAGCCGCTCTATGTGGTGTTTTCCATGCTCTGCGGGCTGCTGCTGGTGTCTGTACCGCTCGGACTGCATGTGGGGTTGACGGAGCTGGTGGCCCGTGTTTTGGGCCCCGCCCAGTTGACCGATTTTTGGCTGGGCCTGCTCCGTTTAATATTCTTCAGCGTCTCGAGTGGCGTCGGGATGGCGGGCGGGCTCGCACTGTATCTGGGGGTGAGCCTCAACCTCTTTCGAGCCCACAGCAATGAGGCTTTTTCTGCTCTGGCCGGAGAACACTATAAGAGCTTCTTACGATTTCATCTCACCCCCGACGGCACGCTGGAGATCTTCCCGCTGGGGGTCACGCGGGTGCATCCACATCCGTGTGAAGCCGATGTTCACCTGATTGAGCCCCCCATCCGAGTGCCGAGAGGCGAAAATACCGCCCAATCCGGTGTTTCGGCAGGCTCCAAACCGTGAGGGAGAGGCCCACTGAGGCCCTCCACTCTTTGAGAGAGAGAAGATACGCATGTCACGAGCCAATATTACCTGGCGCTCCGAGACCGAAGAAGGCGAAAAATGCGAAGTGTATGCCGAAAAGATCGGTGATCGCTGGCTCTTTCACTGGCGCGCCGGTCGTTACGAAGAGTGGCGTCCATACACCAAAGCCACCCTGGAAGACTGGCTGATCCTGCTCGACAACGTGCAACGCCGCATCAAACGGCGCTGGTTTCGTCCCGAAGAAGAAGGGCGCATGCTCAAAAAGATGGTGGAGCTGTACGGGGTGGAGACCCTCGAAGGGCGTGGGGTGGTTGTGCCGGAAGAGCTGGGCGGCCACGGGGAACCACCCGAATCAGAAGAAGGATAAGGTCGAGCGTCAAGCACAGTCCGTCTCAGAACTGAATGCCCATCTGAAAACCACCCCAAGCCAAAAGTTTGTGCTCCTCTGGCAAGTACATGGGATCGGCACTGGCAATGGCCTCACCGCCGGGTGTGGCGGCCAGCGCGTTCCGATCCTGGGGACGGGCCAACATCAGCGTCGGTCCCGCCAGAAACGCAAAACGTTTGCCAAGCTGCAAGCCCACTTCACACTTCAGTCGGCCCACCAGGGCGGGCTCCCGCAGGTCAAGTAGAGGCGCTACCGCTCCGACCTCCGCCTGAAGCTCCGCAAAGAGTCCCTTTCCACCCAGATGATAACCCAGTCCTGCTGTGGCGGTGGTGAACGCCTCTTGGCCTCCGCCGACGGCTCCCAAGCCGCCCCGCACAAACCAGTCATCCCCCCACTTAAAGCCCAGGTTGATCAACCCCAGCTCATCCCGCCAGAGGGTGGTGCGTCGATAGGTGGGCTCAAATCCGGCGGAAGTGGCCACCACAGTGTGGGCGCTGCTGGTCGTTCCCGGCACCGCTGGTAGT
>JBJTQF010000180.1:0-36163 GCA_046075485.1 Myxococcota bacterium | reverse complement strand
GCTGCCCACCCCGCAGCGTCTGTCGCCGAGCACATTCCCCTCACCGCCTGCCCTTGCGAGACCTGAGCCACTCCCCCCTGTTGGCCTTCCCGTGAGGCAAGAGCTCCCGGCATCCTCCGGGTGGCCGCTCTCTCCGCCGCTGAACGCTGTGGAGCCCCTTCCGCCGATGACGTCTGCCCCGCAGCAGCTCGAGCCCTTTTATCCCGACGGTTACACCGTCGAAGGCGTGCAGCCGTTGTTGCTGCCATCGGAGGCGCTTTTTCCTCCGGCGCAGCACACGGTCGAGCGCCCGGCGCTCCAGCAGGCTCCCAAGCAGGGCCTGGGGATTTTTGGCTCTCTTGTGTTGGGAATGGCGGTGTTGGCCCTGGTATATATGGGCGCGCGTTTGCTGGGCTTGCCGGTGCCGCAGCTTCGGGTCACTTCGCAGGGTGTTTCGGTTGAGCCGCTGCTGGACGATCCGCAGTCTGGGGCGGAGCTCAGCGCCGGTGAGCGGCCATCATCCCCATCAGACGTCGCAGGTGATGCGGGAGGGCCTGCTCAGGCGGCCGCGACCGACGGGCGGAGCAGCGCCGGTCCCTCTCAATCTCCGGCGGATTCGGATGCCTCTCCAGCACGGGCGCCCTCATCACCGACGGGTGTGGCCTCCGCTTCAGCTCGCTCAAACAAGAGTGGGGGAGCTTCTTCGGAGCGGAGTCCCGCCGCACCGGTGTTAGAGGTGGGATATCTGGTGGTGAAGGCCATTCCAACGGCGGCGGTGCGGGTGGATGGCAAGCCATACGGTTCTAGCGACACCAGACAGCGCATCAAGCTCAGTGCCGGAAAACATGTGGTGACCTTAACCCCAGCTCAGGGGCGCAGTGTGGAGCGTGCGTTTACCCTCAAGCCTGGAGAGACCCGTCAGCTCGAGTATGATTTTATGGAGCGGGCTTGGCGCGTGACCCAGGGGGCTCCACGTTGAGCCTCACCGAGTGGCCTTTGTGCTTGCCTCCCGTACTTGGACGCGATAAGAACAACCGATCTTGCTGAGTTTAAGACCAAGCCCATCTTCTGGAGGATTTCATGGCACAGGGTCGAACCGATACTGCTTTATCTGCTCAGCCATCTCAGCGCGTGTGGGGAGGCTGGAAGCGTTGGGGGTTGAGCTTGGTGCTCGTGCTTCTGACCAGCGTTCGGCCTGCGGAGGGGCTGGCGTGGAACGATCACACCCTGGCATCATTTCCGGCCTTGTCGAAGTCTGAGCTGGTGATGCAGGCTTCTCCGCTCAAAGTGGAGTCCTTTGACACATTTGTGGCAGCCGAAGCGGTGGGGCTGGAGGCGCTCCTGAAGTCTGAAGAAGCCTGGGCGGTGGCCAATATCCCAAACTATCCGCCTCGACCGGAGGCAATGGCCTTTCGAGCGGATGGGCCGGTGGAGACTCGCCGTGCGCGGTTGCTCAACGCCTTGCGCATCAACCCGACGGTCAAGCTGGCTTTATATCGTCAGGCGCTTCCGGGGGAGAGTTTGGATGGTAAGCCGAAGCTGCCCTGGCAGGAGCTGCACATCTTGAAGGATGTGGGGCGGATTGTTTCCACCCCTTATGTGGCCTTGCAGGAGGGCCAGGAGGTGGCGGCCCTGGATGTGGTGGCCTCGGGAGCCGACGAGCCGGACTTTGGGCTGGACATCAACATCTGGACGGACAGTCCGGGTGCTTTTGGGGCTGGTTATGGCATGGGCGAGCTTCCGTTTGGCAATCCGAAGCTGGAGTATGCCACCCAAGCGCCGATGCACATGGGGTTGTTCCACGAAGCGCCGATTGTGTATAAGCTGGCGACGTATGTAAAGCGGACCTTCCCGGAGATGCGGGTGCGTCAGTTTTATGCGTTGGCGCGTTATGCTTTTTCGACCGGTCATGATTACTGGGGGTGGCGTTTTACGGGGTGGGGGTTGCATTATCTTCAGGACATGTCTCAGCCTTATCATGCCTCCTTATTGCCGGGTGTTTCTGTTGGATACATGTTGTGGATCAACGCCCTGAGCATTGCGGGGGTGAAGGGGCCGGTCAACAAATCGATCCAGTTGGTGACCAATCGTCATCTGGCCCTGGAGAACTATGGTTATCACGCCACCCTCTCCTTGATCGAGAAGGGGAACGTGACTCATCCTTTGGTGTTAGGTTTGCAGGATACTGCGCGGGATGCCGTGTATGGGTCGTATGACGCGCCCTATATTCGGGGAAAGCTGACCTCTCAAGCCAAGCGTATGGACAAACGCACCGACAAGACCCTGGAGCAGAACTTGCCGCGTAAGTTGATCTCCGACCCGAAGTATTTGTTTGAGACCACGGAGCCGGGCATCAACGTGCTGGAGGTGGTTGAAAAGGGCGATGCCAAACGTCGTGAGCGGTTTGAAGCGTTGGTGGCCGAGCTGATGCGTGATTTTGGAGCGCATTCTCGTAACTTTGTGCGGGCGGTACGTGCGCCCTGACCTCTCTGCCTGTTTTCTGCACTTCTCTGCCTGCCCCTGTGAAAAGCGCTGCCTGCCGGTGTGACCCCCTTGACTGTTTCCCGTGCAACCTTTTCCCGCCCCTCTCGTGTGCTGCGGCTGGCACGGGCTGTTTTACGTGCCTTTTGACCCTACCTCCTGCGCTTCCTTGAGCGCCGCCTTCAGCCCTCGAACCGCACGATAGAGCGGATCCTGCGTGCGTTTTTGCAGCCGTCCCGAGAGATAGAGTCGCTGGCACCAGCCTTCATCCGGCTGATCTTTGAGCATGCGGGGTGCCATCTGGAGGAGCTCCACCCGATCTGGGACAGCCTCATCCCCCAGCGCCCACCCCACACGGCGGACGAGCTGTTGGCGGAGCGCCTCAAGCTGAGCCGCTGGAAAATCCAGGCGTTCGTCACCCAAGAAGACCAGCAGCACAAAACGTTTGGCATTGGCCACTCCCACTTGAGGGAGCACCAGCAGCACCCCCTGCACAATTTCTTGCCCCGCCGGATCACGCTGAGACACCAGGGCCAGCACCTGATCGTGCGGGTAGAGTCGCCCGGAGCGGCTGGGAAAGCGGCTTCCTCCGTAGGCCCACTCTTGGCCCATGCGCACCAGCAAGCGGGGGCTGCCGTCTTCCGCCCCGAGTGCGAGGGCTTCGAGGTTTTCATCGGCGGGGGGTGTCAGTCCGGGAGGCGGCTGCACCAGGGTGGTCACCCGTCCTCGGCGCAGGCGGGAGGTGAGTGCCGCACCGAGCTCTGCGGGATCCAGCACCAGGTTTCCGTGGAGGATTTTCTCGAGCTTTCGTTGTTCGATCAGGCGTACCCACCGGTCCCACTGGAGAGGGGCCTCGGGATTGGCCAGCCAAAGGCGCACGGGCAGCGCCTGCGCGGGCTGCATGAGCAGGATTTCCCGCAGGTGTTCGGAGATCACCAGGGTCTGAGCGGGTTGTTCCAGCCAGCGGAGCGGCTCGAGCTGAACTTCTTCCAGCCCTACTTGGAGGTATGTACCACCTCCGGCGAGGGTGGCGAGGGCATGCAGCGGCAGGTGTTGGAGCACATGTGCGCCGGGATGCGCCAAGCTCTCGCCGGGGTTGAGCTGATAAGCGAGGTGAAAGTCTCGCAGGGCGCGGCGGAGCAGCATTCCAGCGGGACAGGGGGTTGCTGCTTCGAGTGGCGCACGGCAGGGCGAGAAGAGCTGCGCCGCCAGCTCCTCCTGAGCATACGTGTGGGGTGGATGGAGGGCCAGCTTGGGCATGGGTGGACCGTCTTCGAGCACCGGCTGACCGGGACAGCCTTCGAGTAAGGGCACAAAGACCCGCAAGGTGATGACGTGGGAGGGGCCGAGGGTCTCCAGGCGCTGCTTGAGCAGGAGGACGCCGCGTGTGGGCAGGAGGCTCCAGCAGGTGCCCAAGCGTAAACAAGCGGCGATGGCCACCCACAGCTCCGGTCCCGGAGGAAACAACAGGGCCACCACACTGCCTGCTTTGATGCCGAGGCTGGCCCATTGGCTGGCGCGCTCGCTCGCGCGGAGGTGGAGTTGTTCGTAAGAGAGGCTCTGCCAGCCGTTTTTTCGGTCAAAGAAGCGTAAGGCGGGAGCGGCGCTGCGCACATGGCGCATCACCAGGTCGTGGTAGAGGCTGATGCCTCCTTCCGGGGTGGAGCGGAGGGCTCCGGCCAAGCGGCTGGAGGTCTGCATCAGGGCGCGGTAGAAGCTCTCGGGGTCTTTCCAGCTCTGCTCGAGCCAGGAGAGGGGTTCCGCCACCCCTCCGTCTTTGATCTCGAGGGTGGATCGTGCGTGAGAGAGATCGATCATCAAGTGCCTCCGGGGAGCAGCGCCAGGGTCTGCTCGAGCTGGGTCTTCATGCGGGTGCGTTTGCTCTCCACGGTGGAGCGGGCGGAGGTCACGGCGGACTGTGCGGAGGTCAAGCTGCTGGTGAGCTGGCCCTCGAGGGTGCTGAGCTGTCCTTCTCCCTGGCTGGTGGCGGCGCTCACTTGGGAGGAGAGCTGCTCAACCGTGCTGTTGATGGTCTGAAGGGCGGTCTCTTTGGCGGTGCCCACCTGGGTCATGGCGGCGGAGACGGCGGTATCCACCTGACTGGAGGCGGCGGCGATGGCGGCTTTCACTTGGCTCACCAGGGGATCGATCTGGGCCATGATGGTACTGGAAGCGGTCTCGATGGCCTGGAGCACGGCATTTCGCACGGTGCCCACCTGAGACATGAGCTGAGAGGCGAGGTTGCTGAACTGAGTCCCGATCTGAGCGATCACCGGGTCGAGCAGGCCCATCAAGGTGCTGACGGCGGTCTCGATGGCGCTGATGGCGGGATCGACGAGGGCTTTGGGCAGGCCATCGGTGGGGATGGCACCGAGGGTATCGGTGGCGGAGGAGATAATGCCTTTGAGGGTGCTGACCACGGTATCGTAGATGGAGGTGAGCTGAGCGACCAGCTCGGGCAGGCTGGCAAGGGGCTCGAGGGCCTGTTGAGCGGCTTCCATGAGCATGGCGGGCAGGCCGGTGAGGGTCTCCATGACGGTGGCCATTTGGGTCTTGAGGGTCTGTTGGAGGGTGGAGACCAGGGTTTTGGCTCCTGCAACAAGCTCGTTGACAGTACCCATCACTTGGTCAACAAGGTTGTTGAGCGTTTCCTCCGCCGTGTCGAGCTGACCCAGCAGCCCTTCCAGCACCCCTTTCAGTGCAGCGATCCCCTCCTGCACACTCCCCTTCACCGTCGTCAGGCTGCTCAACGCGGTGCTCGCAGGCACCACCAGGGCGCTCAAGGTGGCACTCACCCCGCTCAACCCCTGCTCGGCGCTGCTCAAACCTGCGGTCGTGGCGAGCTGCTGCTGCTTCAGGCTGCTCTCGAGGCTGCTCAGGGGGGCCAATGCGCTGCTCATACTGCTGCTCAACCCACTGGCTTGGCTGGTGAGGGCCTTGAGCTGGGTCTCGAGCTGGGTTTTATGAGCACTGGCACTTCCGCTCAAGGCGTCGAGGTTTAAGCCACTCAACCCACCGGTTAAACTGGAGATTTGTCCTTCCAGGGCACTCTTGAAGGGGGTGAGCAGGCTGTCATACTGGCTCTGAAGGGCGGCGAGGGCTGTTCTCACCGCCACAAGTCCCGCAAAGGTGGAGGCAGGCAGGTCTCCCGAGGGCAAGGGCTGATGGGCTTGAGCGATGCCTTTGGCGAACGCGCTGGCGCAGGTGGCCCGTGTGCTCTCGGCTTTCTGCAACAGGCTGGTGGTGCTGGCTTGAAGCTGAGTCGAGAGGCTGTCTCGACGGGTCTTGAGGCTGGCCAGGGTGCTCTCGGGGCTCTTCTCCAGGCTGCTGAGCCCACTGCTCAAGGCCGAGATGCCGCTGCTGGCGTCTTTGCTGAGGCTGCTGAGCTCTTTCTCGAGCTGACTTTTGAGGCCGCTGAGGGCGCTGAGCTGCTGTGTCAGCCAGCTTCCGAGCTTCCCGGAGCCCTTCTGAAGCACGTCGATCAGCTCGCGGCTGCTCTCGTCTGGTAGGGTCTCGAGGGATTGACCGGTTTTGACGACACTGTCCACTTTTCCAAGCTGGCTCTGAGCAAAACCTTCGGCTTTGCCGAGCAGGGTATTGAGTGGCTCCCGGAGTGCCACCAGAGACATGCTGAACCTCCTCCGCCGCTGGCCTCGTATTTGGGAGGCGTCTTGGGCTGCTCACGTCCGCGTTGCGCTGGCTGAGGGTGAGGATATCACAGCTTGATCTTCAGGATGTGACTTCTTCGTGTGTGGGTGTGGGATGTGTGGGTGATGCGGGGGCGACGTGGGAGTATTAAGGGGAAGGAGCAACAGAGCCAGGACCAGTCACAGGAACGTGATCGCTCCATCCAGGAGGATGACTGCGAGCCGCTCACATGGGTCTCATGATGCGGGAGCCGCCGCTCACATGGAGGACGGGTAGAGTCCCTGGACGCAGATGACGTAGACAAGATTCGGCGCAGGCGCATCCAGCTTCGGCAGGTTAAAGTAGTTCACAGTATCCCCACCAAAACGATTGAGCAACAGCGAGTACAGAGCCTGATTGTCACGAATCCGTAAGCTCCGCCCATCACAGGGCAGAAACTCACGGGGCACATGGTCATTCGAGAGCGCAATCAACAAGATTGTACCCAGATACATTTCCATCTCGACAACTCCTTCACTTTGGCATGGGGTTAAAATCCGACGCGCAGGAAGTATTTCAAAACTTCCGCTGGTTTTTAAGAAGGATCCGACCTCACGTAAACCGTATACCCGGAGCCCACACCCGGCTCAGCCCTTGAGGGCCTTCTTCAAAGCGGCGGAGGCCGCAGCCGCTTCTTGCTCGAGGGCTGCGGTTTTGCCCCCCAGCGCGCTGGAGGCTGCCGAGAGCTCGGCGGAGGCTTCCCCGGTTTTGGCCTCGAGCGCCGCTTGTTTTTCCTGCACCGTGGCTTCGGCTTCGCTGGATGCGGCACTCATCCCGGCCTCGAGGTCCGCCTTGTTGCTGCCAAACTGAGCCCCTGCTTCGCCGATGCCCCCTCCCCCTTTGCTCTCGACCTGGGCTTGAGAGGCTTCCTGTTTGGGTTTGACCGAAAAAGTCTCCTGCGCACTGCTCTTGCTCGAGTCCTCTTTGACCTGCAAGAGCAGCTTGCCTTCGGTGAGCTCGATGCGAATGGTATCCGCCAGGTGTTGGCGCACCACCGTAAAGAGCGGATCCGGCCCGTCGTAGACCTGCTTGACCGTGGTGTTGGAGTTCTCACCGATGCCAAAACGAAGCTGCTGCCCTTGTGTCTCCAGCGGAAGCGGAATCTGATGGCCCCAGTTCAGCAGATGCCGAATCCAGAGCCGGTCGTAGAAGACCTCCAGCACCACCCGCTGCCCCTGCGCGAGCGGAAAATAGATGTGGGAATTCGCCACCCCCTCATCGGCAGGCACCAGCAGCCGCACGTTAAAGCTCGGGATAAACACCCGATAATGGGATCGAGAGGTCTCCTCATCCAAGACCACCATAAAGGGCTCGTCGGGTGAAGTGGCTCCCGGCGCTTCGACCAGCCCTTCGAGCTGAAGGGGCCACACGGGAGGCACAAAAGCAGGCACCCGCACCACCTGCTCTGCCTTACGTTCGAGGGTTAAGTTCAGCTCGAGCCGGAACTCAGACTCCGGTGCATTTTCAGACGGAGGCAGGCGCGTGTCCAGTCCCTCCAGACCCAGATGCAGCGACACCACCCGCAGCTCCTGATCTCCCAGCCGTGGCATCAGGCTCCAGGGCTCGTACTTCAGCTTGATCTGCGCCCCCGGCGAGAAGTCATTGCCCGAGAAGCGCGTCAAGGACAAGGAGATCACATCTTTTGCCACGTTGAGCCGTTTTTTCTCCGGGGTGCTGGCGGCATCCAGATCCGCATCGGTGCGCGAAAAACACAGCACATCTTTGCGGATGCCCGTGGCAGCTTCGGCGTTCTCCACACTCTTTCGAGCGGTGGGGCCCGTATACACACTCACCAGGGTCGGGGTGGCACGCGGTAACGCGCTGAGCCGCATCTCGGCGTGCTCCACACAGTCGTGGGGTAAGGTCTGCGCGGTGCCTCCCGCCTTGCGACGCTCCCCCAGACGATAGTGTCCGTCGCTGTGATGCCACGAAAAACACCCCTGCTCTCCCTCCACCAGCCACATCAGATAATCGTAGAAGCTCGACGGATGGGGCGCGATGCCCAACGGCAGACATACCAGCCGACGGCTCTCCTCCAGCAGCGGCCAGTCAAAATCGAGCGTCACCCCCTGCGCAGGCTGGCCCTCAATCACCTCCTTGAGGGTGGTATCCACCCCGATCTTGAGCGGATAATGCTGCCGCCACAAGACCTGCGCCGGATCCGCAAAGTGCAAGCGCAGATACCGGGTGAGCACCTTACGCCCCGACTCCATCGCCAAGGGGGTCTCGAGAAGCTGACGCTCCGTCCCCAGACCCGTCACCCTCAAGGTCCAGGGACTCTCCTCCTGGTTGAGCACCCCCTTGACCTCCAGGGTCACGCTGATAAGATCAGCCCCCAAGAGCTTGCCCAGCAGCTCACTGGCGTCGTTTTCGATGGTCAAGACCACCTCGACCCACCCCTGAAATCCCCAGGGCAGGAGGTCCAGGGCCAAACCCGTCACCTGAGCCCCCTGGCGAAGATAACCTGTGCCCTCCACCGTAAACGTCACCTTCACCGATAAGGTGTCTTGGTGCCGCATCGTCGGCTTTGGCGCAAAAGTGCCCCAGTTTTGCTCAGACAGCAGCCTGGTGGTGAGATTGTTCACGGCATGCTCCTCGTGTGTTCGCTCCGATGCGGACGCTCGCATCCTCGACCTGCTCCAGCGGAGGCCCCATGACAGACATCCACTTCGAGACGTTCGATCATCACCCCGCCGAAGAAACCCAGCGCATCGATCAAGGGCTGAGCGACTTTAATGAACAAGCCCCGCCCCTCCACGAAGTACGCCCGCTCGCGTATGTAGCCCGCCTCTCCAGCGGAGAAGTCATCGGTGGTGCCGTCGGTCGCCGCTGGGGAACCTGCGCGGAGCTCCAGCAGCTCTGGGTCTCGGAGGCTCACCAAAAGCAGGGCCTGGGCTCCAAGCTGGTCCGGCTCTTTGAGCAACATGCGCAAAACCACGGCTGCACGTCCTTCTTTTTAGAGACCTTCAGCTTTCAAGCGCCCCCGTTTTATCAAAAACTCGGCTATACCTGCGCGTTTTCGCTGGATGTGTATCCACACGGCATCGTCAAACACCTGCTGATAAAACGTCTGAACTCGACGGAGAAGCTCCCTCCAGCTCCAGATACCAGCTCCGCCCCGCGTGATTGCTGATCCACACCCCCCCCGCATGCACCAGCAGACACCCGCCTGCCCCAATCGGCAGTGGCTCGAACCAGCGCCGGTGGCCAGAACCCGCGTCGTATGCCTCCACCCCCTCCGGCGTCAGCAGCAACACCAGCGGCGTCGGCGTCTCGAGCACCGCCAGCGCCAGCCCCAAGCCCAGCGGACGACAGGTCCAGCTCGTCGATGATCCGGCGCTCGTCGATGATCCGGCGCTCGTCGCTGAACCGGTCGCCTCCCCCAGCGGAAGTGCCACCGCGTGTAAGGTGCCCTCCAGCTCCAGCCACACCCACCAGGATCCGCTGGGGGAGAGGGCCATCAACCCCGGTCGCTCCGGGGATTGGGACACCCGCACCGGCTCAAGGGTGCCATCCGCATGCCGCAGCTCCAGATGGCCCGGAGCCCTCACCCTCAACAGGGTGCCATCCGCTCGCGCCGCCGCCAGCACCTGCGCTTGCCAGCCCGGACGTGGACCCTGCTGGTATCGACCCCAGAGGCTCAGCTTCAGGTATTGCCAGAAGGTCAAAAAAAGCCCCGCCCAGATGCCCACCGACGCCTGCAACGCGCGCCAGATCCGGCGTGAGAGAGGAGCAGGCGGTGGAAAGAGCCCCGCCGGGATCGGGAGAGGCTCAGCAGATCCGTGCGCAGCGGAAAGGATGGAGGTGCTGACGCCCTCCTCGGGTGTGGAGGTGATGCCGTGCGTGTGTGTAAGCGCCTGCGCGTCCGCGTGCGCCTGCATGTGTGTGAGCGCCTGCATGTGTGTGAGCGCCTTCGCGTCCGCGTGCGCCTGCATGTGTGTAAGCGCCTGCGTACCTGCCGGAACCTGCTGATGCACCTGCCGAGGCGTGGAGACAGCAGCCTTCTCCCGCGAGGCAGGCATTTTATCCTCCGGCTTGGGGGGAAATTCAGGGGTCTCGAAGGGCCAGGGCCGGGCGTGCTCCGCGCTCAGGGTCCGCGAGAGGGCCGGTAAAGGGGCCACCGCTTCGAGGCTTCGCGTGCCTTTGACTCTCCCGGCCAAGTTCTGCACCCCGTCGAGCTGCACTCGGATGCCGGGATCGACCTCCAGCACCACCCCTCGGTCGCCCAGGTGCTCCAGCGCAAGCTGCTCGAGCCGCACGCCTTGAGCACTCACCCGCAAAACGGGTCCGGTGCCGGGGCTGCCTTGAAGGAGGGTCGCCGCTCCCACCCCTCGGATCACACAGGGCCGCTCCAGTACCAGGTTGACACGGTACTCTCCCGCATCCAACATCAGCACGTCGCCGGGCTCTAGGCCCGCCAGCACCTGCTCGAGGGTCTCGGGAGGGTTGATGTAACGTTCGATCATGGCTCACCGCATCCACTGGACCAGGGCAAACCGGGTCTCAGGCGGATTTCCCAGCCGGAGGATCTGGCCCTCTTTGAGCAAGAGCTCTCGCCCTATCGGAATACTCTCCTGGACGCGCCCTTGAGCGTCGAGCAGCGCCAGGGCTGGCAGGCCCTCGTTGATCAGCAGGAAGTTTTCACCTTCGGCTTCGAGCAGGCCCACCGGCGCTTGTTCGGCAAACACATCCGGCTCCGCGCCGCGCTGAGCGTGCCAGCCGTGCAGGGTGCGGCCCGGCCAAGCCACCACCCAGAAGTCGGGCAGGATCACCAGTCCTTCTCGTCCCGGCTCGTACAGGCGCAAGACCGGGAGCCCATGCGGAAGCACCAGCAACGTCTCACACCACGGACATACGGGCGGCTCATGCTCCCGCACCGGAAAATAACGCTCATCGCAGGCGGGATTTTGACAGACCACCAAACGGTCAAACAGATGGCCCAGCGCCAGCTTCCACTCGACGGCCAGCGGTCTACGCTCGGGACGGCGGAGCCCCTCCACAAAGGTGCGCAAGAACAACTCGTGGAGACGAGGCCCCAACATCCCCGGCTCAAAATAACCCACGGTCGGGCGATTTCGTTTATCGGTGGGATGCGCAATATAGATGCCCTGCTCGCCGAGCTGCTGCTGCTCAATGGCGGTGGCCTCAAAGGGGTCCAAGTCGTAGGTATGAGGGCCTCGTAGGGGATGTGCATACAACAGAAGC
The DNA here is from genome assembly GCA_046075485.1 of Myxococcota bacterium. GTDB lineage: Bacteria > Myxococcota_A > UBA796 > JAJRTE01 > JBJTQF01 > JBJTQF01. The sequence continues at coordinate 24,811 of JBJTQF010000180.1, read as the reverse complement.
TGATACAACAGCACCGCGAGCGCGTGCCGGTCGGTGGTGATATCCGGTGCGGTGTGCTGACCGAGGATCTCCGGGGCCATATAACCCGGCGTCCCCGCCACCAGAGGCCGCAAGGCTCCGGGCACCACCAAGCTGTCGATGTCGATGATGCGCACCTGTCCCGTCAGCGGGTCGCCCAGCACGTTGTTCGGCGAGAGATCGGCATGAGCCACCCCAAGCTGATGCATCCGGGCCACCGCTTGGGTCAGACGCCAGGCCATCATCACCCGAGCATTCCAGCGTTTGGAGTCCGCAGGCAAGCGAGCATAACTGCGCGGTCCAAACAGATAGAGCAGGTTTTTGACGTTGAGAGGCAAGCGGTCGGTGATCAGGCCCAGTCGAGGTGCGGTGATCATCGCCTGGGGCCATAGATATAAGGTCTGCCACCAGCTCTCCCGCTCCCGGTGGTACGGGTCGAGGGTACAGTTATAACGGCTCAAGATCAGGCTGAGGGCATGTTCAAGCGCAGGGGTGGGCTGATGGAAGAGCTTGACGAACTTCTGGCCATCTTTGGTCAGATAGCCCGTGCCCATGCCCCCCTGTCCGATGGCGCGATCTTCTACGTCGAGCCGCGTTCCATCGCGCAGCGTGACGATCATGGACGACTCGCAAACAAATTGGCGGGAGCAGGTGCCAAATAAGGCCCAGAGCCTCGCCCGAGCTGCACCGCCGGACGGGTGGCCACCACGGTAGACATGGCAATCCACTGGAAGAGCATCTGAAGCCGAGAGGGATCCAAGTCGGCCAGCAGATAATGAGAGGAGGGGGCCAGCTCCTTCAGCACCTCCATATCCACATGCGGACCCGCTCCGATGGCCACAAAATAAGCCGGACGCCGTCCTTTGTGGGCCATGAGCAGCTTGGCCTGCTCTCGCCAGCCATCGTCTTCGTTGGGCTGACCGTCGGTGAGCAGAAACACGATGGGCCTAAAATCCCCCGGATGTTGAGGCGAACGAGGGCGCATCTCCAGAGAAATGGCGTCTCGTAAGGTGGCCAGTCCCCGCGATAAGGCGGTGCCTCCATCGGCGGCCAGTCGAGGGGCCACAAAAGAATCCACATCGGTCAAGGGCACGAGCTGCGACGCATCCGACGAAAAACGGATGATGCTGATGTGGGCGGTCTCTCGGCACTGAGGATCTTCGCGGAGAAGGGACTCGAGCATCCGCAAGCCCTCATTGACGGCGGCAATGGGGGCTCCGGCCATCGAGCCGCTGGTATCAATCAGGAGGTAGACCGGCAGGCGTTGGAAGGTCTCGGCGAGCTTGAGCGGCATCTTTCACATCCTCAACGGGTCGAGCGGTTCAGCCATCCGGTTCAACGGGGCCTTTTGAGGGAGCACGTCCTCAGTGGGCATGCTCAGAGAGGAGCGCCTCTCACGCCCTATTTTAGCGCAGATTTGAGGCACTCAACAGCCAGAAGGCAGGGCAAGCTCACTTGACTTCGAGCCAGACCTGGGCCGCCGTAATATACTGAAGCACGACCCACATGGCGCTGGCGGTGGCTTTGTGGTCTCCTGCGTTGCTGTAGACCTCCAGAAGATCGTTGCGCAGCTTGGCCAGGCGCTTCTGTTTTTCGGGGAGGCTCTCGATGGAGCCAAATCCTTGCTCACGGCGGGCCTGTAAGAGCTGAGGGCTGACCGGATTGGCCAGCTCGCGGATCAGGTCGATGGCTTTGGCACCCGATTGACGCACCACATTGACCACTTCTTCGCGGGTATCAGCGCCTTTGGCCACCGAGAGCCACTGATTGGCGCGGTTGTTGGCCTGTGTTGCGGAGATGCTCACCTGGAATGCGGCTTTTAAGTCTGCGTTGAGGCTGGAAGGCAAGCCGGTCACAAAGCTGCCGTGGGACTTGAGGAAGTCAAAGGTGAAGGTCGGCCAAAACTCCTGGTCGAGAGAGGCATGTAAGCTGCGCCAGACCTCACGGGGCTCGTGGGCGTCCGGGAAGCTGTTGTCGTTGGCGAGGGGGATCTCCACCCCCAGATGGTAGGGGGAGGTGAGCGGATGGGTGCTGGAGCCCATGACCCAGTTGCCGACTTTCACGACGGAGTCGGTGACGAGGGGGCTGTCATGCACACAGTCTTTGTCGCAGAAGTAGTGCAGAATCTGGGTGGCGTCCACCAAGAGGGCCAGCTTGCGATGGGAGTCCTTACCCAATACCACCGGCGGAGCGGAGATCGGATAACAGATGATCTCCGCCGTGTTGGACATCATCTTAGATGCCACCAGCTCGCGGGTGAGCTCTCCGCCCATCATCAGGTCGATATAACAGCACTGTGCCAGCCCACCTCCCAGGCTGTGACCGGTGATGTAGATGGCCTCGGGTTTGGCGTTGCCCACCGCTTCGTGATAGGCGGCGATCAAGGACTGGCGACAGGAAGCAAAGGCATACCAGAAGCCGCAGGCCATCGCCGCCCCTTTGAGCTCCGGCACCTTCACCTCCTTAAGATGGTTCATGTCGGTGACCCAGTCGGGACTGCCAATGCTCTTAAACTGAGCCTGCAAGAGCGCACGGGAGCCCACACCCGAGCGACTGCCTCGAAAGACGATCACACAGACCCGGGTGGCCGGATCAAAGACCACCGAGCCCAGCCAGCTCTTCCAGCCCGAGTCGGGATGGTTTTGGGTCATCCCGGTGCGACCCATAAACGGACAATTGCGCAGCGCGCCGGTATGAGAGACGGTGGCCACCGCTGGGCCCACGGCATTGCCATCCAGGTCAAAGCCTCGTGAGGAGACAATCGCCTTGTCGATGGAACGCGGATGAAGCAGGGTATACGGTTCCGACTTCGCGCCGCCTCGATAGATCACCCCTTGATGAGGGTTCGGGGTGTTGGTGAAATCATATTCGATGGGATCGAACTTCTTTTCATCGCCTTGAGTGCCCTTGTCTACGTGAATCTTGGCCATCAGTCGGTCGCGCGCATCTTGAAGGGTGCCTTCGCCGTGGGCCTCATAAAAAGGATCCATCGGATAGACGCAGGTCTGTGCATAAAGTTTGTAGGAGAACCGACAATACTCCAACATCTTACGAGCCATTTTCAGGTTCTTCGCCGTCAATCCAATCGCAGGCATGATCGCACTCCTTTTTGCTCATCCGCTCCGTCAGTACGTGATACGTGATCCGTTATCCGCCATCCCTCATGCACAACCGAACCGAAGATCTCATCTCTGATGCTTGCATGGATGAGTGCATCAGAACCCTCTTATCGTCGAATGAAGGAGACTCTGAGAGCCCTTCAGATATAAGCGTTGAGAAATTGATTGCCGAGCGCACTCACCCGAATGCGTCCCGGAAACTGAACACCATAGACGGTCTTTTGACGAATCTGCATGGTCAAGCTTCCACTCACCACGACTTGGCTCTGAGGCTGACAATATAGATACCAATGGTTTCCATCGTGATGCAAAAAGTTAAAGACATCTGGCTCCTGAGCCGTGCCGTATTCCTCGACGGTCCAGACATGTTTTCGCCGCTGTCCTTGCCAGCGTAAGTAGTTCTTAAAGCGTGGATAGGTGCTCACGTTCGGATAATGATAGACTCGAAAGTGTGTGTTGCCGACGGGAGAATCGGTAATCACCATCGCACATCCATTCATCTGTCCCGTAAAGACAAACGCATGGGCTGGATTCTGTTTGGGGACATCCACAAACCCCATCTGAGGAATTCCCCACCGGCTGCTGTTCACCTGCGGAGCGCCTCCCGGTGGACTCAAATAGGGGAAAAAATATCCCGGAATTGGATGTTGACTCTGCACGAACTGATCGCTGCGATCACGATGTGACGCCTGAAAAGTCTGAAGCCGCTGCTCCGCCATCTGGAGATGAGTCTGCGCAATCGCATCATTGGGAGCGGCTTGGACCGCCAATCGACGGGCCTGCACGTTGTCAAAGGCTTCTTGTGCCTTTTGAGCTCGCAGGGCGCGCACCACCTGAAGAAACTGCTGTGTCACCGTCCGCCGATCAAATCGCAACACACAGAAGTTTCGTTGGTTAAAAAAGTGGCCCGCACTGAAGGGCTCCAGGTCAAAGTGTGCCTCTCGAATGACCTGACAGACGGCGCCTCCATACAGACCAAACCAGCTATCCTGTGGCTGAGCCGGCATCCACCCCGGTCTTCCGCTGATGGTGCGATCAAAGATGCGGATGTCTACCGCCTGATTTTGAATGAAGTTGAGCGGATCTCTCAAAAAAAGCTGATTCTTCTGATCAGACATATTCCACCTCCTGCGTGCGCCTGCCTGTGATGCGTGTATGACACCTGCGAGCGCGAGTGCTTCCGCTTGCGCACTATCCTCCGATGATCACGGTCGGGCATCCCGGCGGCAGGATCTTGCCGGTGGGGGATGGGATGGGGGCCACACAGCCCGGAAAATTCACCATATCGCCCACTCGCGCCGCCGGAAGGTTACAGATCAGCACGGTGGAGGACCCGACGGCAACCAGTCCAGGGCCTCCCGGCACACACGGGATGGGGGTGCAGGGTGCCGTGTTGGAGGTGGCGGTTGCAGCAGGCATGCTGCCAATCAATACCGTCGGCTGACCCATGATGATGGCCAGGGGCACCGGTCCATGAGGCTCGGGCGTCGGTACGGGCCCCTTCATGTGAATCGGTGCATGGCAATGAGGCGCATCGTGAATGGCCATGTCTCCCAGTCGAGCCGCAGGTGGCATAAGGTCTCCGACGTGGCAGGATCCCACCGCTTGTTAATTGATCCGAATCAGGGCTGCGTTTTGCCGCAGCTCTCCGTGGGCTCTTAAATCCAGGTCCAGCCCTGCTGAGACCTCCGCTGCTCCCCCACTCTCCAGCTTGAGCAGGGTCTGTGTCTCCACCGAGAGGGAGCGCAGCCGAAGCGCCAGGTCTTCGACCCCCTCGACGGCCAGACGTGGGGTGAGCAGGCGCAAGACCGGACCTTCAGGGGTGATCAACACTTCGACTTCCAGCCCTCCTCCCGGAGCTTGGATCTCCAGCCCGGTGGGGGTGAGGCGAAGCTGTCGGCCATGCGCCAGTGAGAGTGGAGCCACGGCGGCCTGCACGCTCGGGGGGCTTTGAAGGCCCTGAGCCTGCTGCTCGGGTGCGCTCGGTGACTCCGACGCGGGGGGCCGACGGACCTCCACCTGCATGGGTAGACCCTCTTCCTGAGACTCCCTCATCTCAACCTCATTTCTGGCCGGGGATCTTTACCCCGTCCGGCACCTTGATCTTGGTGGGATCGGGGGCTTTCACTTTGCTCAGGTCGGGTGCGCCTTCGGCGGAGGGCGCTTGTTGGCTCTTTTCCACCGCATCGCAGGTGAGCCCGTTCTGCTGTCCCACCACGAAGGTCTCGCTGCGCTGACACTTGAGGGCCACACACTCACGCCAGCCCGGAAACTCCAGGGGATTGGCGACGAGGTAATACATCCACAAGGTGATAAAGCGGCCTCGTTTGCACTTAAAGCTCAGCTCCAGGTCTGGGCCTTCCGGCACCAGCGCCTTACGATAGAGGGAGCGTTGAGCCGGCCCCACCACCTCGGCACTGGCCTCTTCATACGTCATGGGCGGAAGTGCTTCGTTGGAGGGCTCCACCACCAGATGATAGGGCCGTCCCTGGTTGATCTCCGGCTCCGACGAGATGCGCATGTGCATCGTGCGGGTACAGCTCGAGAGCAGCAGCAGCATCCCCAAGAGCGGCATGAGGCGGGGCCAGAAGTGGGGCCAGAAGTGGGGCAAACGCTGCAAAACACCTCGCGGCATGGCGTGTGTGTCGATTGGCTGCTTCTCAGAGGGCATCACCACACTCCTTTTGCACCGCACGCACGAGTGAGGCATACGGGTCCGGTCGAACACGGAAAGTCACCGGCACCGGCTTACGTCCCACCCACACCGTCCAGGTATAGAGATGACCTTCTTCGGAGGTTCCCTGAGCCAGCAGCTCCTGGAGCGCCCACGGACTGGGTGGCACCACCAGCGCCCCAAACACCTCCGGCGCATCGTTGAGGGTCTTCACGTTGGAGCGGCGATTACGATCATCCACCATCGTCAGCTTGAGGGCCCGCACTTCCAGCGAGACCGAATAGGGCTCCTCCCACGGCACCATCAAGGTGGAGTCCACAGGCCGCTGATTAAAGGAGAGCACACTGCTGGCTCCCACCCGCAATGTCACGGAGATGGGTGCCAGCTCCTCCACCCGCTCCGGCAACGGAAGGGCTTGGACTTGCACCGGCAGCTCTCGTGCCGTACCCTTTTCATCCCAGAGCATCGCCCGCGCACGGGTCAGGTGGTTGAGCCGCTCCAACATGCAGTCTGGCAAGAGGCGCTCACGACTCGACCAGACACGCGGAACGTAGGTTCCATCAGGGCGCTTGAGCAACACCGGAGAGAGCAGCCGCTCGACTTGCTCCCAAAAGGTGCCCGCCGGACTCAGCCAGGGGGAGAGCTCATCGGGCTCCAGCATCACCGTCGAATAGGGCGCAAAAGGCCGATAGCGGGAACGCTCTCGAAGCTGAGGCCAGAGCCCCTGCTGCCAGATGGTGCTCAGGTACTGGGCCAACGAACGCCGTCCATGCTCGAGCAGCGCATCCACCGGACGCCGGAAAGGAAGGGAGAGTCGCGCATCCTGATCCAGCCGCAGCTCCTGCAACCACGCTTGCAAGGTGGTACGCGGCTCGACCACTTCTCCCCGCAGATCCTTGAGGGCATAACGCGCGGACACCGAGACGTATTGATCAAGCCCCACCGCGAGGTCGTCCAGAGGCACCGGTGGCATATTCCAGCTCTGTCGCTGCACGTCTTCTTGGGCCAGCTCACTGGCGAGACTGCCCATCAAGCGGTGAAAGGCCGCCATACGAGGATGTTCCCCTTTTTCGCCTGCCATCACATCCAGCACCGGCTGAAACACCTCGAGGGGGCGCAGATAGATCAGCCGTTCATCGTCTTGAGGGGATGCCATCCGCTCCGAGCCGCTGGCGCCGCTGGAGCCGCTGGAGCCGCTGGAGCCGCTGGCAGCGGTGGAGTCAGCGGAGGCCGTCCCGGCTGCTGCGGAGGCCGGAGCACCCGGCGGGACTGGCAGCTTGGAAACCCCTGATGCGCCCGCCGACGCCGCTCCCGCCTGACCTGCCACTTCCGCCGAGGTGGAGGCGTTGGCTTGGCCACTCTCACGCGCTTCTTTTTGCACACTCTCGACAAACGCCTCCCACTCGGGCGCGGGAAGGGTCGAGTCCGCATGGCGTGCCACATCCTCGAGCATCGAGGTCAAGCTGGAGGCAGGACGGGAGAGCTCTGCAAGCTGCTCACTCAGGCCCATACTTCCCACCTGAAAATCTTGGTAATAACAGAACAGTGCCTGCTGATAGCGCCCGATATAGAGCCGTGCATCCGACTGAACCAGGCTGCGGAAACGCTCTTTGGTAGGCCGCTCGAGCAAGAGTGCCTCGAGCCACGGGTCAAAGAGCTCCAGGGACCGCATGGCATCGAAGTAAGCGGCGCTGGTATAAAATCCGGGAAGCTCACAGCGCGGGAAATCGGCACAACCCGGCGCGGTGGTGGTCTGTGACGCTTCGCATAACCAGAGCTGCTCCGGCGGATACTTGGCTTGACGGGTAAAAAAGAGGAAGTTGTCCTCTTCCAACGCCCGATCCGTCATAAACCGTTCGACGAGGCTCAGGTTGCGCACGCGGGTAGCAAAGGTCTTCCAGCGGGCGGCTTCAAACACGAGCTGCTGGCCTTCGAGCTGGAGCTCAATCCGAGAGACCGCATCGTTGGGCAATGCTTGTGGTACGATCAGCACACGCCGAAGCTCCATCAAGGTCATGCCCCGTTGGTACTCCGGCAGCAGGGAGGTGTTGTTGATCAGGCTCAACAAGGAGCGGAGCGGCTTCTGCTGCTGATAGGTCCACTTCTCCAGCTCGGCCATACTCTGCTCGGGCGGTGGCATGCAGAAGCGGACCTCGTGAGGCAAATACGGGTAGATCTCTCCCTGCAAGTCGTATTGACGAAGCCGAATCAGCGCCGCAAGCGCCTCTTGAGACTCCTGCTGTGCCTGCTGAAAGTGGACCTGACGTGGGGTGCCCTTCCGCCAGAGCTGACGCAGATCGTTGAGGAAGGCGCTCCACCCCTGAAGGGTCGAAAAATCGTGCAGACCATGCCCGATGAGCTCTTCTTGCGGCTCCGCACCGGTGCCATCGGCATCGGTTGTCCGCAAGGTGCGCCCACTTCCGGCACCTGAAGAACCAGCTCGCGTGCGCGCGCGGGTGGCTTTGGCCCCCGAGCTGGTTCGGCGCTGGCCCTCCCGAGTGGCCGATGTAGTGGCCGACGTTCCACCGTCCGTCTCAGACATGCTGCTGAGGGTGCGTTTGGCTTCGAGGGCGAGCTCCTGCGCCTCCACGGTGCTGACCGCCTTGTCGATCACCTTCCAGTAACGCACATCCAGGGGACACTGCCAGGGACGCTGAGTAAAGACGCTATAGTCCTCCGCCAGATCTCGGGGCATGGAGAGGGCATCGGCAAAGTGCTGCGGATCCAAGTCAAACCCAAACGGTCGTGCATCATTTTCTGCCTCGGTGTCACGCCGGAGGTACAAAAGCCCGAGGGCATAATAAATACGTCCGAGTGTCCCTTCATCCGCGCCCTCTCGCAGCCCTTTGAGCAGGAACTGCTGACGAATGGCCCGCTTAAAACGATAGATGGCCTCCGCTTTGAGCTCGACATGAAAAAAGGAGGGCACCCAAAGCAGGTTGTCCATCGTATCCAGCGCCCGCAGCACACGCCCAACCTCGAGGAGCTGAGCCTCCTGAGCCCCCTGACGCACAAAGAGCGGTCGTCGAAGCCCCTGCTCGGTCTCCACGCGACAGGCATCCCGCAAGGCTTGGCCGGTCATAAACCGCTTCGCCTGAGCCTCCTCTGCTTCTTGTTCCGACCGTCCGCCCATCCCATATGGAGCGGCCACGTCGGGCGGCTGACCATAAGGACGAGGTCCACGACGAGGGGGAGGGCCTCCCTCAGCACCGGGTGGCCCTTCTCCCTCCACGTCGGGGGGCAATCCGGCACCTTGTCCGGCACCTTGCAAACCTTCGGAGGGCTCCAAACCCGGTGGCACTTCCTCGGAGGCCGGAAGCTCACCTGCACGCGGAGGCGGCACAACACCGGAGGCACCCTTTTTGCCAGTGGCACAGCCCTTCAGACGCTCTCGTGCCTGCGTCTGCTGTGTTGCAGCCAGGAGGCTGGACTGCTCGAGCTGATTGCTGCGACTCTCCTCTTCACCCACGCTGCCGATCTGATCAGAATTCCGTGCCAGCCCAAACCCATCGCGGGCCACTTCTTCGGCTGGACGCTCCACAAGCTGCGAGAAGACCTCCCGAGACATCCCCAGCTCGGCCCCGTCGATCCCGTCGAGCAGCTCCTGCGCATGGTTCAGCCGCTGCGCCTTGAAGCCCGACACCAGCGTCAGCACCGTCGCACCCACCGCAAAGATGCTCGCCGCAATATTTCGATGGCGACGATTGGAGCGGCTGAGGGCCTCCGCCACATCCAACATGGAAGCCGCTCGGAAAGGATTGCCGATCTCAAATCCTTGAGAAGAAACCGCCGTCTCCGGCGTGGATGCCGCACCCACCGCACACAGATACAGATGCTCCAGCACCGGGGGCTGACTGGCCAGCTCGGGACGCGCCAGCTCCTGCAAAAACGCCGGGAGCCAGCCCAGACGCTCCGGCAGCAGCTCAAGGCAGGTCAGGATCGCCTCAAACTCTTGAGGTGTCCCGTCTCGAAGTGCTTGGTTCAGATAGTCGTTATAAGAATCCAGGCAGTGTTGAACGCCCTCCGGCCTCATCAAGGGCGAGAGGGGGATGCTCATGGGGAGCTGCGCCGCATCCAAAAAACGCCGCAAGGACAAAAAGCCCTCCACCTGATCCAGATGGGTGAGCGCCAGCCGCACCCGCACCGACTTACGATTGTCTCGGCTGAGGGTGTCCAGCCGTCCTCTCAACGCCTGCGCCAGCGGAATCAGTCGCGGAAGTTGCTGATCCATGTGCTCGTCGAGCCGCAGGGCAATCACCACCTCCGGCGGATGAATGCGGAAGACCTCCCGAAAGAAGCGGTCGAGGCTCCGCGCCACCTCTTTGCTGTGCTCCTGAAGCATCACCGCCGAGAGCTCATACACCACCACGCTGGAGCCCAAATAAAACTGTACCAGCGGATGGTCGGTGTACGGAGGGTTAAAACGAGCGGCTTGCCCCTGCCAGTCCAAGTAGTGGCTGATCACCGCTGTCTTGCCGTCGGCGCTGTCTCCCAGCACCACAAATGGACGATAGAAACGAAAGCGCAGGCGAGAGGCCAGCGAGAGGCCCTCCAAAAAGGTCTGGCGTGCCCGATCCATGCTCGAGAGATCCCGCGCGTCGATGCGCGAGGCAGGCGCAGCAGCACTGGCTTCACCCGGTGCGGCATTCGGAGCACCCGCCGCCGCCTTTCGGCGCTGAAGCAGGTAACGAATCCCCAACACGAGCAAGACCAGCACCACCCCCACCAGCATGAGGGTCATGCCATGCTCTTTCCAGAAGTCCTGCTTTTTGACCGTCGTCAGCAGGGTATTGATGAGCTTCTTGGGATCCAGAGCTGATTCCTTTCATGCCGGAGAGCAGGGGCCGTCTCCAGACGCCCGCCCCCAGGTTTCCGGGTCTCCAGACGAGCTCGGGAGGCTTTTGACACCTCCATCCCCGCTCGCCTTCTACATCATCACCTCAGAGCCGATACGCACCTCAGAGCCGATACGCACCACCTTATACGAAGGCGCTCAGGCTGCGTTTAGCGGCTGACCGCTCCATCCGAGAGGTCTTCGATCAGACGCAACACCGTGTCGAGGCTCGGACGGAGGGCCGCACGTCCCTTTTCATCCGCCGCCTCATGTTGGGTCAACAGACCCTTGAGCTGCTCCAGCAAAGGTAGGAGATGAACCTTCTGCTTGGGAGAAGCGCCCTCCACGGCCTGCTGAAGGGTCCAGAGTGCTTGTTCGATGGCCTGCGACATGGCTCTTTTCCTCTCACCACGCCCAGCGCAGGTACGAGACCACACTCAGCGCAGGCACCAGCAACACCAGCCCCACCACCGCCATGACGTAATAACGAGCGCCGGTGGCAGGCTGTTTGAGAATGTCCGGGGTACGCACCACCTCCAGTTGGGTGGGCGGACGAGTCTTGATCTTGGAGCGAAGGCGCATCTGATAGTCCAGATGGCGTGCGCCGTTGGGCTCCAGTCCTCCCCGATAGCCGAGGGCCAGCACGTAATAACTCAGCTCACACACCAGGGTCTCGGGATCGGAGGTCTGGATGAGCTGCTCGACCTGGGCATAAAAGGCATCGGCACCGTCGTCTTGACCGTCGGTGAGGCTCTGATAGAGGGAGCGCCAGCCCAGCAGTGGATCGTGGGCCAGCTCGGCCCGGATGCGCTCGTCGAAGTAGACCGCCATCACCACCAGGGCTTGGCGTGCGGTGGCGGCTCGAACGGACTGCTCCATCAGCCGCCGCTCGAGCAGCAGCAGCTCTTCGAGGATACGCTCGCGGAGCTGGTTGAGGCCATGCACCAAGCTGGAGTCGTCGTACCAAGTGGAGGCAGTGTCTCCGGTGGAGGCAAAAACCTCCGTGCTGAGCAGCGACTGTGCGCCGACGAGGTGCTGCTGAATGCGGCAAAAGCTCTTGTGTAGGTCGATCCAATAGGCGCTCATCGTCCCCCCAGCGCGTGATCGTCGGCTTGTGCTTCGAGCACTTCGACTTCCAGGGCTTCATCTCCCACCCAGTGGGCCAGGAGCACCCCGAGCTGCTCCAGAAAAACATCCAGGAAGGGGCGGAGGGCTTCATCCACCCGCGCAAATCCCACTTGATAACGCAGCTTGAGCCCTCCGTTGGGGAGCTGCTGCGCGGGCAAGAGCTGAGAGCTCACCCGATCCAGTTGGTGATGCAGGTTCTGGTAAGGGCCATGTTGAAAACAGCCCAGCGCCTCCAGCAGGGTATGCAGCTCAAACTTATCCAGCCGGGTCTTCATGCGCAGGCTCAGCACCCGCATCAGGCCCTCGAGGGAGTGGCGTAAGGGGCTCTCCACCGAGAGGCGGAGGTCTCCGACGGGCTCAAAGTGGCAGCCCTGGAGCACCCGGGCGTAGGGCACCGCACGTACAATCCGAATGCGCTGGAGATGAGGCTGATGCCACAACACATCCGCCGTCAGGAGCTGCGGTATCAGCGCCGCTTGAGGATCTTCGTAGTGCAGGTCTACTCGTCTTCGGCCTTGATGCAGACGCTCTTCGAGATCGAATCCCACCTCATGGGTGCCGAGCACACGCGGGGCCACGGGAACCGCCCCTTGTTTGGTTGAGCGGTAGATCCCCAACACCGTATGCGGCTCCAGCCGATGCTCATCCTGGGGATGCAGCAGGGTATGGCTCCACCGGGTGCCATCAAAGAGCAGGGGCTGAGCGTTATCGCGCACGATGTTTTCCACCGGCACTACCAGGGGCTGGAAAAACTCTGGGCTCAGCTCACGATAGGGCCAGCGTTCGTCGAGCTCGAGCACCAGGGCACAGCGGTCTCGACGTGGGGTGAGGTCGGGGACTTTGACCTTAAAATACAGACCTCGCTCGGGCGCATGGAAAAACCGACGCAGCGCCTCCAGGGTGGGCGGAGGTGGAGGGGTCTCAGGCTCGGGAGTGCCCGGCTCGAGGGTGCCGAACGAAAAACCACAGGCATACGCCCGGGCCTGCGCGCGAGGGTCATCTTGACGCTGTACATCCTCCGCGTCTGGATAAAACTGCACCTTTGTCAGGCTGGCTTTGAGCCGATGTTGCAGCAGAAGAGACGCTCGGTACTCATCGAAGGCGTTGAGATAAAAATCCAGCGAGCCGATAGCGCCTCGCCAGAGGTTGAGCAAACGCAGCTCGATCACCACCCGATGGCGGCCTGCCACGGGACTTTCGAGACGCAACACCCGCTCGACGGTCAAGGGCAGCAGGTTGAGGGGCGCGGCGGTCTGGAAAAAACCTTGATGCCCTCCCTCAAAGGTGTAGAGCAGGCGCGTGCCTGCGGGGAGCCTCAGCCGGTCGGTGAGGCTCTGAGGCTGAACACGCAGCATGCCGCAGGTGGGCAGAGGGCTGAGCAGGTAGTCAAAATACTGCTGAAAGATGCGCTGCCAGGCGGAGCGCACGTTACGAGTGGAGGCTTCACGGGTGCGGGCGCTGAAAAAAGCGATGCCCTCGATGAGCCGCTGCACATCCGGGTCGGCCACGTCGAGCGGGAGGGGCTCTTCGGGACGGGCTCGCCGGACTTCCTCCGCATGAGCGCGCAGGAAGGTGCGCAGATCGTCTACCTCTTGTAGGTAGTAATCCAGCAGCTCTCTTGAGAAAGTGGACATGCGAGCGTTTATCCTCCGGGCTGAGGGTGTGTCAGCCGATCATGTTCATCACACCTTTAACTTCGACCTGAGTGCCCTTGAGGGCGGCGGCCAGCGCGGATTTCAGCTCGAGCTGAGCGGTGGCTTCGACACCGACTTGAGCGCCTTTCATTTTGGCCTGTGCGCTGCCTTCGAGTGCCAAGTTGACCCCTTTGAGGGCGGCGTCTCCGGCGGTGGCCAGCTTGAGGGAGGCGGGGCCGGATTTGGCTTCCACGGAGCTGTCACCGGTGGCGGTGATCTGCGCGGAGCTCAGCGCCAGCTTCTGAGCGCCTTTGATGCTGCCTTCTTGGTCTGCCTTGAGGTCCAGCTTCTGGGTGGCCTGCCCCGTGATGTTTTTGTCTGCCTTGAGCGCGATGGTGTCGGTCGCGTTCAGGTTGATTTTTTCCCCTTCGAGGGTGATCGTCTTGGCGGCGATCTTGATCGCCTCCGGTTTGAGCTCGATGGTGGCGGTATCGGAGCTGTTTTTGATCTCGATGGTGATTTTTTTGCCATCGAAGACGATCTTGGAGGTGACCTGGTTGGTGGTATCCTCCAGCGTGAGGGTGATGCCCTCTCCTTTGTCCATCTCGAGGGTGGCGCTCATGGCGGTGCTCATGAGATCCCCCAGAGGCGGTCACGCAGCTCGAGCACTTCCACCTCAAACGAGAGCACGTTGAGGGAGATGCCGATGCGCCAAGAGCCTTCCGCGTCGGTGCAGCGGAGTCCAAAGCGGATGACCTCCTGGCGAGGGCGGGTCAGCTCAAAGATGTCCTGCACCTGGATGCGGTGTTCGTAGGTCTCGATCAGGCGGCGGAGGTCGTCGGCCAAGAGCTGAAAGACCTGAGCCGCGCCCACGCGCTCTTCAAACCGCTCCAGCCCCAGCTCCACGTCAAAAGAAGCAAACCCCGCCCGCGAGCTGACCACATGGGTCAGGTTTCGCAGGATCGAGGGGCGTAAGCCTCGCTTCTCCGGCTGGCGGATGAATCGGTCTAAAAAGGCCACGTCGTGTTCCTTTAGGCCCAGTAGAGGGCCGCCAAAAATTCACCGGTTCCGGGGGGCTCAAAAAAAGCCAGGGCTCGCTCCGAGAGCACATACTGCCACTCGTCGTTGAGCTCGATGCGTAAGAACTCCGCGCCCGGTTCAAAGGGAGCACCCGCCGGAGGTCGATCCAGTCTCACCAGGGTGAGCCCACGCAGGGCCTGCTCATGCACAAGCTGGAGCCGTCGAGGGCTGGTCAGCTTGAGGGCTCTCAGGTCCAGTGCGTCGCTGAGATGTGCGCGGCGTACCACCAGATAGATCGTCTGGCGCTGGCGGGAGTCGGTGACCCCTTTGGGCAGCTCCTTGAGCTGATATCGTCGGCTCTCGAGCACAAACTCCACCACGTTTTTGCCTGGTCCCGCCTCCAGGAGCGCCTGGAGCGCCTTGAGCAGCGGCCCATAACAGTCGGAGAGCCGGTCATGCAGGTAAGGAGCGATGGCCAGCTCAGGGGTCTTGTTGTGGTAGAGCGACAGCTCGATGTAGAGCTCGCGGAGCTGCTCATACAGCTCATAGGGATGGAGCCAGATTTCATGGGCCAAGTTGTTGAACGTGGCCAGCAGACGATAGGTGCGGCGCAGATAGCTTCGAATGGCCGCCACACTCTCGTTGGAGAGCATGCGGGAGCGCATGGCCGACTCCCCCATGCGGGCATAAGCGGTGAGGCGACCGCGCAGGGCCTCCAGCGGCTGGAGCAAAAACGGACTGGTGCCCAGCAGGAGTAAGGTGGGCAGCTTCTCATCGGTGGCCATCCAGCGCCCATCGGTCTGCTGCACAAACCGGCCCAGCGGGAGGGTGCCGATCCGAGTCCCCCCTTCGCGAGGCGAGAGCTGCGCTTGAGCAGCCGGTCTCACCTCATAAAAGCGCCGTCCGAACAGGCTCCGGGAGGCATGATAGAGGGGGGCATCGGTGGTAGACTGCCCGCGCTCCAGCAGGTGGAGGCTGACATCGACGGTGGTGGTGCCCACTTCGGCCAAGCTGAACGAGCGCCCCACGGTGTTGGCGTTGAGGGCTAAGACCTCACCAGTGGGCAGCACGGCGATAAAGTGCCGCAGCGAGAGCAGCCCTTGTGCCAGGGCTTGAGGATCCCACTCCACCGCGAGGATGCCATAGGCGGGCACGCCTCGCGCGAGCGCCTGCACCCCCGCACGGGAGACATGAGTCAGTTCCTGGGTCGTCAAGTGCTCGGGACGCAGCACCTGACCGTCTTCCCAAAAGATCGACGCCAGTGGCCAGCTTTCCTCTCGTGGGCAACGTGCGAGCAGGGGGATATGAGCGGGTGAGACGCTCTCTCCCGAGACGGCTTCGGACGAAGGGCTGAGCTGAGGGTCACGGGACGACACAGGAACTCCTCGTAATAAAGAAGGGGGAGGAGGCAAAAGCTGCTCGCCTCCTCCGCAGTGCATGGTCTGTGACGATTATTTCGCCAGGGCCACACCCCAGGGCTTGGCCACGGTCTTTTGAACCGCAACCGCGAGCTGGATGGCTTGTTCTTCCGATTCGGGACGAATGCCGATGTGGAAGCTGTAGTTCTCGGGCGACTGCACTTCCGAAGAGGGCTCATCGGAGAGGGAGAGGGCCAAGTTGGTCCCTTGTTTTTCGATGAGGCCCTTGAGCACGGCGCCATCCACTGCCATCAAGCTGACGAAGTAGATCTTCTGGAGGGGGTCGTACTCGCGGATTTCAAACTTGAACTCCACGTTCATCTTGGTGAGGCTCTTATAGAGGAGCTGGGCCAAGTTCTGCTTGTTGCTGATGGAGATCTGTCCACCAAAATAGAAGCTGTCGGTGGGAGAGGTGTTCCAGGTGATTTCGCTGAGCACCGCGACCACGGCTTCTTTGTTCTCGGTCTCGTTGTCTTTGGGTGCGTAGACCGTGGTATCGGCGGCCAGCTCCACATCGTCGATCTTCAGGGAGTGCAGATATCCCACGGGGGTCTGCTTGTCGCGGTCGAAGTTATAGCCCTGCACCACATCGAGGGCACGCTGAAAAGTTGGCATGAAACGACTCCTTTAAGGCAGCCGGGAGCGTCTCCCGGAGAAAAATCCCGCTATTTTCTTGAAAGCGTGGGAGGGAGTCCAGCCAGTGGCCTCCTCCCATGAGCGACACACACCGCTCAGAGACGTGACTCGAGGCGCAGCTCAACCTCGAGGCCCTCAAACTGGATGTGTGGCTTGACGTTGATCACCGCACGATATCGGCCCAGCTCGCCGGACTTTTCGGTCACTTCGACCGTGGCGGCCTTAAAGGGGAAATAGCGCAGGGTAAAATCATCGGGGTTGGTGACGGCGGTCACGTAGCGGCTGATCCAGGAGTTGAGTGCATTCTGGATATAAGGTGCATCCGCGCTGGTGCCGATGTTGTCTCGCATGATGCTCTTGACGTAGTGCGCAATGCGCGTCACCGAGAGCGTATACGAGAGGTTGGAGATGAGCTGGGAGTTCTCAGAGTCCTTGGGATCCGAGAAGGTCTCCACCGCTTTGGCGGACTGACACGAGAAGAAGGCCGCCTCCGCTGAGTGTTTGCGATACACCAGGGGGATAAAGCCACTCTTGGCGAACTCGAGCTCGCGGTAGTCGGGGATGACGATCTCCACGGGCACCTTCATGACCTCCTCGCCGGACTGCTCGAAGGTATGAACGGGGAGCCCGGTGATGAGCCCTCCCCCACGAGGGCCACGCAGATACTGGCACCAGCCGGAGGTGGCAAAGGAGTTGATCATGTTGCGGGCAAACAGGATGGAGCTGTTTCCCCAGAGATAACCGCCGTTGTCGGCACCCGCCACTTTCTCGCGGAAGTTGAGGCCCTTGATGGGGCGCATGTCGGTGTCGTAGGGCAACCGCAGCATATACCGAGGACAGGTCAAGCCGACGTAAGCGGCCCAGTCTTCCTTGCGGAAGGCGTCCCAAGCGCCGTAGCGGGGATGGCTCATCAGCCCTTCGAGATCCTTGATCTCCGAGAGGGTGCGGGCATACTCCTGCTGGCGATCTGGGCGGGGGGAGTAGATGGCCAAGTTCATGGCATCGTCAAGGGCTTCACGCTCTTCTTCGCGGGACTTGATGGCCTCGATATCCTGACGGGTCATGAAGAAGCGCGATGAGACCGCACCAATGAAGGGGGCATGGGATGCATTGGCAATCTTGCCCATCGTGCGGAGCCAGTCGATGTCTTCACCGGTGTTCTCAAAGTCGTAGAGGCCGATGAGCGCCCCATAAGGACGACCACCAAACTGATCGTACTCGGTGACATACACCTTCTGGAAGAGATCGGAGCCAAAGACATCGGAGGCGTTGGCCTCAAAGTCTTCGGCCAGCTCGGCTTTGGTGACATCGATCATCTCGATGATCACGTCCGCTCCAGCGGGGGTATTCTTGACCAAGTCGTTGAGCCCACGCCAGCTCGACTCCAGATCTTGGAAATCTGCCGCGTGCAGGATCTCGTTGAGCTGGTTCTCGATGATGCTGTCAATCTGCGAGATGACTTCGGTGACCTTCTGCTTGTCGAAGCGCCACTCGTTGAGTCCCTGACGCTCCACCTCCACCGGATCCACGTTTCCGATGAGGGTCGCAAGGGCCAAGAGGCGACGATCCTGCTCACTGAGCTTGAGCTGTTTTTCTACTTTGGGGGTGACGGCTTTACGCTCCGCCAGCACGAGCGAGCGGTCGGTGGCAGCCGGGGTGGCAAAAAAGGCGAAGCTGTCTTGGAGTTTCAGATCCGCCAGAGCTGCTTCAAGGTTCTTTTCACGTGCCATCGCAATAATCTCCTGATGATAAGCGGGCCGGTGAGGGCACCGCAAAACTTGCCTTGTTGACCTGTGAAGTCACATGCGCACACCCGTGCGCCTGCGAGGAACCTTCACGGGATCAGCCTCCGGCGGACGGGGTATTGCCTCCGTCGGCGGGCGCTGGGGGAGGTGTCACACCAGGAATGGACACGGTGGCCAACGGAGACGCCAGTTTTTCCCCCTCAATGTTGTAGATCTCGACGGTGACGGTCTGTCCACGGAGCGCACGGGGGACGGGCACGCGGAACTCGGTGGCGCTGGAGCCATCGGCACGGCGGAGATCATCCAGGCGCTTGTTGTTGAGCTCAACGGAGCGGACGGATCCCAAGTCGGTGCCTTTGAAGACCAGCTCTTGACCTTCGACGGCGATGCTGGAGATCACCGCACGGGTCGCGGTGGGCTGAGCGGGGGTGCTGGGGGCATCCGCCGGTTTGCCTGCTTCTTCCCATGCCTTGAGGCTGTAGGCCTGGAGGGCAGGTGGGAGCTTCTTGTAGCTGACTTCCTGCGGGCCGCTGGCGTACAGATCCCGAATGTCCTGCCGCACCTCGCTGTTATTGGTCATCTCTGCGGACATCTCAGAGAGCAGGGTCTTCATCAGCAGCAGGGCTCGAAGCTCCGGCACCTGCTGGATGATTTCTTCAGGAGAGAAGGACTTCAAGCTGTCAAAGGAGAGCTTGACGTCGAGCTTCTTGAGGCCCGGAATATAGCAGCGCAGATCGTTGAGCTGAAGATTGTTGATCTTCATGCTCTGCATCACATCGTCAAAGTTATTGCCGGAGATCGGGCGAACTGGGCGCTTTTTGATCTCCTTTTCTGCTGCATCTGCCGACTTGCCTTTGGAGAAGTCTCCCATCACCATCAGGCGAAGTGGCAAGTTAACTGCTGCTGGCTGCCCCTCAATGGAGGTGCGATAGGTCAGCGTGATCCGAGATTTTTTGATCTGCTCCTGAATGGGTCGCATTCGAGCCATGCGTATTACTCCTCTCCAATTCAAAGGCTACCTCTGAGCATCACAACAGACATGTTATGCGCCCCAGAGATAGCAGACCACCGCCACAGAATTCCGAGAACACCGTTACACAGAGACCATTCTACAGAGACCATTCCACAGAGACTGATGCACTTGCACCACTCACATACATGCGTGAAATCGACCACGCACATCCACACCACGTTCAGCATCACCTCAGCAGGCACAGAGCGCAGGGCACACCACCGCTCAACGTTGACGAGGTAAATACCACCCAGCGTTAAGACCTCCAGAATCTGTTCATGTAGGCGGTTGAAGATCCCGAGGGCAACCTCGGAAGATCAACAGCTCCACCTCCTTTGTAGGAGGCGTCTTGAGCGCCTGATAGCCTAAGCGCGTCTCACCCGAGGCGTTGGTGGAAGCCGCCTTTACCCCTGCCGTCGCGCCACCCGCCGCACCAGCCGTCGCGCCACCCGTTGCGCCCTTTTCTGGCTCCAAACGAATGGCGGAGGGCTCTCCCGGCAGTGCCAGCACCAGCTCCAGCATGGTCTCGGTCTGGCTCAGCAGGGGCATCACCCAGTGGTGAAGTCGGTCCTGCACCACTTCCTGCCACAAGCGCCCATCCAGGCAGATCACCTCCGGGGCCGTCAACCGTACACTCAGGCAAGAAGTATGCCCCGTCCAACGACCTCCCAGGGTATCCCCCCCCGAGAGGGTCGAGTGCCCCAAGGTCACAGCCTCACCCCGCACCAAACGAGCGCCCCGCTGACGTTTGAGCTGAACCACCAGCTCCGGAAAGACCTTCCGCAACACCCACTCCAGCGTCGCCGGAGACGAAGGCCGCAACATCGGCATGACCAAGCCCATCAGGGCATCGTGCAGCGGCACCAGCCGAGGCGCATGGGTGGGTGCCAACCCCTGAACATGCCGAAAGAGCAGCTCGTGATCAAAAGCATGCAAAAATTGCAGCAACAGCTCGCCGTCGATCTCCGGGGCCTGAAAAAGACGAGAAAAATAGCTGGGGAGTGGCCCATCTGCACTCAGGAGGCCAAAGTTTACATAAATTTCGACCGGATGTTGGGGCTGCTCTGGAAACTTCACCGCATGGACCAGCCCCGAGGCGCTCAGCAAAGAACGCTGGGACATCAACCGGATCCGATCCAGGGGATAACCCAGGAGCTGCAACGCCGATAATAAAGCGGGAAGCTCAAAAGCACCCGGCTGGGTGCGGATGCGCGTGCGAAGGCGCTCCCGAGCCTCCTCGTCTCCCGTGGTCAAGGTGGTGACGCCCGCCTGCGTGCCCGGCATCACACCCGTCATCACACTCTGAAAACGCCGCCGCCGCCGCTGGGAGGACTCAATGGCCAAGCTCATCCTTCGTCCTCCACCTCGAGGGCCAAAAAGCGGGCCACATCCACACGGTAGAGCATGGCCAACATCTCGCGGGAAGGATGGAGCTGAGCCTCCTGTAAGCCCATAAGCTGCTCCACTTGGAGGGCATAATAGGTGCTGAACAGCTCCGGGAGATATCGGCGAGGGTCGAAGGTCTCCAGCTCTTGGCGGATTTCGTCTCCCACCACTGAGGCACGCACCAAA
Organism: Myxococcota bacterium; assembly: GCA_046075485.1. Classification (GTDB taxonomy): domain Bacteria; phylum Myxococcota_A; class UBA796; order JAJRTE01; family JBJTQF01; genus JBJTQF01. The sequence goes on along the minus strand of JBJTQF010000180.1, from coordinate 4,001 downwards.
CGCCGCGCTTTGACCAGGGCCTCAAAAGTCCGCAGGCGCTCAAAGAGGGCCAGAAGAGGCGGTGCCGTAAAACTCGGCAAGGGATTCAGGGCTGAGGAAGGCGACCGTGAAGGCGGAGGCACCGAAGTCACCGGCCCAGACAACTTGGGTGCCGAGCCTTTTAGAGCAGACACCGTGGGCACCGGTCGAGTCGGATTTGATCCCGGCTTGAGCGAAGCGGAGGAGGGTCTCACCGGCTCCTCGTCTTCGTCTACCGACTCGATGGGCTCAAAAAAAGCATCGGGATCAAACGAAGGGTCACCCTCGGCAGGATCAAAAAAGGATGCATCCGCTTCGTCTTCTTCGTCCTCGTCTTGGTCGCGGAGAAAGGCCGCTGCGTCCGCCATACGCGCATCGTCCGCTGCACGTACTTCCGCGAGCGCAGGGTCCGGCACAGGCAGGCCCAGCCGATTCCGCTTGAGGGTCTCCACCCAATCCAGGATCCCCGCGAGCTGGCCATGCAGCTCCTCGTTTTCGAAGCGGTCGATCAGGGGCCGCCGCAGCAAACGTAAGGCGTCGTAGGTCTGCTGACGCCCAGCGATGGGCCAGCGGCTGAGAAGGGTCAACCACTCTGCGGTGGGAGATTCGGTACGCTCAACAGTGTCTCGGCGAAGGCGGGTCAAGAACCAACGCAGCGACGTTTCTGCGTGTCTCTCACGATTCTTAACAGGAAGAGAGGATTCCCAATGGCGGGTGAGAACGGCTTCAGCGGCCAGAAAGAGCTCGGGGAGGACATCTAAACCACGGGCTAAATAGGTGCCATACAGAAGGATACCCAGCGCTCGAAGCTCCAAAACATCTTCATCATAGAGTTTTCCAGCGCGAGCAGCAGCCTCAAGGTATTGATCTTTGTCCTTCAGATTGAGCACTTCTTGGAGCGGTACGCGGGTGTCCACATCGGACTTCCAAGACACCGTTTGAGAGAGGAGGCGCTTGATTGACATCGATGCTCCAGCAAAAAAGCTCACATTCGCATCCACCCACCTTTATGATTGCCACCTCAGACTGGGATAATAGAGCAGAGTTTTTGCCAAAGTAAAGTCAATTAAAATGTTACATTCGATTCTCTTTTTTTTCATATTTTTATGAAATTGAAATTTTACTGAAATTAACCTTTTTATTTTTTGGCATGAAAGGTTCTTCACTGCATCACATGTATTTTCTAGTATAACAAGAGTCGGTTCTTCAGGCAGTCGTTTGTCTGCCATCGCTTAGGGGCACACCAACCACGCTCGCAGAGCAGCTCAATCACTGGAGGTAACATGCTCAGACCCACACAGCAGTCATCGGGAGAGACGCTCCGATGTCTGCAAGCGCTGTTGATCGGCAGCGCCCTGGCAATTTCTGGCTGTAGCGGAGACAGTACCGAAAGCCCCACCCCAGAAGAGTCTCCCACGCCCGCGCCCGCAACACCCACACAGGTGCCTGCAACCCCCACAGATGCCCCGGCGACCCCGACCCAGGCCCCGGCGACCCCAACACAGGCCCCGGCAACACCCACGGAGGCCCCCGCAACACCCACCCTCGAGCCCGAGACCCCCACACCTCCCCCGGCGGTGCTCAATCGGGCCTCTCGCTCTGCCACCATTGCCCTGTCGTCGGATGACACGCTGGTGGCAATGGTCAATCCCGAGGATGACTCGATCTCGGTGTTTAGCACCGATGACTACACGCGGATCTCCAAAGTCCCCACGGGGGATGAGCCCAGCTCCATCGTGATCCACCCCGATAATACCCGGGCGTTTGTGGCCAACCGCGCAGCGGCCACGGTGGTTGAGGTCTCGGACATCGACACGGGCTCGCCCGTGGTCTCAGATCCGATAGAGGTCGGCTCAGAGCCCACCGGTCTGGCCCTCTCCCCCACCGGGGCTCGGCTCTTTGTCGCGGAATGGGCAGAAGGCCGCATCACCATCATCAATACCAAGACGATGACGGTGGAAGGACACATCGATGCCCCCCGCAATCCCCGCTCGGTGCTGGTCACCAATGACCTGGATACCGATGATGATGATGAAATGCTGGTGGTGCCAGAGTTCTTCGGGGAGCCGGTGGCAGGCAAAGAGATGGCCGATGATGGCCGGCTTGGAAAAGTCCATGTGTTCGATTTGGCGGATCTTTCACTCAGCGGGACCATCACCCTCAGCCCCCGAGACAGCGGCTTTGTTCCCGATGGCACCAGCGCCGGTACGGTGATGACCTCTCCGAACCAGCTCTACGGCGTGGCCGCACGGGGAAGCCGCATCTATGTGACGTCCGTGTCGGCATCCCCCAAAGGCCCCGCGAAGTTCAACGGCAACGTGCAGCCGGTGGTCTATGTGGCAGACCTCTCCACGCTCTCCGAAGTCACCAGCGGCGATGGCACGACCAACCTAGCAAAAGAAGTGGATGAAGCCATCCCCAGCGGAACCGGCACCCGCCACTTCCTGGCAGACCTGGTGGACATTGAGTTCAAAGAGAATACAAACTTTGCGTATGCGATCTCCCGTGGCGCGGATGTGCTCCAGCGGGTGGTCTACAATGACTCGGATGTCACCATCGGGTCGAGCTTCAATAAGCAGATCGATCTCAACCCCACGCCGGAGGGCTCGACAGACGGCTGTAAGCTCCCCACGGGCGTGGTGACGTCGATGGGCGGTGCGTTTGCCTACGTGAACTGCTGGAACAGCCGCCGCCTCGGGGTGGTAGACCTGTCCACGCAAGCCCTGGTCAGCACTCACGAAGCCTCAACGTCCCCCACCGGTGAGGATGCGGTGGTCAATAAAGGCCGTAAGTTCTACTTCACGGCACGAGGACGCTGGTCCAAAGAAAGCTGGTCCGGCTGCGGCTCCTGTCATCCCGATGGGCTCACGGACAATATGACATGGCAGTTTGCGGCTGGTCCCCGCCAGACCACGTCGATGGATGGCTCGTTCTCCAAAAACGGAACGGCTCGTAAGCAGCGGGTCTTCAACTGGACCGGCATCTTCGATGAGATGCACGACTTTGAAGCCAATACCCGCAATGTCTCGGGGGGTAAAGGTGCCATCACCACCTCCAGCACCGGTCAGTGCGGAGATCTCACGCAGGAAACCGCCGTCACCCTGCCGGGCGGCCTGGCTCAGCCGGTGAAAGAAGTGCAGGACTCCACGATGGGGGTCTGCACCACCGATTGGGATGATATCCTGGCGTTCACCAAGACCATCCGTCCGCCCAAAGGTCTGCGCAGCTTGGATGCCGCTTCGGTGGCTCGAGGCCGCACGCTCTTCGGGGAGCCCGATGGTCAGTCCAACAATGCAGGCTGTGTCCGCTGTCACGGCGGCGCAGGCTGGACCGCCAGTCGGCTCTTCTGGGTGCCTTTGTCAGCCAAAAATACCGCGCTGGCAGCCGAGGCGTTCTCGTCGCCCAGTGCTTGGGCAAATAGCTGGAACTTTAATACGCTCCAGATTCAGACGCAGCCCATCATCACGGATACCTCCACGGGTCCGGCGACCACAGCCGCCATCGGCCCCAGTCAGGTGTCGTGTGTGCTGCGCAACCTCGGCACGTATGGAGTCCCAGGCGATACCACCGCAACAGAGGCCATCGAGAAGAAACCCGATGGTACTCAGGCGCAAGGTCGCGGCGGCTACAATGTGCCCTCGCTGTACGGTCTGTCGGTGGGAGCGCCCTACCTGCACCACGGACAAGCCGCCGATCTGAACACGCTGATCTCAGACTCGAAGTGGGCAGGACACGCAGCGGCAGGCAATGCAGTGCTCAGTCTGAGCTCGTCTCAGAAGCAGGATCTGGTCAACTTCCTGCTGTCGATTGATGCTTCGACGGCAGAGCTGACCCTGCCGAGCGCGTTTGAAGGCTGTCCGGTGGATTGAGGGCAGAAACACCCGTCGCCTCCCCCCCTCCAACCTCCCGTTACAGCTCCCGCCCCCCCTCCAACCTCCCCCCCCAATTCTGAGGGGGAGGCTAACCCAGAGAATATATCGCAT
>JBJTQF010000179.1:0-24466 GCA_046075485.1 Myxococcota bacterium | reverse complement strand
CGCCGTGCGGTCCTGTGACGCAGCAATTCCTTCCGCCACATCGCAGCTTGTTGGGGGCTCATCAAGACGCTCATTTCAGTTTAATCGGGATACCTCAGCCCGTCAAATCGTTTGGGGAGAACCAGCGGTGTTTAAACCTCTCGTCGGCCAACAGAGAGAAAAAGGCAGGGAACATGCATCGTCGCGATGGACCAGGTGAACGAGAGCTGCACCCAACATTCAGGGGCGAGTATCCGGCAGGAAAACGTCACAAAACTCAAAACTCAGAACTCAGAACTCATAGGCGAGAAGCACACCAACGCAAGTCCCTCCTCCATTCAGACCCAAGAGACACTCACGATGCTAAATTGTCCTGCGCCTCCCAAAACCGACGGATGAGACGCTCGCCACCCCACAACAGAGCGGTCGCCAGCAACGCCGGATATAATGGCTCCAGCCCCAGCGGATACTGCACCCCCTCCCCCGTGCGATTCAGATCCCCCACCACCATCCAGCTCAAAGCCGTCGCAGCCCCCACCCCCATCATGCCCAACGCCACGCCTCCCGATGGCTTAAGCCCCGGCGCATAACTCAGCAGCAGCGGCAACAACATGGAAGGCACCAGACAACTTCCGACGCTATACCAGAGGTCCACCACCGAGGGCTTTAACCAGCTCAACAAACCCGCCAGCCCCAAGGCGAGTCCCAACCCAAGCCGGGTAAATCGGATCGGATCTCCCCCAAAAATCCGCCCCAGCAAATCCCGCCCCAACGTCTGCCCCGCCAAAAATGCGTTACTCACCAGCGTAGACATCACGGTCGCCAGCAACCCCACATAAAAGAGCCCCAACAAGCCCGGTGGCAAGACCTTCGCCGCCAACATCGGATACGCCAGCGAAGGCTCCCGCAGCTCCGGCAACGCCGCACGCGCATATAACCCCGTCGTCACCGTCAGCGCATCAAACAGAAACCAAAAACAGATCGAGACCCAAATGCCCTTCCGCGCCACGCCCGGAGACGAAGCCGCCTCACACCGCTGATGAAAACCCGGCTCCACCAGCGTCGAGAGCGCAATGAAAAACCACACCATGATATATTGTAAGCTCTTCCCTCCCGTTGCCGACAGGTGCTGGGGCGGTAAGTTCGCCTCCAGAAACGAAGCACCGCCATACGTGGCATAGGCAAACGGCAAGATCAAAATGAAGCCCGCATACATCATGGCAAACTCAAGATAGTTGGTCGCCGTGACCGACCGAAATCCCCCCCGCCACAGATATAACGTCGAGAGTAACGTGCCCACCAGCATACAGACCACCAGCGAGCCCCCAAATAAAAGCTGCACCAATATTGCCACCATGAGCATGTACGGTGCAGGGCTCACCATCAAAAACGTCAGCAGCGCCCCCACCTTCCCCGCACGAGGACCATATACCTGCTCCAGCCGATCCGGGATCGAGACCGCCGTGGACTGCTGCACCCGCTCCGCAAGAAAGGCCGCAAAAACCCCCGCAAAGAGATAATAAGGTACGCCAAATACCACCCACTGAGAGATTCCGTACTGATAGGAATACTCTCCCACCCCCAAAATTCCGCCGTACCAAGATGATACCAGGGTCGCCACAAACATCGGGAGTGTCAGCCGCCTCCCGTCCAGTAGATACGCCTCACTTTCTTGCGGAAGCTGCTGCTTACGCCTCACCGCCCAAAAGCCCACCCCCAGCACCGCCACAAAGTAACCCACCACCACCATCAGATCCAGAGGACTCAGACCCGCCCGAAGCACCTCCTTTAGCTCACCCATGCGTGATCCTCCGACACATGCACCAGATAGACCAAGAGTGCCCCCGCACGGATGCGCACCCGCGCACACGCCTGCTCCAGCACATTTGAGGAGCCATCCCGCACCCCATTTTCCAGCGGCTCATCGTGGAGCGGATACAGGAGCCCTTCTGTCTGGATTCCCTCTACCTTGCCGCTGAGCGGAAAAAGGGAGAGCGTCTGCCCCACCTGTCCCCGGATCTCCACAGCCGACTGTTCGGTGGTCAGCAGCATCATCAGCGCGTCCTCATCCTCGAAATAACATGAGATCTTCTCATTAAACTGCTTTAAAACACTCAGATTCTTCAAAGCATGATCGAAACGTTTACCCGTGGCACCCAGCACATGAACCTGCGTAAATCCTCGCACCAGCAGCCAGGAGAGCCCCTTCTCCAGATCATTGGTCTCCTGATCTGGATCCTGAATCAGCGGAATACCCTCCACCCGGCTCCGATCCACACTGTCGAGATCGCCGATGATGCAGTCAGGGCGGAGCCCCAGTCTCATCGCCACCTGCCCCGCTCCATCCAGTGCCACAAAAAAGGACGCCCGCGCCACCGCTCGCGCCAGCCGTTGCACCGTCGGAGGCGCTCCATTCGCCAGTATCAGCGCACGCTTCCCAGCGTCTGGACCGTCGAGCCCTTCTAATGTAAGTCTGCGCATGATCGATCCTTTTTGTCAATGCGGCTCAATGCGGCTCAATGCGGTCGCTGCTCCACCTGCACATTTAGAAAGAGCGCCCGAGGTGCTAGGGGAAAGAAGTTATCAGCCCCCTCCCCTGCCGTCAGCACCTGTGCGTTGAGCAGATTTTGCAGCTCCAGTCCCACCGTGGTGCCCCTCAGCGATCCTTTTGAGGGCCTCCAGAGCGCCCTTCCGTTCACCACTTGATAGGGTTTAACCGTCAGCGCCCCATAGGCTGGACGGCCATCCTCCAACGTATCTCCTGAGTTGTCCACGTACTGCTTACCCACTCCTCGCGACTCGATCCCCAGTTGGAAATCAGAGATTCGATAGCTGGCCTGAAGCCCTCCCAACCAGTCTGGAGCTCCGGCAATCGGATTGCCATCGCGAGAGAGCCGCCGGCCATCGTCCAGATACTCATCGAAGCGGATGAAGCGGTTGTGATTGTACGAGAGGTGTCCCGATACTGTCAGGTTTGGCAGGAGTGTGGCTGCCGCCTCCAGCTCTGCCCCCAGATGGCGTGTGAGTGCCGCATTGCCGTAGTAGGGCTGACCAAACTGATCCAAACCACCCGTCTTGACGATCTCGTCCTCAAAATCCATCGAAAACAGGTTGAGGCTGGCCCGCAGGCGGTTGAGCTGAACCCTTCCCCCCAGCTCTAGGTCGGTCAGGCGCTCCGGGCGCACACCGTCAAGCTGAGGCGTATACCCATAGGAGGCATTTTCGGCGTCGTAGAGTTCTTTGAGTCGAGGCTCACGCGAGACTCGGCTTAGGCTGGCAAATATCTGAAATTGCTCTTGAACTTGCCAGCTTGCGCCCACCCGTGGGTTGACAAAAAGGTAGGGAACCTCAAACGTCTGGCCCACATAGGCTTCATCAAAAAACACATAACGTTGAGCCACAAGCTGGAGATTGCCCTCCACCTTCAGCGGTCCCAGGCGGAGCTGCTCGTTGAGATATGGGGCGAGCACATCCTTCCCCCCCGAATATTCGTAGTAGTGCCGGTCGGCCTCCTCCCCCACCAGAGTGGCCTGGGCCTCCGGCGTAAACGAGCCCTGCTGAATCCGTCCCCAGTGGAGCGAACGATGCGTGCGAAGCTCGAGCCCGCTGTTGAGCTCTCCCCCCGGATGTTGCCATGTTACCCGAGGGAGCAGCCCAAGCTGGCGATTGTGAACGAAGGCCCTCAACATGGTATCGGCGGGGATGCGCTGAGCATTGGGCTCCGATTCGTTGAGGTAATACTCAGGGAATTGAGTCTCATCCATGCGAAAATAATAGGGATCTCCCCAAGAGCCATCGAAGTCGAAATACCCGCTGCCATCCATCAGAAAAGCGGTGGTCTTGAGCAAAAGCTGAGGACTGATCACCCGCTCATAGGTGAGCGTGAGGTGATATTGAGCGAAGGATTCGACATCCCCTGTGCGGCCATCGGCGGGCGCACCGTAGTTGGAGCGTCTGAGCAGCGGATCCGCGTTATAGTCGGCGGGAATGCCATAGTAGGCCAGCGCATCGGCCTGGGGCCCTCCAAAAAACTGGAGCTTGAGCGACTGATTTTCGCCATACCAGGCCCCTCCGAGTGCCCCTCGAAGATACTTGGACCAAGACCAGTCTCGATACCCGCCACTGCATGCCGCACTCAGGCGGGCATAGATCACAAATTGATGTGCGAGAAGCCCCGAGTTGACCTCCCCTCCCAGCTTATGGGTCGTCGAGGGTGTGCAAGGAGGTGATTGCTCAAAAACAGTTGTATCGGCGGAGGCTTCGGGCAATACCTCTAAGAAAGTACCTGTTCCCAGCGAGACCTTCACGTAAGGATCAATGGAGAGCTGCCGGGTGACCAAGTGAATGCTGCCCCCGATGGCGGGTGGGCCATAAAATCCGGCACCTGCCCCTCGCTGCACCTGGATGTCTTCCAACGCTCCCGTGATGTCGTACACATTGATCCAGTAGACATTATGATCCTCGGGATCATTCTGAGGCACCCCATCGATCATCACCGAGACACGACGTTGATCAAATCCTCGCAGCGTCAAGTAGCTATAACCCAGCCCCATGCCGGACTCATTGAACACATGAATGGAGGGCGTCTCCGCCAGAAGATGAGGAATATCTTGGACTTGGCCTTTTTCCTCCAGCACCTGACGCGGCAAGTTGGAGAACGCTGCTGGACTCTCCGGCGTATTGGCGCGGCCATCCACTTCGATCACCGGGAGGGTTGCGAGCTGGATCTTGTCCAGCATCACCGGAAGCTGCACCCGCGTGTTGGCATCGTCGAGCGTGACCTTCAGCACCCGGGTATTGTAGAGTGGATGAGAGACCTCAAGCTGATAGGTGCCCGGCATGAGCTGTTCAAAGAGATAGTATCCTTCACCCTTTGTCTGAACCGTGCGCACCGGACCCGTTGGCTCGAGAGGGCGGAGCTGCACCCGTGCTTCGCTCAAAAGGTTCGCCATCGTGGAGAATTTAACATTTCCTTCGAGGGTGGCGGCATGAAGGGGCTGGCTCAGCAGGAGGCTGGTGCCCAACAGACTCCAGAGTGGTGGCAAGCGCCTGGATGAAACACGAATCTTCCGTCCCTGCAAGTGGGGCGAGTGCTGACGTCGATTTGGCATGGCAGAGTCCTCAGAGAGGATCGGCTCGGCAGGCAATCAGAACGGCGGGAGAGATGCGGGCAAATCCCGGACAAGGCTCCTCTGTTCCGTGTATCCCTCCGCCGGCATGATCCGGATCAGGTGATTGGGGTATGATCTCAGTCTGACCGGAGTCAGACACCCCCTACACAAGAACGTGACGGCTTTACTATACGAAGATTCTCAAGAATTGCAACGGAGATGCGCTCGATGGGCCTGCCTTCGCTCGAGCCGGAGTGCCTCGTGTGCCCCTGCCCTTGTGCGTGCGTGTGTGAGCGTGTGCGTGCGTGTGTGAGCGTGTGCGCGCGCGTGTGAGCGTGTGCGCCTGCCCGTGTGCGGATATGCAACTTCGTGCGAGTTCCCTTGCTCCCTCTGCTTTGCTGCGCTACCATACGACACGACTTTCAGCCTTGAGGCCCCTATATGCACCATCTGGATCTGAAGACCCTGCCTGAGCTGCTGGCGCTGCTGCGTCAACAGCCTCCCCCTTTTGGTCCACAAGCGCCGGAAGTGCGAGGGATCATGCTTGCGGCGCTTCGGATGGATCCGAGGGTGCGTCCGCTGCCTCTGCACCGTTTCTCCTATCCATCCTGGCTGGAGAGCGGGCGAGAACACTACAACATCAACCAGATGCCTCAGCCGGGGCTCTATTTGAGCGAAGGCCCTGCTCAACGAGCCCCTGAAGACTGTCGAGAAGGCACACATCCCGATCCCACCGCGCTGCCACGCCTGCTGCATGCCACTGTTTTGCATCCCGAGCGTCCCATTCGGCGCATCTTGGCCCTGGGTCGGCATGATGATGGCGTTGGATTTGAGAGATACTTCGATCAATCCAATACTTATGAGCACACTGTTAAAGTCACACATCACCACTCAAAAGCCCCGGAAGAGGGCAACTCGATTGCCCACCATCGGCTGATGGTCCGCAGCGGAGAGGTCGAAGCGCCCCTCGAGGTGCTTCAAGTGACCGCCATGCCGGATTTTGGCACCGCCCAGCTCGGCGAGCAGGACTTAATCCAGCTCCATCGCTGGTTTAGCGCCTTACCAGATGAGCCCCTCAACATTCACTGTGCGGCGGGTCTCGGACGGTCTGGGCTGATGGCCCTGGCCTATGCACTCTGGCGAGAGCGCCTTCTTTGGAAGGCCCAGCCCTCGCGTGAAGCGCAAGTGGCTTTTGTGCTTCAGCAGCTCGAAGCCTTACGCCGAGCACGCCCCGGTGTGGTGCAGACCCTGGCCCAGCTTGAACAGGCGGTGAGCCTTGCCCTCCAGCTCGACCAGATTAAATAGTCCTTTTTCCCTGCTTTTGCTTGACCGCCTCCGGGATTCGGGTTAGGGAGTTCAAGACGCTGTACTCACGACTCGCCACTCAAAAGGAGCGCGCCATGTCAGAAAAGAAGGCTCATGCGGAAGAGCTGTTATCCTCACGCTCGGAGGAGCTCCGGCCTGAAGTAGTGCCACCGGTGGACATCGCCCCTGCGCTGGCCTCGCTTGAGACATCCCTCGTCGCTCCCACCTGCGAGGGTGAGTCCGCCTTTGAAGTGCTCGATGCCTTTGATACCCTGGAGCTGCCGGCCTCCGCTTCTTCCGAAGCCCATGAGCTGTTGAGCCATGTGATGGCGGCCCTGCTCTCAGCGGCGGAGCTGCATGGCACTCAGGAGGACGAGACCTTCGACTTTGAAGACGATGACGACCTCCCAGCCGTAGATCCTGCGCTGGCCGCCGAGTTTGAAGCCGAGGAGTTCACTGAAGACGATTTATTAAACGCGGTGTTCGAGACCCTTGCCAACAGTGATGATCCCGAGGCGCTTGAGGAGCCCGAGGCAGTTTCTGGTGAAGCGCTGCAAGTGCCCCTGGCGATGCTGGATGCGGTCCTGCGATTTCAGAACCTGCTCGAGACACCCACCCCTCGAGGCGAGCTGGCCCGGCTGCTCAAACGAATGGTCGAGGCGCGACGGGATGCAGAAGGCACCGAGCTGAAGCAGGCCATGCAGGATTTTCAAGAAACCAGCACTTTTCTGGAGCTGGCCACACAACACGACGACGAACGCAGCCATGCTCAGCGCCGTGCCGAGGCTCAGCGTTTGATGGACAACATGATCTGGCGGGTGGATTTTGCCGACGCTTGAGCCCTCCGCATTTTTCCCGTGAGCACCCCGATGTCTACACCGATGTCTACACCGATTTCGACACCGATACTTCATCATCAGCTCGTTCGTCATCCCGAACACACTCCGGATCGGTACATGCTGGTCCTCCACGGTATCTTTGGGGTGGGTCGGAATTGGTATACCCATTGTACTCAGCTTGCCCGCCTACGTCCTCAGTGGGGATTTATCATGGTGGATCTGCGCTTGCATGGGCGCTCGCAGGGATTCCCGCCCCCTCACACCCTCGAGCACTGCGCCGATGACCTGCAACACTTGGTGGAGACCCTCAAGCTCCCGGTGCGGGGCATCATGGGGCACTCGTTTGGCGGAAAAGTGGCGATGGTTTACGCTCAAAAACATGGCGAGATGCTGGAGCGTACCTGGATTTTGGACTCGACCCCTGAAAAACACCGCTCCTCGATGTCCGTGGTGGCCGTGCTGGAGGCGATGAAGTCCTTGCCCATGCCTCAGCCGAGCCGTCAAGCGGTGGTGAAGGGTCTGCTCGAGCAAGGACTGACGTTGGATCTGGCGCAGTGGCTGGCGGGGAACGCGGAGCGTCAGCAGGATCAATACGTCTGGCGCTTTGACTTTCCGGGGCTGGAGGCGCTGCTGATGAGCTTCTACGAGACCGACCTGTGGTCCGTGATCGAAGAGCCTCCGTACTATACCCAGGTGCATGTGGTGAAAGCGGAACGTTCCAACGTGCTCTCGGACGAAGGCGAAGCACGGGTTCACAGTGCCACCGCCAATGGACGCACTTTTCTGCACATCGTGCCGGACGCAGGCCACTGGCTACACGTAGACAACCCGAAGGGCCTGCTGGAGCTGATGGAGATGTTTATCTAATATCTTGCCGTACTGGAATCAGAGTCACTCGGGAGGATTTTCCGCCGACGCCAGGGCGCTGTTGGCATAACGTGCGTCGAGGGTGACTTCTTCTCCCAGCCAGGGGGGAATCTCAAATGCCTCTCCCGCATGGTGCAGCTCGATCTCTGCCAACCAGAGCCCCTCGAGCCGGCCCTCAAACCGGTCCAGCTCCCAGACGTGGTGGCCTTCTTGCAGAAAATAGCGGGTCTTCTCGAGGCGATGAGGACAGAGTTGTAGCAATGCCTCCGCGTCTGTGGCAGGGATTTCGTACTCAAACTCGCTGCGTTGGAGCTGGCCTTCTCCCTTAATGGTCAGATACCCCACCCGTGAGTGATCGGGACGCTCCGCCAGCCGCACCCGCACCGTCGGCGAGCGGGAGAGATATCCTTGAGCAAATCGCTCACTCCGCTGCTGATAGTGTAGAGGAAGGTGCGCCACTTGAACCTTAAACTTGCGCTCGATTTCCAGCTTCACCGCGTATACTCCAGAAAAAGGTTGATAATTCTGCTTCAGGGTGGGTTGACGACTGCGCTCCCGATCCTATACTGACCCGATACTTTAGCATGAGAGAGCCTCCATGAGCACACGCTTTGAACTATCCGATGCCTCTAAACTGCCCCCCATCACCCATGCCGAGCTGATTCAATACTTTGAAAAAGCATCGCGTCCTCGCAGCCAGTGGAAGGTCGGCTTGGAGATCGAGCGTCTGCTGGTCTCGCGTCAGACCGGCCAGCAGGTAAAATTTGAGGGCCCCGACGGGATCGAGTCTCTGTTGCGAAGGCTCTCCGACCGGTTTGACTGGAAGCCGTTTGAAGAAAATGGTCGGCTGATTGCCCTCCTGCGGGATGGCGCATCGATCACCCTCGAGCCGGGTGCTCAAGTGGAGCTCTCGACGGCCCCTGCCCAGGACGTTTGGACACTCAAAGACGTGCTGGCCCGTCATCGAGCCGAGTGTGATGCGGTGATCGATGCGGAGCGGCTTGTGTGGTTGGGTGTGGGCCTCGCGCCCTTTCAGGATGTCAACGAGATCGTGATGGTGCCCAAAGGTCGATATGCCATCATGGATGCGTACTTGCCACCGCTTGGCTCTCACACACGTCACATGATGCGCGCGACTTGTTCGGTGCAGTCTGCCTTTGACTTCGAGAGTGAAGCTGACGCAGGACGAAAATTCCTCACCACCTTGAGCCTGTCCCCCATCGTCAATGCGCTGTTTGGCAGCGCCGCCATCTACAAAGGGAGCAGCACGGGCTTCAGCTCCTATCGTGGGAAGGTGTGGGAGAACATGGATCCGGCGCGCTCTGGGCACTTGGGGGCCTTTTTCGACTGGGATGGTTTTAGCTTCGAGAAGTGGGTGGATTATCTGATCAGCCGTCCCATGATGTTTTACGCCATCCACGACGTCTTTACTCCCGCCCACGGACGCACCTTCAAGGATTTTATGGAGAAGGGGCTCGACGGGTATTTCCCCAACAAAGACGACTGGGAGATGCACCTCACCAGCGTCTTCCCTGAAGCGCGCCTCAAGAAATATCTCGAAGTGCGTGGCGCTGACTGTGTGCCCGAGCCGATGGTGACCGCCTTGCCCGCCCTGTGGAAAGGCTTGTTTTACGACCCGGACACCCTCAACGCCGCCGAACACATCGCCCGAGAGATCTCCGGTGCCGAACGGCTGGCCCTCTTCCAAGTCACCTATCAGCAGGGTCTGGCGGGTGTGTGGAAAAACCGCAAAATTCAGGATCGAGCGGCAGAGCTGGTCTCCCTCGCTCAAGAAGGCTTGCGTCGTCAAGCGGAGGCTTCAGGATCGCGAGACGAACGTCCGCTGCTGGATCCGCTGCTGAAGCGGCTGGAGGCGGGGCAGTCGTTGGGCACCACACTCCTGCAAGACTGGTCGAAATTGGCCACGGATATTCCGGCAGCGGTGGAGGCCATGCGCTTCAACCGCTGAAGGGCGCAACTAGGGGGGAAGTTGCCACTGGATGGGGGCTTCTCCTCGCCCTTCCAGCCATGTATTGGTCTGCGAAAAAGGCCGACTCCCAAAAAATCCGGCGTTCGCAGAATATGGGGAGGGATGTGCTGAGCGGATCACCTTGTGACGGCGCATATCCACCATCGCTGCTTTGGCTTGAGCAGGTTTGCCCCACAGTAAAAAGACCAGCCCCTCTTTGCGCGTGTTGAGCTCGTAGATCACCCGGTCGGTGAACGGCTCCCACCCTTTTCCGGCATGAGCGCCCGCTTCTCCCTCCCGCACCGTCAAGACCGTGTTGAGCAACAAGACTCCTTGTCTGGCCCACGCGGTCAGCTCGCCGTGATGAGCCGGAGGAACACCCAGATCGTCCCGCAGCTCCTGATAGATGTTGAGCAGGGACGGCGGCGGTTTTACCCCACGCTGCACGGAAAAACAGAGGCCATGCGCTTGGCCTCTCCCATGATACGGATCCTGTCCTAAGATCACCACCCGCGCCTGGTCAAAGGGCGTCAGCCAGAAGGCGTTAAACACATCCTTCATGGGCGGAAAGAGAGTGTACCGTTTGCGCTCCTCCACTAAAAACGAGCGCAACGAGACCATGTGGAGCTTCGAGAACTCATCACCCAGCACATTTAACCAGCCGGGCTCGAGGTTGGGGATCTTTTCTTGCACAGTGCCTCCGGTATAAACGAGGCGTCAGCGGGAGGGAATGGAACGAAGCAGCTCGGAACGAAGCAGCTCGGAACGCAGCAGCTCTTCGAGCCAAGACACCAACACTCCACTGACGAGGTCATGGGCAACCTCATCGTCCAGGGAAGTGGTACAGAGGTGCCAGTTGGCTTCAACATCCTTGAGCTGCTCAACGGTCAGTCCGTCGAGGCGTACCTGAGTGCGCTGTCCGGGCCAGCTCGCAAACGCCCCTTCCAGTCGCACCGGATCATGGAAACAAGCACTGGAGCCGGTGAGCATCAGGGCTGGGAGCTGGCGGGCTTCCCAGGGCACCCAGGGAGCACCGTGCAGGAAAAAAGCCGCACCGATACGCGACTCCAGCCACGATTCCTGCCATGCAGTACCTGCGCCTCCCCCGACCCCTCCGATGACCACCGAATCCAGCGCAAGCTGACCCCCCAAAAATCCCGTCGAAAGATCGGTGTCCTCCAGCCGATCCAGCAAGGTGCTGACCCTCAGAACACTCAGCCCAGAGAGACGATAGGGAGACTCCACCACCGCCACCGCCCACCCCCAAGAAGCCAGCCGAAGCCCCAGCCACTCAAAATCGTCGCGGCTGCTCCAGTCGTCAGGCAACAAGATGAGGATGGGCATGGGAGAGGCCAACGGCTCCACCTGGCCATCTTCCTGAGCCGGATAATAAAAACTCAAGGGTACGTCTGAGAGAAAAAATCGGCGAATCAGCACCCGATCCAACATGCCGACCGCAAACGGGCCGTCCTGTTGAGGATCGTCACCAGAACCTTTGGGCTGAACACAGTCGCCAGACTGAGAGAACGGATCGCAGGCAGTAAGGGCCAGCCACAAAAAGGGCCAGCTTCTCAAGCGCGGCAGCAGACAGCGGGGGGATTTGCTCAAGAACGTCATGCTGGATACTAACACGGGTCCAATTTCCTCCGCCACGATTTCTGCTCCAGCGGTCCCGTTTTATAAGAACGAAGGCCCTTCACGCCCGCACACGCACGCACACGCACACGCGCGCCAGCCTCCGCTCCAAACGGATCCAGCTCCTGCATTTGGCCCCGAGGTCTGGCAAGAATGATATAGTGTCCCATCATCAGCCCTCAAGCGTCTGAAATCCCTTGAATCGATGGGAGACTCTTCCATGCTCAACCCTGCTCCCCATTTTTCTTATTGTGCCGGAGTGTTACTGTTCCTGCTGGCAGGCTGTAGTGGCGATCCCTCCACCCCTACCCCTTCGGAGACCCCCGAGACCAGCCCAATACCCACCACCACCCCCACCACCGACGCCGACCAAGACGGATCTCCTGCGGCGCTGGACTGTGACGACCTCGACCCTTCCAGCGCCCCCGGACTGCTTGAGACCTGTGATGGCCATGACAACGACTGTAACGGCACCATCGACGACGATGTGCAGAGTACCTTTTACCTCGATCAAGACGGTGATGGCTTCGGTGATGATCAACAGCATGTCAGGGCTTGTACCGCCCCTCCCGGTTATGTCTACGAGCCTGGAGACTGTGACGACCGACACCCCAGCCGTTATCCCGGTGCCCCCATCGCCTGCGACGGCCACGACAACAACTGTGACGGGCAGCTCGAGACACTCCGCACCTGGTACTTCGACCGTGACGGCGACGGCTTCGGCGGCTCCGAGCAGGTCGAGGAATGCGACACACCCTTCCAGGGCACCCAGGTCAGCGGAGACTGCCAAGACAGCGACCCCACCCGCTATCCTGCTGCGCCAGATCCCAGCGGAGACGGCATCGACCAAGACTGTGGTGGCTCCGAGGCTGCTGAGCCCTGCGTGGGTTATGACGGCTGCTTCGACACCCTCGCCGAAGCCCTCAGCAGTGCTGCCTCGGGCGTGCGCATCGCGGTGGGCCCCGGCATCTACTTCGAGAATGCCCTCACCTTCGGCGGCAAGAACCTCACCCTCTACGCCCCGGCTGGACCCCAGGCTACCGTCATCGACGGTCAAGGAGCAGCACTCCCCCTCGTGATCTTTGACCAAAAAGAGAGCAAAAGCGCCATCTTGGATGGATTTACCCTGCAAAACAGCGCGGGAGGAGCCCTCAGCGTCACCGATGCCTCTCCCACCTTGAGAGGATTGGTGATCCAGCTCAACCGCTCCAGCCTGAGCGGAGCTGGAGGCCGCTTTGTTCGCTCTGCTGCCCTGCTCGAGCGGGTACACGTCTACCACAACACCTCCGATGCCGAATACGAAGGAGGCGGCGGCTTCTACCTGGAGCAGAGCCCCTTAACCCTCAGCCGGGTGAGCTTTGAAGGCAACCTCGCCCCCCTCGGAAATGGGGGAGGTCTGTACATGCTCAACGCCGCCCCCAAGCTCAGCGACTGCCGCTTTGCAGAAAACGAAGCGCGTCAGCATGGTGGTGGAGCCTACATCGAAGGCAGCGGTGGCACCTGGAGCCGCATCGAGCTCAACGCCAACCACGCAAGCTGGGGGGCTGGACTGGCCCTCTCAGGTGCCAGCCCGAGCGTACTTCAGAGTGTCTTTTTGGACAACCGCGCCGATGAAGGAGGCGGTGGGATGTATCTCCGCCAGAGCTCTTCGGCGCCGCTGGTGCAAAACACCATCTTTGCCTGGAACTCCGGAGGCCAGCTCCAGGTGGCGTCCCAGAGTGACCTGCCCACACCCACCTTCGAGAATGTGCTGCTTCACTCGTTTAACGGGAATGACCACAACTTTCCGACCTTTCCGGGCACCGGCACCCTCACGGGGGATCCAGGTTTTGTGCGGGTCACACGCGATGGAAAAGCCAATGATAGCCTCTACGGAAAGCCGGATGCACTCTTGCTCAACCGTGGCAAGACAGGCACCCTCGACGATGATGGCTCCCCCGCCGATCTGGGCATCTATGGAGGGCCCGGCGCTCCCCGTCTATGGTTGGCAGATGCCGATGCCGACGGCTTGCCGGATGGCTGGGAAAAGGAAAACGGCCTCTCACTCGACGCAGATGAGCACCTCACCGATCAGGAGCTCGACGGCGTTACAGTGGAAGAGGAATGGCAGTGGGCCACCGATCCACGCCATCCTGACACGGATCTGGATCAGGTGCTGGATGGGCTGGAGACCCTCCCCGGTCAAGCCCCCCTCGACTTCTACCAACGCCCCGGCGAAATGTACCCCGCACGCGCCGATGTGCCCGGAGACTTCGATACCCTCGAGCAGGCCCTCGCCGCCGTGCGCTCCAGCGCCTATATCCGCCTGGGGGAAGGCACGTTTGCCGGAGGCCAAACCCTCCTCCAAGCAGACCTGATCCTCGAAGGCCGAGGCCAGAGCTCGACGTTCCTCTCTGGGGAGGCACAACGCCGAACGCTCAAGGTGCAAGATGCCACCCTGCGGATCTCCGAGCTGACCCTCCAGGATGGGGTCTCATCCAGTGGTGCCGGATTGTGGAGCAAAGATGCCGAGCTGACCCTCTTTCAAGTCCACTTCACACATCATCAGGCGCTGGGAGCCGATGCCCTCGGCGGATGCGCACTCATCCGAGGCGGCACACTTCAAGCCAATGCGGTGGCGTTTGAGCAGTGTGAAGCCAGTGGTGCCAATGCTCGCGGCGGAGGCGTCTGGCTGGATCAGCTCACGGGCCTGCTCGACCGCGTGCGCATCTCGGACGCTCACGCACGCGATGAGGCTGGAAACGCCACACAAGCCGGAGGTCTGGGATTAGATGGGGTCTCGCTGGAAGCCCGCCAGCTCGAGCTGGAAGCCTGCTCCGCTCAAGGTCAAGGTGGAGGACTCTACGCACAACGTTCCAATGTGCTCCTGACGCAGAGCCAGCTTCGGGAGCATCAGCTCGAGGGCAGTACGGTGCAAGGGGCAGGATTTTATGTGCGAGACTCGACGCTGAGCCTGGCGCATGTGTGGATCGAAGGGAATGTGGCGCGCTCCGACACCAGTGCCACCGGAGGCGGAGGCTATCTGAAAGAAGTAGACGCCACCTTCGAACAGGTGGTCTGGCTGGAAAACGAAGCAGGCTCCGGCGGAGGCTTTTTTGCGGTCAATGCGGCGCTCGAGCTGGAGGGCGGCGTTTGTGCCGGAAACCATGCAGGCTATGGCGGTGGCATCTTTGTCACGGGCAAGACCAATACCCTCCACTTTAGAAACGTCGTGCTGGCCGAAAACAGCGCCGAAGGATTTTACGATGCGGGGCCGACCCTGGCGGTGCTCAGCGCCGAGGGCTCGGTATTGTCGGCAGGTGTGGAGGGAAGTCGCTCGAACGGCTCCGCGCTGGAAGGCATGATGCTGGACTTGGCCCCTCAGTTTTTGGTCCCGACCGGCGGAGACGTACCTCCAGACGTACATCTGAGCCTCGACTCAGCGGTGCTCAACCTGGGTGTGGGAACGGATCTGGATGGCACCGGAGCAGATCCCGGTGCTTATGGCGACGAGACGGGCTGCGCATGGGATCTGGATGGAGATGGGCTCCCGGCGTGGTGCTGGGCTGGCAACTTTGCCGATATTCCCGCGCCGCTTGACCCGGAAAACTTCGACTGCGACGACCTGGATCCCTTTGTCACGGGCTGCTGAGTCACGGGCTGCTGAGTCACGGGCCATCCCCACGGGCAATCCCCACGGGCAATCCCCACGGGCCATCCCCACGGGCAATCCCCACGGGCATGCCTCACTCGGAATTTCACCCCACCTTCAGCCGCTGCGCCACCAGCTCGACAGGATGGTGTTGGCAAAACGCACACCGTAGCGCCAGTTGGTGCCCTTTTTACTCTCCCCCAAGACCCTGGGTAAGATGGTGATGGGCACTTCGACCCGACGAAGACCTCGACGAGCAGCTTCGATGATCATCTCCGCCGTGTGATGGCGAAGCTGCACCAGCTTGAGCTTAGGCAAGGCGGACACCCTCAAACCCCGCATACCGCTGGAACAATCGGTCACCGGCTGCCCTACTAAAAATGTCAGCACCCGGTTGAAGAGCTGGAGCCCCACCGCTCGAAAGGTCTCGTGACCCACCGACTGGCCAAGCTGACGACTGCCGATCACCAAGTCCGCCCGCTCCTCGAGCAGCGGTGCCACCACCACCGCCAGATCTTCAAAACGATGCTGGCCGTCTGCGTCAAGGGTCACAAGAAAGCGACTGCCGAGCTGCTGAGCCGCCAGAAAGCCCACCTTGAGCGCATGGCCTCCCCCCACGTTGATCGGATTTTGCACCACCAGCGCCCCGAGACTTCGGGCCACCTCCGCCGTGCCATCCGAAGAGCCATCGTCCACCACCAGCACCCGCGTCGGCAACCCCAAGACCTCGCGAGGCGCAGCAGGCAGGAGCAGCTTGAGGTTGTCCGCTTCGTTGAGGGCCGGCATCACCAGCAGGAGCGGAATCGGGGAAGGTTCCACCCCCTCGAGGGCCGCTTGCACCGCCGAACGTTTGAGCAGCTCGTAAAAACGACTGTTGAGCTCCTCCACACGCGCCTGAAGCTGCACCACCATGCCCAACAGGAAGACGGTGGCAAAGGCCAACAAGGAGGTAATTCGCCCCAGCTCGCCTCGAAATCCGGTGAGGGTGGTGAGGCTCGAGTACAGGGCCGGAAAAAGTCCTCCCAGCACCACGCCCACCAGCCCCAGGGCCAACACCAGCTCTCCCCGGGTGAGCAGCCGCTCCGAGCGTCGCCGGAAAAGGTAGAGCAGCGCCAGCAAGCCCCCACTCACCCCCACCAGCCGAAACAAGGAGGGAAATGCCTCAGCCTCCATGATGCAGACCTCCTGCCAGCCCCTCGAGGGGTTGAAGGGGGCCTCGTGTGTACGTGCGAACACACCCCTGGGCGTCGAGCGCCACACCCGTCTCGAGGTCAAACCCAGGGCCGTAAAGATGCACACTCACCGTCTGCTCAGGTCCGTCAAAAGCAGAGACCCGATGCCAATCGGAGCGCGGCGGATAAAAACAGACCGCACCTCCCGGGCTCACCCGTCCGGCATCCACCAGCTCGAGCGCCGTCTGTCGTCCCGGCTTGAGGGCGGGTCCAGGGGCAGAAGAGACATCCGCATAGTTCCAGAACGAGAGCCCTCCCTGGAGCACCCAAAAGATCCCGTAGGTGCCGTGGGCGTGCAGTCCTCCCACGTATCCTTGAGAGAAGACATCCAGTTGTACGTTAAAGCGGTCGTCCGGCGCATGGTAGAGCAGATAACGCCCCCACGGAAGGTTGGGTCGCTTTACCTGCCATGCAAGAATGTGAGGGGTGAGCTGCTGCATGGCCTCCACCACCGCCTCCAGTGTCCTGGGAAGTGGATCTAAGACGGCATGAAGGGGCAAAAAAGGTGTGGTCTCCATTATAACTCCCATCAGGTCTGGAGAAGACGGGCCGAAACGCTCCCGTCAGGGCTCATCATTACGAGTCGGTGTCATCGTCGTCTTGTCGGGCACACAAGGCGCTGGCTCCACCTCACGCTGCTCCGATGTCGCACGGGCTCGCCAGACATACACATCAAAGCCGTCGAGCTGCTGGATCAGCATAAACTGCGCACGAAACAAGCGCAGCGGACTCATCATGGCGTGAGCATCATAACGTCCGGTCGGCAGGATCAGATAAGAGGCCCCAAGTGTCTCAAAAAAGACCAGGAGCTCCGTCAAGGTGCTCTTCCGATAGATCCAGTAGTAGCCGATATCACGGGTGCGGGCGGCTAAGTCCTGAGTCCAGCCGTCTTCCACCACCACCCGAAGTTGCCCCCGCCGCTGCCGCTCCTGCACCAACCAGGTGCTGAGGGGAGTGGCTTGGGCCAGCACGGTACGCGGCAAGGGGCGCGGCATTTTTTCCAAGACCCGCTCAATGCGGTCAGCCGTCACCGCACTGGAGCCGATCAGCAGGCTCAGCCCGATGGCCTTTCCCAGTCCCGGTTGCCGCAAGAGATAGATCAAGGCTGCAAAGGCCAGAAAAATAGCGGTGAGCCCATGACGGGTGCCAAAATTCCACTCCGCAAAGTTCGCTTTGTGAATGCTGTGTAAAGAAGCCCAACCGACGAGAGCAAAACACAACATATAGATGGCAAAGGCCGTCTGCGGATGTTCCATCCAGGCGCGAAGCTGGATCCAGGCGCTCTTGAGCCGCTCCCCACTCAGGGGCTGGGTGTGACGAAACCACTGCCAAAGACTGCGCAGGAGAAAAGGGAGGCAGATCAACATGCTGAGGGCCATCGGCCCCAAGCTATGCACAAAAGAACGTCTCCCCGCACCATAGGCCACCGGAATGCCCTTCGCCCGATCCAACATCCAGGACCAGAGGCCATCGGTCTTCACCATCACCGGAATCACGGGCAGCGCCGAAGCATCCCGATGCAGATCAAAACGTAAGAGCAGGTGAAGCGGAGGCGCATCCACAAAGGTGGCGATGAAGAGCCACTGCTCCGCCCCTATCAGCCCCATGCCCAGAGCCGCCAGGAGCGGAATTCTCCAGTCCTGCCGGAGAATTAAGGCTCGCAGGCCCAGAAATCCCAGCAGAACGCCCCCCGCCAGCACAAGCTGACTGCGCGCCAGCACCAACAGCCCCGCCCACAGCCCCACCTCAAGCGCCCGTAGGCTCGAGGGCCGAGACAACAGGCGCTCCACCCGCAAAAACAGCAGCAAAAGCAGGGTGTAAGACAGTCCTTCGGTAAAAGGCCGAGAGGTGCTGATGAAATACCCGGGGTTGAGTCCCAAGAGCAGGACCGCCGCATGTCCAGCGTTAAAGACCGGCAGGATCTCCGGTACGAGCGGATCCGGGAAGAGCCGCTGGGCCAGACGATAGGCCAGCAGCAGGCTCAGGCCATAGAAGATCGTGGGAAGGACATGGGCCGCCGTTGACAAGGGCATCCAGTGGGCAAAATGGCCCAGGAGCAAGGGCCACAAGGGATATAACACGGTCTCATGGGGAAAATAGGCAAAACCGGCGTTAAACAAGGCAGCATCGGTCACCAATCCCAACCCTCGGGAGACGTTGTCGGCCACATCAAAATACAAGGCGCCGTCGGTGCCAAGTGCTTGATTCAGACGAGCAAATCGCACTTTTAGGATCAGCAAAAACGCCAGAATACCCAGCAATAGCAGGTACTTATAAAGGGTGGGCGCATGCAGACGAGACGGGGTGGAGGGCTCAAGGGTGGACACGCAACAAGGCTCCCAGCCGCTGGCCCGCATGTCGAGCAGACGCGGACGATTGATACCACAACATGCCCAACCTCAACACGTTGAGCGTGCGTCCGAGGGGCAAGGTGGTCTTGATGCACTTTAAGAAGATGCCCTCGTCGTTCAAGCGCCCATAGATCGGATAGGCATCATGATGCAGCAGCTCGAGGCTCAACATGGGCATGACCGGATCAGAAGGCTGGCGAGGATCGGCTCCCAGCAGCTTCACCCGGCTCTCGAGGGGGGCGTCGAGGGAATCTTCCAGCGCATCCAGAAATTGCGCACACAGTGTTGAGCCTCGGCGAGCAATAGCGTCGAGCTCCAGGGCATGGTAGAGCTCCAAGGCTCGACGTAAGGCTTCCCAGAGCATGAAGGTCTGACCTCCGGCGGGCTCAAAGGCGGCGCGGGTGAAACGTCCTTCCTCTCCAGCCAGCCAGGAAAATTGGGCGAGTTGTTCAAGGGCGCGGGGGCTCAGCCACATCAAGCCGGTGCCGTGAGGCCCTCCGAGCCATTTGTGGGCGCTGGCGACGGTGAGGTCGGCGAGCTCGGCGGCAGGCTGCTCCCAGCCGACACTCTGCGCGGCGTCGAGCACACGCCACACGTCGGGAAAAAAACTTGCCACATGAAAGAGGGCTTCTATTGGCAAGCGGCGGGCTTCCGTATAGGTCACTTGGGAGAGCAGCAGGAGCTGAGGTTTTTCGCGTTCGATCCATGAGGCCAGCCGGGGGGGATCCAGCAGAACCTCATCGGGGAGATACATCACGTCGTAGGCCGGATGGTGCAAAAATCCGCCCAGGGCACCTTCATGTTCGTGCTGGGAAGTCAGCAGACGAATCTTTCCGGTATGGCCACGCTGCTGAAAGGTGGGCACCAGTGCATGGGTGAGCAGGTTCATGCTCGTGGTGGTGCCGCCTGGAAAAGCAGGGGCGGAAAAGCTCGGCCAACACTTCACCGAGATGCGTCGAGCGGCTTCGAGGGCGTCACGCCCTGCCCCATACACCGAGAGGGGAAAATCAAAGCGCATGCCGGCAGGACCGGTTCTTAAGGCGTCCAGCACCGGCAAGGCAGGAGTTCCCAACATGCCGGGGTTCAGGTTTAATCCTTCAGAGGGATAGAGCTGCTGGCGAAGGGCGGCGAGCTGGGCTTCGTCGTCGAAGTGTGTGCGCCGCAGGGTATCCAGCAGGGTGTTGGTCAGACCTCCGGCATGGGCGTTTACCATACGATCTCCGGGGGAAAGACCCGCTCGTTGATCCGATCCGCAAAGCGGGCCACAATGTCGAAGGTCTGGGCGAGCACTTTATGAAAAGGGGTATGGTTGACGTGTCCGGCAATGCGCTGGGCTTCGATCTCATATTCGAGCTTTTGGGGGACTTGTTCGATGCGGGGATCGAAGGTATCGCGCAACAATCGCGGATGATAACCCCGCTGCTGGGCAAGGCTGGCAAGGGATTCGGCGAGCTCGAGGATGCAAAATCCGCGCTCGGTGACGTGGTTGATGACCCGGTGTTCTCCAGGTTCGGGAAGCTGCTCGAGCAGCTCGGTCATGGAGCCGAGGGCGTCTTCGAGTCCCATGAGGCCGGTGCGCTGGAGGCCGGTGCCGTAGATGGTCATGGGGTGGCCGCTGACGACTTGGGCGATGAAGCGGTTGACGACGGTGCCAAAAACGGCGTCATAATCGAGGCGAGTATAGAGCTCGGGGAAGGCCAGGGTCTCTTCGGTGGCCACGCCGAAGATGGTACATTGCATGATGTCGGTCACGCGCAAGCCCCACTTGCGGCAAGCCATTGAGATATAGTTGGTGTCGTTGATCTTAGAGATATGATAAATGTCGTCGGACTCACGAGGATATGGCAAGGGCCGCTGCGCCACTTTGCCTTGATAGCTGGGGGTAAAATACCCTTCGGCGATGTCGAGGCCCCCTTTGGCGTACTCACCGAAGGATCCGAGCTTGATCAGATGAGCATGGGGCACATGCTGGCGGATGGCCCAGAGGATGCGCATGTTGCCAACTTCGTTGTTGTGCAGGGTCTGGACGGCATGTTCGACGTCGCGCATCGAATAGGGCGCGGAGGCTTGTTGAGCCATGTGGTAGACGTGGGTGGGCATGAGCTCCGAGATCAGCCGGTCAACGTCGGGGCTGCACACGTCGAGGGGAATAAAGTGGAGGTTTTTGCGCCCGGTGATGCGGGTGTGTGCGCGGAGGCGCTCGTGAGGGTCGGCAATGGGGGTGATGGAGTTGCCACCGACTTCGGCCACCATTCGACGACGTGCGAGGTTATCGACGAGGGTGATGGAGGCAGTCGGATATCGGGAGGAGAGCTTCAGCGCGAGGGGCCAGCCAAGATAACCGTCGCTCCCTAAGAGCAGAATCCGCATGGGTATTTCCTAATGGATGGTTTACCAAAGGCGCTGAAGATGGACGGTTTTTCATAAAAAATCAAGTAGAAATCATTAGGAAGATGTCCGTCGCCTGCTCAGGAGCTAGGCCCATCGTCCGGTTTTGAGCGGGGGTGATGTGTTGGGGGAGAGAGCTTAAAGAAACAAGGGGGTGATCTTTGGACCCACACTCTTTTTCTAAGCCGGTCAGCACTTCCCCACTCCAGCTTTAATTCTGCATCGTTGGTTCTATGATCAATCGTATGGTAATCATTGGTCAATTCCGTGCCGGCCTCAATATCCAT
The DNA here is from genome assembly GCA_046075485.1 of Myxococcota bacterium. Taxonomy (GTDB): domain Bacteria; phylum Myxococcota_A; class UBA796; order JAJRTE01; family JBJTQF01; genus JBJTQF01. The sequence continues at coordinate 2,872 of JBJTQF010000179.1, read as the reverse complement.
CGAGGAATAGCTCACCCCATGCTGGTGAACGATGTTTGGGGTGTCACTATGATTCACATATTGCGAGTGATCGAGAGACAGACAGAAATTGTTCGAGCCAAAAGGATATTCAAACGCGTGCTGCTCAATAAACGCCTGCACCTGAGAGGGCAGAGAGCTCACTTGTTCAGGGGTCAGGATGACATCAATGAGTGGATTGAACTCCCAGGTCTTGGTGCCTTTTTTGATGAACTCTGCCGCAAAAACACCCACGCCATGAATATTGCTAGAAGCTAAGTATGTTTTGACGAGATACATGGAGCGCCCTCAAGCCAGTCGGAAGAGCTGGCCAATGTTTTGTTTTAAGGCTCGGCGATACGCAAGCTGGGCGATGGCAACATCACAGATTGCCAAGCCAAGAGGGATGGCAATAATCCTCTCGTGGTCTGACTCCCGTCCGGGTTTTTTGCCCACCATCACCTCCGCTAAGGTAGCATGAATGGGGGGCATCCCACCCGGGAATTCGGGGTCTGGGAATCCTTCCGAAGTCAGGCGCTCACGTCCTATCTTGTCAAAGGATTCCGCCAACGCCACATCATCCACCATAAACTTATCCGCTTGGTGCAAGGCTTCCGCCGTGTAGGCGCAGCACCCTTCAAGTCCGATCCCCAACGCTCCTGGTTTGAACCAACGCGGCTGAATGAACTGCTCTTCACCTGTGGTGCAGGTAATCATCACATCAGCGCCCTCAAGACACGATGCATAGTCCTCACACAACCTCAGCGCCCCCAAAACGTATCCCTCATCAGAGCCTTGATTTCCCTCATCGCAGCAGGGCGTTTGGAATGCAACCGGATCTCTTCAATATGAGGAAATTGCTCCACAAGAACTTGAAGATGCATGGTGCCTTCAACACCACACCCCACCACCGCCAGCGATTTAACAGGTTTGCGTGCGCACTCGCGGACGAAGAGCATACTGATGGCCGAAGTCCTCAACGCTGTCAGATAGCTGCAATCCATCACGGCCAGCGGCAGGCCAGTGGCGCTGTCATTGAGAAGCTGCAATCCTGAGATGGTGGGCAAATCGAGGGAACGATTACGCATGAACCCTCCCACCCATTTGAGTCCGCACGCATCCTGCTGGGGCAGATACGCTGGCATGGCGTGGATAAAGTTTGCCGGGCCAGTCTTGGCAGGATGCACTCCGATCTTGGGTTGCATCTCATACGCACCCTGGGCATGTGCATACAACGCCTGCTCAAGAGCAGCCACAACGTCCACTGTTGCCAGCGACAAGGCAATCATGTCTTTTTGTGACAACAGCAAAACGTCAATAGACTTCATAGACCGTACTTTTACAAGGTGTCACATGCTCGCATGGGATCTCTGTCACGTCATCATACTCCAGCAGCAAGAACTCTTCGAGCTTGACTTCATAGATGCGAGGCTCAACGATGGAGCGGTCTCCTCGTGACGTCTAAGCGTGTCAGCATGCCTTCGAGATTGAATCAGCGCATACATGAATAGTTGTGATATACACTGATTATTAGTTCAATTCATTTCCCGTTTCCACACGCTATCGTCCTCTATGACTTTCCGATTCCCCCTCCCCCTCAAATCTTTTCCACCCCCTTCCCCGCTTACCCGTCTTGCTTGACGATCCCACAACCCGAAGCTAAGGTGAGTGCGTCTTCACATTCGCCCCCTTGCGGGCTTCTCAAACCTCCCGGGAGTTTGCATATGAGCGCCTCCAAACGAGTCCTGATCCTCTATTATTCTTTGACCCACCAGACCGAGAACGTGCTCAACATGATCCGCGTCGAGCTCGAAGCGGGCGGACACAGCATTGACATGCGGCGCATCCAGCCCGTTACCGAGTGGACCCTCCCCCTCGACAAACCCACCTTCTTCTACAACTGGACAAAAGTATGGCTGGGCATGAACCTCAACCAGCCCATCCACCATATTCCGCTCAAGTCGGAAGACTATGACTATATTATCCTCGGTTTCCAGCCCTGGAACCTCGCACCCTCCATCCCTGTTAACTCCTTCCTTGACAGTGAGATGGCCGAGATCTTCCGAGGCAAAAAAGTGATCGGCGTGGTCACCTGCCGTCAGCGGTGGGAGCGCAGCTTCCGCATCGCCAAGACCAAAGTGGAGAAACGCGGCGGCAAGATGGTCGATGGTTTTGTCATCGTCAACTACGAAAAAGAGCCCTACAACCTGGTCACCACCGTCTACCAGCTCTTTGAAGGACACGAGCCCCCCAAAGATCACTGGCTCTCTCGCTTCTTTAAACCCTACGGCATCGGCAAAGACAGCCTCCGTGTCGCCCAAGACTATGGCAAAGAGCTGGCCGAGCGCCTCCGTGAAGATCGCCTCGACGACCTGCGGGGCTGGCGCATCGTGGATCAGCCCCTCTCCCTGGTCTGAAAATTCCTCTTCGGCAAGATTTCACCCATCTTCCCCCCCTTCCCGAGCCTTCCGCCTCTCATTTTTTCCGATTTCACCTGGAAATCCCGCTCTTTTTTGCCAGACCATGAACGTTACACCCGCCCCCCGTGTATCACACCATACGACATATTGGAGTGCTGACCCCTTTTTCTCGCGAGGTGTGCATGCGACGATTTCATTGGCAACAGACCCTGACCCCCGCCCTGGCCATGACCACCCTGCTGGGCCTGCTCATCGAGCCCTCCCAGCTCCACGCCAGCAGCGATCCGTACCGGCTTGATCGCACCGTTGAGCCCCTCAAGCAGCAGCTCGAGCTGAACCTCGACGCCCGCACCCCTGACTATTCTGGTGTCGCCAAGATCGACCTGCGTGTCAACAGCGCCACCCCTCATTTTCGTTTGCACGCCCGCGACCTCAGCTTGGTGAGCATGACCCTG
>JBJTQF010000178.1:0-20183 GCA_046075485.1 Myxococcota bacterium | reverse complement strand
CCGCAGAGTGGGTTCGTTTTCGCCTCCAAGAGTGCCAAAGCCTCGAGCTGCTGGAGTTACTCCAAGAGAAAATCTTTCTCTCCGCCTCCGTTGATGAAGCCCAAGCCCACGTCAAAGCCGCCCTCGGCAATGGGACTTGAGCCCGTAGCCCTCCCTGACCATGTGTCGTACAGCCCCTCAGACTCTTCCCATGAAGGGAGGAGACGGAATGATGTGGACGCCAAGAAGGGCCACAAGCAGGAACAAGTGAAGAGCAGAGTGCAGCCCAGATTGCGCTTGGATCTCCCCAAAACCGACGTCATGATGTAGCGGGCGTCGCGTGAATGCCACGTCCCCAAAACTCCATCTGAACGGTTTGCATACGGAGGCATTAAAATGCACCACGAGAGCAGTCAAGGGTTCGAGAATTTTATGCCCCTCATCGCCCATTCAGGAAAATCCATGTACCGGACTCTGTTCGCAATCGGCTGTACGCTGTGGGCGCTTGCTGGAGCCGCCGATGCGCACGCAGCCGATCTGACCCTGGATGCCGGGCGAGGCCCAGTAGTCGTGAATGTCCCTCCCAGCTACTCGTCAAGCACACCTGCTCCGCTGGTCGTACTGCTGCATGGTTATGGCAGTTCCGGTGCTGCGCAGGAAGCCTATATGCAGTTTACCCCACTTTCGGATGCCAAAGGCTTCCTGTTTGTCGCGCCCGATGGGCTGAAGGATTCAACCGGTAAGCAGTACTGGAATGCGACCGACGCTTGCTGTGACTTTGAAGGAAATACGAACGATTCCGGCTACCTGCGGAGCCTGATCGAGCTCATTCAGAAGAACCTGCGGGTAGACCCCAAGCGGATCTTTGTAACGGGACACTCCAATGGCGGGTTCATGTCCTACCGGATGGCCTGCGATCATTCTGACCTGATCGCCGCCATCGCCCCCCTGGCGGGCGTGACTTGGCTGGATCCGGCGCTGTGCGCCCCCAAAAACCCGGTCAGTGTGCTCCACATGCACGGGACTCTGGACGCGACCATCCGCTACGACGGCGGCTGCATTGGCGATGCGTGTTATCCCGGTGCCGTAGAATCCGTTGAGATGTGGAGCACCTTTAACAAGTGCCAGGGCTCCATGACCTCAGCGGGCACCTTTGACTACGAATCCGGACGCCGTGGCAATGAGACCGCCGTCAAGAAAAACGTCACGGGCTGTCCAAAGGGGGGCGTGCTGGAGCTGTGGCGCATGAACGGTGTGAGCCATATTCCCACGTTCACCGATGCCTGGAATGACGCCGTCATCGACTTCTTTTATGCCAATCCCAAACCTTGAGGAGCAGCAGGCCAGACGGCTCAATTCCACCAGCCGTTCGTTGAGCTTCCCCACCTCACCCGACCCCCGCACCGTCACAACGCACCCGCTCTGAGCATCCTTCCTCACCAAAATGGCTTGACAGGAGACGCAATCCTGCCTAGATCTTCCCGGACATTTGTTTACCAGCCTCCCGAGTTCCGTAGCAACAGGAGTCTTGATATGGCCATGCGCCTCAACGCTCGAGAATTACAGGAAGTCCTCCAGCTCACCCCCGCCTCTCACAACCTGCTGCTGGTGGGAAAACATGGCTTGGGCAAGTCCCAGATTCTGACCCGGTATTTTGCCCAGCAGGGGCTGAAGGTCGTCTCCCTCTTTTTAGGGCAGATGAGTGATCCGGGGGATCTGATTGGACTTCCAGAGAAAAGCTCGGTCACCGGTAGAACCGAGTTTATCCCTCCCTATTGGTGGCCGCAGGGAGGTGAGCCGATTGTGCTCTTTCTGGATGAGCTGAACCGGGCCCGGCCAGAGCTGCTTCAGTCCGTGCAGGATCTGACCCTCAACCGTGTGCTGGCAGGACGCACGCTCCCAAAGGGAAGTCGGGTGGTGGCCGCAGTGAATGCCGGGGACGAATATCACCTCACCGACCTGGATCCGGCCCTGCTTTCCCGCTTTAATGTGTACGAATTTGTACCCGAGCTCGATGAATGGCTGGCCTGGGCTGCCTCGGCGATGCTCGACAAGCGTGTGATTCAGTTCATCGAAAAAAACAGCACCTATCTCGAGACGCCTCCACAAGACGTTGGCCAGGATGACTTTGAGAAGACGCCCGACCGACGCGCCTGGGAACGGGTCTCCCAGGTCGTGCAGCCCCATACCAGCCTCTCCCCCACCCTCGTGAAGCTGATCGCAGGGATTGTAGGCGTTCAAGCCGCACTCGCATTTCGCCGCTTTGTGGAATCAAATCAGGGACTCTCCGCCGATACCATCATGGCCGGTCTGACGGATGCCGTGCGGGCTCAGCTTGATCAGCTCAGCCTTCCCGAGACGGTGCAGCTCAATCGTCAGCTCGCGGGTTGGATCGAAGAGAAAGCACCCAAACTCGTGGCCGCCAAGCGCCAACGGGCTCTCAAGACCCTCGAACAGTATGTCGAACACTTGAGCGACACCCAAAAGCGTGAAGCCCTGGCAGACCTCATCAATCTCATCGAAAAAGGCACCTTCGCTCAGGCCAGTCTGCTCCTGATGGAATCCCCCAAGGTCTTTAAGCTGATTGAGCAATATATTCAAGGGGTCAAGCTGTGAGCAGCGCAAAACCATCACGTCGAGCTGGCCCACCCGTGCCCATTCCATCCGGATCGGGGACCAGTGCCGGACGACGGATTCAGCAGCTCACGGAGGGATGGTTCATCACCGAGCCATTGCTCTTCAGCGTATGGACTCTGCACCAACGTCTCCCCAGCACACACATTCAGACCCTGCGGGTGGGCGCTGGACGCATTGAATTTAACCCCGAATACATCACCCGTCTCAGTGACATGGAGCTGGGTGAAGTGCTGCGACTTGAAGCCACGCGCATCCTGCTCCAACATCCCTATCAGCGGCGTCTGCCCCATCCTGAGCGATTGTATCAGGCCAGCAATCTGGCACTGCGCGAGCATATGAAGTTCGTTTTGCCACTTCCCTCCGCCGCAGAGGTGTTTGGCACCCATGAATGGGATCGTCAATACTATGAGCTCTACTATGATCGCCTCACGGAACAGGCGGCCACACGTCAGCAGGCTTCCACTGCAAGCACTTCGGAGCAGAGTGCAGCCGGAAAGGAGCCCGGTCAGACGGAAAAGCTGGCCGATGGTTTGACCTCACCACCACAATCTCAGCCACAACCTCAGCCACAACCTCAGCCGCAATCTGAAGAAGCATCAGCGCCCAGAGAAGGTGCCTCAACCTCTTCCGAAGCTGCGGAAGGGACGGCTCGAGATGCCACACCGTCCGCAGCGCCAGAGAGCCTCTCGGATGCGCACGGGGATGCGCACGGGAAGGCGCGGAATGGCATGGAGCCGCGTCCTCCCGGGGGCGTCGCTCAGCATTTGGATGCCCGTCAGGTGGGCGCGGAGAACACCGGTCTCTGGGACCAAGATGAGTTCTGGGGCGAGGAGCTACGACAGTGCATTCGGGAGGCAGCGCAGACCAGTGCTTGGGGCAGTCTCTCGCGAGACTTTCAGCAGCTCCTGCTGGCTTCGCTGGTGCCAAAGCTCAATTTTCGCAAGCTGTTACGTGGATTCCGAGCATCGCTTATCAGCTCCGCTCGAACCCTCACCCGCATGCGTCCCAGCCGACGGTATGGCTTTCAGTATATGGGCAGTCGTTATCGATTTAACACCCGCTTGCTGGTGGGCATCGATGTCAGCGGCTCCATCTCCGACCATGAGCTGAGGCAGACGCTGGGAGTGATTAATCAGTTGTTTCGGTATGGCATAGAGCAGGTGGATGCGCTGCAATTCGATACCCGCCTGCTCGGGGAGGTGGAGCCCCTCAAACGGGCCGCTGCGTCGCTCAAGATACGGGGCCGAGGAGGCACCAGCTTTGATCCCATCCTGGAGTATGCAGCTCAGCATCCCGAGTACGATGGCCTGCTGATTGTGACCGATGGCATTGCGCCACTGCCCGCAGAACGCTGGCAACATCCGACACAACTCTTGTGGCTATTCAATTCCGAAGATCGCTTCAAAGCCATGCGGAAGTATGTGCAACACCTGGGACGCGCGGGCTTCATCAAAGCCTCACGAAAGCCCCACTGACCCAGCAAAAAGGGGAGGCGCGGAGACACCATCGACTCAGAGGGTGTTCCGCATCGTCTTGAGGGTCCATCACCGGTGCCGCATCAGGTGTGACGCGCGATAAGGCAAACGTGTCGTCTCAATCATCGTCATCGTCCTCATCCTCGTCGTCGTCATAATCATCATCATCGTCATAATCATCGTCATCGTCATCCGTGAGCTCTCCGCTGAGCTTCAATTGTGCGGGATCGGTGCCCGTGCGGACATACGGAGTCCAGCGTTGTGTGTCATAAACCACCAACATCTTAAAATGCAGTCCCTGCTCATGGAGTGAGCGGATGGCGGTGATGGCCTCTTTGAGCTTAGCAAGCACAGACTGAAAACGATTCAGTGGAATATCAATGTTCAGAGCGATTCGTTCGTCGAGCTTGACCAAGAGCACCAGCTTGGTCTTCAGGGTGCGCAGGTGATAATCGAATTGCAGCTCCTGAGCCAACAGGCGGATCGAATTCTGAATGGCACTGGTCTTAAACTCGAGCAGTTTTTGGCGCTTCAGCCGCTCACGGTTCCACTTCAGATAACGTTCCAGCACCATAGGCTTGAGCCGAATCAGTACGTCAGGGCTGGCGATTGGAATCGTCTCATCGTATGACCGGTATATACTCAGCTTTCCATCCATAAAACACAGCCTCAGGCAGTCGTTGGTCGAATAGTCGCTGTAGCTATCGTATCCGTCCATGCACTCGCTGTAACCATCCTCTGCCTTGAGCATGAGCTTGAGCCGGAGACGACGTTGGTTGACTACGTAGTCGTCCCCTAGAGAACACTTCCAATGAGGCTCGAGCTGCTTCTTCCATGTCTCGAGGAGCTCTTTCTGCTTGATGGGATCCGCTTCTTCAAGGAGTCCTTGTTTGCTGCGGAGATGGCTAAAAAGTTTGTGGTCAAAGAGGACGGCCATGCTGGAGACCTTTCGAGTGAACGCAATGAGCGTTTATGAGTTCAACGCACACAAGACTTCATACTGATATAGCTGAGCCTGCGGAAGAACTCCACTGCTGTTTAGAGGCATGGGTTGGAGGGCATGGGTGATCGTGGCTCCCGAAAACAGGAGAGGGGAGACCACTCATGCGTGAGGTGCCATCAAGAGAGAGGGTAAAACCAGAATAGAAAGAGGGGAGGAAAAAACCGGACGACAAAGAAAGGCAGTAAAAAATGGCAGTAAAAAATGGCAGTAAAAAAATGAAGGGAAAAGAGAGCCGCCACGAAGCGCCGCTGAGCAAGCAACAGCCTCACGGGGAGCTCGGCGTTTTTACCGCTCCATCACACCACGGCAGGCTCAGTAGTAGTTCAGGAAGGCCGCTTCGGTATCGTAGTCAATGATGCCCTGCTCGCCGCTGCCCGAAAGCTCCTCCCACATAGAGAGCGGATTGGTTTCTTCTATGAGGGTCTGGCAATCGGCTTCCAGGGTGCCAGTGATCAGGATCTCAACGCCGAAGTTTGGCAGGGCTGCGGAGCCTGCCGCCAGCAGATCCGCAAACAGAAAGCCCATGGTATTGCTGGCAACCCCATCGCCGTTCAAGTCCTCCATCGCGTCTTCGATGGCGATGGACTCCACAAAACTCATCGGCACCAGGAAATCGCCTACCACCGGCAGGGGCGCAGGCGAAATGGGAAAAGCGCCCCCATTCAGAGACAGACTATCGGAAACGAGCTGGCCCTGGAGCTCGCGGTTGATCACACTCCGGCCTTCCAGGATGCCCACGCTGAGGGGCAGGTAACGCTGATCCGGTCCCTCCGGCCCCATATAACAGCGGTCTCCCGGCGAGATGGAGTAGGGATTAGAATAGTACGTGAGCTGCTGAAAGGCACCTGCCCCATCAAAGACGCGCACATGCAAACAGGTTCCCCATTGCAGCTTGATGCCACCGTCCGGGGTGCTCTCCTCAAATGCCAGCCCAATCTTGTTGGTCCCTTCCAAATCAAAGGTCACACTCGAGCAACGGCTGGTCACATTTCCCGGCACCGTGGACGCAGACAGTGCATTAAAAAAGTTGGTGCGCTGAGAATTGCTCAGCGATGACAACAGCCGGAGCCGCTGGTCATTGACCCGCTTCAAGATATGGTCGTCGGTGGTCGCGGCGAACTGACAGGTATGGGTGATGTTGGCCGACACATTCACCGGTGCCGACCCGTTTTTGATCGGAAGTGCGATCTGCGCCTGAACGGTGCCCTCACTGAGACAGAGCATCCCCGCACCCAGCATGGGCAGCGTGGACAGAAGGGGCCGTTTCGACAGGAGAGGTTTCATCATGGATAGTATGGTGGTCATCATGTTCAGACTCCTTTGATGGTAAAATCCTGGCCACGACGAAGAGACCCACACGGTCACTTCGCACAATCAGGATAAACTTTCCTTCGGCATCTCAGAGTCTTAAGGCTGTATCAGGGTTGTATCAACGTTGTATCCGACTCGGACGAATCACCACCGGCGGCCACCTCCATACGCCCGGGTTTTTGTGCAAAGAGGCGAAGCACCCAGCGGGCATCGGTCCAGCACGCTTCATCTGCCACTTGACGCAGTGCTGCGGGGCTCAGGCGTGAGACTCCCAGGGCCTCGGCGGAGACCTGTCCGTCCCACAAGAGAAATTGCGCCACGAGCTGGACCATCGCACGATGTGCCGGGACTTCTGACCCATGCAGCAGGGTTTTGGCATGTCGCCAGAGCTGAGCTCCGGCTTCCGTCTGCCCCAGCTCGCTGAGCAGCAACGCCCGGCGCAACCACAACAAGCCCAGCTCCGGGGGTGGAGATGCTGAGGGAAAGAGCCCCTCCGCCTCCCGCAAGGCTTCGAGGGCCCTTGTCGGCTGGCCCTGAAGATGGCGCACCCATGCCAGCAGGCCCAGCAGATGCGCCAGCGGACGTATCCGCTGAGCACTGTACTCTCGGACGCCCGCCTCCAGCACCTCCTCTGCCAAACGCAGCTCGTGCTGTTCAATGGCCAAGCGTGCCCGTACCCGGGCGTAGAACATACGCGAGATCACATCACGCGCCCGTTGCTCGAGCACCCGCGCCCGCTCGAGGGCCACCTCAACCCGGTCCAGCTTTCCGGCGTCGAGGCAAACCTGCGCCAAATTAAGCTGTCCTTGCAGCTCCGTGTGTCGGTCTCCGACCCGCTGCATAAACTCCAGCCAGGGTGCCAGCGTCTGTTCCGCCTGGGTCAGCTCACCCAGAAGGTGCTCAATGAGGCTCAAGTGGGCCAGTGCCATCATTTCATTCCACTGGCTCTCCTGGGTGCGGGCTTTTCGCAAAGCCTGCTGAAGGGCGGCTCGCGCCTCTTTTAGCTGCCCTGCGTTTTGATAACAATCCGCGAGCTTGATCAGGTTGACCATCGACCAGCGCTGTAGCCCGAGGGCCTCCACCTGGGCCACCACCTCCCGCTGCATCTCCAGCGCCTGATGCACCAGCCCCAGCTCGAGGTCCATCGTGGCTCGAAACTGGAGCGCATGCAGACGATACTCAGGCTCAAGCCCTTCTGCCGTATTCTGCACCAGCGGCTCGAGCAGGGTCCGGGCTTCCACGGTGCGACCCACACGCATGAGCGCCCGCGCCCGCTGCACCTCAACTCGCCGGACCAGCCGGATGGGGATGTCGGTCGGGAGCTGCTCCAGCAGCGTCAGTGCGCCGATGTCTCCCTGCATCCAATAAAGCTGGCACATATCTTCTGCGAGCTGCACCGCCTGAGTGGGAGCAACTTCGCAGGCAGACTGAAACGCCGCCAGGAGGTTGGAGTGCTCCACCTCGAAGCGCCGCATCGCCGAGCACACTTCCATTCCCATCGCGTCATGCACGAGCTGAGTCAGCACTGCGGCATAGTGGTGTCGGTGTCGCGTCACACATTCGGCGGTTACGCCCATGACCAGCAGATAGGCCCGCACCGTCTCAAAGAGCACACAACGGGGCTGAGCGGCGCCGTGTCGAAGCTGCACCAGCGAGTGTCTCACCAGGAGCTGGACCCGATCTAAGGCTGGAAGCGCAGCGGGTGCCAGAATCGCCTCCGCCGCATCCAGCTCGAACCCCCCTTGAAAGACCGCACAGCTTCGGAGCGCGTCCTGAAGCTCGGGTGACAACATCTCCCAGGCGTCGTCCAGGGTCTTTTGGAGGCTTTGATGCCGCAAGGAGAGCGGATGTGGCGTGCTCAGCAGGGTAAAACGCTGCTCAAGCCGATGGAGAATCTGAGCGGGAGAAAGAAGGGGTGCTCGAACCGCTGCCAGCTCAATGGCCAGGGGGAGGCCATCCAGACGCTGCACAAGCTGCTCGATGGCAGCCAGATCAGCGGGAGAGCTCTGCCACAAAGGGGCCTGCTGCCGCACCCGCTGGAGGAAGAGCTCCCGCCCCTGGGACAGACTCAGGGGAGGCATATGGATGGCAACGGTCAGATGCGTCGCAAACTCAATACGTGATGTCACCAACACATGCAGGTCTGATAGCCCGATGAGCGCGTTCAGAAGGGCCAGACAGGGTTCCATCAGGTGCTCACAATTATCCAGCAACAGCAGCAATTTACGCCCTCTCAGGGCATCAACGAGCGACAGCAGCACGGAGCCCTGCGCTCGAACATTCAGCGCCCGGGCGAGGGCCAGCAAAAAAGACGCCTGGGTCTGGGAGGATGCATCGCAGTACACGACCTCCTGGCTATCCTGCCGACGAGCCCCCAACGCCAGCGCCAAGCGAGTCTTGCCAATGCCACCCGGCCCATGCAGAAGCACTCGGCCCGAGGCGCACAATTGCTGCTCCACCGCTTCGATGAGCTGCTCCCGTCCGACCAGGGATGCCCTCACCACCGGCAGCTCAAACGCCTGGCGCGACGGCGTCTCTTGAGGCACTCCCGCGAGCACCAGCCGATAGCCCAGCCCATAGGCGGTCAGCAGGTGGTGAGGCTCTTCTGGCACGGCTTCAATTTTCTTGCATAACCGGCTGATTGTCAACGCAACGGCTCGTGTATCAAGCGCCACTTGGTAGCCCCACACTCGGCGCAGAAGCTCCTCGCGCTCGACCGCTCTTCCGGCCTGGCGCCACAGATAGAGCAGGAGCCGCTGCTCAATGGCCGTGAGCGAGACGCTCCGATCCGGCCAGTGTGCTTCTCCGGCGTGGAGGTCCAGCTCACACGCCCCCAGGGTCGGGGTTGCCGGCTGCGTGAGACGTGCGCGAATGCGCGTATCCACCTCACCGGGCAGAAACGGCGACAGGACGGCGTCGGCGGCTCCTTCTTGAAGGGCAGCCGCGAGCTGAGACAGGTCGGAGGCCAGTGCCAACAGCAGCGGTGCAGGATTGAGGCTTTGGTAGGACGCCAACCGGCTCTGCCAGGCGCTGCCCATTGTTCCCAGGACCACGGCTTCGGGGACTGTGTTTCCCTTGATGCGTCGTCCCGGAGCACTCTCCAGAGCGCCGACCGATGCTCCGGTGCCAATCGATACGTTCCACCCGGCTTCAGACAAGCTGCGCGCGAGCTCGGCTTGCAGCTCGGGGGCAAGATTCTCCAGAACGATACGCATGCCAATTCTCCACCCTGCCAGCACCTTGCGGTGAGAGGCGTCTCATCGTGGGCACCTCCGTTCAAGCAAAACCGGAAGGTCTCGCCCCCGGAAGGTGGGCCCGTCGGTTGTTGAGCGTGGCATTGTAGCGCCGCCTCGACGGTTCGGACAGGAGTCCGTTCGAGTGGATCCAAAACCGGCGGCACCGCCGCTCAAAATAGGTGGGGTGAGCTCGATGGTGCATACACACGTTCGGATTTTTTGGCCACGGATGAAACGCGGATGAGGAGACTCGGATTCAGGAGGAGCGGATTCAGGAGGAGGGTGACGAGATCCTATCCGCGGTCTGAATATTTACTTTTAAAAACAAGATCGTAGCCGCCAAAAAGGTGGGAGGGGGGGCAGGGAAGTTTGAAGGGGATTTTGGGGGAGGAGAGCATGTAAATCCGTCGTCCATCTACCCCTTAAAAAGCAGTTCCATCGTGAAGCAGCGGTGAAAGAAGCGTAACCGAGCCGACGAGAGCCGAAGGTTCCGAGAACCCAAAAAAAAAGCAGCTCACTCGTGAAGCAGCGGTGAAGGGTTTGCAGCGAAAAAAAAATCAAAAAGGGTCCAGGGTCTCTGACCCTGGCCGGGGTCAAGGGGCGGGGAGCCCCTTGTCCTGCTCCTCTTCTCTTCTCTTTTCTTTCTCCTCTCTTATTGTCGATTCATAAAATAGTTCACATCCCCGGGATTGATGAGATCCTGGGACGTCCAGCCATCGAGGTCATACTCATCCATGCATTTTTGGGCGAAGCCTTTGAACGCCTCAGCCTGGCCGGTGGCCTGAGCCGCGAGGAGCGTTTGGATGCGGATATCCTCGTGATTACCGGCATAGTTGCGTTCGTAGAGCTCATGGCGACCGCCGAACTCGGAGCCGATGGCATCCCAGAGGAGTTTGAACGTTTTGATGCGTTCGACCGCATCGATGCCATTGGAGCCACGGAGGTATTTATCGAGGTAGGGTCGCATCCGATCGGAATGGAAGTCGATGGCATGAGAAGTGCCGTAGACCAGCCCCCCGGCGCAGACCTGCTCGATGATTTCCTTGACCCGGGGGTATGCCTGAGTTGCCAGAACTCGGTAGGCATTTGCCGAGTGGAGATTCGGCATGACAGCCCCCCCGACCCACGGCAGTGGATTCATCGCCATCGAGTCTGAGAGTCCCCAGAAGAGGTTGCGCCACGCGAGCACCTCGCCGACCTGAGCCTGGACCCCACGATAGAGCTGAGATCCGGCGGCCTCGACCGCCTTGAGCAGCAGCCCTGCCAAGAAGTCGAGTTTGACAGCCAGACGCGTGCAGCCGTGGAGCGTGAAGCGTGGGACGAAGCCGGATGCGGGGAAGAAGTGGTTCGCCTTTTCGATATCCCCGTAGACGAAGACATTTTCCCAGGGGACCAGCGCCCGGTCGAAGACCAAGATCGCGTCATTTTCGTCCATGCGGCTGCTGAGCGGCGCATCAAACGGACTAGACATTACACTAGCCGTCATCTCATACGATGCGCGACTGATGAGTTTGACCCCGGGCGCATGCGTGGGCAAGATGAAGATGAGTGCGAACTCCTTTTTGCGGAGGGGGAGTCCATAGTGGGCGACGAAGTTGTAGTGCGTGAGCGCCGAGCCAGTGGCGACCATTTTGGCCCCACTGACGATGAGCCCGGCGTCTGTTTCACGTTCAACGTGGACGAAGACATCCGCGACCTCATCGGGGTTTTTGTGTCGGTCCACGGGGGGATGAACGATGGCATGATTGAGGTAGAACATGCGTTCCTGGACACGTTTGTACCAGTGGCGAGCATTTTGATCGAACGGTGCGTAGAAGTCGGCATTGGCCCCGAGCGTGGCGACGAACGCCGCCTTATAGTCGGGCGAGCGGCCCATCCAGCCGTAAGAGAGGCGGGACCATGCCGCGATGGCATCACGACCTGCGAGCAGGTCATGAGCGGAGCGGGGCGTTCTGAAGAACGGGTGCGTGAAGCTGCCGGAGCCGGTATCCGTCGGGCACGTGAGCGTATCCTGTAAAGTGGGGTCATGGAGTGCATCATAGAGTCGTGCGATCATGCGCGCACTGTTGCGGAAGGCGGGGTGAGACGTGACAGCCCGGACCTTTGCACCTTAGATGTAGACCTCCCGACCATCTAGTAAGCTCTCCAGATATTCTTGACCGGTGAGGGGAGCGATGGTGGGTTCGACGTGCGCTTGAGTGTCCGCGTTGAGCATGATGTCCTCCGAGGTTTGAGACCGCAGTTGTGGTTACAATTTTCTCTATAAAGACTCATTTTTGCAATATATTTATTTGCCCAAATTGACAGCAATTTTCCTGTCATTCTGGAGACGATGACAATAAATACAATGCTGGTGTAGAATTATGGTGGACATACAACTGAAAGTGCGTTGATTTTGTTGAGATAAAATCAGAAGGTGAGCCCTCATGGCAAAAAAATCGACGGGCGGACTGTGAGCCTCCACCTGATCATGTCAAGTGTATTTCTATGTTTGTGTCAACTCACACAATAAGAGTGGGGGCCTGGAAATGTCGTTGGCAGGGGCGCTCTCTTGGACGCAGGCAGCCGAGCGTGTGTTGCAGCGGAAGTCCTCATCAGTTAAACGCGAGGGGATCGGCGAGCGTGAACGGGCTGATCAGGCCATCAAAGCGGTCTCCTTCTCGGGTGACAAACTGGAAGCTGCCCTGCATCGACCCGATCTGAGTGGGCAGTGGGCAGCTACTGGTATAGCGGAACTGCTCTCCCGGACGTAACACAGGCTGGTGTCCTACCACCCCGGGCCCTTTGACCTCCTGGACATGCCCGTGTCCATCCGTAATGATCCAGTGGCGGCTCTTGAGCTGAACCACCTGCTGGCCCTGATTATGGATGGTGACATGATAGATAAAGAAGTAATATCCTCGGCGCGGATCCGATTGATGAGGGATATACTCACTCTCAACCTGAATACGGATGTCGTGGGTCACTGTATCAGACATTTTAAGACGTGCTCCTTGTCGGTCAAACGTTGGCCTGTTTCAGGGTTGCGTCGTTCGACTGTACACAACCCGCTTGCCGCTGTCCAGTGAGAGCGGTAACTCGGAATGCGTAAGCCAGAGAGAGAGAAGGGCATGGCCATGCAGCAGGTGAAGGTCTACTATTGGGATTTTTTTGGTCCTGACTGTCAAGAGACGGCGAAACACTTCCAGCGCCATATGGAGCAGTTCTTGTTCGCCAACAACATCTTGGGCTGTCAAACCGGTACCGAGAGCACCTTCCGTCATCATTTTGCAGCCTTCTGCAAGACCCCCGCCGAGCTGGAAGGGGTGATCGAAAAATCACTGCGCCCCAAACGCGCACTGTGGGGTGAGCTGGAGCCTCAAGCAGTCTCCACCTTTGATGTGTAATGAGACGGGTATCCGCACGGATGGTTCTTAAGACGTATCACTGTTTTATCAGAAAGGGCAAGCACATGAGCAAGAGGCTGGGGGAAATGGAGCCGCTTCGGCGTAACGTGCCAATATGGCTGTTTTTGAGCCTGCTCCTGGGATGGACGAGCGCGGGAGCGCTTCAGGCCGCCCCGCCGGAGCCTGCCTTACCCCTGTGTAGTGCCTCCCAGCCCCTGAGCTGGAAAGGGGATGGCCTCCGCGTGCTGATGCTCCGAGGCCAACCCGCTGGGATCTCCCCCGAAGCGCCTGAGCAGCTCTTCTTTCAGAGCCTGCCCGAGCAGCTCCCGGCCCGACTCCGAGGCATCGAACCTCCGCCCCAAGAGACCACCCTGGCATCCCGGCTCAGCGCCAGCGAACTCCAAGTGCAAGCCTGTCGCGTCACCACCCACGCCCAAGCTCAAGCCTACGCCATCACCACCGGCGCTCAGCTCATCCTGTGGAATGCCCCGGGTTGCAGCGGCCTCCCCTTACGCTGGTGTGACGGACTCCTGCCACCCCCGACAGGAAAAGGTGCTCCCTCGCGTCATCCCGATGCCGACTGGGGAGTGCCACATCTCAGCGCCGTGGCCGACAAAAGCACGAGCCCCGTCTCCACCACCCGCTTGCAGCCGCCTCGCACCGACTACTTGGAGATGCTGTGGTCTCCCCTCAACCTGGACGCCTTGCCACACGCCCTGGCATCCCTCGAAGCCGCCCGCATGGGTGCCTACTTTGACGCCGCTCGAAACGCTGAGCGCACCCGCGAGAAATCTCCTCAACACGCCCGTTGGCTGAACCAGCTCGAAGGCATTCTGTTGTTGAGAGCCCTGCCTGCCACCGCTCCCGCTGCCGACCCACTCGCCGTTCAAGCCCTCGAGCGTCTGATGGCCGCTCGCACCGGCTGCCTCAAAGGAGACCTGCGCTGCGCACTCGACACCACCCGCGCACTCGCCTGGGCCGATGAGCGCCTTCAAGGTCCAGCCGCCGCCCTCAAACGAGTCGATGAGAGCCTCACCCTCGCCACACGCCTGGGAGACAAAGGCATGATGGCCCTGGCCCTCCACGATCAAGGACTGCTCTATCAAGCCCTTCAGCCGCCTCGGGAAGCGCGTCCTGTGCTCCAGCGGGGCCTCGGTCTGGCACGAGAAGCCAAAGATCCGGGGCTCGAGCTCGCCCTGCGCCTTCAGCTCGGTTTGGTGCTGCGCGCTCAGAAAGCGTATCCTGAAGCCCTCGAGCACGCCCTTCAAGCGGTGACGTTGGCTCAAAAGCTCGAAGACCCACGCTCACTGCTGCGTGCCCAAGTGCTGGAAGTCACCAGCCGACAGGCCCTCGAGCAGTATGCCAAAGCCCTCGAGACCTGCGAAGACGCCCTCACCCGCGCACGCACGCTCGAGGAACAAGACAGCCAGCTCGAGCTGCTGGTCATTCGAGGCACCCTCGCCGAGCAGCTTAAACAGAGCGAGCTGGCCCTGCGCTCCTTTGAAGAAGCCTTGCCCCGAGCACGCCAGCTTAAACGCCCCGCCGTGGAAGCCCAAGTGCTCAGCGGACTGGCGCGGCTTTCTCTGGCCCAGGGTCTCAAAGATGCGGGCCTACGATACCTGCTCGAGGCCCTCCCGGTGATCGAGCAGCTCAAAGATCCCGCCAGGGAAGCGGGCGTGTTGATCCAAGCCGCCAAGCTCCAGAAAGAAGCCGGTCGGCTCGATGAAGCCCTCACCCTGGTCGAGCGTTCTGTCCCCCTCGTCGAGCGGCAAGGCGAAGTGAGCTGGCTGCTGGAGCGACGACTCGAAGCAGGACAGCTCAACGAACAACTGGGAAGACTCGACGCCGCCCGTGCCCACTACGATGCCGGACTGTCCTTGCTCAGTAAAGCCGGAGAGACCCCCCTGGCCGCACCCCTGCTGACCTCCGCCGCGCGACTGGCACAAGGACGAGGCGAAGGCGCTCAAGCCCTCACCCTCCTGCAACGCGCCCAGGTCGAAGTGGCCCGCACCCGAGACGTGGCCTGGGAAGCCGCCCTCTGGGAGCAGATCTCTCAACACGCCGCAGCTCTTGAACGGTATGCCGAAGCCCTCCAAGCCGCTCAACGAGCCCTCACCCTCATCGAAAAGACCGGCAATACAAGCTGGGAGCGGGGCATGCTCGAGCATATCAGTCGGCTTCATTTTGCCCTCGGCCAGGACTCTGAAGGGCAACGAGCCCTGGAGCAAGCAGAAAAACGGCGCTGAACGCGCTTCATTTGGGAGGTCTGCGCATGAGCGCCCCAGCAAGTTCTAAGCCTTTCGACATCGTGGTTTTTGGCGCAACCGGCTTTACCGGAAGACAAGCCGCCCTCTACTTGGCACAAAATGCCGCCCCCTCCGTGCGTTTGGCTGTCGCCGGAAGACGCCCCGAGAAGCTGCAAGAAGTGGTTGAAGCCATCCGCGCCACCGGCTACACCAGAGACGTGGGCATCATCATCGCCGACAGCAGCCAGCCCGAGCAGATCACAAACATGGTTGCTCAGACCCGAGTCCTGCTCAGCACCGCCGGACCCTATGCCCGCTACGGTGAGCCGGTGATCGCGGCCTGCGCTCGTCTGGGCGTGGACTACGTAGACATCACCGGAGAGACCCCCTGGGTGAGACAGATGATCGATGCCTACGAAGCAGATGCGCTCCGCAGTGGTGCCAAGCTGGTCCCGATGTGTGGATTTGACTCCGTGCCCTCGGACTTGGGGGCCTTTATGATGGTCCAGCACCTGCGGGAAGTGTGTGGGGTCGGAACCCGTGAAGTCAAAGCCTTCTTCAAAGCCAAAGGAGGGGTGAACGGCGGCACCCTGGCCAGCGCCTTTAACCTCATGGAAGCGTTTGGGCTGGAGACCTTTCAAGATCCGCTCCTGCTGAATCCATCCTCCCATCGCACGGAGGCGTGGCGCGCCCTCTGTCCTCCCGACGATGGCTCCTATTTTGATGCGGATGCCGGACGCTGGGCGGTTCCCTTCTTTATGGCCTCGGTGAATACCCGGGTGGTACGTCGCTCCGCAGCCCTGGCGGAGCTGGCAGGTGAGCCCTACGGAAAAGGCATGCGTTATCACGAGCATATGCTCCTGCCCGGCTGGACGGGAGCCGTCGGTGCATCCCTCGCAAACGGGGCGAGCTGGCTTGGACATCGGCTGGTGGCCCACAAACAGAGCCGAAAGCTGGCCCAGTGGCTGGCCCCTCAACCCGGCGAAGGCCCCTCCGACGCCACGATGGACCGAGGCTTCTTTGAGGTCTGGCTCTTCGCCGAAGGGGAAGATGGCCGCAAAATCAGCGGTGAGATCTTCAATCAAGGTGATCCCGGCAACCGCAGCACCGTTAAAATGCTGTGTGAGAGTGCCCTGGCCCTGTTGCTTCAGCGGGACATGCTCCCGGGAGGCGCTCAGCGGGTCGGATTTTTGACCCCAGCGTTTGCCTTCGGCGCGATCCTGCTGGAGCGGCTCCGCAAAGCCGACATGATCTGGGCGGTAGAAGAAGGTGACTGAAGCGCCTCGCGTGTGCAGGAGAGGCTGAAAAGTGCCGCCCGCTCCACCGGCGTTGAGCGAATGGGTGTGTCGAATGGGCTCGGTCTGTCGAGCTGCTGTCTGCGTCGAGCTCATGTGCGGCGCAGCATTTTTGAAGGAGAGCTTCAACATGAACATCGTGCGTCAACACTCCCTGGGTGGGGTGAGTATGCTGGCGATCTTGGCGTGGTGGTCCTCGGGCTGTGGAGGGATTGTGTACAGCCTGCCGCCGACCACCATGACCCCGACCTCTCTGACCCAGACCCCTGCTGGAGCGGTGGCGGTGGACGCGGGGTTGGCACCAACGATGCAGCTCACGAACCAGAGCGGCTTCCCGCTAGATCTGTATAACTACGGGGGGATGGTACCCCTCTCGTTGCGGTATGGGATCAACGACACGCTGGATCTGTCGGTCTCGTGGGGAGCCTATCATCCGCTGGCACCGCTGGGTGCAGTCCAGGTGGGCATGCACTATCAGGAGTACCAGGGCTGGGACATCGGCGTCTTCGGAGGTCTGGGGGTGAACGTCCAGCAGGGCCTGGAGACGATCCAGACGGTGGATGTGGACGAAAATGGCAATCCCCGGGTCGATGAGTTTGGCAATCCGATCTACACCACGGAAGAGCTCCCCTTTGGGGCTCTGATGGTGACCCCCAACGTGGGCATGCGGGTGAGCCGAGCACTGGGGTCTTCCACCACCCTGGTGGGCGCGGCGAGGCTCAGTTATCCCCTGGTGATCCCCCTGTATGGAGACATCACCCCGGTGATCTTTCCGATGCTCGAGCCGGAGCTGGGGCTGGTAACGTCTCCGCTGGAGGGGCTCCAGGTGGGGCTGGGGCTGGGGCTGGCATGGCCGGGGCTGATCGCCTCGCCGGTGGTGGAGACCTGGGGACTGGTGCCCAAGCTCTCGGTTTCGTATGCGTTTCCGCTCAAAAAGTGAAGCGTTGCGAGGTGTGTTAACCGGCCCGTGTGGGCAGAAATTGGGGGGCTCGACGTGCTTGACTGGCCTGCTCAAACGCGGCACCCACAAAGAGCAGCCGGGTTTCCTCCCATGCCTTCCCGATGAAAGAGAGTCCTACCGGTAGGTGTTCCACAAATCCAATCGGCACGGTTAAATGCGGATATCCGGCGATGGCGGCCCAGCTTGAGTCTCCGCCGGTGTAGCGGTCTCCGTTGACGAGGTCTGTCACCCAAGCGGGACCGCCGCTGGGCTGGAGCAGCACCTCGATGCGATGGGTCGCGAAGAGTTTATCCAGCCCTTCCGTGCGGGTGAGGCGTGTGCAGGTCGCAAGGGCCGCTTGATAGGCGGGAGAGTCCAGACCTCCTTTTTGAGCGGCTTGTTCAAAGAGCTCTTGCCCGAAGTGTTGCATTTCTTCTCGCAGATGACTCTGATTAAACTGGATGAGATCCGCCAAACTCTTGTAGGGCAGGTTCGGTCGAGTGGCCAGATATTCCGCCAGACCTGCTTTGAGCTCCGTGAGCAGCACTTCAAGCTCCGCCTCGTGGAGCCCGGTTTCGGGGGGCATCTCCGCGATGTCGATCATCTCCGCGCCTTGATCCCGGAGCACGCTGAGGGCCTGCTCAAACACCTTGAGCACACGCGGCGCGATGCCGGGATTCTGATGGCGAATGCCCAGACGAAGGCCCTTGAGCGCCTGAGGGCTTCGCCCTTGACGCACGGCAAGCGCATAATCCGGTGCTGTTTTGGGGGCGCGAAGAGTGCTCGCATCGGCAGGATCCACACCGACCATGCCTTGCAGCAGCAGGGCCACATCGATGACTCGTCGTCCCATCGGGCCCGCTGTATCCTGACTGCGAGAGATGGGCACGATCCCGGAGCGGCTGATCAATCCCACGGTGGGCTTGAGCCCCACAATGCCGTTGTGATGTGAAGGGCAGATGATCGAGCCATCGGTCTCTGTGCCGACGCCTGCCGCACATAGGTTGGCGGAGACGCTGACGCCAGCACCGCTGGAGGAACCGCATGGATTCCGGTCCAGCACGTAGGGATTCCGGCACTGGCCTCCCACGGCGCTCCAGCCGCTGCTTGAGGCGCTCGAGCGGATATTGGCCCACTCCGAGAGGTTGGTTTTGCCGAGCAGGACCACGCCTGCTTCTCTCAAGCGGGTGACGAGAAAGGCGTCTCGGGGGGCTCGGCTCTGGGCGAGTGCGAGGGAGCCTGCGGTGGTGGGCATCTGGTCGCCGGTGTCGATGTTATCTTTGAGGGTGATGGGGATGCCGTGCAGGGGACCACGGATTTTCCCGGCCCGTCTTTCTTGATCGAGGGTCTCGGCGATGCGGAGTGCATCGGGGTTGGTGCAGAGCATGCTGCGGAGGCTGGGGCCACTCTGGTCGAGCTGGGTGATGCGCTCGAGGTAGGCGCGGGTGAGCTGTACACTGGTGAGGGTGCCCGCTTGAAGGGCCTCAGCGAGCTGCTCGAGGGTGGCTTCTTCCCATTCAAAGCGGAGGCTTTTGATGGGATCGGTGCGCAGGGGGACTTCGCCCAGGGTGCTGATGTGGAGCGCGGGGGCCATTCCGCCCAGTGCGCCTGCCAAAAGAAAGGTGCGTCGATCCATGAGGGACTCCGATGAGAGGGTCTTTACAGGATCAAGAGGATCGCGGTGGTTGTCAAGCGGTCCTTCGGGAAGTGCCCGTGTTGGCCTCACGCGGGCGTGTGGGGGAGCGCGTGCGTGCGCTCTCGGAAGACGGGGCTCTGTCGCCGTCTGGCCCGTGGCTGCAAAATGGAGCTTGTTTTGGATGACCTTAAAAAGCCACGGGAGGAGCGTACCCTGAAGCCCACCGCAAGGATGGCGTCGAGGTTGAAGTGCTTGATTTTACGTTGGATCGTCCTTTCGCCTTCGACTTGAACTTGTAAGTATTCCTTACAAGTTGAGGCTTCGTCGATCTCCCCTTCGGAGTAGAGGGCCTTCAGATGCAGCGTGATATTTTGGGGGGTCACCTGGAAAAGCTCTGCCATCAACGCTTGAGACAGCCAGAGAGTCTCGTGGTCGAACCGACACGTTACACGAGTTCGTCCATCCTCCGTCTGGTAGAGCAAGAATTCGCCATTCGGTGGTGTTGGTTTTATTTTCGTCATCACAGATTCCTCTCGGTGTTCAGATCGTTCTGCTGACGGATGACATTAAAATGGGTCTTGGCCACATCATCGGCAAAAGCACTGTCCGGGAGCCTTCCTCCAACACTGCGTGAGATTCTCTCCTGCCCACTTCTCGGAGTCGGAGCACGACATATTAGCCCCTTATCCGTCGTCTCTCCACAACACTGCGTGAACACACCCTTCTTGAGCAACACACCGGCAAAAAAGTGGGCTTGAGCCTGCAATGCCATCCGGCAAACCGAGTCTCTCTCAGCTTGTCAGCGACACGGTGTCAGAAACCAGCCTCTGACTGTGTAATTCCTCATCACGGGGATTTTGGAGCGTTGCTCCAACGCCACCGAACCCCCTCACCTCTGGAGAGAAACCGCATGGAAAAGCTCTACACAACCCCTTGTGGATATCGCCGCCTGCTTCAGAAGCTCGAGAAAGCGCGTGCCGCCTATTACGAAGTCTGCGCCAGCAACGAAGAGTCACCTGCACCAGCGGCTTCTTCGTTG
>JBJTQF010000177.1:0-33057 GCA_046075485.1 Myxococcota bacterium | reverse complement strand
CGTTGGCCCTTGCTGGGATAGTTTGAAAGGGCAAAGCCCTTTCAATAAAAAAATAAAGCCGCTTTCCAAGCGGCTTTTTAAGCAGAGAGGACGCTGTCCTCTCTGCACTCTCCTGCAAGGGATTCCATCCCTTGACCCGTGTATTGTATTTTGAAAATCTCTCTTCCGCTTGAAAGGTTTGCCCCTCTACACGCCCCTATGTCCATGCGCTCACCCCGCGCGCGTCGTTCCCTCATCACTGGAGTTTTCCATGTCCCATAACTTCCGACACCTCTCTCTCTCCTCCCTTGCCTGCTCACCCTTCCCCTCCTCGGTATCTCCGAATGTTCCTCCAACACCGACTACGACGGTGACGGCTACACCGAAGACACCGACTGCGACGATACCGACCTCAACACCTACCCCGGTGCTCCCGAGCTCTGCGACGGCACAGACAACAACTGTAATGGCACCCTCGACGAAGGATACTCCACCAGCACCTTCTACCCCGATCTCGACGGCGATGGTTATTACGGCGGAACCCCCCTCTACCTCTGCACCGCTCCCGCCGGATACAGTGCCGATGCCAACGACTGCGATGACACCAACCTCAACACCTACCCCGGCGCTGCCGAAATTTGCGACGGCAAAGACAACAACTGCAACAGCACCCCCGATGACGGCGTGACCTACTTCACCGTCTATACCGACCTCGACCTCGACGGCTACGGCGCCGGAGCCCCTCTCGAAGTCTGTCAGCTCAAGAGTGGCCAAGTCCGCAACCCCTACGACTGCAACGACAACTCCAATACCTTCTACCCCGCTGCGCCCGACACCGCCGGAGACGGCCTCGATCAGAGCTGCGACGGTCGAGATGGACTTGCTCCCAGCGTGGGCCTCACCAGCTCCACCTACATCAAAATTCAAGCCGCACTCGACGCCGCACAAGCAGGTGAAACCGTCTGGGTGGGTCCGGGCACCTACCGGGAAAACCGCTTGACCATGCGCGGAAAAGCCCTCCGTTTGGCCGCCCTCCAGGGCGAAAGTGCGACCCGCATCGACGCACAATCCCTCGGCTCTGTCTTCCTCTTCAACAGCGGAGAAGCCGCCAACAGCCGCTTGGAAGGTTTTACCTTACTCAACGGCTCCGCTCAGCTCGGTGGTGGTATTTTTATGGATGGCACCTCCCCCACCCTCGAGCGATTGACCTTGCAAAACAACAAAGTAAGCTGCACCAACTCCACCACACTTACAAGCTGCCAAGCTCAAGGGGGCGGCGCTTTTGTACGCAACGGCTCCCCCACCCTCGCCAACCTGACCCTCAGCACCAACAGCGCCTCCTGCACCAACAGCGCCTACGATGGAGGATGCAGCGCCAACGGAGCAGGACTCTTCCTCAATACCGCCAGCCCCGTCGTGACCGGCCTCAACGTGGTGAGCAACAGCAGCACCTGCTCCAACAGCATCACTTACGGCACCTGCACCAGCAGCGGTGGCGGCATTCATGCGGAGGCATCCTCCCCTCGGCTCTCCAAGAGCAACATCGAGAGCAACCAAGTGAGCTGCTCCACCTCAGGCTGCGGCTACGACCGATACTCTCCCTGTGACTGCTCCGCAACAGGTGGAGGCGTGTGGATGGAGAGGGGAAGTCCTCAAGTGGACACCCTCTCGGTCCACCTCAACAAGGCGAGCTGTGGCACCTCAGGACAATATGCATCCTGTAACGGAAGCGGGGCTGGCATGGGATTCTACAGCGGCACCCCCACCGTCCAGGACGTCGAGCTGTATGAAAACAGCAGCGCAAGCGTAGGGGGAGGACTCTACGTCCAGGGCGGCACCGGCACCTTCAAAGACATCGTGCTGAGAAAGAACTCCTCCTCGTTCGGAGGAGGTCTCTACGCACAAAGTGGCGCACTCCAGCTTAGACGGTGGCAGGCCCTCCAAAATACCAGCAGCAACGGAGGTGGAGGACTCTACTTATCGAAGGTCACTGGCAGCGTGTCCCAGGGTTTGGTCCAGGGAAACAGCGCCGCAACCGCAGGCGGCCTCTATCTCTATCAAAGCAGCCCCACGCTGGAACACCTCACCGTCTCCGGCAACATCGGCACCACACAGTCGGGAGGGCTGAGTCTCATCGACAGCTCACCGACCCTTCGCAACAGCATTCTGGCCTTCAACACCGGGCTGAACCTCTACACCAGCAGCAAAAGTGTCCCAGTCCTGTCCTACACGAACCTATTCCAGGGAGGAGGACAGAGCCACACCCTCACCAGCTTGCCCGCCACCGTCACCGAGCTCGATCCCGGTTTTGTACGGGTCTCCGCCGACGCCGACCTGAGCAGCGATGACCTGCACCTGCGCCCCACCTCCGCCCTCCTCAACGCAGGCGATCCCACCCACTGCACCTCCAACGACCAGAGCGGATGTGATCCCGACGGCAGCCTCCCCGACTTGGGTGCCTTCGGAGGCCCCGATGCCGACGTCGCCTATTATGCAGACCTCGACGCCGATGGCATTTACGATGGATACGAGCTCAAGGAGGTCAACAACTTGGTCTATATGGACCAAGACAGCGATCAAGATCAAGATGGACTCAGCGATCAAGAAGAGCTCAACGCCGGAACCCTGCCGCTGGTGGCCGATTCCGACCTGGACGGATACAGCGACAGCGCCGAAGTCAGCGGCGGCTCCGATCCCCTCAGCTCCGTCTCCATTCCCGGAGGCGGCCCGGTGGTGCTCGAAGTACCTTCTACCACCTTTCCCACCCTGCAAAGCGCCGTCAACGCCATCCCTCAAGGCGGAGCAGGTACCATTCGGGTTGCCGCCTCCACCCTCAAAGAGAACGTCAGCATCATAGACCGCACCGTGACCCTGGTGGGCGCGGGCATCCATCGAACCATTCTCGACGGCCAGCGGATGGGGAGCGTACTCCGCGTGAACAGCGGCACCCTCTACCGGCGAGACCTCAGCCTGATCAACGGAGCTGGCACCTACGGCGGTGGGTTGATGTTCGCCGAGAGTCAAGGCAGCGTCGAGCGAGTCAGCATCCAAGACAGCTCCGCCGAGCGCGGCGGTGGCCTCTATTTGTATAAGTCGCCCATCCAAGTCAGCCAGGTAGAAGTCGTCTCTAATAAAGCATATTGCTCCGCCAGCGACATGTATTCAGGCTGTGTAGCCTACGGCGGCGGCATCTACGTGGAGAGCAGCACCGTCTCGATTCGACAGCTCTCCCTGCGCAACAACAAGGTGAACTGTTCGGCCACACAGATCACCACGAGCTGTAACGCCTTGGGCGGTGGACTCTCCTTAGTCAACGGCACCGTGACCCTGAGCCAAGCCACCACCACCGGAAACTCAAGCGGCTGTACGTATGGGTATGACGCCTGGTGTTATGCTGGGGACGGAGCCTTTAACCTCCAGACCGGGACACTCAACCTGCAAAATTCGGTGGTTGCTTATCATAATGCCACGAGCTTCGATATCAACTCTCGAACCAGCGGCACCGGATCCGTGATCTGTGACGCCTCCGTGATCTACAATCCCAGCGGCTGGGTCTCCGATACTCTCACGGCCACCGGCTCCTGTGTCAATTCGGAACCTAAGTTCCTCAGCTATGTAGACCGCAGCACCGGAGCAAGCTGCACAGCAGGAAGCTCCACCACCTGCATTCCCTCCAACGTGCATCTGTCTACCAGCTCGCCCCTCGTCAACAGCGGAACCGTGAGCCTGCTTGATGTGGATGGCAGCCCCTCCGACATCGGCATGTACGGCGGCACGCTCGGAGGATCCTGGAACCTCGACGGGGACGATGTGAATGACTACTTCTGGCCCGGCACTTGGGCGCAAGCGCCCTCGGGGTATAGCGCATCCGGGTACGACTGCAACGACCAAGATCCAACCGTCGAAGGATGCTGAGCGGAAGCTAAGACAGCCCTCGTCGCGAGATACTCGCCGTGGCGAGGGCTATTTTTTTGGAGGGGTGCTGGAAGGGCCGAGCTCGATGTCAGCCCGCTTCTTCCGTGGCACCTTCAACTTCTTCGTCGGTGCGACGCTTACGGCCCACCATCCAGCTTAAGAGGATGCCGAGCTCGTACAGCACCACCAGCGGAAGGGCCACAAAAAGCTGAGAGACCACATCCGGCGGGGTGATCAACGCTGCAATCACAAAGTTGATCACAATCACGTAGCGGCGGAAAGAAATGAGCTGGGTATGGTTGACGATGCCGAGGAAGGACACAATAAAGATGAGCAGAGGGAGCTGGAAAACCAAACCAAAGCCCATCAACATCTTGCCCGCAAAGTCCAAGTAGTCGTCAATGGAGAGCACCGCCACCACCTCCGGCGTGGTGTACGATAAGAAGAAGTCGAAGGTGTAGGGGAAGACCACAAAATAACCAAAAAAGGCCCCCAGCAAAAACAAGAAGGTCGCCGAGATGATCACCGGAAGCGCCAGCCGCCGCTCGTGTTTATACAGCCCCGGCGAAATGAACGCCCAGATCTGATAGAACACATAAGGACTGGCGGCAAAGATCCCCGCAATCAACGCCACCTTCAGCTCCACCATGAACCCCTCCGAGAGCGAGCGCATGGCAAAGGTACTGCCCGGATGTTTCGTCAAGAGCTGCTTCAGAGGAAGCTGGAGCAATCTGAAGAGGTCGTTGGAGAAGGTATAGGTCAGCATCACCCCCACGATATAAGCCGCGACAATCCGAAGCATTCGGACACGTAGCTCTTCGAGGTGGTCGGTCAAAGACATGCGCCCTTCTGCGAGCGCGTCATGTTCTTCAGACATCGAGGTACTCAGAGGGGGCTCCCTTCACAGCAGAGTCGGCAGATCAAACTGGAATTCCAGAACTGTCGGAGCTTTTAGCCACCCCTTCAGAGGACACCGGCACCTCCGGAGACACCGGCACCGCAGCCGCTTCACCCGCTGCCCCTTCCGACCCCACGGGGGCGGGAGACGATGCGGAGGCACTCGGCGCTGAGGTTAAGCTCCCCCGCGCAATGGCACCTTCTGCCATGACCGGACGGGGAGCAGGCGGCGGCGACAAAGGCTTGGCCAACGGTGCCAGCTCCCGATTGGAGATCACCGGCTGACTGGTGGGGGCCACCGGCTCCGGCTGAGTGGCATGCAGAGCGGCTGCGGTGGCTGCTGCTTCTTCTCCCACCGGCTCGGCAGCAGAGGGCATCGGCGCGGGGCGAGGTGTCACCGGCGTCTGAGTGCGTGTGGTCTGCTCCTGCTCCAGCTCGGTGGTCAGGCTGGTCTTGATGTCAAGAGACATGCGGCGAAACTCGTTGAGGCTCTTGCCCAGGGTGCGGGCCAGCTCCGGGAGCTTCTTGGGGCCAATCACCAGCAGGCCCACCACCAAAATCATCATCATCTCACTAAAGCCAATATTCCCAAACATGGTGCTATCTTCTTTCTACCGATGCCGGTGTGCTCGAGCGGATAAATCGCCTCAATATATATGAAAAGGTTGAGGGCTGACAACTTCAATTCGTGCAGCCACGGGGGTCGAGCAGGCGCTGCGAGCCCACCACCGTGCTTGACGCATTCAGGAGGCTTGCGTATCCTCACCCCATCTGCTTGTCCTTGAAAACACATGCCTCATGGGATTCCAAAAATGGCAATCGTACTTCAGCTTCCTCGATGGGCGCTTGCTGCGTTGCTGCTGAGTCTCGGCCTGCTGGCCTGCAACCGGCCCCTCTTTGAGACCCCTGCGTTGGATCCGATGGCCAGCTTCTCTGCTCAGCCCCGTAAACCCTCCCTCGAGAGTCGAGTCTGGCTCTTCACCGACGCTCAGTTTCGCGCCACGCGCGCTGAGGAGCAACGATTCTCGCGCATGGACACCGGACTGTTTTGGCTGAACCTGCTGGGGCTCGGTCATGGTCCGGTGGCTTCCTGGGATGTCCAAGACCTCCCGAGCGCCCTCCGTCTGACGCCGATGCTGGAGCCTGTCGCGTCTGCGGAGTCGAGCGCCCGTTCATCGTCTCTTGTTAAGTCGGAATCTGCGCAACTGCTGAACGAGCCGCGCTTGGTCGTGTTCAGCACTGGAGCACTCGCGAGCTCACGTATCACAGCGGAGCACATCCGCCAGCTCACTCAGCAAGGGCATACGGTGGTGCTGGAGCAGCCGACGCGGGAGCTGGTGCAGGCGCTGGCGTTGGCACACGCCGAAGAATCGCCGCAGGTGTTTCACGATCACCGCACCTATACCTTACGTTTTCCGGGGCGTGAGGGCTGGGAGCGTCGCAGCTTTGGCCCATTTTGGTCCCTTCGCCGGCTCCCCCTTCAGCCTTCGCCGGAAGTGGAGGTCTTCTTGTGGGCGGAGCAAGAAGCGCAGCCCTCCGTGCCGCTGGGGTGGTCCCTGCCGGTATTTTCAGGGCGTGTGGTGGTGCTCACCCTGGAGATCAGTCGGCTGCTGCTCACGCACGTACAGGGGAACCCTCAGGAGGACTTTTCATTCCAGCCTCGACCCCGTGAGGGGGCTTTGAGGGGAATTCCGGTGCCCTCCGATCTGGTGTCACTGGAGAGCACTCGGCAGCTCCCGGTGCTCGAGCTGCTGTCCAGACGTCTTTATCTGGAGCTGAGTCGGGGCCTGGCGCTTGGAGACCTGTGGTATTTCCCGGCGCGTGCGCGTGGCATGTACTTGAGCTCGCACGACGAGGAGGGCTTTGGCGACCGAGCCCGCTTTATGGCGGAGGAAGAAGCGCGGCTGGGTGTGCGCTCCACCTTTTTTGTGTTGCCGGAGCCGATGACGGCGGAGGGCATGGCGCAGCTTCATAAGCTGGGGGCGGAGGTGGCGGTGCATTGGCATCGGGGCTTTTTGGGAGGCCATACGGACGAGGTAAGCTGGGGCCCGCTCTGGTGGCGTTCGTCCGCTTGGACTTTGGCGGAGCAGCAGGCGCGGATGCAAACACGCGCGGGGAGGCCACTGCCTCCGATCACCCGCATTCATGGCCTTCAGTGGGATCCCGATCTGGACTCCACCTTTCGGCGGATGGTGGCGGCGGGTCTGCGCTTGGACTCCAGCTATGGACCTCACGGGCGGCGAGGGCCGTATGAGTTTGGCTGGAGCCATGCCTTTTGGCCGCTGGATCGGCGAGGCGAGCGGCTGCCCATCTATGAGGTGCCTTTTTCCCTGCAAGACGACGAAGCGCCACCGCAGGAGAAAAATCGTCAGCTCATCCTGGCGGCTTCTCATCATCATGTAGGGGTCTCGCCGATCTTTCATGTGAACACGATGTCCTATAAACCGTCCGTGGGTATATTGGAAGCATGGCGAGAAGGGTATGCACTGGCACATGCGCAAGGGCTCTGGCGTGGCACTTACGGGGAGCTGCTGACGTTTTTGGAGGCGCGTGCGCAGGGGCAAGCTCGGCAGCAGGGCGCTGACTGGTATTGTGGGGGAGCCTCTGAGCCCCTCGAGCACCGTTTAAGTGCTGATTTTCCGGTAATGTCGGTATCGCTGCCGCGTGAGGGGCTGGTGAACAAAGCAGTGAAGATAGCAGTGAAGAAGGCAGGAGAGGGGGTGCCTCCGGCCTCCGAACGCTGGGTGATGGATGTGGGGGTGCCTCGGAGATTGGTCCTCTGTGCGGCGGAGGATCCTTCCCCTACGGGGGCGCGTGAGGGTGTGCGTGTGGGAAAAGGAGAGTAAACTGGAGGTGTGAGACGAACGGACAGAGATTGACCGAAGATCAACCTCACAATATGCTACAGTAAGCATGAGAGTAGCCGAATGATGAGGTGACAGCCAGATGCTTACTTTCGTCGGTGAAGCAAGCAGAGGTGGTGCTGGCGGCTGGGCTGAGCGCAGGTCCGCGAAGGTGCCTTCCAGTAGCTGCGTCTGAGGGCTTCAGGCAGCGGTCATCATCAGGGCTTGAAGGTGTTCTTGATCCGAGGAAAGGGGAGTCGCCGCTGCGTGTGGTGCTCTTCAAGAAGTTGAGGCAAGGGGGAGGGTTTAGTCTTGGAATTGATACACCAGCTCACCGGGCCGAACGTAGCCCATTTCTTCGCGCGCCATGCGCTCCAGGTGTCGGCTGTTGGACTGGAGCTGGCGCACTTGCCGACGGAGCTCCTGATGAAGCCGTTCTTGCTCGAGCAGAGCCGCTTCCATCCGTTGTTGTTCTTGGTGCAGGGTGCGGAGCTGAAAAATGCCTTGCTCGCCAAAGATGCCCAACAGCAGGAGCAAGACGATCAGCAGCCAGGGGGCCAAAGGCAGCCACTGTTTCAATCCTTGAGTGCTCTGTTGCAGGCGTTCCGAAAAAGACATGTCGCAGGTGCTCCCGTTCATACTTCAAGCAGCTCTTGAGAATATACTGGAAGATCCTTGATTCCGCCACGAAAATCCGCCTTTTTACGCCCATCGAGAAGGTGGTAGACTGAAGCAGGGTCTGCCTTGAGACCTGTACTAAAGGAGCACAGGGCATGTCACGACCATCCTATATACCGCCATCGGAGTCGGTTTTGAGTGTGCAACCAGCGGAGAGGGAAGCGGGGGCGACGGACGCAGCGTCTCGGGGTTCGGGAGGGCCGCCGCAGGTGAGCTGGCCACCCATGCCTCTGGGACCGGCGATGTTGCTTTTTGCGGGGGTGGGGGTGCTGGTGTTGGCGCTGGGCCCCTTGCTGATCATGAAGCTGGGACTGCCAGCCTTGCTCGTGTTGCAGACCGTGCTGATTGGAGCGCCGTCCCTCCTATATGTCCACCACAGTCAGCGGCCCGCCATGCAGCTCCTTCCGTTTCGGGCCTTATCGGCTCAAGCCTTGCTGGGGACGGTGATGTTGGGCCTCTCGGTGTGGTACGTGTTGCTGGGGGGGCTTTTGCCCTTGCAGGAGCGTCTCTTTCCGGTGCCCGAAGCGATCATGCGGGCGCGCGAGCAGCTCTTTGCGCCTCCCGAGGACGGGCTGGGCTGGCTTTTGTTGTGGGCCAGTGCGGCTTTAACCCCGGCGGTGTTTGAAGAGCTGTTATTTCGGGGGGCCTTACTTCAGACGTTTTTGACACGTCTTACCCCGTGGGTCTCAGTGGTGCTGACGGCGGCGATGTTTGCCTTGTTTCACTTTAATCCGTATCAGCTTTCCATTACATTCTTTCAGGGGGTGTTGATGGGCTGGTTGGTGCTGCGGACCCGCTCCTTATTGGGCGGTGTGGTCTTTCATCTCTTCAACAACAGCATTGTGCTTCTGTTTTCGACCCAAGAAGTGGCCGAAGCCACCCCTGCCATGCTCTCGGCGATGTTGCTGCTGGCCCTCGTGGGAGCTTGGATGGTGAACCGCTCGGCTCCGGCCTCCCTCCCGCGTGCTGAACTCTGAGGAGAATGAATCCATGAAGTGGACCGTCTGGCGCTTGCTTCCGGCTGTATTGGCGGCGGGGGCAGTGCTGAGCCTGATCCCGGGCTGCTCGGTGGGATATCTTGCCACCCAGGGTTATTATCAGGGCAAGCTGTTGAGTGGTGGCATTGACGTTGAAGATGCCCTGGCGCGGGAGGACGTATCCGCCGCCACCAAAGACCAGCTTCGTCTCATCCAAGAAATCCGGCGCTATGGTGAAGAGACCCTGGGCATGACCCCTACCCGGAACTATACCCGGGTGAATTTGGAGTGGCGCGAGCAGATCTTTAACGTCAGTGGCTCCCGCGAGCTGAAGTTTGAGCCCTTTATGTGGTGGTTTCCCATCGTGGGCTCTGTGCCCTATAAGGGTTATTTTCAGAAGCCCGATGCGGAAGCGGAAGCGGAGCGACTCAAGCAGCAGGGGTATGAAGTGGCGGTGAGGCGGGTGGCCGGTTACTCCACCCTGGGATGGTTTCGAGATCCGATCCTGCCCTCCATGCTCGACGACGACTTGGCCGAGATTTCCAACCTGATCTTGCATGAGCTGGCCCACTCCACCCTCTTTATTCCAGGCAAGATCGATTTCAACGAGAGTTTTGCCTCGTTTGTGGCCGACGTGGCCTCCCTTCGTTTTATTGCCTTTAAGGAAGGAGCGGAGGGAACATGGCGGCAAGAAGCCCAAGCACGACAAAATGATGCCAAGCGTGTCACCACCTTCATGCACACCCTTTACACGGACCTCGATTTGTTGTACAAAAGCGACCGCTCGGACTCAGACAAGCGCCGCGAAAAAGCAGCGATTCTGGCCCGTGCGGCGGAGGCGTATGAAGGGCTTCCGTTTGAGAGTCAGCGTTACCGGGGACGGAAATTTCCGAAGCTCAACAATGCGGATCTGCTTCAGTATAAGCGGTACAGCAGCGCTGAAGATCAGTTTGCGCGGGTATTGGCGGGTCAAGAGGATGAGCTGAAGCGGTTTTTTGAGGTCTTTCGAGCGGTCGGAAAGTCAGGCGAAGATCCGTTTAAAGCCTTAGAGCGTCTGTCCAACGAGGCGAGCTCGACGTCCCCCCAAGAGCGCACATCCACGCAGCCTTGAGCCCCGTGGCCTTCGAGTGGGTAAGTTGCCACATCTGCGACATACTTCAAAGAAGTGCTGGGGCAAACGTTCCGAAGCCTTGCCGGAAATTGGTGTCGAAACCCGCTAAGGTTCAGGGGGGACGATTCCGAAAGAAGGTTGTATTCGGCGGGCGGAGCGGACGGAATAAAGGGTGCGCTGGATCTGTTGTGATAGCGTCGAGCTGAAGCCGTGAACAATCCGGGCGCGATGTACATAAAAATGGAACCATGTTCTAAAAAGTGGCATACAGCAGAAGGCCAAAAACCCGGCGGGCGCGGGATTTCCTCCGTGCGACGCAGCCGGTAGTTCAAGAATTTTGTACGGGCTTCTCAGCGGTGCCCCTAGTAGTCTTGCAACTCATTGATTTTACGGTCTAAAAAAAATTGGGTTGCGCTGGGCACGGTGATTGCTGTTATGTCGAGGCAAACTAAACGCAGCTTTCTGACGATGAGGAGGGTATCATGGCCGGAGCAGTCGAAAAAGCGTACTCAGAGTCGTCCAGCCTTCTGAACAAGTATCTGAAGAAGATGGGCTCGATTCCCCTGCTGAACCGTGAAGAAGAAATCGACATGGCACGGCGGATCAAGGAAGACAATGACGAGTTCGCCAAGACCGTGCTCATCAACGCAAACTTGCGCTTGGTGGTCAGCATTGCCAAGCAGTACTGCTATCGTGGGCTGCCGCTGGCTGACTTGATCCAGGAAGGCAACCTGGGCCTGATCAAGGCCGTCGAGAAGTTTGAGTACGAGAAGGGCTTTAAGTTCTCGACCTACGCTTCTTGGTGGATTCGGCAGTCGATCATTCGGGCCATTGAGTCGCAGATCCGCACCATCCGGATCCCGATCTACAAGCTCGAGATCATCAACAAGCTGCACCAAGCGTCCAAGGCCCTCTTTCATGAGCTGGGCCGTGAGCCCGCTCCTCAAGAGCTGGCCGAAAAAATGGAGCTGCCCGTCGAGAAGATCGAAAAGCTCATGCGCCTCACCAAAGAGCCCATGTCGCTTGAGGCCCCCATCACCGACGACAGTGACTCTTATATCGGCGATTTTATCCCGAACGCAAAGGCTGAGTCGCCCGTCCAGATGATGATCGACGCCAACCTCCGGGACCAGATCCAGGGTGTGCTCTCCACCTTGACCGCCCGCGAGGAGAAAGTCATCCGCATGCGCTACGGCATCGGCGAGAAGTGCAACTACTCGCTCGAGGAAATCGGCTCGATGTTCAACTTGACCCGCGAGCGCATCCGCCAGATTGAGATCAAGGCCCTCCGCAAGCTGCGCCACGCCAAGCGTCGCAAGAAGCTGGAAGGTTTTGTCGAGAACTGAGCTGAGCTACTCAGCGCATACCTCCGCTCACAGAAGGGTCTTCTTCGGAAGGCCCTTCGTGTTTCTTCCCCCCGCTTCGCACGCACGCACGCACGCACACGCACACGCGCGCACGCACGCACGCACACGCACACACGCATACTCACGCACACGCGCACGCATACGCATGAAGAAACGAAAAGAAGGCCGACGCACCCGCCTCATCTGTGCATCCACCCTCTGCTTCGACCGTCCCGGAACGTCACTCAGCCCCGAGCCAGCAGGTCATCCACATCCCGCTCGCTCAGTCCGAGCTGGCGGCCAATGTCATACGTGGCGCTCTTAAAGACACTCACCCCTTCAAACTGGCTCAGGAGCTGGCGCTTCACCGCCCGATCAATCGCGTCGTAACGCTTCGCCGAGATGTCGAGCCCTCGCGCCATCCCATCGATCTCCGCCCGCTCAACCGGAGCGCAGTGGCCGTCCGCGTAGCTGAGCAAAAAGCAGGAGTGCAGCAGCAGCTCACGCAGCGCCGGGGTGTCGAGCACCCGCTGAGCCTCCTCGAGCTCAAACGCCCGGCTGCGAAAGTCCGCCATCCGCACATGGGGGTGCTCCGCGAGAATCGCATTATAAAACCCTTCGATCAGCTCACGCTCTTGTGCGTGAATGCCCGCCTCCGCCTCCGCCACCCGCCACATGGCACGGGCGATGACGGCAGCTTGCTCCAGGTTCAGCTCTTCCGCTCCGATCAGCTCCATCATGAACGTTCTCCTCTTATACGCAGTGAGGGCCGAGCGCATCTGCCGCACCAGCCCGATGACTGGGATATTACCAGGGAATGGGATCGGGTTCCGGTGCTTTCTTCTTACGACGAGGCTCCGGCTCCAGGCTCTCCAGTTGATAACGTTGACGCAGCGCCTCCACCACCTCCGGCGGGGTACTCTTGGAGGTGAAGACCAGCGGATACCGCACCGTAAAACCCTCGCGGGGAGGCGGCGGCAGCACAAGTTTGGAAAAAACGGCCAGAATACACGGATCCAGCTCCGGCCCCGGCAAGGTCGAGTAGTCCACGCGCGTCTGCTTCTGCCGCCCATCCGCCGCCAGCTCGAGATGCAACACCAGCTCGCCATAACAGTCGGGAGCCTGCTTCAGCTCTCGCCGATAACACTTCTGCAACGCCCCCGCATGAGGACGCACCGCCGCACGCAGCATGAGCGCATAGTCTGCATAACCCCGAGGCATCGGCAGACGCGGTGGCAACCGATCCGCACGAATCCAGTCCGCCAGCGCATCCTCGGGACGAGGCCCGGTCAACGGCGCAGACGCCCCCGATAACGCCGGAGGAAGCCCCCCCTCTGTTTTACGATCCGGTTCAGCCGGTTGAGAGGGCATATCCTCCGCCGCCCAGACCTCCGGCACCAGCAGACTCAGGCCAAGACTCAGGGCGAGACTCAGGCCAAGATTCAGGCCACGACTCGGGCCAAGATTCAGGCCAAGATTCAGGCGGAGACTCGGGCCAAGATTCAGGCGGAGACTCTCCCGGCAAGCCAAGCAGAAGGCCCTCCATCGACGCACGCGCCGAGACGACCCCATTTCACATACAAACCCTGACACGGGCACTCTCCTCTCAGGTGTTCTGAGATGATAGGGGCTGACTGCCAGCCTGTCAATCGACAAGGCGTCCGCCTTCCATCGACAAACGTTGCCGAACCTTCAAGCCCGTGTTAATGTTCTGCCCCGTTCTTGGACCCTCTGATACGGACCTCTTATGCGCTTCCTCTTGCGACTTTTCCTGGTGGTGCTGGTGCTCGTGCTCCTCGCGGTGGGTGCTGGCGCCGCCGCGCTCGTGTATGTGCTCCAGCCGGAGCTCGAGAAATATGAACCCCAAGTGCTGGCCCTCAAAGACCGCCAGGGCGTGGGACACGGCTGGCAGTTTCACTCCCGCATCTATTCTCAAGCCCTCATCGTGCAGCCCGAGCTGAAGATGAGCCGCGACCAGTTCATCGAGCAGCTCGAAACACGCGGCTATCAAGAGCGCCTGCCCGAAAAAGAACGCAGCACCAAAGCCAAAACGAAGACCTCGAGCCCTCCAAATCCGCCCTTGCTGGAGGTGATGGCACCGCTGCCCTTCGACGCTCCCCTCCGTCCCGGTGAGTTTCGCAAAGGCAAAACCGGGCTGGAGGTGGCCTTTCGAGGCTTTGACCTCCCCGGTACTCAAGCCTCACCCGCAATGGCTCGCCTGCGTTTTGCCGAGGGTCGCCTGCGCATGATGGAACCCCTCACCGAGACGCCACTGCCCTCCGTGGTGGCCATCGAGCCCATGCTGCTGGCGGAGCTGCTGGGCGATAATCCCCGCCGCTCGACCTTTGTGCTTCTCCAAAAGATCCCCAAACATGTTCAGGATGCGGTCATCTCGTCTGAAGATAGCCGCTTCGAGCAACACGCGGGCATCGATTATCGCGGGGTCTTAAGGGCCGTGCTGCGCAATGTGGAAGCCGGGCAGCTCCGACAAGGAGGCTCCACCATCACCCAACAGCTCGCCCGGACCCTGTTTTTGTCCACTGAGCGCACCTGGCGGCGAAAAGTGGCCGAAGTGGCCATCGCCCTCCAGCTCGGCAAACACCTCAGCAAAGACATGCAGCTCGAGCTGTATCTGAACTCGGTCTATCTGGGCCAGCTCGAAGGGGTCGGCATCCACGGGGTGCAAGAGGCAGCACGCGCGTATTTTGGAAAGTCAGTGGGCGAGCTCAGCCTCGGAGAAGCCGCCACACTCTCGGGGGTCATCCCAGCTCCCAATGCTTTTTCGCCCCTAAAATACCCCGAACGAGCTCAGGAACGCCGCGCTCTGGTGCTCAGCCTCATGCGCGCGCAAGGACGCATCAGCGCCGAAGAAGAGGAAATAGCCCGCCAGGAGCAGCTCCGCATCCAACCCGAGAAGACGCAGCCCCTCCGCTACGGTTATTATACCGGCTACGTGCGGGAGTTCCTCAAACGCACCCTCGGCGAAGGCTTCGAGCAGCGGGGCCTCACCGTGTATGCGGCGATGGATCCCGTGGTGCAAAATCAGTTCGAGAGCTCGCTGATCAAACACCTGGATATGATCGAACGGCGCACCGGCAAACAAAAAGAACCCCTCATGGGGGCCGCTATGCTCATCGATCCGCATACCGGACAGGTGATCGCCATCGCAGGCGGACGCGGCTACGATAAAAATCCCTTCAACCGGGCCTTCCAGAGCCGCCGACAGCCAGGCTCGTCGTTCAAACCCATCGCCTACGCCACCGCGCTGGAAGGCGGAGAAGGCATCCCCCCCTTCACCCCCGGGACCACCATCCCCGACGAACGACGGACCTTCATCGTCAAAGAAGGAGAATGGAAACCCCGCAACTACGAGTCGGACTATCACGAAAAAGTCACACTGGCCAAAGCCCTCACGAAGTCGCTCAACGTGGCCACGGTGAACTTGGTGGATCAAGTGGGACCGGAAAAAGTAGCGGCGATGGCCAAAAGACTCGGCCTGGGCGATCCCAAACCCGTACTCTCCATCGGGCTGGGCACCAACGAAGTCACGTTGGAGCAAATGGTGCGTGCCTACGCCACCTTTCCCTCGGGAGGGCTGGAAGTGATTCCTCAACCCGATGAGAAGGTGGTGGACCTGTGGGGACATGAGGTCTACAAACCCTCCGTGCCCTCCAAACGTCTGCTCAAAGAGGACACCGCCACCCTGATGGTGGATCTGCTGCGCTCGGTGGTGATCTATGGGACGTCGTGGACCCTGCGCACGGAAGGCTGGTTTCCCAAACCCTCCGCTGGTAAGACTGGAACATCGCAAGATGAACAAGATGCGTGGTATATGGGCTTCACCCAAGAGCTGCTGATGGGCGTGTGGGTCGGCTACGATACCCCCAAACACCTCTACGGATCCGCCGCCGATATTGCGGTGCCGGTCTGGGGCTCCATCATGTCCGATATGAACGGAGACGCCCCCGCGCGCGAGTTTGAGCTTCCGCCCGGCTTTGAATACGTCTGGATCGATCCGTATACCGGCGGGCGCTCCACCTCGTACTGCTTACGACCAATGCGGGTGGCGTTCAAAAAAGGCACGGCCCCCAAAGAATCATGCCCGAAAACCCACGAAGATGAGCTGCTGCTCGAAGAAAACATGGGCGAAGGAGGCGGCACGGAAGGCACCGCCGAAGACGAAGGCGCAAAACCAGAAGGAGAAGCCCCCCGTCAAGCCCTCCCGCCGCTCGAGAACCCCTAAAAACCCACGAGCCGCCACTGAGAGGCTCGCAAACGCCGTCACTCCACCAAGAGGCGCAAACGCCGTCACTCCGCCAGGAGGCGCAAGCTCCGAGGGGGCCACAAACCCATCAAGGTGGCTGTACCACCCTCTTCAGGATGACGCATCTCGAGCAGGATCACCCCCCCTTTTTTGAGCGCCAGATCCAGTCCTCCATGCCCGGTCATCAACCAGGAGGCCAACGTCGGCAGGTGTGGCAGATGTCCCACCAAGACCACCTCGGCGTCGGTAGGCACGCCCAGCAGCTCGGGAAAAGGGCGAGGCATCGCCTCCGGCTTGAGCGAAGGGAGCACCACCGGCTTCACCGACGTTCCCAGGGCCTCCACCAGCAAGGCACAGGTCTGCTGCGCTCTCAGCAACGGACTGGTGAAGATATGAGTCGGTGCCAGCCCCAGACGCTTGAGACCTTCGGCGGTCTTGCGGAACTTCTCGATGCCCTCTGCGGTGAGTGTTCGGCCTTCGTCGCCCAAGTGAGGAAGGGATGGATTGTCTTCTGCAATGCCATGTCGAATCAGATAAATACGCATGATGCTCCTTCAAATGGGCTCGGGCCAGCTCTCCAGAATCACGTTCAGCACCTGCTCGAGCTGCACCTGTTCCTCCGGCTTTATGGGAGCGTGCTGAGACTTCACGCGCCGGACCTGTTCTTCGGCGCGATGGGCCAACGTCGAGAGCTGTTCAAAGCCAAAGGTGCCCGCACTGCCCGCCAGCTTGTGTAAGGCCAGCAGGAGCGGGGGTAGGGTGCTGGGATGCCATAACTGCTCGTGGGCCTGCGCGTAGAGCTGGTCCAGCTCCCGCCGCTTGTGGGCCAGCTCTTGATGATAGGCGTGGCGAAGCTGAGCGAGCTGTGCTCTCACCGCTTCAAGATCGGGAGGTGGTTTATCCGGCATGGTGTCGCTCCCAGAGCTGTGTCAGCTCCGCCGGAAGGGTCATCGGATCAAAGGGTTTGGTGACGACCGCCACCGCTCCCAGCGCCTTGAGGCGTGTCTGCTCCGCTGCTTGACTGCGAGCGGTCATAAAAATCACGGGGGGAAGTTTCGCACCCAGGAGAGATTTCAGCGCCCGAAGGGTCTCGGGGCCATCCATGCCGGGCATCATCACATCGAGCAAAATCAAGTCTGGCTGGAAATGAGCCACCCGCGCCAAAGCTTCATCGCCACGCGCACAGGTCTCAACCTCAAAGCCTCCCACCGCTTCGAGGCTCAAGCGGGCGATGGTGCGGATGTCTTCTTCGTCCTCCACCATCAAGATGCGGTGTAACATGCTCATGAAGCCCATCCTTCCCGTTCAGCGTGGCTCAGTCGTAACATCCGTTCCTTGACGACTCAGGAGGCGGTAAAAAGTGGCGCGTGAAACCCCCATCAGACGAGCCGCTTCGGTACGATTGCCCTGTGCGCGCTGGAGTGCGTCGTCTAAGCTGAGGGCCTTGTTACGTGGAGGTTGTTCCGCGTGGCGCATCGGCTCTGGCTCAGGTTTAGCAGGACTTGTGGGGATGTTGAGGGCGTGCAGTTCCACCGGGAGGTCTTCGACTTGCAGTGCATTCCCGCGACACCGGATCACGGCGAACTCCAGGGCGGAGCGCAGCTCCCGCACGTTGCCCGGCCAGTCGTAGCTCATCAGCAGGCGCATGGCATCGGACTCGAGCCCGTTGATGCGCTTGCCCATCGAAGCGCGAAGCTGCTGCAAAAAGGCCGCCACCATGAGGGGGATGTCTTCGCGGCGCAGTCTGAGGGGTGGGATGGAGACACGGGCGACTCGAATCCGGTAGAGCAGGTCTGCGCGGAAGTTCCCCTTGGCGACCTCCGCCGAGAGATCGCGATGGGTGGCACATAAGACCCGCACGTCGATCTTACGGGGCCGGTTTTCACCCACCCTGGTAATCTCCTTTTCCTGCAAGACACGCAGTAAAGCGGTCTGCACCGGCATGGGAATGTCGCCGATCTCGTCGAGAAACAGGGTTCCCCCATTGGCAGACTCAAAGAGCCCTTCGTGATCCTGCATGGCACCGGTAAAAGCACCGCGACGATGGCCAAAGAGCTGGCTGGTCAATAAGGAGTCGGTCAGGCCCGCACAGTTGACGGCAATAAAGGGTCGGGTCTTACGAGGGCTCAGGTCGTGAATGGCACGGGCGACCAGCTCCTTGCCGGTGCCGGTTTCGCCTTCGATGAGCACGGTGGCATCCACTTCGGCCACATCTTTGATGACCTGAAAAACCGCTTGCATGGGCTCGGAGACCCCCACCAGGTTTTGCAGGCGGGCGCGAGAGTCGAGCTCTTTTCGCAGGTCATGCACTTCGGTCACATCGTAAAAAAAGAAGAGCTGTCGGCGTGGATCGCGGGGATCTTCCTGGACCTCGGCCTCCATAATATAACGGGCGTCACTTCCAGACTTGGGGGGGAGGGCTAAGGAGAGGCGGCCTCCGGTAGGGGCGGAGGACATGGCCTCCAGTCGGCTCTGATCGGCTTCGGAGAACGGAAAAACCCGTCGCCAGCTCTTGCCGAGGTCTTCGGGATCACGCACACCCAGCAGTCGGCAGGCCAGCGGATTGACATAGGTCAGACAGCCGTGCTCGTCGGTGAAGACGGTGCCCACCTGCAATCTTCCCAGCAGGGTCTGCAAGTCGGCGTGGGCTTTGGCGAGGGCCAACACGGTCTCATCGAGGCGTCCTCGAGTCTCTTGGCGCTCACGCCGGCCTTGCACTCGGTTTTCGGCGATCATCAGGCGAACGATCAGCAGCTCCGGGTTAAAGGGTTTGGTCAAGTAGTCGTCGGCACCTGCGGCGAGGGCTTGCAGCAGGTCTTCGGTCTGGTTGCGGGAGGTGATCACCAAGATGATGGTATCACCCCCACCCGGGAGAGCACGCATCCGCCGGATCAGCTCCACCCCATCCATGCCTTCGAGCACCCAATCGGAGAGCACCAGGGGATGATGATGGGTCTCAAAGCTCTTCAGCGCCGACTCTGCATCGCCAAAGGCATGCACTTCGTGCCCACGCGCGCGAAGGAGCGTTTCAAATAGAAAGCGCATATTGGCATCGTCTTCAACCACCAGCGTCTTCATGGGTCTACGTCTCTTGTGTGCATGCTCAGCGGAACGCCATTCGGGTTGACAGTAGCATCCGATGTGCAGGGAATCAAGACCGTCCTCTCGGATCGACAAGCCGAAAAGCCTCTGTTATGGTGTACTCTTGTACAAAACGTTTATCATACGCTTCATTGCCCGCCGCGTGAGGGTGGAACAGGTCGCCGCCGCCGAATCAAGGTGTGCAGCTCGAGGCACGGGATGGGACCAGCAGTCCCAGGGGAGGGAGCATGGCACTTCGATGGACACCACTTATAAGGACACGCATGAATTTTAAAAGAGGACTGCTCGTGGGGGCGCTGGGGCTGTCGTTTGGTCTGGGGCTGCTGCTGGCACCGTCGGAGCCTCCGCCCTGCGCACCACTCCTGACCCTTCGCACGCAGGAGCTGGCGTGGGAAGAACAACTCGAAGCTCGACTTGATGGACAATACTCGGCCTCCGCGCTGGCCGCTTCCCTCACCAAGCTGGAACAAGATGCCCGTCTGACGCAGCAAACACTCGGGCCCGATGCTGCGCGTTGTGCTCCTGGGCTGGCTCCTTATCTCCAGGCGCTTTCGGCACGGCGAGCGGCGTATGAGAAGCTCGAAGGCGATCTCCGCACCCTCGAGGGGGAACGGCGTAAACTGCTGGCGCAGCTCGAAACCTCCGCAGCGCCCGAGGGTCAAGCCGAAGGGGGCGCGCAGGCCCTTCAAGCTCTGGTGCAGCTCCATGAGCCGGGGATGAAGCAGCTCGACTCCGGCGCAAAGATCCCGCCCCTGTTGGAGAGCTGGTGGACGCGCCGTCTCCAGGTCGAACATGAGGCCCGCTCGCTCGAGTCCCTCACGCATGAGAAATTTCTGGTGTTGCTGGAGCCTGAGACGAAACCCAAGCCTGCTTATCCGGTGGAAGGGGTGGGGAAAGGGCTGGTGGTGCTGGGATTTCTGATCATGCTGGTGGGTTTGTGGCGGCTCAGGCAGACTTCTCCACCTCCGACCGTGGGCATGAGCCAGCCACCCGTGCCGGATGCCGCACGCGATGAGCAGAAGGCCGCCGATGGATCTTCCGATGAGGTCGGAGCGCAATCATCGCCGATGGTGCCGCTGGTCTCCACCACAACGGCGTCTTCGTATGGGCTGGCTCATATCGATGAGGCCCAGTATCTGCTGGCGTGGCTTTCACACACGGGGGAGCTGGCGGTGCTGCTCCAGGCCGATGGACAGGTGATCCAGGCGACCTTGCCTCTCGAGCTGAGCTTAGGGCTCAACGCGGGAGGGCTGACCGGGCTGGCAGG
This sequence comes from Myxococcota bacterium, assembly GCA_046075485.1. Lineage (GTDB taxonomy): Bacteria > Myxococcota_A > UBA796 > JAJRTE01 > JBJTQF01 > JBJTQF01. The sequence continues at coordinate 12,678 of JBJTQF010000177.1, read as the reverse complement.
CGTCGAGCGGCTCTTTCCAGAGCGGCTGCACGGGACGCTCTATCAGCGGCTCAAGCTGAGTGCGCCCGAAAACTCCCTGCGAGGCTGGGAGGATTTTCTGCTCAAACAGGCGGGAGGTGGGGAACAACCGGTGCGGATGTTGCTCCTGCCTTTTTTGGGGCCGGCTCGTCGCTGGGTGTTGCTCTTACGCGACCAGGAGCTTCAGCAGCAAAAACGCCAGCTCGAGGAGCAGATGCGCTCCAATACCCTCCAGCTTCAGGCCAGCTCGCTGGAGTTAAAACGAAGCCGAGCGCGGCAAGCGGCGATCTTCGAGAGTGCGATGGACAGCATTCTGGGCATCGATGCGCATGGGCAGGTGGTAGAGTGCAATCCGGCAGCGGAGGACGTGTTTGGGGTGGCGGAGCGAGGGGTGCTGGGGCTCAACCTGGGGGAGCTGGTGATCTCCTCCAGTCGTACCGGACGGTTTCACATCGGGGAGGGCGGCGAGGTCTGGGGTGAAGAACATCTCCCCCTCGCTCGACGGCGTGAGGTCACAGCGGTACGTCCCGATGGCACGCTCTTTCCCGCCGAGATGCAGGTGGTGAAGGTCCAGATGGATCCTCCGCTGGCGTATTATGTATTCCTACAGGATATCAGCGAACGAAAACGGGTGGAGCAGCTCAAAAACGAGTTTGTCTCCACGGTCAGTCATGAGCTGCGCACGCCGCTGACGTCCATTCGAGGCTCGCTGGGGCTGCTCGAGGGTGGGGTGCTGGGAACGCTGCCGCCTCGGGTGCTGGAGATGATCCGCATCGCGCGCTCCAACAGCGACCGACTGATTCGTCTGACCTCCGAGATGCTGGATCTGGAGAAGATCGAAGCAGGGCGCTTGACGCTGCGGCTGGAGCCACTCAGCGCGGGGGAGGTGGTGGAAGGAGCGATCAGCGGGCTCAACGGCATGGCGGCTCAGTGTGGGGTCAAGCTCCGGGTGGAAGAGGTACAGGCGGGGACGTTTTCAGGAGATCGCGACCGACTTTTGCAGGTTCTCACCAATCTGTTATCCAACGCGATCAAGTATTCTCAAGCGGGGCAGGAAGTACGGCTCCAGGTGAGCGCGGAGCCGGGTGCGCTGCGTTTTGCGGTGATCGATCAGGGCCCGGGGATTCCTCGGGAGCGCCTGCCCAGCTTGTTCAAGAAGTTTCAGCAGCTCGAGTCTCCCGACGGCGTGCGACGAAAGGGCACAGGGCTCGGGCTGGCCATCTCGCGGGCACTGGTGGAGCTGCATCACGGCACCATCGGGGTCCACTCGGAGGTCGGGAAGGGCTCCACCTTTTGGTTCCGGCTACCGCTGGGGCTGCGTCACGGAGGAGGCACCACCTCCAGTCCCCTGGTCCAGATTGGATGAGGTAAAGATGTCTCCACGCGGCTGGATGCCAGGGCTGGCCTGGCGCTTTTTTCTGGCGCTGCTCCTGGGCGCGTGTCTGCCCCTGCTCCTGCTCGAGCAACGGCTGAGCCGAGAGAGCGAAGATGCCCTACGCCGTCTGGTGCGTGATAAACAGCTCGCGCTACTCTACGCCACCAGCTTAGAAGTTAAGTCGGAGCTCCGACAAGCACAAGAGACCCTGGCCCGGCTCACCGCACTGGTCTTTGATGCACGCGCCGGGGAGGAGACGCAGCGGCTGAGCGCCCTGCAAGCTCAGCTCGAGAGCCTGCCCTCGTTTGTGGCCGTGGCCGGATATCGCGTGGATGGGACACGCTGGTTTACCCTCGGAGAGCCCTCGGCAGCCCCCTTCCCAGCCGAACTTCCGGCATGGGTGGAGAATCCCACCGGCCCCTCACTCGGGGAAGTCCTGGCCGAAGCTCGAGCGCCCGCACTCGCCCTCGCACACGGGTACGCGGATGCGCGAGGCCCTCAAGGGGTGCTGCTGGCCTATGTCTCCCTCGAAGGGCTGTGTCTGGCCCTCAAGCGGCTGGCAGCGGATCAGCTCGATCTGGCACATGAGACCCTGTTTGTACTCGATGAGCAGCAGCGAATGGTGGCCCATCCCGAGCCCGCCCGCGCGGCCCTGTTGGAGTCACGCGCAGGTATGGGAGTGCTCCAAGATCCCACGCAGACACAGAATACTCAAGTCACCCACGGTCTGGCGATGGAATATCGAGAGCCCACCGGCGAGCTGAAGCTGGGCGTGCTCCAGACCCTCGAACAGCCCGCCTGGCGTGTGGTGGTGGAGCTCAGCGGGGAGCGCATCCAAAAGCCACTGGAAGAAACCCGCCGCCGCTTTATCACCGCCGCCGGAGGGGTTGCGCTGCTCGGGCTGGGACTGGCGGCACTGCTGGCGCGAGGCATCACCGCACCGCTGCGCAGGCTGGTAAGCTCCATCCGACGGCTGGCCACCCGCGATTTTACCGCCCGCGTGCCCGTCGAGAGCCGCGATGAGCTGGGTCTGCTGGCACAGTCCTTTAACCATATGGCCGAGGCCCTCCAGACCAGTGAAGAAGCCCTCGCACGCGAGCAGAAGATCCGCGCCGATCTCTCCCGCTTTATGTCGCCGGAAGTGGTAGAGGAGCTGATCCGCCATCCCGAGCGGATCCGGCTGGGAGGCGAACGCCGAGTGGTGACGGTGATGTTTGCCGATATCGCCGGATTTTTACGCTTGGCGGAGCAGCTCCCCCCGGAGACCCTCGTTACCATGCTCAATGAGCTGTTCACCATCGGAACAGAAATCATCCTGAGACATGGAGGCATAATCGACAAATTCATCGGGGACTGTATCATGTCGGTGTTTGGCGTACCGGAGGCCAAAGAAGACCACGCACTGCGCGCCGTTCGAGCGGCAGAAGATCTGATGCGCTGGCTGGAGACCGGCAATCGCCGCTGGGAGCAAGTCTACGGCGTGAGGCTGGAGCTCACCATCGGGATCCATACCGGTCCCGTGGTCGCAGGCAATGTCGGAAGCGAAAAACGCATGGATTATACCGTCATCGGGGATACCGTCAACATCGCCTCGCGGCTGGAAGGGCTGGCCCGTCCCGGTCAGATTTTGCTGTCAGAAGCCACTCGTCAAGCCCTCGGGGATGAGGTGGAGGTGGAAGCCGCTGGGCTGCACACGGTGTCAGGACGCTCCGGGGCCACTCTGGTCTTCAGCGTGAAAGAAGAGGGGGCCTGAGCAGCCTCGAGCGAGCGTCTCGGAGGGAGTCAGCATGGAGGCATATGTGCTGGGCTGGTTGGGGCGGATTTTGGCCTCCCGCTATCAGCTTCAGAAGCTGCTGGGCAGCGGCGGATTTGGAGCGGTTTTTGCTGCACACGATCAGGTGCTGGATCGACCGGTGGCCATTAAGGTGCTCTCGCCAGAACGTCCCGGCAGCGATCATGGGCTGCGTTTTCAACGAGAAGCACGCCTGCTCGCCCGCCTTCGTCATCCCAATATTGTCTCGGTGCTCGATTTTGGCTCCGATGAGGGCCTGCTCTTTCTGGTCATGGAGCTGGTGGAAGGCATACAGCTCGAACGGCTGGTGACGACCGCCGGACCACTCCCGGCGCTGAGGGTGGTTCAGCTCGCCGATCAGATCCTCCAGGCCCTGGCGGCAGCCCATCGGCAAAACATCGTGCATCGAGATCTCAAGCCCGAAAATGTGCTGGTGGTGAGTCAGCCAGATCTCTCGGATCGGGTGAAGCTGGTGGATTTTGGGACCGCCACCCTATTGGGACCGACGGATATCTTCCGCACCGAAGAAGGCTATTTTTACGGCACACCCGCCTTTATGTCTCCAGAACAAGGCCAGGGCCAGCCGCTGGATGGACGCAGCGACTTGTATGCCTTTGGGTGCGTTCTCTATTATATATTGTGTGGATTGCCGCCCTTTGTGGCCCCCGGCCCGCTGGAAGTGCTGGTGGCCCATGCGACACAAGAACCGGTGCCACCCTCCACACGCGCACGACGAGGCTGGCAAGTCCCCATTGGGCTGGAACAGCTCGCCCTGTGGTGTATGGCCAAACGACCCGATGCGCGTCCAGTCTCAGCGGAAGCCTTACGAGTCGAGCTTCACCAGGTGGCACAAGGGGGATTTCTGCCGCCCCGTCTGTCTCCCGTGCTCAGGCGAGGGTCTGAGTCGGAAAGCACCCGTCGAGCAGGCGAGGCGGTGGAAAAGCTGGCCCTGCTGGTGGGGGTGGTGGCATGGCAAGAAGTGCGCCTGAAAGCCGTGCTAGACTCGCTCCAAGAGCTCGGCGTGACGGCTCAGCTCTGGCCTGTGCTCGGCAAGGAGCCCTCAGACGTGCAGCAACACTGTGCCGTCTTCTTGCTCGACGAAGGAGATCCGCAGCTTCGTGTCTGGACGGAGAGCCTCTCGCGCTGGCATGTGCCCTTTTTGATCTGTGGAGACGCGGCCCTCCTCGACGCCATGACGCGCGCCGTCGAGCTTGGAGCCTACGACTATCTGGCCCTGCCGGTCAAAACCGCAGCCCTGCGGCGTATGCTCAGCCGGGCCGCCAAATCTCGGAGACGTTGATATGACCGCATTTTTCGGGCGTCTCTCCGCTGTGGGGCTCGGCTTTTGGTTGACGGTGGGATGCAGTCTCCTGAGCCTCAGCGCCCACGCGCAGGGTTTACCGAACACCTACACCGTCCAGGAAGGTGACTCCTGCCGGGATATCGTCAATCGATTTGCCCCCGCACTCACCCTGGAGATGTTACATCAGCTCAACGACAGCTTGAGCGGCCCTTCACCCCATGCGCTCACACCCGGAACGGTGCTGAGACTGGTGCCTGCACCCCAAGCGCCCCGCGAAACACCGGCGCTGAACCTGCCGGATGCCACCCTCACGTTTGTACGACCGCGTGTGCTGACCACCCCTCCACTCGCCGCGCAGGTGGATGGTTTTAAAGGGCAGGAACTCTTCCGGCAGTACAAAGTTGAGACCCGCACCGGTGCGACCTCGGAAGTGACCTTTCGGGATCTCTCGCGCGTGTTTATGCAGGAGAATGCCACCATCATCATCTATGGGAGCGGCGGAGAACAGGCCAAAAAGCTGACCGTGCCCGCGCGAAAGTTAGAGCTCCGGCTGGGCACGGTGACGGCAGGGGCAGCCCTCAGCAACAATCCAGGCACCAAAGCCGCGACCGGTGAGCCCCTCTCCGTGGAGACACCCGGTGCCGCCGTGGTGGCGCGCTCACGTTCGCTGCGGCTGGAAGTGGATGAGGCCAAGACCAGCCGCCTCTCGGTCTATGACGGAGAAGCACAGCTCGGCGCTCAAGGCAAACAAGTCCGAGTGCGAGAAGATGAAGGCTCACTGGCACGGCAAGGACAGGCCCCGATTCCCGCGCGTAAGTTGCCAGCCACACCCATCTGGCGCAGCGAAGAGCAGCTCATCTGGGTGCGCTTTGGAGAAACGCTGGTGGGAGAGCCGCTGCGCTGGGGCTTCTCGCAAGGTGCCGAGCAGCTCATCGTGGAGCTGGCCCGCCAAGATGAGACCGCGCGTGCCGAAAAAGCACCCTCCTTTCAAGAGCTGGTCATCAACACACGGGTGGAGGCGGCAAACCGCTCCTTTATGCCGAGCTCGCTGGAGCTTGGCAAATATTGGGCGCGGGTATCCTCACGAGATGCCCTCGGGCTGGTGGGGAAACCCAGCAGCGCGGCGGAGGTGGAAGTGGTGGCACTCTCGCTGGGCAAGCTCCAGCAGACCGCCGGAGGTCAGTGGGTGTCGGTGGGACAGCTCAACCTGACTCTTCCGGAGCAGGCAGGCGGGCTGCGCTTCTGGCTGAATGGAAAACCGCTCGAAGGCCAGGCGCTCAGGGTCCAGCAGCCGGGCACCTATCAGCTCGGCCTGGGGGCGGTGGGGCGTCGAGCCCCCTTCTGGCAGACCACGCTGGTGATTCAACCCCTCTCGCTCAGCATGAGCGGCGATGCGCAGCTCGTACCGCTGAGAGGAGGCACGCTGGTGTTTGAAGTGGCAGGGGTCTCACCCTCGGGAAGTCCGGTAGAGCTGGAGAAGGGGCAGGTAAAGATCGTCCTGGAAGGGGCTGTCTTACGGGCAGAACGGCAGGAAGCAGGGCGGCTCAAGCTGGAGCTGGAGGTTCCGCCTTCCCTCCAACCTCGGCGTCTCTCAGGACGGCTGATGCTGGAGGGAGAGTCTCGTCCGCAGCGGATCTTTGAGATCGAGCAGCGGGAGGTCTTGGTGCGTCCCCGGAATTGATATCTCCAGGGTGCTGAAAAATTAGAGAGATGCCATCCTTTTGAAAGCCTCTGCGGTGTGTTGAACGTCGGTTGACGCTCAAGCCTCCTGGAGCCTGCCTCCTGCTGTTGCCAGCAGCCCATCACCTCCAGCCTATCCGGTGTCGAACGCCTCGGGTCGTGAGACCCCCACCTCTCTATTCGGCACCACCCACACGTTAGAGAACCTCGCCAGCCCTCCATCTCTCTGTGCTGGAAGAGTTGCAAGCCTTATGCCAAGTGGCTACGACGATAAAAAAAGCGTGAAAAACGGTGCAAAGAGCTGAGGGATGCGTCCTCATCTGCCGATTGAAGCCCTCGGGAGAGGCTCAGGCGCTCAAAATCCGAAAAACAGTGCTATAAACGGGGAGGCTCCACCCATGAGCGTGTCTCCCGGCTGCGCTTGGAAGACCGTCTCGGCACCACCCTGAGACAGTTTCAGAGACAGCGGTGTCTCAGACGTGTCTCAGGTGAGACAGCCCCCGGTGTGAGACAGCCGGAACGTCTCAGCTTACCGCTGAGGAACCCTGAAAGTGGGTGATACAGATCATTGAACAATGGCCCGCCATATTCTATGCTGCTGAAGTTCAGGTATGATCGCTGAGAAACAGGTCAGGGCTAGAATTCAAACCGTCAGGCGCTCAAGGCACTGTGCATGCACATGGGGCCCGGATGCCAGACTCAGGCAGGAATGTCTCGGGGGAAATGAGACGTGCCTGCCCCCCAAAAGAATGAAGATCCATGCGTCATGCGGAGAGCTCCCGTGGTACGTGATTCAGACACGCACTGCCAAAGCCCTACCCATCCCATGCGAGCTGAGAAGGAGAGAGAATGTCAGAGCGACGTCGAAGACTCTTAAGAGCCTGCTGGGCAGCCCCGCTGCTGTTAACGACCCCCGCGCATGCGGCCACCATTACGTTCACCGGGTACGTGCCGACGGACTTCCCCGCCAGCTCCGTCTCGGTAGAAGTGGTGCGTTTGCCCGATCCGGTCTTTGACAGCCTGATCTCCAGCAGCACCAAGTCGTCCGGTTTTAACATCCAGGAGCTCGCCTTTCACTACGACTTCGTGAACGATATCCTGTATGTCGGCATGCAGACGCCCCTCAAAGGCACCTACACCGAGACCAACAACTTCGGGACGGTGGTCACCACCAATGTCAGCACGGATGTGATCTGCGGTGACGCCGATAACGATGGCAACCCAGACGCCTCCACCACCTCCGGCGTGACCGACCGGGCGGATTTTGCCAGCTCCGAGAGCTTCGCGGTGTACTTCGACACCGGTGCCGATGCCAACGCCGATGGTGTGCTCGATGCAGGCTCCGCTCCCGATGGCATCCCCGACTTCATCGCAGGCGTGAGCAATACCACCAACCGCGCCGGCTTTAAGACCGCAAAGTGGGCCACGGACTACACCCTCGACCAAGCCAGTACCGCATATGGGACCACCACGGACAACGTGCAGACCCCCCCCAGCGCCGTGTCGAGCACCAAGCCCCACCTCGAGTTTGCACTGAAGAAGTTCTCCCAGTTTTTCCCCCCCGGGTTTAATCCCACCGTCAGCACCGCCCGCTTCAGCTTCGGGGCCTATATGGGCACCTCCAGCGCCTCGGTGCCTGCGGACTATATCCCCAGCGAGATCGAGCTCAAGAGTGGCGTGGCGCTCAACTCGCCTGCGGTGGACATCAAGGGCCTGATCTTTCTCGACAAAGACGGGGATGGAGTCAAGGACGCCGATGAGAGTGGGCTCACCCTGGCCACCGCCACCCTCACCCTGGTCGGCGACATCGACCGCGACGGGGATCTGGATACCATCACCACCACCTCCAAGACCGATGGCTCGTACCAGTTCCAGGAAGTGGCCTATGGTGACTATAAGATCAGCGGCATCACCGCGCCTTTTGGTTTCCAGCTCACCACCGACTACGCCCCCAACGATAGCACCGCTCTCTGGAGCAAAACCACCGCCATCTCGGAGAATATTACCCTCGACTTTGGCTTCCGCGCACTGGACACCGATGCCGATGGCATTCCCGACTATATCGAAGGCGCTACCGCCGACAGCGATGGAGATGGACGCCCCAACTACCAAGAGACCGACTCCGATAACGACGGACTACCCGACGGCACCGAAGACAAAGACAAAGACGGTGTGGTAGACCCCGGAGAAACCGACGGCAAAGACCCCGACTCCGATGATGATGGGCTCCAAGACGGGAATGAGGTCGCCATCGGCACCAACCCGCTCGACGATGACTCCGACGATGACGGCCTGCTCGACGCCACGGAGACCGGACCCGACGGTGATGTGGATCCCACAGACACCGATCCCCTCGACCGCGACACCGACAACGACGGCATCCAAGACGGCACCGAGAGCCAGCTCACCGCCCCCGAAGGCTCCGATACCGGCAGCGGCTTTATCCCCGACAGCGATCCCAGCACCGGCACCGATCCACTCTTGGTCGATACCGATGGGGATGGCATCTCCGACGGCGTGGAGGACAAAGATAAGGATGGCCGAGTAGACAGCGGCGAAACCAACCCCAATGACCTCGACTCCGATGACGACGGCATCCCCGATGGGGTGGAAGATAAAGACAAAGACGGCACCGTCGATGCCGGAGAAAGCAACCCCACCCGCGCCGACTCCGATGGAGACGGTATCCCCGATGGCGTGGAAGATAAAGATAAGGATGGCACCGTCGATCCCGGTGAGACCTCCCCCGTCTTGACCGACTCCGACGGTGATGGCATCCCCGATGGCGTGGAAGATAAAGACAAAGACGGCACCGTCGATGCCGGGGAAACCTCCCCCATCCTCACCGACTCGGACAACGATGGCATCCCCGACGGTGTGGAAGATAAGGATAAGGACGGCACCGTGGATGCCGGTGAGACCAGCCCCATCGATAAAGACTCCGATGATGACGGTCTCAACGACGGCACCGAAGACGCCGACAAAGATGGTGTGGTGGATACCGGGGAAACCAATCCCTCCCGAGCCGACTCCGACTCCGATGGCATCCAAGACGGCACCGAAAAAGGAGTCAGCAGCGCCCCTTCGTCCGATACCAATCCCAGCGTGTTCATTCCCGACAGCGACCCCAGCTCCACCACCAATCCACTCGACAACGACTCCGACGATGACGGGCTCAGCGACGGGGCCGAAGACAAAAACGCCAACGGTGCCACCGGCTCCAACGAGACCAGCCCCCTCGATGCCGACTCGGACAACGATGGCCTGCCCGACGGCACCGAGCTGGGGGTCAACACACCCCTCTCCGGCACCAACACCAGCGCCGGAAACTATATCGCCGATCAAGATAAGACCACCACCACCAATCCCCTCGATGATGACTCCGACGATGACGGGCTCACCGATGGATATGAGGAGTCCTCTTCTTGGACCGGATATCCCACCCGCGCCACCACCTCCGCCAACGGCAAGGTAGACGCCGGAGAGACCAACCCCAACAATCCAGACTCCGACGGGGATAGACTCCCCGATGGGCTCGAGCTCGGGTTGACCTCACCTCAAGGCACCGGGACCGATACCAGCGCCGGGAGCTTCTCTCCCGACGCCGATCCAGCCTCCAAAACCAACCCCATCGATGCCGATACCGATGATGGAGGTGTTAAGGACGGTTATGAGGACTTCAACCACGACGGAAAAGTAGGCACCGCCGAGATCGACCCCAACGTCAAATCCGATGATGTGGACAAAGACGGCGACGGGGTGCCCGATCCCACCGAAGATTATTACGGCTCCGATCCCAATGATCCAGACTCCGACAACGACGGAGTCAGCGACGGCAACGACGGCTACGATGACCCCGATGGAGATGACCTCCCCAATGCCCTGGATCCCGACTCCGACGGTGACGGCATCCCCGATGGCGTGGAGTATGGGCCCACACCCGGTAAACCACTCGACTCCGACGGCGATGGCCAGCCCAACTTCGAGGATACCGACTCGGATAACGATGAGCTGCCCGATAACGTCGAGGATAAAGACAAAGACGGTGTGGTCGATGCCGGTGAGACCGATCCCAAAGATGCCGATACCGACAACGGTGGCGCACCGGATGGGGTCGAAGATACCAACCACGACGGTACGGTCGATCCCGGCGAAGGCAACCCGCTCAACCCCGCCGATGATAAGGACACCGACCTGGATGGCCTGCCCGATGTGATCGAAGACGGCAACGGCACCGATCCCCGTGATCCAGACTCCGACAACGACGGCATCCCCGACGGGGTCGAAGGAGTCGAAGACGCCGATCACGATGGCCTGCCCAATGCCCTGGATCCCGACTCCGATAACGATGGCATCCCCGATGCGGTGGAGGCAGGCAGCAACCCCGCTCAGCCAGACGATACCGACGGGGATGGGCTCCCCGACTACCTGGATTCAGACTCGGATGATGATGGCCTCCCCGACGCCGTGGAGGACAAAGACGGTGATGGTGTGGTCCATCCCACCGAGACCGATCCGCTCGATCCCGACTCGGACGGCGGCGGCATCCCCGATGGCGCCGAAGATAGCAACCACAACGGTGTACTCGATCCCGGAGAAGGTGATCCCCTCGATCCCTCCGATGATGATGACACCGACGGAGACGGGCTGTCGGATGTCGTGGAAGAAGCCAACGGGCTCAACCCGAACGATCCAGACTCCGACAACGATGGAATTCCAGATGGAGTGGAAGGGGTGGCGGACGCCGATGGAGATGGCCTCCCCAACGCACTCGACGAAGACGCCGATGGAGATGGCATCCCCGATGAGCTGGAGGCAGGCGCGGATCCGACTCAGCCCACCGACTCGGATGAGGATGGCATCCCAGATTATCTCGACCCCGACTCCGACAACGACGGCATCCCCGATGGCATCGAAGACAGCAACGGCAACGGCCAGCTCGATCCCGGTGAGACCGATCCGTATGATCCCGACTCGGATAATGATGGGATCCCAGATGGGGTAGAGGATAGCAACCAAAACGGGCAGGTGGATCCCGGTGAAGGAGATCCCACCAGCTCCACCGATGGTAAGGACTCCGACGGGGATGGGCTTCCTGATACGGTGGAGACCCCCAACGGGCTCAACCCGAACGATGCAGACACCGACAACGACGGAATTCCAGATGGGGTCGAAGGAGTCGAAGACGCCGATCACGATGGCCTGCCCAATGCCCTGGATCCCGACTCCGATAACGATGGCATCCCCGACAGTGTGGAGGCCGGTGCCGATCCGCTCCATCCCACCGACTCCGATGGGGATGGCATCCCAGACTACCTGGATCCCGACTCCGACAACGACGGCATCCCCGATGGCACCGAAGACAGCGACGGTGATGGGGTCGTCGATGCCGGGGAAACCGATCCCTATGATCCCGACTCCGACAACGATGGCATCCCCGATGGCATCGAGGATCTCAACCAGAACGGACAGGTCGATCCCGGGGAAGGAGATCCCTCCAACCCAACGGATGGCACGGATACCGACGGAGACGGGCTCCCCGATGTGATTGAAGACACCCTCGGCACGGATCCCACGGACCCCGACTCAGATGGGGATGGCATCCCCGATGGTGAAGAAGGCACCGGTGACGCCGACCACGACGGAACCCCCGATGCACTCGATCAGGACTCCGACAATGACGGCATCCCCGACAGCATCGAAGTGGGCGGCAATCCCGAAGCGCCGCTCGACACGGACGGCGATGGCATCCCCGACTATCTGGATCCCGACTCCGATAACGACGGAATTCCCGATGGCATCGAAGACAGCAACGGCAACGGCCAAGTGGATCCCGGTGAAACCGATCCCTATGATCCCGACTCGGACAACGACGGCATCCCCGATGGCATCGAAGACAGCAACCAAAACGGTCAAGTGGATCCCGGTGAAGGTAATCCCTCCAACCCAGCGGATGGCACGGATACCGACGGAGACGGGCTCCCGGATGTGGTCGAAGAGGGCTTGGGCACCGATCCCGATGATGCGGACTCCGACAACGACGGTATCCCCGACGGCGAAGAAGGGGTCGGTGACGCCGATCACGATGGCATTCCCGATGCACTGGATCAGGACTCCGACAACGACGGTATCCCGGACAGCGTGGAGGTCGGTGGTAATCCCTCCAATCCGCCCGATGCAGACGGTGATGGCATCCCCGACTATCTAGATCCCGACTCCGATAACGACGGAATTCCCGATGGCATCGAGGACAGCAACGGCAACGGTCAGGTGGATCCCGGTGAGACCGATCCCAATGACCCCGACTCCGACAACGATGGCATCCCCGACGGCGTGGAGGACAGCAACCAAAACGGGCAGGTCGATCCAGGTGAAGGAGATCCTTCCAACCCAGCAGATGGCACGGATACGGATGGAGACGGGCTCCCGGATGTGATCGAAGAAGCCAACGGCACGGATCCCGATGATCCAGACTCCGATGGAGACGGAATCCCCGACGGTGAAGAAGGG
>JBJTQF010000176.1:0-27127 GCA_046075485.1 Myxococcota bacterium | reverse complement strand
TTTGTTGAAAGGGCTTTGCCCTTTCAAACTATCCCAGCAGGGGGGGATCTCCCCCCTGCACCCCTTCTTGTTTTTTTTTTGCGTGACGTTCGTGCAGCAAACAATGCCAGGACTGCTTGACACCCGATATTCCCCGTGGATAAAGTGTCAGATCCAGACCCCCTGCTCAGAAAGAGATTGCCCATGTTGAATCGTTTGCCCATTGCTGCCCGGAAGCTCCTCAGCCTGGTCTTCGGCCTCGTCTCGCTGTCCTGCTCCGCCGCCGTTCGTCCCGAAGGCAGCCCCGCACTCGCCGGTCGTGCGCCCACCTTCACCGAGGCCACCGGCGAACCCGGCGAAAATCTCGGAGCCCTTCAGATCACCTCCTTCACCCAGCTCATCGGTGGTCCCGCCGCCTCCGGCAAAGTCGGAGACTATCTCCTCTACAACGACGTCATCAAGGTCGTCATCGACAACCCCTCCCGCCCCTTCGGATTTGCCCTCTCCGGTGGCAATATCATCGACGCCGACCGGATCCCCGGTGGCAACGACCAGCTTGCCCAGGTCTTCACCTACCTGGACAACACCTTTCCCCGCCACTTTGTTTACGACAAGATCTACCTCACCCGCAACGGCTCCGACGGCCAGCTCGCCGAGCTCGTGGTCACCGGTCGAGACTCCCGCGATCCCGCTGTCGTCGGCGTCACCCGCTATCAGCTCGAGAAAGGCAGCCACCTCGTCCGCATCATCACCCAAGTCTTTAACTATAGTGGCGCAACCCTGCGAAATTACGAGCTGGGCGACAGCTTACAGTGGGGACTCACCGAACACTACGTGCCCGGCCACGGCACCGACATCTCGGGCCGCACCACCACCACCGCCTGGGCCGCCGGTGTCGGAGAAGGGGTCTCCTACGGACTCGCCCTCATCGGGGCACCTCTGGCCGGACCCCACGGCAATGGCTGGAGTGATGTGGTCGGCGCACGCGCAAACGTGGTGCGTGGTGCCAGCGTCACCTACGAGCGTTATTTTGCCATCGGCACCGGCGATACCGCCTCCCTGGTCACCGAGTTTACCAAGCTCAGAGACGAGCTCACCGAGACCGTCAAAGGCAAAGTGCTCGAGAGTGGCACACGCGCTCCCGTCGCAGGCGCGCGCGTAGAAGCCCGCTTGACGTCTGGCAACAAGTCGATGGGCTTTGCCGTGACCCGCGCCGACGGCTCCTTCGAACTGGAGCTGCCCCCCAACGAATACCAGCTCGTCGCCTCCCATCGCGCACGCGGCGGACAAGAGCCCAAGCAGGTCGATCTCACTCGAGGCTCGGGTCGAGAAGCCACCCTCGAAGTCAGCGCGCCCGCCCGCCTGCTCTTTCGCGTCGAAGAAGCGGGCCAATCCATTCCTGGAAAGCTGACCTTTGAAGGACTCAACCGCACGCGAGATCCGGAGCTGGGCCACAAAGCGCACATGCCCGGTGCCCTCAACGTCTACTTTACCCTCTCTGGGCAAGGAGAGCTGGAGCTGCCGCCGGGGGAATATCGTGTCACCGCCTCCCGAGGGCTTGAGTACAGTATTAATAGTCAAGTGCTCAACCTCGAGGCCGGCAAAGAGCAGCTCTTCACCGCTCAGCTCAAGCGTGAAGTGGACACGGGCGGATATTTGTCAGCCGATCTTAACCAGCACTCTTTAAACTCCTCCAACTCCTGGGTGCGTCAAGAAGATATGCTGACCGCCAACCTGTGCGAAGGGGTGGAGATCGTGGTGGGCTCCGACATCGACACGGTGTCCGATTTCCTGCCGGTTCTTCAGGCCCAGGGCTTAGAGTCGAAGATCAAGGTGGTCACCGGACAAGAAGTATCTACCCGAAAATATGGCTCGATGGTGGTCTTTCCGATGGAGCTTCGGGCCGAGCAGCCCCAAAATGGTGCATTTTTGGCCGAAGATCGAGAGCCCAAAGAGATCTTCGAAGCCCTGCGCAAAGATGCCGAAGCCCGCGTCATCCAGATAAACCAGCCCCGCGAAGGCGAAGAAGGTTATTTTAACCTGATGCAGCTCGACCCCCAGACCGCAGTGCCCGGGGATGGACGCTTCAGCTTCGGTTTTAACACCGTCGAAGTTTTTTCCGGCAAGCGCATGAAAGACGCCTCCATTGTGCTCCGCGACTGGTTTTTATTTCTCAACAAGGGTTATGCCTTCACCGCAACGGGCAACAGCGACTCCCGCACCGTCGTGACCCAAGAGCGCGGCTACCCTCGGAACTTTCTCGGCCTCTACGCCGATCATCCGGGGCGAGTTGCCGACTCCGCCGTGGTCAGCGCCCTTCGTGACCAGCGGGATGTGGTGGTCACCAACGGACCCTTCATCCGCGCCAGCATCAACGACCTGGGACGCATCGGCAGCTTGATCACCGTCAAAGAAGAAGCCGAAGGACAAGGCGCACGGGTAAGGCTCGACGTCGAAGTTCAAGCCGCTTCGTGGATTTCGGTGGATGAAGTGGAAGTGGTCGCCAACGGCGAAGTGGTCCGGCGTATTCCGGTGGAGCGCAGCACGGACCCCATCCGCTACAAAGGCTCCCTGGAGCTTTTTCCCTCCCGCGACACCTGGTACGTGGTGATCGCACGCGGAAACGATGGCATGGAGCCCGTCGTGCCTCGTTATAAAGGCACCACCATCACCCCCTTTGGCTTTACCAACCCCATCTGGGTAGACGTGGATGGAGACAGCCAATATCAGCCACTTTTTCCCCGCGACAAGCTAGAATCTGGCTATTACGATGTTCCCATCGAACGCATCCGCTGAGACACGGTCACAAGGAGAGTCTGCATGAACCCCCAAGAGCTTGAAAAGCTGGTCGAGCTGGTCACGGCTCAAGTCCGCACCCGTCTCGAGCAGGGCGGAAGCCGCTTGCCCATTCCGCCGGTAAAACAAAGCTGCGTGGGCCGCACCGACCCCTGTTTTGCCACCAAAGAGCAATGTGAAGGCAGCGGGATGTGCGCCGTGCGCAAAAAGGGGGTGGTCGAGCAAATGCTCGCCGATGGTGCCAGCCGCATCGGAGCCGGTCCCGGCATCGTCGGCGTAGACAGCGCCCTCGCCCGCATGATCGATCATACCATGCTCAAGGCCGACGCCACCCGGGAGCAGCTCGCCAGCCTGTGCAAAGAAGCACGTCAGTACGGCTTTGCCACCGTCTGCGTGAACTCCGCCAATATCCCCTACGTGGCACAACAGCTCTCCGGCTCCAGCGTCAAACCCATCGCCGTGGTTGGATTTCCTCTCGGTGCCAGCTTGCCCGCCGCCAAAGCCTTTGAAGCCCGCGAAGCCGTCCGCAACGGCGCTCAAGAGATCGACATGGTCATCAATGTGGGTGCCCTCAAGAGCCGTGACTATTCCCTCGTGCTCGAAGACATCATGCGGGTGGTCGAAGCCTCCAAGCCACACAAGGTTAAGGTGATCCTCGAGACCGGCATGTTGAGTGACGAAGAAAAAGTCATCGCCTGCACCCTCTCCAAAGCGGGAGGCGCGCACTTCGTGAAGACCTCCACCGGGTTTGGACCGGGAGGCGCCACGGTTCAAGATATCCAGCTCATGCGCCGCGTGGTGGGTAAAGACATGGAAGTCAAAGCCTCGGGTGGCATTCGCACCAAAGAAGACGCCGAAGCCATGCGTGCCGCCGGAGCCGACCGCATCGGCGCCAGCGCATCCGTGGCCATCGTGACCGGCACCGCCAAAGCCGACCCCACCAAGAAGGGTTATTGAGTTTGCCGCTCTCCCGCTCGCGTCGAGAGCCCTTATCATACAAGGAGCTAGCCCATGCTTCGCGTCGAAAACGATACGCCGGGGCGCGTCATTCTGGTTGTATTGGATGGATGTGGGGTCGGAGCCATGCCCGACGCCGCTCAATACGGAGATCTGGCCGCTGATACCCTAAAACATACCCTCGAGGCGGCTCGAACGGAGCTCCCGTGGATGGCAGCCCTCGGGCTCGGACGGGTGAAAGCCGCCCCTGGACTGCCCGCCCTCGAGGGGGTGCGTGGAGCCTATGGCAAGCTGGCCGAGCGTTCCGCAGGCAAAGACACCGCCACCGGCCACTGGGAGCTGATGGGGGTGGTCACACAGACCCCTTTTATCACCTTCCCCCACGGATTTCCGCCGTCCCTCATCCAAGCCTTTGTCAACCGGGTGGGCCGAGGTGTTCTGGGCAACTGTACCGCCTCGGGCACTGAAATCATCCAACAGCTCGGTGAAGAACATCAGCGCACCGGCAAGCTGATCGTTTATACCTCCGCCGACAGTGTGTTTCAGGTGGCCGCTCACGAAGACACGGTCCCACTCGACGAGCTCTACCGCATCTGCGAGCAAGCCTACGAGCTGGTTACGCCGCACGGTGTGGCCCGGGTGATCGCCCGTCCCTTCACCGGGACACCCGGACACTACAAACGCACGGAAAATCGCCACGACTATACCGTGCCTCCTCCTTCGGAGACCGTGATGCAGAAGCTGGTCGCCGCAGGCATTCCGGTCACGGGCATCGGCAAAATCCGAGACATTTATGCAGGTTGTGGCGTCAGCGTTCATGTGAAAGCCACCAACAACCACGACATCACCGAGCGCACCCTCGAGCAGGTTGCCGGTGACACCGAGGGCCTGATCTTTGCCAATTTGGTGGATTTTGACATGCTGTATGGGCATCGCCGTGATCCGGTGGGTTTCTCGAAGGCACTTCGAGCGTTTGATGAAGCCCTGCCGCGCCTGATGAGCGCCATGCGCACCGACGATCTGCTCCTGCTGACGGCAGATCATGGCAACGATCCCACCATGCCCGGCTCCGATCACTGCCGGGAGTACGTGCCGTTGGTGGCCTATTCTCACGCCTTTAAAGGAGGTGTGAACCTGGGCATTCGCGAGAGTTTTGCCGACGTCGGAGAAACCATTGCCCATTATTTTGGCATCGAAGGCACCGGCATCGGCGCTTCCTTCTTGCAGGAGCTGCGCGCATGAACCCTCTGAGCATCATCGAAAAAAAACGTGAAGGCCATGCGCTGGATGTGCAAGACTGGCGGGCGCTCTTGTCCAGCCGAGACGCCGGTCTCTGGCGGCCTTATCATCAAGCGGCGCTCAACACCGCCCTGGTGATCAAAGGATTTTCAGCCCAAGAGAAAGCCATCCTCTACGGGGTGCTGGCGGCGGAGCGGGTGACACCCGATGCCCTCGAAGTGCCTCATATCGGCATTCGTGAGCCCCTTTTTGGCGGCCAGCTACGAGGGCTCGAGGGCCCGCTGGACCTGATCTTACATCGAAAGCTCGAAGGAGAGGCCCTCAGCTCCGACGAAATCCAGCGTTTTATCGAGGGTGTGACCTCTGGAGAGGTGCGCGACGAGGCCCTTGCCGCCTTCACCATGAGCGTTTTCTTGCGTGGCATGACCACAGAAGAGACCCGAGATCTCACGAAGGCCATGTTACACTCGGGAGACGTCTTGAGCTGGCCTGCCTATCGAGGCAGCGTGGTGGACAAACACTCCACGGGAGGGGTGGGCGATAAGATCTCCTTGCCGCTGGCGGGTGTGCTGCTCGCCTGTGGGCTCAAAGTGCCGATGTTGAGCGGACGTGGGCTGGGTCATACCGGTGGCACGCTGGACAAGCTCCAGTCGATTCCGGGTTTTCGCGTGGATCTCAACTGGGACGAGATCGAACATGTGCTGGCGTCCGTGGGCGGGATGATCATCGGCCAGACCTCACGCTTAGCACCTGCGGATCGGCGGATGTATGCCATTCGTGACGTGTGTGGCACCGTGAGCTCGATCCCCCTGATCACCGCCTCCATTCTATCCAAGAAGCTGGCGGAGGGGCTCGATGCCCTGGTCTTGGACGTGAAGACGGGTGACGGTGCCTTTATGACCGACCGTGCGGCAGCGGAAGCCCTCGCCGAGAGTTTGGTCTCGGTGGGAAAAGCGGCGGGTGTGACGGTGATCGCGTTGCTCACCGACATGGATGCACCGTTGGGGCGAGCGGTGGGCAATGCAAACGAAGTGATCGAGTCGATGGCCTGCCTAAATGGGGAGGGGCCTGCTGACCTGGAGGCGCTTGTGGTCGCGCTGGCGGCGGAGCTCCTCCTGGCGACCGGTCAAGCCCAGGCGCTCGAGGCGGCCCTGGAGCGTGCGAAACAAACCCTTCACGATGGAACCGCGAAGGCGGCCTTTATTCGGATGGCGCAGGCTCAGGGGGCCGATATCTCCTTCTTGGAGCCGACCTGTCGGCTCGAGCTGGCCCCCCTGCGTGCTTTTGTGCGGGCGGAGCGGCCGGGCGTGATTCAGCGGCTCCGCGCGGGTCAGATTGGGCGAGCGGTGGTGCGTTTGGGAGGCGGACGGCAGCGCCAAGAGGACGCGGTGTTGCCGGATGTGGGCATTCAGGTGGTGCGCACGGTGGGAGAGTCCGTTCAGACAGGAGACATCGTGCTGGAGCTGATGGCCAAAGATCGCGCTCGGCTGGATGAAGCCTTGCAGTGTTTAGATGGGGTCGTCGAAATCGGCTCCGGTGCCGCCCATATGCCAGGGCAAGTGCTCAAGCGAATCCTCTGATCGAAAGAATAGGTGACACATGACCGATATGATGGAACGTCTCCAAGAGACGCGGGCGTTTCTTCAGAGCTGGGGAGGAGCGCCTGCCGACTGTGCGGTGGTGCTCGGTTCCGGCTACGCTTATCTCGTGCGCGAGCTGGAGGGAGCGGAGCAGATCTCCTATGGAGACGTGCCTCATTTCCCGCGCACCACCAACCCGGCCCATCCTGGCAAGCTCTGGAAGGGCACCTTGTTTGGCAAGCGGGTGGTGATGATGCAGGGCCGTCTGCATGCTTACGAAGGTTATGCTCCGGCGGAGATGGTATACGGCGTGCGCAGCTTGGGATTGTGGGGCGTGCCGCGTTTTGTGCTGACCAATGCAGCTGGAGCCATTGACCCGTCCTATAAGATCGGCGAGTTTATGGCCATCAGCGATCACATCAACTTCCAGGGGCAGAATCCGCTGGTAGGCCGAAACCTGGAGGCGCTGGGCACTCGTTTCCCTGATATGTCGGATACTTACGAACGTGTGTTGCGGCAAGATGTCTTAGCCGCCATGCGAAGGGCGGGTGTGCCGCTGCACGAAGGGGTCTACGGTGCGATGTTGGGACCCTCCTACGAGACCCCTGCCGAGATCCGCATGTTGCGGGTGGTCGGTGCTCATGCGGTGGGCATGTCTACGGTGCAGGAGGCCATTGCCCTGCGGCACATGGGCAAGCAGATCTTTGGCCTCTCTTGTTTGTGCAATCTGGCGGCGGGCCTGAGCCGTGAGGATCTGCGCGACGAAGATATTGTGCAAGTTTTTGATCGGGCGGACGTGCAGAGCTGGGCGCGGAGCATCCTCCAGGGGGTGCTTCATGCAGGACACTGAAGCGCGACGGCTGCTTGCGCGTGCGCGTGAGGCGCGTGAGAAGGCATATGCGCCTTTTTCACAGTTTAAGGTGGGCGCTGCCATCTTGTTGGCGGACGGACGGACCTTCACCGGCTGTAATGTGGAGTGTTCCAGCTACGGCCTGACCCTGTGTGCGGAGCGCACCGCGATAGCCTGTTCGGTGGTCGAGGGGGGAGGAGAGGTCGTGGCGGTGGCCATCATCGCCGACACGGAGTGTCCTTGTCCGCCTTGTGGCGCGTGTCGCCAGTGGATCATGGAGTGGGGGCCACATGCGCAGGTGGTCATGTCCAATCTTCGCGGAGACATTGAAGAAACGACCATCGGGGCCCTTCTGCCCGGTGCATTTACGGCTGGATTTTTTAAGGCACAACCTCCGGGGCGGAGCTGAATGGCACACGAGCAGAATCCTCAAGACACGCAGAATCCACAGGAGCTCCCGAAGGTGGAGCTTCGGGCTCCTGAGTTTACCACGCCGGTGAAGCTGGTATCCCATGCCCTGGCGTTGACAGAAGCGGTGGCGCACTTAGAGAGCTTGTCTCAGGTGGCCATCGATCTGGAATCGGACTCCCTCTATCATTATTACGACAAGGTCTGTTTGATCCAGATCAGTGGGGGAGGGGTCGATTATATCGTCGATCCGCTGGCACTGAAGGACTTGAGCCCGCTGGCGGAGATCTTGGCAGATCGGCGGATCGAGAAGATCTTCCATGCGGCGGACAACGATGTAGCATTGTTGCATCGCTGTTTAGGACTGGAGACCTTCCAGCTCTTTGATACCCTGGTGGCCGCACAACTGTGTGGGCATCGTCAGTTTGGCCTGAGCTTTTTGCTCGGTCATTATTTTGGGCTGCTGCTGGACAAACGATTGCAGCGTTATGACTGGTCGTCGCGGCCTCTGCTGCCTGAGCATCTGGCCTATGCTCGCTCGGACACCCATTTCCTGGCGGAGCTGAGAAGCCGATTGTTGGAGCAGGTGGTGGCGCTGGGACGCGAAGACATCTTGCAGGAAGAGCTGCTCCTGCTGGAGCAGAAGCGTAACAGCGGTCGGCAGTTTGTGGCGGAAGATGCCCTCAAGCTCCAGGGGGCGATGGCGTTGGATATGACGGGCCAGCGGGTGCTGCTCGAGCTGTACCAGGTGCGGGAGCGGCTGGCGAAGCAGGACGATCTGCCTCCGTTCCGGTTGATCACGAATGAAATGCTGGTGGGTATGGCGGGACAGCCGGTGAGAGGGCTGAGAGAGCTGTATGGCCTACCCAGTTTGGCGCCGAGGGTGATCAAAAAATACGGGACGGAGCTGCTGGGAGCGTTTCAGAGGGGGAGGGCTTCCACCTCGCCGCTGCCCGTGCCGCCTCCGCCTAGACCCAGACCGGTTCACGCAGCGGAGATTGAAGCACGGTTTCAGATGCTGAAGCGGTGGAGACAGAAAGTTGCGGAGGTGGAGAATCTGGAGCTGGCGGTGGTGGCGTCGAATCAGATGCTGATGATTGTGGCCACCGCAAATCCGGCGTCGATGGGGGAGCTTGAGGCGTTGCCACACCTAAGACGCTGGCAAGTGCGCCGCTTCGGACCCGCATGGCTGGAGACCCTCAAAAAAACAAACCGGGGTCAAGGGGGGTGATCCCCCCCTTGCAGGAAAGTCTGAAAGGACAGCGTCCTTTCAGCTCAAGAGGAAGCAGTAAGCTGCTTCCTCTCTGAAGCCATTTTTTGAGAGGGCGCTGCCCTCTCAAGCTCTCCTGCAAAGGGGCCAGCGGGCCCCTTTGAACCCCGTTTTGTTATGTGGGTTCTGCGGAGGTCAAGGTCCACCATTCATCGTCGATGCGGCTGGCTCGTCCTTCTCCCTCCAGCTTCACCAGATGCGCTTCCAAGCTCAGCAGCCCCAAGATCGCCAATTCCCTCGGCAATCCTGCATACACCTGCTGAAGCAGTGTGCGGGTGCTCTGTTTTCCCAGCCTCAGCGCCGTCACAATCTGTTGTTCTCGCTCAAGCCGATGAAACAAGTATCCCTCTAACTTTTCAACCGCGCCACCGATGGGCGATCCATGAGCCGGCAGCAGCACCTGGGGTTCCAGCGCCTTCAGCCTTCCCAGGTGAAAGACGTATGCGGCCATATCTCCTTCGGGCGGAGCCACCACAATCGAGCCCCAGCCGGCCACCATATCCCCCAGCACGAGCACGCCTCGCGCGCGCTCGAACAGGCACAGGTGCCCGCGCGCATGGCCGGGGGTAAAAAACACTTCCCAGCTCAACCCTTCTGGCTCCAGCCTGAGCACGTCCCCTTCTTCTAAGAACCGGTCGGGAAAGATATCATACGCCGCCAGATCCTCCGACGAGCGTTTGTGCGCCCACACCGGAACCTTGAGCGCCTCTTTCAGCGCCAGCACTCCCCCGACGTGGTCGTTGTGCGCATGCGTGAGCACGATGGCCTCGACCTTTGCCCCTTGTGGCGTCAGCAGCGCGAGTGTGTTCAGCAGTCGAAGCTGCTCCCCCTGATCCACCGCTGCCGGATCGAGCACCAACAGCCGCCGCTCCCCCAACACATAGACATTGGTATGGGTGGCAGGTGGGACCGTCTCCGATTTCAGCGGCAGCAAGCGCACGCCCGGAGAGACCTCCAGCAGCGACGAAGGGCGCTCATTCCGCAGATACGCCAGCAGCGAAGGCTCGAGCAGCACCGCCCCCGATTGCCAAAGTGTCAGCGCCTGCTCAGGCAAGATCTCCATGCCCTCCGCTGAGTCTCGATCCTCAAAAATCGGCACCTCCCGCAGCGAGATGAGCAGCCGATGCCGTGAGAGGCGCACCGGACTGAACGGTAAAGGCGGAAAAGGCGCCAGCCAGCGCACCGACTCGATACCTCGTAAGCACACGAACGGCGCGAGCAGCTCCGCCACTTTCTCCGCCACTTTCTCCGGCGAGAGCGATTCCGGCGCGCTCAAGTCCGGTGCGCTCAAGTCCGGCGAGAACGCGGGCAGTAAACCCTCGAGCGGCACACACGGCAGCCGCCAGTGACGGCTGAAGACCATCGCATTGGCAGGCTCCTGCTGAACCCAAACACCACCCGAAGGCCGCACACAGATCAGCTCGAGCGTTTCCCCTGTTTTTTCGGTATACAGATCAACGGGAGGGCGTGGAGACAAGACAGACTCAGAGGCGTGCATCTTCCGTATCATCCTCTTCCGAATCCCTCCCCTCGGAGGGAGCGGCGGTTTGAGCGGACAACATCGCCGATGCCTCCAGCGGCACGGACGGACGTTCTCTCCGACGAAGTGAGACCAGCAGCTCGTGCGACTCGTCCCCTTCATCCTCAGAGGAGGGGGTTTGCAGCAGATCATCCTCTTCCGACACAAACGTCGGCAAGCTCGGCAAACTCGGGGGGGCAAGATCCGAGTCATCCAGCTCGAGCTGTGCGGCGAGCTTCTCCTGCGCTTCCGGCAACACCACCGGCATCAGCCCTGGAATGGGCATCAGCGGCTCGCCGGGGGTGAGCTGCGCCTCTCGACGTTGTTCCCGCAGCTCCGACGCCGAAGGTTGAACTGCTTGTCGGCTGCTGGTCGGCAACCGTTCCAGCAACGTCGGAGACGGATACCAAAACACATGATGAAGCTGTGCTTTCACCCGCATTTCCTGCGTGCGAGGATCCAGCCTGAACTCGGGGGGACGACGGCGCTTCAACAACGTTCCCAGCCCCGGCAGATGCGCACTGTGGTACTCCAGCAGCACCTCCGTGATCACCCGAAAGCAGAGCTTGATGAGCTGAGGTGCCTTGCCCCTGAGCAGCGAGGGATCTTCCCGCAGTGCATTAAAAAGCAGCTCTGAGCGAGCGATCTGAGCCGAATCCAGCGTCGCCGAGTCCAGTTGCCGCAACAAGCTGGCATTGGGTACAAACTCGACGGGCCCCCCGTAGGGCGCTTCCACAAAACCTTCATCCCGCAGCAGTGGCAGCTTGGCCGGTCGAAATCGGCGCGCTTTGAACGTTCCAAAGCTCTGGATCTCCACCACCTGACCGGCCACCACCAGCTCCGCCACGACCTGGCAGATCCGCTCGATCAGCGGACGTGCTTGACTGAGCGGTACGCCCAGCAGATCACAGGACTCCGGGTCGAGGGTGGGTTCTCGACACAGCTCCAGATCGGTGCAGCGAGAAGGGAAAGGCCCGAGCTCCTCATCCCCTTCATCCATCACCGGGCGAATCGGCGTGCTGGCGGCGGGCATCACCTGAGCGCGTGTACCCGCACGCATGGAGACACCCGGAGAAGACGGCTCCGAAAAAGGAGAAGGGTGAACATCGCTGGACATGAAGCTGAGCTCCTGACGCGGGGGCTGTGCGTAAGACGT
The DNA here is from genome assembly GCA_046075485.1 of Myxococcota bacterium. GTDB lineage: Bacteria > Myxococcota_A > UBA796 > JAJRTE01 > JBJTQF01 > JBJTQF01. Next base: position 15,373 of record JBJTQF010000176.1, on the reverse strand, counting down.
AGAACAGGCTTGCGTGTGCTGGAAGGTCGGGCGAGGTCTTAGTTTTTGTCACCGCCAGCGGTCTTCTGTGAATCCGTGCCATCCTTTTTGGCGTCAGGCTTGACCTCGGGCTTGACCCCGGGTTTTGCCTCGGGCTTCTTTTCGTCCTTTTTGGTCTCAGCGGGAGCAGGAGCGGCAGCGGCGGAAGCCATCGCCACCGCAGGCGCAAACACCAGACCACTCACCATCAGCCCCACCACCAAAAGTTTCAAATGCTTCATAAGCCAATGCTCCATCATCAAATGCTGTAAGGTTAACGACCGGATCGGTCGCTTATACCATACCACAAGGCCAAAAGGCGTGGGAAGAGAGATCCACGGACGGAGCCATGCTTGACGCTCTCAGCAGGGGCAGCTAAGCTAACCGACACTTTTATCGGTTCACCCAGACGTTCGACGGCGGAGCCTCCCGTGCCATTCTTGCACCATCGAGGATTTGAGCAACACCATACCCTGAGAGGTCAGGGCAGCCCCCTCGTCTGGGCGCATGGCCTCTACATGAGCGCCGACAAAGACGAGGCATTTTTTGGCTTCTTCGACGCCCTTGCCGCTCAACATCGCCTGCTGACCTTCGACGCGCGTGGACACGGTCGCTCGAGCGCCACCTCCTCTGCTCACGATTATACCTTTGATGCCCTGGCTGCCGATCTGGATGGCCTGATCGAAGCCGTTGAGCTGCGCCAGTCCTCCGATGGAGCCGGTATTCAGCAGCCCCTGGCCCTGGTCGGAGGCTCGATGGGCGGCATGACCGCCTTGACCTATGCCTTTCACCATCCCGAGCGGGTGCGCCGACTGGTGCTCTTTCAGCCCACCTGCGTGGGGGACGACGTGGTGAGTGTGGGCCGGATCGCGCGGATGCTCCTTCGCACCATCGAGCGTCAAGGCATGCGCAAAGCGGCGGAGCTCTTTGTCTCCCTCGGCCCCTGGGCGGAGCTTGCACGCCACGAACCCGAGCGGGTCGCTCAGCTTCAAGCCAGCTTCGAGCAGCAGAACATCGAAGGCATTCGAGCCGCCAGCGAAGGGGTGACCACACGCGACGGCTTTAACCCGGAGCGCCTGGAGCAGCTTCGGTCGCTCCAGCTTCCGGTGCTGCTGATTGCCGATCCAAGCGATCCTTCTCATCCCCTGCACTCGGCGGAACAGCTTGCAGCGGTCTTGCCACAAGCGCGGCTGGTGGTGGCGCCTCACAACTTTTATTATTTTGAGCATCGCACGCTGTTGCTTGATCATATTTTGTCATTTCTGGCGAGTGTTCCCTGAAAGGCTCGCCGGGGGTCTCTGACCCTTCCGCATGAATCTTAAATGCGCCGATTTGACAGTGGCTGGACTCCCATGCTAAAAGAGCACAGTCATTTGAGATATAAAGGTGGCACAGGTATGAGCACACTGGTGAGCACGAGCGACCGGCTGGACCTTTGGGACCGCCTCTCGCAGAGTCCTTCCTGGCGAAATATTCAGACACGACTGCTCGATTTTGGAGCGTTGCCCAGCACGGCCCACACCCTCGATTTTTTGTGTGGCTCGGCGGAAGAGTCCCGGGTGCTGGCCGAGCGAGTGGCCCATGTGGTGGCCTATCAGCCCAATCCGGCCTTGCTGGAGACTGCCCATGCGCGGCTCGACGTCCTTCCACATCCGCGTATTCAACTGGTGGGAGGTCTTGCCCTTGACGCCGTCTGTGCGCCGGACCAGTTTGACGCCCTCTACTCCTTGCGCATGTTTTGGGGAGGGCTTCCCGAAGCCGCTCAGCTTGCCGCCTGCCAGCAGGTGCTCAAGCCTGGTGGTGTGTTGGTGGCCATGCTCCCCACTCAGCGGTTTGAGCGGCGTCAGCTTTCTCTCATGCCGAGTGCAAAAGGCATGACGGCCCACGAGCTGGAGGCATTTCAGGCCCTGGCCGATGCATCCATGCCGACGTGTACGGAGTCTCAGCTTGAAAAGCACCTGTTGCCCCTGGGATGGCGGCGGCTTCGCACCATTGAGCTCTTGGACGGGCTCCTGTTGGGCCTGAAGACCTGGCGCTGACGTCTCCTCGGTTCACATGTTGAGCCCCTCTGCGGAATATTTCCTCCTGAATTTCTAGCTGCTGCGGGAGACACTGAAGTGGATTCTGATCTGCTCACCCGCTATCGTCGCGGGCTATCGATTGGCCTGGCGCTGGGCGTTCTGACCTATGGCGGCCTGAGCTTACGCGCGGAGTTCGACCGGGTGCTGGAGCACCTGCGCACCTTTGAGTGGTGGCTTCTGGTGCCTGTTTTGGGCTTGAGCCTCGGAAATTATGGCATTCGTTTTGTGCGCTGGGAATACTATCTGAGGAAGCTGGCGGTGCAAGTGCCCTGGAAGACCAGCCTCTCGATCTTCCTGGCGGGTCTGAGCATGACCATTACCCCGGGCAAAGCGGGCGAGCTGCTCAAGACCTTATTGCTCAAAGAGACCGTGGGCACCCCGCTGATGCGCTCCGCCTCGGTGGTGGTGGCCGAGCGGCTGACCGATTTTATTGCCCTGGTGCTCCTGGCGGGAGTGGGCATTGGCAGCTACTATCCCGAGCAGCGCGGCTGGTTGATGGTGTTGTTGCTGGCCCTGCTGGGCGGAGTCTTGTTGCTCAACAGTGCCCGTCTCTCGTTGGGCGTGTTGGCAGTGCTGGCCAAGCTGCCGGGCATGGGGCGCTTGGTGCCTCGGCTGGAGGAGGCGTATCGTGCTACCGCTTATTTGTTGGCCTTAAAGCCCTTGACCCTGGGTGTGATGCTCAGCGCCATCGCTTGGTTTGCCGAGTGCCTGGGTTATTATATGGTCTTTAACGGACATGGCGTGGACGCCTCCTTGAGAGTGTGTACCTTCCTCTACAGCTTCTCGACCATTGTGGGGGTGGTCAGTCCGGGGGGATTGGTGGTCACCGACGCCTCCCTCGGAGAAGGTGCGCGCCTGCTCATCCCGGGTCTTTCCGCTTCGTTGGCAACGGCGGCGGCCTTTGTGATTCGACTGTGTACCCTTTGGTTTGCGGTGTTGATTGGTTCCCTTGTGCTGCTTCGTTTTCGTGGCCCGGTGTTGGAGCGACTTCCCCGCGACCCTTGACCTTGAGCTGTGTTGACCCAATCTCCTCCTGAGTGGAGCATCCTTATGAACGGCGAGATTCAAAAGCGCGACGAGCTGGTGGCCTTTGAGGGCCGCATCCTATTTCTGACCGAAGACATTGAGCTTCTGAAGCAGCAGCTTGCAGGCCAAGATATTCCGTATGATCCTGAGCGGCCCCTGATCAACAACATCTCCACCGACGAAATCACCCCTGCCTGGGTATGTTACTACTACGATGAGACCCTGGGCGAGTTTGTGAACGTGGGTTTGCGGGGCAACGCCGTCACCCGCAACAGCATCAAGGACGGTGGGTTTGCCGTGATCGTCTCGGGGGCCAGCAAAGGTTGTGGTTCCTCTCGCGAGACTGCGCCTTACGCTGAAAAGTGTGCGGGCATTCAGCTCGTGGTGGCCCGCTCCATCGAGAAGATCTACGGTCAAAACAGCCAGAACATTGGCCTGCTGACCACCACCGATTTTGGCATCCTGGAGCGCATCATCAAGGGCGAGCGTATTCCGTTGTCGGAGTTTACACGCGGACTGGATCCGGTCTCGGCGGATATTGTGGCCTACGGAGGGCTGTTTAACTACAACAAAGCCCGTCTGGCTGGAGCGGTTCATCCTCCGACCCTCGAGACCGCTCAGCGTCCCATGAACTTGGTGGAGAAGATCATCGCCCGTCATGCCGTCGCCGATGCCGCCACCGGACGTTTGGGGGTGCCTGCCGTGCAGCCGGGAGACGCACTTTTTATCCGCACCGACCTGCGTTTCAGCCATGACTACGTGACCCCGATGGCCGAAGCCCTCTTTCTGGGCGCGTTTGGCAAAGATGCCCGGGTGGTGGAGCCGGAATCCGTGGTGGCCTTCCGTGACCATTTGACCTTCTTGGGCCAGGTGATGTCCGATGCCCATCGGAAGATGGGCCTGCTCGAGCGTGCGGACGCCCTCGCCACCACTCAGGAGAGTTTTACCACCCGTCAAGGCATTCGTTTGTACGGCGAAGTGCCCGAAGGGGGTTCCGAAGCCATCTGCCACAACGCGGTGCTGGAAGACCTGGGTTTGCCTGGACAGGTGATCCTGGGCACCGACAGTCACACCTGTACAGCAGGCGCGTTGGGTTGTTTTGCTTTTGGTGTGGGCTCGACCGACATGGCCAATGCGTGGTTTACCCGCGATGTGCGCGTAAAGGTGCCCGAGGTGGTGCGATTTGATCTCTCGGGTGCCCTTCGTCCGGGCGTGACCGCCAAAGACCTGATCCTGCACATCATGGCCATGCCCTACATTAAGAGTGGCAAAGGCATCGGCCAAGTGCTGGAGTTTGCGGGCCCGGGTCTCAAGAGCCTCAACATGGACGAGCGCGCCACCTTGACCAATATGGCGGTTGAAGCGGGTGGTTTCACCGGCATCATGGATCCCGATGAGATCACCATCGATTATATCTGTCGTATGCGGGATCTTCGTCCAGAAGACGTGCGTCCGCTGCTGCTGCAAGGCGATGAAGATGCCTCCTACGTGGCGCGATTTGCCATCGAGCTGGACAGTCTGAGCCCGATGGTGGCCACTCCTGGAGATCCTCGGAATGGTGTGGCGCTCGACGCGCTCCTGGAGCAAACCCCGGTGAGAGTGGATATTGCTTACGGCGGATCTTGTACTGGCGGAAAAATGACCGACATGGATATGTACGCCGAAGTGTTGGGGGCCGCACTCAAGCAGGGCAAGAAAGTTCATCCCGACGTGCAGCTCTTCATTCAGTTTGGATCCCAGAAGATCCGGCGTTACGCCGAAGAAAAGGGGTATATCCAGCTCTTCCAGGAGGCGGGCGCTCGTTTGGTCAATCCCTCCTGTGGTGCATGTATCAAAGCCGGGCCGGGGGTGAGTCTCAACGATAAGCAGGTGACGATCTCAGCGATCAACCGCAACTTTCCGGGGCGTTCGGGACCGGGGAAAGTGTATCTGGCCAGCCCGCGTGTGGTGGCAGCCAGTGCCGTGGCGGGTCAGATTGCCGATCCCGCCTCGTTTGTATCCTGATGAGGTGCCTATGAGGGGACGGATGACGAGCTATGGCGAGAGGCTGATACGGCTTCGGCAGCCCATGCTGAGCCTGCTTCTGCTTGTTTGCCTAAGTGCCTGCACAGGGCAAGACGTGGAAGACTTTAAAGCTGCACAAGTGGCCAACTCCACCGAAGCCTACGAAGCCTTCATCAAAAAACATCCGTCCTCACCCCTTCGTCGTCCGGCGGCGGACTTCATTGACGAACCTCACTTTGAAGAAGCCAGGGCCCTCGACACGGCGGAAGCCTGGGAAAAGTATTTGCAGTGGCATCCCGAAGGCCATCATGCGGCAGAAGCCCAGGACCGGCTGGAGCGGAGTCTGTATTATTCGGCGGTGTTGAGTGACGAGCGAGCCCCCCTCGAGACCTTTTTGACCCGTTTTCCGACCTCTCTCTTTAAGCAGGTGGTGGCGAAGCGTTTAGAGCAGTGGGCGCTGTTCTCCACCGTAGAGGTGAATGTGCGGGGCATCGAGCCGACCCGGGTGACAGAAGGTGTGCAAGGACCACGCAAGGGCTGGCAGTTTTTGGCGACCCTTCAGAATGGCTCGGAGCGGACCCTCAAGCGTGTGGAAGTGAAGCTGGTGATCCTCGACGGGAAGGGGCGGGTGTGGGATGAGCGGCAGCTTCTCCCGGTTTTGCCTGCTCATAAAGAAGGTGAGAGATCTTATCAGAAGCCCTTGTCACCAAAACAGAAACGTGACTTTAAGTATGCAACCGCTCGTGTCCCCGAAGACTTCAATCAGCAGTTTCGCCTCTACATCCACCGCATCGAAGAATAAAGCTCAGAGAAGTAAGCTCGGAGGGCTCCGCAGTCTCACGGCATGTCGGGGGAGGGCAGGGCAGGATCATCCTGAAGGGCTTCCGGTGTTCCTTCTCGCAGTGCGTCCTCGATCAGCGCATCGTCTTCCGGATCGGAGGGTGAGGCGAGCACACGCAGGGCATCGGTCTCATCCCAGCGGCTTCGTCGGTGTCCGGGGGAGTTGAGATCCTGCAAGGTTTTTCCATTTTCTGTGCGGCTTTCATCCATTGAGGCAGCCGACTGAGGCAGTTGGAGTGCTTCTCGCCGAGGTGTAGTGGATTCGCCTCCAAAATCAGATACATCTGGCGTGCGTTGACCGAGCAATGCCTGATCCAGATGATCGAGAAGTGGCTTTAAGACTGATGCCTCAAGTGATTGTGGAGACACACGAATTGCAAACTCCGTGCTCGCCAAGAGCTGCGTCAGCGATGCCTGCACATGCAGCGACTCATGGAGATACTGAATGCCTTCCAGTGCATAACTGCTGGCCTTATCATTTTTGATCATCACCCGGATCAGCTTCTGGAGCTTGTGATAATACTCCTCCGCCAGCTCCGGATCATAGGGAGAGCGAGAGCGACCCGCCCCCCGCACTGGACGCGCCTTGAGCACCAGCCCCACATCCGCCTGAAGCTCCCCAAGTTGTGCTGTGAGGGCATCACTCTGCTGGATAGTATCCTCGGTCAGCCCCTGGAGCTTATGCAACATGGCCTGCATATCGTTGAGCCGCCGATCTTGGTGGTTGAGCGAGCGGGTATGGTCTTGGAGAGAGGTCAACATCCGCTCGAGCATGCCCGCGAGAGCCCCCACCCGCTGACCCGCATCCTGCGGAGATACGACCGTGGGATCCGCGCTGGTATCCGGGGAGGTCAGCTCATGCACCCGCTGACTGAGGACATCCACCTGATTGGCAAGTCCCTGAAGCAGCGTCAGATCTCGTTTTTCACTTGCTTTCAGCGCCTCCAGTGACGACGCAAATCCTGCCTGTGTGACCTGGAGCCGCTCCAGTCCTGTGGTGGTCTCCTTTTGAAAACGTTGGAGGCTCTTGGCGAGGTTGGGAGCATCCTGGAGCTGCGAGCGCAGCTCTTGCAGGCGATTACTGGCCACGGTCTCGGCGGTGCGGACTTCCTCCATGAGCTGCAAGACCTGGTCGTGTTGCGCCATCAGCTCTTGCTGGAGCCGCTGGAGCTGGAGGGCAAACTCGGCGCTGGAGTCCTCACGGGGCTCATCTGGTTCATGTTGTTCTGGTTCTTGCTCCTCGCGTGCGCGACGCTCGAGCGCCCGATGCTCGAGCGCCCGATGTATGAGCCGACGCATTTCCCATAGCTCGATGCGCTGGAGATGCCATTGCCAGGCAAGAAATCCGATGATGACCAGGGTAAAAAAGGAGAAGAGTGCGCTCCAGCTAAAGCTGCTGGCGCTGTTGTCTTGCGCCAGCGCGACGGAGGGCACGAGCCAGAAAGTGGAGAGGGGCAAGAGAGGCCCTGCAACCTGTGAGGAAAAGAATCGTCTCAACATAAACCTGTTCCAGAGCAGCAGTTCGCCAGCGCAAGAGACCGATGGAGGTCCGCTCAGATTGAGCACAGCAGGAATAGTACGCATCATAGCATGGGGCGTAGGGTGGCACAAGTGAAGATAGAATAAGTCGTCCTTTGCGTCATAATCCTTCGACAGCCACCTATTTGAAAGGCATTAAAATGAATGCAGTGGCACTGAATTGTGGAAAAGAGGGAATGAATCCTGAGCAGGGGTGTTTGCACTTCCTTCAGGCGCGGATAATACCTTGACTTTCGAGGGAGATTGAATTAAACCTCGATTCCTTTGTTGACGGCGCAGATCATCGGGAACGTTGGCGGAGAGGAGCATTCTCACTCCGACCAACCAAACCAGCCCCGTCGGGTGGAACAGGCAACGCCGGCCACAGGGTTCTGCCGCGATGGGTGCAGCAACTTGGGAGAAGTGAATGAGCCAGACGGCCAGCGCGAGATTGTCGTCGGTCGCTCGAAAGCTGATCATGGGTGTGACGGGATTGGCCCTGATTGGTTTTGTGGTGACACACCTGGCGGGAAATCTAAACTTTTTCGCCGGGAAAGAAGCCTTTAACAAATATGCAGACGCTCTGCATTCCATCCCTGGATTTCCGCTCATTGAGCTGAGCTTGGCAGCCATCTTTGTCGTCCATATTGTGACGGCCCTCAGCTTGATCCGCGACAACGCAAAAGCCCGCCCTCAAGACTACGCCGTTCAAAAGCATCAAACCACCTTGTCCGCTCGACTGATGCCAGTCTCAGGCATCATGGTGTTGGTGTTTTTGTTCGTGCATATGGCCACCATTCGCGCGCGTCGAGGCGCTGAGCACATGGACGGTCCTTTTGGCATTGTGGGCGATGCCCTCACCCATCCCGTGTGGGCTCCGATCTATGTGGTGGGCTCGCTGATGCTCATTCCGCACCTGCGGCATGGCATTCACAGCAGCCTCCGTTCGTTGGGTATGACCCAAAAAGACACCCTTGCCAAGATTGAGAAGCTCAGCTTGGTCATCGCGGTGGTGGTCTGTGGTGGGTTTGCCTCACTGCCCCTCTTTGCGCTCATGAATCGCTAAGGAAGGAATTTCAACATGGTGCTGGATTCAAAGATTCCGTCTGGATCGATTGAAGAGAAGTGGGACAGACATCGATTTGACAGCAAGCTGATCAACCCCGCCAACCGGCGCAAGTACACCATCTTAGTGGTGGGCACGGGACTGGCGGGTGCTTCCGCTGCCGCTTCGCTCGCCGAGCTGGGATATAACGTGAAAGCCTTCTGCATTCACGACAGCCCACGCCGAGCCCACTCCATCGCCGCTCAGGGTGGCATCAACGCTGCGAAGAACTATCAGAACGATGGCGACAGCATCTATCGTCTGTTCTACGATACCGTCAAAGGTGGAGACTTTCGCGCCCGTGAAGCCAACGTCTACCGTTTGGCCCAGGTGAGTGTCTCCATCATCGACCACTCGGTGGCCCTCGGCGTGCCCTTTGCGCGTGAGTATGGTGGCACATTAGCCAATCGTTCCTTTGGTGGCGCGCAGGTGTCGCGTACCTTCTATTGTCGAGGCCAGACCGGACAGCAGCTCCTGCTCGGTGCGTACTCTGCGCTGATGCGCCAAGTCAACGCCGGGAAGGTGCAGATGTTGCCCTACCGCGAGATGATGGACTTGGTGACGGTCAATGGGAAAGCCCGTGGCATTACGGTGCGCAACCTGCTGACGGGTGAAGTAGAGTCTCACCCCGGTCATGCAGTGTTGCTCTGCACTGGTGGTTATGGCAACGTTTTTTACCTCTCTACCAACGCCAAAGCCTCCAACGTGACCGCTGCATACCGCTGTTACAAGAAGGGGGCGCTCTTCGCCAACCCGTGTTTTACTCAGATCCACCCGACCTGTATTCCGGTGTCAGGCGACTTTCAGTCTAAGCTCACCCTGATGTCCGAGAGCCTCCGCAACGACGGGCGGATCTGGGTGCCCAAGCAGAAGGGTGACAAACGTTCCCCCGATCAGATCCCGGATCACGAGCGGGATTATTATCTGGAGCGCCGTTATCCGAGCTTTGGCAACTTGGTGCCCCGTGACGTCGCCTCCCGTGCCGCAAAAGCTGCCTGTGACGAAGGCAATGGCGTCGGTGAGACCGGGCTGGCCGTATACCTCGACTTCCGTGATGCCATCAAGCGGGACGGTGAAGCGGGCGTGCGCGCGAAGTACTCCAACCTGTTCCATATGTACCATGAGATCACCGGCGAAGATCCCTATAAGGTGCCCATGCGCATCTATCCGGCGGTCCATTATACAATGGGTGGGTTGTGGGTGGATTATAACCTGATGAGCAATATTCCGGGCCTGCATGTGTTGGGAGAAGCCAACTTCTCCGATCACGGTGCCAATCGCCTGGGTGCCAGCGCCCTCATGCAGGGCTTGGCCGACGGATACTTCATCATCCCCTATACCCTGGCTCACTACTTGGCTTCGACCCAGATTGAGGCCATCAGCACCGATCACGACGCCTTTAAGCAGTCAAAGGCGGAGGTGCAGGAGCGTATCAACAAGCTCTTGACCAGCAAAGGCAGCAAGCCGGTGGACGATTTCCATCGTCGTCTGGGCAAGCTGATGTGGGATAACTGCGGCATGGGCCGCAACGCTCAGGGGCTCCAGACCTTGCTGGGAGAGATTCCCAAGCTGCGGGAGGAGTTCTGGGCGGATGTCAACGTTCCGGGGACGGCGGGTGAGCTGAACCAAGTGCTGGAGCGTGCTGGCCGCGTGGCAGACTTCCTCGAGTATGCCGAAGTGATGGCCAACGACGCCCTTCAGCGCAACGAGTCTTGCGGAGGCCACTTCCGAGAGGAGTATGCCACCCCAGAAGGTGAAGCTCGGCGCGACGACGAAAATTATTGTTATGTGGCGGCTTGGGAATACAAGGGTGTTGGAAATGCTCCGACGCTGCACAAAGAGCCCTTGTCCTTTGATTATGTCCACCTGACCCAGAGGAGCTACAAGTGAGCAATAAAATCAGCATTAAATTGCGGGCTTGGCGTCAGAAGGGCCCCCAGGACCAGGGCCGGTTTGTGGAGTATGAAGTCAACGACATCTCCACCAATGCGTCGTTCCTCGAGATGCTGGACGTGCTCAACAGCCGACTGGAGGCGAAGGGTGAAGAGCCCATTGCGTTTAGTCACGACTGTCGTGAGGGCATCTGTGGATCGTGTGGTTCGGTGGTGAACGGAGTTCCCCACGGACCCGGCAAAGGTATTACCACCTGTCAGCTCTTCATGCGAGAGTTCGATAACGGTGAGACCATCACCGTGGAGCCCTGGCGTGCAGCCGCTTTCCCAGTGATCAAAGATCTGGTGGTGGATCGGTCGGCTTTTGACAAGATTCAAGCGGCGGGTGGGTATGTGTCCGTGAATGTGGGCTCGGCCCCGGACGGCAACGCCGTTCCGGTCTCGAAGGATCTGGCAGAAGCCGCGATGGATGCGGCTGCGTGTATCGGCTGTGGGGCATGTGTGGCGGCTTGTAAGAACGGCTCGGGCATGTTGTTTACGTCTGCCAAGGTCTCCCAGTTTGCGCAGCTTCCTCAGGGGGCGGCGGAGCGTGGACGGCGAGTGGTCAATATGATCGACGCTCACGACAGTGCGGGGTTTGGGGCGTGCTCCAACACAGGGGCATGTGAAGCAGCCTGTCCTAAAGAGATCAGCATCACCAATATTCACCGGACCAACCGGGAGTATTTGATGGCCAAACTCTTCAACCGCGCCTGAGCCTGCGTCCGCCTTCACCGTCACTCATCTCCGCCTCACGTTACCGCCGCCGCACTTCATCACCGTCACTGATCTCCGTCACTCATCTCCGTCACTGATCTCCGCCGCTCACACCGTCACTCAGTGGGTGGGGCGCTCGAGAGGCAGGCGCAGCCGCTCATCCATCAGCCGCCACTGGGTCTGAAGGTGGGTCACCGCCAGCAGAATTGACGCCTGCTCTCGGATCAGCTCCTCCCGAGACATCTCCCCCAGCTCTTCTTCCAGAATGCTGATGTAGACCTGCGTAAACGACAGGATCACATCATCCAGCTCCAGCCCGCTGTTTTCGACCAGATCTCGAAGCTCACACATGGGATCACTCCTTTTTTGCTGTCATTAAATGGGGTGCAAATCTGGCGTCTGGTGGTTAAGAATCATGACAACTCTTCAGAATTGATGGGATATTGACTGTCACCACTTTCAATTGTATGCCGTGCTCTTCGGAATTCCCATCAACCGATCTTCATGCTCGACAAAAAACATTGACTGTCGCATAATCACCCCGTTGCAAGGCTGCAATTTACGACAGCCCGCCGCACTTTTCAACAAAATTTCGCCTCAGATCGTTAAGATTTTCAATGATGTGTGGAAAATTTTGCTGAAATGAACGTTGATTTCGCTATCTATCGATTGGATCAATCAGAGTCACTGTCAGGCATGACAGCAGTGCCTCCCTCGATGCTCTCAAGCCCCTCATTTCCCTGAAGGAGACAGTATGAATTTTGATGAAAGGCTCAGAAAAGCGCGTGAGTATAGCCACAAAAGTCAGCGACTCTTTGCAGAAGACGTCGGATGTTCCCTCAGCGCCTGGCAGAGTTATGAGTCCGGTTCCAGTGTGCCTGGAGGCCGCGTCCTCGAGCAGCTCTGCCTGCTGGGATATAACGGCGACTGGCTCCTCACCGGCAGCGGCCCCATGATGAAAATCCCAGAGCCTCCCCCGGAGCCGGTCGCGCCCCCGCGTGTGGCCGAGGAGCCCATCCCCTACCTCACCAGCCTCCAGCGCATCAACGACGAAGAAGAACGTCAGCTCATCTCGCGCCTCTCGTTGGGAAATATCGGCCTGCTCGCCGCCCGAGGCCGCCTCACCCATGCCTGGAGGTTGCTCCGCCTGTTGATCACCGCCTGGCCCGAGCCCCTCAACCTCGATCAGCTTCGGCTGGCCCTTCAAGCCGATGAGCCCAACCTCACCACCGCCCGCATCACCGCCGAGCTGAAGATCCTCGAGCGCAAAGGCTGGGTGGCTCAGGTGGGACCGGCGACCTCCCCCAGCTTCAAAGCCGTCGGACCCACCCTCTCCCTCGCCGCCCGGGAGCTGGAGGACCGTCACCAGGCCGCGTTGATCGCCGTCGAGTGCATCTTGAAGGAGATCCTGCCCTCCGCCTGCGCCGACGACGCACGAGGCCACCTGCTCAGCGCGCAGCTCGAAGTGCCCACCGGAGAAGGTGAAAGTCTCGTCAACGAGCTCTGGGCCCTGGTGCAACAACGCTGCGAACGGGCCGGAGAAACCCACGGTCGAGAGCAGGTCTCGGTGGTGTTTGGTGCAGGGGTGCTGTAACGTCTGAGAGGGCAGGGCGGTCACGAGCTGTCACGGCGCGAGGGTGGGCCGAGAGGCTGGCAGGCAGAAGAAAAGGCGGCAGAATAGAAAGCTGGCACAGCAAGCAAGCACAGAAAGCAAGCACAGAAAGCAAGCACAGCAAGCAAGCACAGAAAGCAAGCGGCGGATATTAGGGCTCCAGCACCGTGAGCTTGACCTCATCCAATGAGCCCTTAAAGTTCTCGCCGAGCATGAGATCGAGTGCTGAAGTGCTGAGTTTGCCGGTGGCCACACTTGCCTGCGTCAGTGAGGCAATCATACTGTCCGTATGCACCACCAGCCCCACTTCGCCTTCTGCCAGCGACACCCACGCGCCCACATGCACCCACGTATTGAGTGGCAACCGTGACTCCGCCACCGAGAGAACCCCCAGCGAGCCGTTGGCCGTGCGATACTGCATGCTCAAGCTGCCCTGGCTGAAGCCCAGGCTCCAGTTGGAGTCCTCCTTGAGCGCGCTGCCACTGCCGATCAGCGTGGCCTCCTGCCCATAGCTGTTGAGCTTGATCCAGAGGTCGAGGCTCAGCCCAAAATCCATCCGCAGGCTCTCATCGTAGGGCACCATCGCCACCGTGCGCCCTGAGAGTGCCAGCGCCTGCCCCGAACGTCCGCTGACGTAACGAGCGGGCCTGAGCTGTGCCGGATTGTTCCAAGCGCTCGAGTCCCCCAAATTTCCATCCAAGCGCCAGTAGCCTCGAACATCAAGCGCCGCATCACCGCTGACGTTCTCCAGAGCCTGCCCATTTCCCGCCTCTGGAGTGTCAAGGACCGGCGCTGCCAAAACCGGAGGGCTCATGCACAGCGCCAAGAGCAGACCGGCTGAAAAAAACGGTCGTTTAAGTGTGCCCATACAGTCTCCGTGTGCGGGTATGATGTATAAGTCATTATTTAATAAGGACCTATATCGGACAGCGATGTCATTAAGTGTAGCATCATTTTTACAGTTTGCACGAAATTTCAAGGTTGTGAGCTCAACTTCCGGCCCATCAGCCTTTTCTGATGCTGCACCACCTTTCTTGACATTACCGTCCCATGACCCCATATTGCACAACAGCAGATCTTGTCCTGCCTTAGCCAAGAGGAAGACCGCTTGAACACCAACTCGGAGCCCTGCTCCCGCCACTTTTTGCCAGAAGCCATCGAGGAGCTGCGTCGTCAGATTGCCGATCACGGCGGCCACGAAGTGTTTCTCGTGGGACGTCTCGCCGAAGGGGTCTCCCGTATCCAGTCCGTCGAGGTCTTTTGTCGAGGCAACGCGGTGAGTGTACCGGCCTTGATGGACGTCGCCCAAGAGGGGGATGTGGTGATCCACAACCATCCTTCGGGCGTGCTCCTGCCTTCTGAGGCCGATCTGGCGTTGGCATCTCAATACGGCGAACGCGCTGTAGGCTTTATGATTGTCAACAACAGCGTCGATCAGGTGTTGGTGGTGGTGAAGCCCTTCGCCCGGCGTGTGCGGCAGGTTGTTCCTGCCGATCAGATTGAAGCCTTGTTGGGGAGCTCGGGCCTGCTCGCCCGCCGACTTCCTGGCTACGAGAGCCGACCGGGACAGCTTGATATGTCTCGGCTGGTGCTCGACGCCTACAACGTGGATGGCATCGCCGTGGTGGAAGCGGGAACCGGCACCGGTAAGTCGCTGGCGTATTTGGTGCCTGCCGCTCTGTATGCCCTGGCCAATCGTGAGTCGGTGGTGGTGGCGACCCACACCATCAACCTCCAGGAGCAGCTTTATACCAAAGATGCGCCGATGCTGACCGCCTTACCGCCGTTTAAAGAGCTGCGTGTGGCCCTGTTGAAGGGGCGCTCGAATTACCTGTGCAATCGGAAGTTTGAATACTTTCGCCAGAACCCCCTGGAGATCTTCAACGACGAGCAACTTTCCCTGCTCGAGAGCCTTGACGACTGGTACGAGCGCACCGAAGAAGGCACACGCTCGGAGCTCGCCGCCCCCCTGCCGGAAGAGCTGTGGGATCGGCTGGCCGCCGACGAAGAAGACTGCACCCGCGTGAAGTGTCCTCATTATGATCAGTGTTTTTTCTTCAAAGCCCGTCGAGAAGCCGCCGGAGCCCACATCCTGATTGTCAACCAGCACCTGCTGATGGCCGATCTTTCGGTGCGACTGACCGTCAAAGACTATAAAAGAGCCCTGGTCCTGCCGCCTTACCGTCGGATCGTGCTCGACGAGGCCCATCATCTGGAGGACGTTGCCACCTCCTTTATCTCGGGAAAAGTCAGCACCCGTGGGCTCTTGCGGATCCTGGGACGCCTGCTGACCGCTCGAAATGTTCGCCGAAATGGGGATGAGCGTAAGGGCCTGCTGGTCCTGCTCCAGCGTCGCCTCAGCCAGAGTGGGCTCGACGAATCACAGGTGGAGTCTCTCCAGCGGCTGATCTTCGAGCGTCTCGAGCCTGCCGTGGACGTGCTGCGTCAGCTTACCCGCGATCACCTGCGAGAGCTGGCCGCCCAGGTGCGCATGGAGCTGAATGAGCAAGGCATTCCAAAC
>JBJTQF010000175.1:0-22762 GCA_046075485.1 Myxococcota bacterium | reverse complement strand
GTGATCGCCGTGTGCCGGAGGGTGTGGCGCACCACCTTCTTCGCGTCCAGACCGGCCTTCTTCACCAGCTTCCGAAAGCCGCCCGAAATCTCCGTCATGTGTCCCGAAGGAGAGCGCGTGGATGGAAATAGCCACTCTTGCCCCGGCTCCGCCAGCGTCACATACGGCGTGAGATAGTCCGCCAGCCGCTCCGTTATCGGCTGTTCGCGCGCTCCCGCCTTCGCTTTGGGAATGAAGATGACCCGTCGTTTGAGATCCATGTGCTCCAGTCGGATCGATAGGATCTCTGATTTGCGCATGCTCGTCTCCAATCCAATCAGCATAAAGAGAAGCTGATAGGGCGATCCATTTTCCTTAGCGGTCTTCAAAAGTGTGCCGGATTGTTCCGAGGTCAGATACTCAATGCGTGCGTTCTCTTCACGCAGACGACGAATCTGTGCTGGACGATGGGTGAGCCACTTCCATTCCACCGCTTTGTTGATCAGATGCGATAGAACTGCCAGCTCACGGTTCACCGTGGCAGGTCGAGCGCCCGTATCCAGTCGCTGCTTCTTATACCGTTCGATGTCCGATGAGGTGAGGGCATCCAACGGCCTCTTTCCCAACATCGGCACCAGATGCTGTGCAAGCCGAGTGCTCTTCTTCTTGAGATCCTTTCCACCCTCCTCTTCCAGTTTCTGGAGATACCGTTGAGCTGCCTCCTCCAATGTCATGGCCAACTTACGACCCTTGGGGAGATGGAGTCGGGCCTCTCTTGCTTCGGTGCGGATCTTTTCAAGGTAAACTTCAGCCTGCTCTCGAGTCATTCCATCGGACTCGAGCCCCACCACACGATGAATGCGGTTGCCGTCGATCATCGCATTGATGCGAAAGCGTCCGTCGCCATTGGAGAGTCTGTCGAAGACAATCCCATGCTCATGCAGGGAGGCACCTTCCGCTAAGGTGCGCATGTTCGCACGGGTGAGTAAGGTAAACTTGAGGGCCATACCAGCTCCTGTTCAGGTGAGGATGTTGACAGTATCGAGGATCACCATAAGAACGAAATCACGTCTCGTCAAGGGATTATTGAGAGTCTAATTAAAGCATAAACATATGTTTTTAAATATTTTTCTCTAAACTTCTATATCATTCTATCTTGTTCTCGTGAGGGTCTTTACGCATCTTTAGGATCCACCACCAAGTCCCTTCGCCCCCTCAACATGAGCTTGAGCTCATTTGGGGAAGTACAGCATCTCCTCATCTCCTCATCTCTTTATCTCCCCATCTCTTTATCCGCGTTTCATCCGCGTTTCATCCGTGGCAAGATTATCCCCTCTCCGCCCTCACCCGGCGCAAAGCGCCACCCTCTCCCAATCCTGGGAGAGGCTTCGGAATCAACTGCTCAGGGAGAGGCTTCAGATTCAACTGCTCAAGGAGAGGCTTCGGATTCAACTGCTCAGGGAGAGGTGGGAGGCGGTGGGATCTTTTCGCGCTCGAGGGTGATCGTAACGCCCTTGATGTCGGCGTCCTTTACCGTGAAAGGGTTCCCGCTGGCGGAGCCTCTGGGCTCTTCACGGGCCGGCTTACCATCCTTATTTTCGTCGTTGTACGCCGAGAGATAGATCGAACCCGTATTGACTGGGATCTCGATATCAAAGCTGCCGGGTTTCTCCATCCGGTAAAGCTGGATGATCTTGGGCTGAACCCCTCGCCCGCCTGCATTCATACCACGATCCGAGATGTCGATCTGGATATGACCCGCCTTATAATCGGAAAACGACACTTCCCCCCGGAGGTGAATGCCCTTCACCCCATCGGGGAGCGGAGGCGCACCCATCGGGATATCTTCTCCAGAGGGAGGGGCTTCACCCGGATTGCCGGGGGCGATGGCTTCGGGTTTCCCTGCGGGAGGAGTCCCTGCGCCAGGAGGTGCGTCACTCGGTCCCCCAGCAGGTGCCGGCGCGTTGCCAGCGTCTCCCGCGATTCGAGCGGCATCCCCTCCACCTGCTTCGGTTTTTTGGGTGCTCTGCGCCGCCGCATCGGTCAATGAATCCGCCGAACTTCGTTGTTGAGGTGCCACATCATTTTGTTTACATCCGCTCACCAGAAGCAACGAGGCCAGCCACAGCCCTCCGACGTGGAGGCTCGATGGCCATCTTGTTGGCCGATGCCGGTGGTTGTGCTTCCCGATCCGCCCTATCCCAAATCCGCTGCTGCTCATGCCTTCCTCCTCCAGACGCTGATGGCTGAATGATGGCAAAGTTTGCCCGCATCCGCAAGTCTGGTGTCGGTTTTTTTGGTGGATTCGCATGACATAGGGCAGGTGTATCAAATTTTGGCAAGTCACTCCGCCATCCCGCTCAGCCATCCCGCTCAGCCATCCAAGTGTGAGCGCGCATCGGTCCATTCTGGCAGCTTCTGATCGAAAAACAAAAATGCAAACAGTCGTGCAGCGTTGAGATACTTCATCACATCTTGTCCGGTCTTGAGCCCGCTGGCATGCCGCCACAACGTCACCGGTCGGAAATAGAATTCTCGATAGAACTTACGATGGTATGCAATCAGATCTTGCGACGTCAGACCATGAGGCACATAGGTCGGCTGCCAAAAGCTCTTATCATCCGTCTGTTCTGTCACCAGTCTGCCGTACTTATCCCCCTCATTGCGCCAGATCTCTTCCTGCGGCGTCTTTGGCAAGATCGTGTTGATCTGCACCGTCACATCGGTCAATGGAATCTCTTTGGCCAGCTCGATGGTTTCCTGAATCGTCTGGTGAGTGTCGGGCATATGTCCCACAATAAAGAAGGCTTTCGGCTGCAAGCCCGCTTCATGTGCCCAGGTAATGGCATTGCGGATCTGTTCCTTCGTGATGCCTTTGCGAATAAACGTTAAGACATCATCGTTTCCACTCTCGATGCCAAATCGAGTGCGCCAACATCCCGCTTTTTTCATCTTTAATAACAAGGGTTTATCCACACACTCGACACGAGATGAGCAGGTCCAGGAGAGCTTCCCCCGCAGGCGTGGGCGTGCGAGAATTTCATCACAGATCGCCTCCACCCGCTTTCGAGAGTGTGCAAAGAGCGAGTCCACAAAGGCGATGTCTTTGGCCCCAAAGTCTTCCACCAAGTGCTCCAGCTCATCCACAATATACTTGGTAGAGAAGCTCCGATATCCCGAGTTTGCCTTCTGACAAAACGCACAGGAATGCGGACAGCCCCGCGAGCTGATGATAGAATACTTCGGCAGTCCATGCTGATCAATCGGCACCGGGGTATACAGATCAGGCGAGAGCAGATGACGGGCCGGGAACGGAAGTTTATCCAGCTCCGCCACGTTGGGACGAGGTGGATTAAATACCAGCTCCTCCCCCTTACGCCAGACCAGCCCCAGCACCTTCTCGATGGGTCGCTGATGCTCGAGCACTTGGACCAGCTCTTCGATGGTCTCATCTCCTTCGCCCACCACGCCGAAATCAAAGGCCGCCGTCGCCAGCGCCTCTTTGGGCAACAGTGAGCAGTGAGGACCACCCAAGACCGTGGGCACTCGAGGCATCGCCTCCTTGAGCCCAACCGCCAGCAGCTTCGCCCCCTCAAAACCCACCGTGGTGGAGGTGATGCCAATCAAATCCGGGCGAAAAGCCTTCACCCGCGCGACGGTCTCCGGCACCGAGAGGCGCTCCGCAGCCGCATCAATGGCCGCCACCGTATCCCCGCGACGCTCCAGCACTGCCGCGAGATATAAGATCCCCAACGGCGGAGAGTTATAAAACAGAAACGCAGTGACCGGATTGATCTGCTCTTTGGACAGCACAGAATCCAACGGGGGATTGATAAACATGACACGCACGGCAGTACCTCACTTCAGCCTCTGCTCAGCCTCAGCTCTCGCACTTCTTTCATTGAGAATATCATGAGGACCAAAGGGTTTCAACGAAGGCTCATGCTTCAAATCGTAAGCAGCTTCGCGTCTCTGGCGCTTTCACAGCACGAAAAAGTAGAGGAGCAGCCCCACGAGAACCACGAGCAGCAGCCCTCCCCCCAACAAGAGCGGCCAGCGTGCCTTTTTGCGGGAAAGACCGGGCACATGCTCTCGACCCACACTGGCCAGCGGAAGGCTGAGCTCTGACCCCTGTGTCGGTGCCACCTCCGTGGCGGACGGTGGAGGTGGAAGTGCGTGCTTCCAGCCTGCAAATCGGCGCTGCCTTCCGCCCTGCGGCTCCGCACTCTCCGTATTGACGCGCAGCCCCTTAAGCTGAAAGAGACGAGCAAACTCGGGATGTTCACCCACTCGGAACCAGCGACCTTGATTCTCACGAAACTCCTCGGTCCCGTCGAGCTGTCCGGTCCAGATCCGCTGCTTGATCACGAAGGGGTTGAGCTTTAAAACCTCCGGCCTTGCAGGATGGCGCAGCTCAAAATGGAGGGTAAAGCCGTCACGCAGCCGCTCCGCCACCCCACCATCTCCCGGCTGGAGACGCCCCCGCGAGGAACGACCTTCCGCGCTGCCCTCCGGCTTCTTCGGCTGGCTCGGAAGCTGCACCCGGTAGAGCTGAAAACAGCCCGGACATACCACCTCCAGCTCCGCGCCGGGGTTGAGCCCCACATCGACCATAAAGAGGGTTGAGCACTGCTTGCAGGTGATTTCCATAACAACCTTATGCGGACTCAGGTTCTACTGGTGCCGGGTTTATAACACTTTCCAGCATAATTGACTAGCAGGACCACAGCTCGAAGCATACGCGCCCCTCGACTCGATGCCCCCCTTCGTCTGCCCTCAAAAGGGCTGAGCAAAACGGATGAGAACCTGTGGCGTGCGCGCATCCGCCTCACCCGCCACCAGTGCAGCAGGCTCCCATGCCAAGTCCAGCCCCGCCACCCCCTCGTAGAGCCCCAGCATATCCAGATAGAGCCGCGTGCCCAGTCCCACACCCAGCGCCGGTGAGAGCAGCGCCTCCGGCTCATAACCGATGGCCCCCATATCCACAAAAGGCACAAGCTGCACCCGACGAAGCCGCGCCAAGCCCAGATTGAGGTCCAGCTCCTGCGCCGCTGGCAGCCGCAGCTCTGCCGAGCTCACCCAGCGTTGATTGCCATAACGGGCGCTGTTTTCCAGCCCTCGCACCAACGAAGGCCCTCCCAGCACAAAGAGCCCTTCTCCCGGACCTCCTGCGCCGGACGGCAGCCCGAGCCCCAGCTCCACCTGCGCACGCAACACCAGCAGCGGCCCCGCACTGTTTCCCACCCGCGAGAGGGCCAGCGGCTTCACCCCTTGCAGCGACATGATGCCATAAGGCCCTGTCGTTTCAGCAGTTTCGGCCCATCCACCTTCCAGCCCTGCGTACCACGCGCCGCCACGTCCGCTGTCTTGCAGCAGCAGCCGGTCGTCGAACCGATACGAGAGCCTCAGCCCCGTGGTGTTTAAGTAAGCGTCTGCGCTCTCCCCCAGCCAAGCCAGCCCCTGCCGCTGAGCCCGGTTGAGCTGGACTCCCAGCCGATGGCTCCGCCACTGGGCATCTCGATACGGTCCTAAAAATCGAAATCCCCCCAGCGTGCCCCCCAGCAGCACCTGCTGAGAGGAATAAACCTCCCCCATCACCAGCCAATCCCGCTGATTCGGACGGGTGAGCAGCACCACCGCCGAGCCGGTCGGACGAAGGCTCTCCAGCTCGAAGCTCGTGAGGGCCGCCTGAAAGAGCAGTCGGGCCGGTGGAGGCCACACATTGTTATCCCGGAGCCGAGTGCCCGCCGCGTTGATCTCCAGCCGCTGCTCGTGTGGATCCAGCTCCACCTGACGAATGGCCTGGGCCGTCTCGAGGGTGAGGGTCTCCTGGGTCTTGGCCTGCCAGGTGCGCATCTGTGCTTCTCGACCCACCACCAGCTTCAGCGGAACAGTGGGGGGAGGCTCCCCCAGCGGCCCCTTCGTCTCCAGGGTGAGGGTGGTCTGATGGCCACCGGGCACTCGACGGGAGCGCAAGGCAACCACCCGAAAATCCACCTGCGCCGGAGGCTGGCGAAGTCCCTGGAGAAGCTGCTCCAGACTGCTTCGAGTCACCCCTTGTTGTTCGGCCAGCACACTCAGCACATCAAACGTCTCGCGCTGTTGCGCCTGCTCGAGCGCCTGTCTCAGCGCCTGCGCTCCCTGCTGAAGCTCGAGCTGATGTCGCACGGCGGCTCCTCCCTGACCGGGGTTGAGCAGCGACGCCACACTCTCCTGAAGGGCATCCCAGCGATACGGCCACTCGTAAAGCTCTTGCGAAAACGGGAACTTCGGAGCATTCAACAGCCCATCCACGGGCGGAAAGATGCGCAGCGGCGACAACAAGGCTCGAGCGGTCCAAGCGCCTGCCGGGAGCGTCTGTCGATAGCGGCTCAACAGCACATCGGCCCACAAGGACGCCACCGGTGCCTGCTCCCAGGGGGAGAGCGTGTCGCTCAAGCGCCGCATCACCCAGTGTTCCAGCAGGGCCTGCGCCAGAGCCAGGGCATGAAATCGTCGAATACCGGGTGCGGTGCGGAGCGCCCGATCTGAGAGCAGCAGCACCCCTTCACCTGGAAAGGTTAAGCTCCGCCGGAGTGGAGCGCGTGAGAGCATCGTCGGTGGCACCTCGCCCAGCCCCTGTGTGTGCCAAAACTGCTCCAGCGAGCTCACCAGCTTCTCGATGCGCGCCCGCTCGCCCACCCGCATACGAGGCTCGATCAAGCGGACGTGGGGCGAGAGCGACACCGGCTCGAGGGTATTCCGCGTCTGCATCACCTGCAAAACCGGAAAACGCGCCTGTGCCTGCCCTTCCACACACATCTGCTCGGGGGGGAGCGGCTCTTTGGGCGGCTGAACGCAGGGGGTGAGCGGCTTTCCTTCCAGCCATGCGCTCCAGGAGGTGGGCAACACGAGCTGGAGTTCCACCGTCACCGGCTCTGGAGGCTGTGAAGGGGGCAACGTATCCGATCCGGGCGGAAGTAAGCTCGGCAACCAGCCTCCTGCCAGGGTCATGGTCCCGCCATAGGTGCCAAACGGCCCAAATCGTTCGGGAAGCTGAAGCTGGAGCCGCGCATGCCAGCTCAACACTCGTGTCTGGGAGGGATCGGCTTGGTGCGTGGGCCACTGACACTGCTGGAGCAGGCCCTCCACCGCAGCCGGAAGGGGAATACAACTGGGTGAGGGCTGGCCGGACAGGGGCTCGAGGGTCATGTGGGCGGGCTGATACCCTCTCGGATAGGTCCAGGTGGAGGTCAGCTCATCGGTTTTTTCTCCCCGTGCAAGCTGCGCCGGAAAAAACACCACCGCTTGAGCTTGGCCCTGAGCCTCGGCAGGCAGGAGCAGGCGCACGGGGCCTTCGAGCCGCTTCTGGAGAGGGTCCACCTGTAGCGTTGCCTGCCAGTGTGGTTTTTGATCGGGGCTTTGGGCCTGGAGACAGGTGCCGTGGAGCAACACATAGAACCACACACAGAACCACACACGGCGCAACACACGGCGCAACACACGGAGCCGCATCCCCTCAAAATGAGCTGGCTGTCTCTGAGATTTGAGGCCATGATGCACGCGCGAGAATGTCTCATGGCTTTTCATTCGTGGGCAACTCTCATAAAATGCCGATGTTGAAGGTAGAGGCGGATACTCTGGATGCGGAATAGGAGGCCGTTGTGATTGTCAGCATGTGGATGACTCGAAACCCGCTGGTCGTGACGGAGAGTGTCTCCATCGCCGTGGCCGCAAACCTGATGGCCACGCGGAAGATTCGCCGCTTGCCGGTGGTGGAGCTGGATGTCACACGCCCCACAATGGTGGGCATCATCTCGTCTACGGATATCCTTCACGCCTACGCCCCGGACGTCAACCCCTTTGGTACTCGACCCGAAGCAGGCGCGCGAGGGTATGTCGTCGGGGATGTGATGACCCGCAATCCGCTGAGCACCACCCCTGAGACACCCATCGAAGAAGTGGCCCGCATCCTGCGTGAAAAGAAAATTGGGGCGCTGCCGGTGGTTCAAGGCAACGGATTGGTGGGTATTATCACCGAATCCGATATCTTCCGCGCCTTTATCAGCGTGATGGGGGCAGATCGAGGTGGGGTGCGGTTGACCTTCGACCTCTCAAAAGACGAAGACGCACTCACCTTTTTGACCAGCCTGGCGCGGCGCTTTAACGTGCGCATCGCCTCGCTGATGACCAGCAGCTACGAAGGCAAAGACCTCGGGGTGCTGCGGGTTTACGGCGAAAACCTGGAGCCCTTCGTAGACAGCCTGTGGGACTCGGGACATCGAGTATTGAGTGTGTTGGATCAGCGCCTCGAGCCCAAAAGAGAGGGGCCAAAAGATCCCAAAAAGGAGCTCAAACGCTGATCACGCCTGCCCTTCCAGCCGAGCCGAAGCATAGTCCAGCATCGCCAGCAGGCTGAGTGCCGCCGTCTCCGTCCTCAAGATACGAGGGCCCAGGGAGACAGGCACAAACCCTGCATCACTCGCCGCCTGCACCTCCGCTCGAGAAAGTCCGCCTTCTGGACCCACCAGTGCCCAGAGTGAACCTCGCTTCAAGACCTCCGCCCCTGTTTCGGTCTCCAGCAAAGCCGGAAGGGAACACACACCTGCCCGCGCTTCATCCAGCACCACGCCCAAACGAGGCGCTGACAGCTCCCGAAACGCCTCCAGAAAAGACCCCAGTCCTGCAGGCGGTGCCACGTTGGGCACTTCCGACCGCCGTGACTGTTTCGCCGCCTCGCTACAGATGCGCTGCCAGCGCGCTCGCCGCCCCTCGGCTTTTTCGGGATCCAGCTTCACCACACACCGCTCGAGCTTGAGAGGCCACAGCGTATCCATGCCTAGCTCGGTGCCGTGCTGGAGGATGTCGTCGAGCTTATCTCCTTTGGGGAGACCTTGCCCCACCAGACGCTGTGCTTGCCGAGGGGTGGTCATCACCGACGAAACTGGAATCGCCACCCCTCCTTCGGGGCTGAGCTGCTCGATGCGGGCCAAGACTTCCCGTCCATGACCGTCTACACAGCGGATCTCAGCGCCCGGCTTGAGACGCAGCACCTTGAGGGCATGGCGTGCTTCATCGGGGGAGAGCAGGAGCTGGTCGCCCCAGCTTGCCGGTGGCACCAGAAAGGAGCGCATGCCTTATGCCTCCGCCGCACGCAGCACCAGGGTGGTCCACTCCCCCTCTTGAATGGCAAGACTCTGGCGCAGACCTTTGGGCAAAAAGGCGCTGCGCACCGAGTCGGCTTGATCGTTGAGCAGGCCCGAGAGCACCAGTGCGCCTCCCAGCTCCAGTCGTGCCACCAAGTCACCCGAGAGGGCCATCAAGGTCGGGGCCAGAATATTGGCCAGCACCAGGGGATAACGGGTGGGTGGCAGGTGCTCCAGCAAGGTATCCGAGAGCGCCACGCGCGCTTGCAGGCCATTGAGGGCCACATTTTCCGTGGCTGCGGTGATGGCAATGGGATCCAGGTCGATGCCCACTCCGTCGGCAGCGCCCAGCTTGAGGGCCGCCAGCAGCAGGATCCCGGAGCCGGTGCCCACATCCAGCACACTTCCGCCTGCTTTTAAGGGCTCCACCGCCAAATGTCCACTGCCGAGCAGGGCGTCGATGGCGTTGAGACAGCCTCGGGTAGACTCATGGGCACCGGTTCCAAAGGCCATGCCGGGATCCAGGTCCAGCACCACATCTCCGGGCTGAGGCTCATAGGCTTCCCACACCGGGCGGATCACCAAGCGTTTCGAGACATGAAAGGGCTTAAAGTGCTCCTTCCACTTCGCGTTCCAGTCTTGTTGCTCCACGATGCTCACACTCACACGCGCGTGCGCGGCACCGGGAAAATACTCGTCCAGTGAGACGATATGCTCGAGCACCTCCTGGCGGATGCGCTCAGACTCGGCGGATTCGACGTAGGCACGTAGGAGCACCCAGGGCTCACCGTTGCGGGTGGCGGGCTCTTCGGTGATGCCTTGAACGCCGATTTCCCAAAGATAAGCAGAGACCGCATCTTGAGCGTCGAGGGGTGCAACGATGCGCAGCTCAAGCCACGGGATGGCAGAAGAGGACTCGGTTTCCATGAAATTCCTGTAGAGAAAGAGATGTGAGGCTTCGACACACGGGCTCAAGGGGCCAAGCTGCGCACCACGGCGCTGATGGCCTCGGCGGTGAGTGGACCTTTCCAGCGTCGTCCATTGATGAAGATCGACGGTGTCCCGGTGATCTGCGCTTGCCGCCCCTGCTCGATGTCTTGGTTGATGCTGATATAGTTGGCCCGATCTTGTCGGCAGGCTTCAAAGCTGGTCATATCCAGCCCGAGGTTCTGGGCTTGGCGGGTGAGCAGCTCCGGGCTGATATTCTGCTGGTCGGAGAAGATGGCGTCGTGCATCTCCCAGAACTGGCCCTGCTTGCCCGCACAGATCGATGACACGGAGGCAAGACAGGCAAAGGGATGCATGGGCCGCTGCACGTTCGGGTTACAGTCCATGTCCAGCGGATACTGCTTATAGATGATGGCCACTTTATCCGGGTTGGCCTGCGCTACTTCCTCGAGCACACCCGCTCCGACGCGGCAATAAGGACACTGGAAATCTGAGAAGATGGCAATGGAGACCGGCGCGCTGGCACGTCCACGAATGGGCTCGTGGCCCAAGAGTGGCAAGTTGACGGCGTCACCGCTCAAGGCGTCGGAGTTGGCGTGAGGGTCGTTTCCGGCGCTGTGATCATGGGCGTCGGCGGTGGTGGAGGTGGCGGCACCGCTGCTTTTGGGCTCCCGAGGTTTGCTGCGCAGGAATTCTTCGACTTTGGCCTGCTCTGCGGCGGCCACTTGCTCCTTGTAGAAGCCTCCGCCGATGAACACAATGCCGAAGAAGGTCAGGCCCACCACGTACATCAGCGGGCTGCGATAGAAGCCCAGCAGCTCCTTGTCCAGCCGCCCGATGATGGAGCGGAATCCGCCGCCCGCATCCTTAAAGCTCACCCCCAACATGCCGAAGTTAACTACGTACAGCGAGATACAGAACAGACACCATGTGCCGATCTGGGTGGCCGACACAATCCCCAAGCCCACCGAGAGCAGGGAGGAGAGCACCGAAAATCCAAAGAGCAGCTCAGGGGCACGCTCGAATTTCTCATCTTTATTAAAGGAGAGACCCACCAGGGCCAACATCGCCACATAAAAGGCCGCCCCATACAACCCCAGCGGAATGCCAAAAACTTTGGCGTAGGGGCTCGAGTTCACCTTGTCGCAGTCGAAGGTCTCGTTGATCGCGCAGGCACTCTGGAAGTTCGGGTCACTCAGCACTCGAAAGTGATAGTTCGTGAGGTAGAGGCTCACGCCAATGCCCGCCAGGGCCAGAACGGCCAGCGCCATACGCAGAGACTTGGAGGTGTTATTGCTCATGTCCGTCATATCCGTAAGAGGTTGAGGATTGATCAGGGCTCAGCGGCGCGCTTTGAGGGCCCGGTCCATTTCACGTTGGGCTTCTCGCTCTTTGAGGTCATCGCGGCGGTCGTATTCTTTTTTACCACGCGCGAGGGCCAACTTCAGCTTGATGCGCCCATTTTTGAGATACACCTTCAGCGGGATGAGGGTCAGGCCCTTGTCTCGCACTTTGGAGGCCAGCCGGTTGATCTCGGTGCGGTGCAGGAGCAGCTTCCGCACCCGCTCGGCCTCATGGTTAAACTGATGGGCGTAGGTCCAGGGGGTGATGTGGACCCCCATCCAAAAGAGCTCACCATTCCGCACGGAGATATAGCTGTCTTTAAAGGTAATGCGTGCTTCTCGGAGGGATTTGACCTCCGAGCCGGTCAGCACAAGCCCTGCTTCGTATTCTTCTTCAAAATGGTAGTCGTGGGAGGCACGACGATTGACCGCAATATCGCGGTCAGCACCTCTGGGCTTGTTCACGGCTGGCTCCTTACATGCGCGCTCTGGACTTATGCGGTCTGGACTTATGCGGTCTGGACTTATGCGGTCTGGACTTATGCGGTCTGGACTTATGCAGTCTGGACTTATGCAGTCTGGACTTATGCAGTCTGGAATTATGCAGTCTGGACTTATGCGGTCTGGACTTAATAATGTGCGGTAAATCTAGCGACGGGGGGCGAGTATGTCAAGGAAAGCGACTCAACGGGGGGGCTCAGCGGACGGACGGACTCAGCGGGGGAGGTGAGGCGGGCAGCCTTCAGGGACGGGACTTCTTCTGCTTCGACTGCTCCTGCTGCTCCTGCCGGATCTGGCGTTTGTACTCCGCCGCGTTGAAGGTACGCGGGTTGTCCAGGGCCTGCTGCGCCAGGAGTGCATTAAAGAGCCCTTTGGAGGCCGCCAGGTCGATCAACACCGCTCGTGCGTCGCTGGTGCGGATCTTTCCCAGGGCGGCGATGATGGCCTTCTGCTCCCCGAAGCTGGCGGTTTGGAGTCTATCCGTCAATGCCGGAACACTCATACCCAGCTCGAGCTCCCCCAGTGACTCAATCACCGTGGTGCGCACACTCTCGTTGTCGTCTTTCAGACCCTCGATGAGCTTGGCATAACCTTTACTTCCGCCCACTTGAGCCAGCCCTTTGTAGGCGCCTTGACGCACCGCGACCGCCTCGTCATGCCGATAGATTTCCAGTGCCTCCACCGCGCGGTTGTCACGCACCCGTCGGAGGGCATCCACGGCCACCAGTCGGACCTCGGGGTTGGAGCGATCCGAGAGCTTGGCGAGGGCTGCCACCGCCTCCCCGTGGGCCACGCGCCCGGTGGCATCGATGGCTGCAAGCTGAAGGGTGGGATTGGGATCCTGGAAAAACTGGGTGAGCTGAGCCGCAGCCAGTGCTTTGGTCCCGAGCTCTTTCCCTTCTCTCCGCCCTTCTGCCTGGAGCAGATCGATGGCCAGGGCCCGCAGCTCCACATTGGATTTATGCGCCACTTCTCCCACAAATCCCAGGGACACCGGGGTACGAATGTTGATCAAGCTGCGTAGGGCCTGCTCTCGCAAGGCTGGATCGTTGTCGTCCAGATATGCCACCAGCGCACCCGCCGCCAAGTCGTCGGAGATCAGCTTTAAGGCCCGCACGGAGGCTTCACGCACCTCCTTGCTGCTGTCCATACTCCGCTGTCCCAGGGCAATGGCCGCCCGCGAGTCTCGCCGCATGCCCAGTGCATTGGCTGCATCGCGCCTCAAGGTGCTCTCCGCATCCGCCAGGAACTTGATCATCAGCCGAGCACTCTCGTCTTCGGGTCGAGCGATGAGGGCCGCTAACGCAGTACGTCGCACCTTCACATCCGCATCGGTGGCCAGACGCGCCAGGGTCGCAAAGGGGAGCTTGTTGGGATCCTGTCCCAGCCGCGCCACCACCCGCTGCCGCTGCGCCAAGTCCGGCACGTAGGCAAAATACCCCAGCACGTCCAGGGCATCCGCCGTGTTCCAGCTCAAGAGCTGATCAATGGCCAATCCCTGAGCACGCCGAACGCCCGTCTCACTCAGCGGGACCAACATGGAGGGCTTGAGCACCTGCTTGGCCTGGAGCCAGCCCAGGGCCTTCAGTTGCACATCTCCATCGGCATCGGCCAAAAACGCCGCCACCGTCTCCACTTGAGCTGTACCATCCTGGTCGAGCACCCGCGCGAGAGCCCGCTGCCGCAGCTCCACCTCCGGGGCCTCCAGGAGGGCCGTGTAGATGGAGACATCCAGGTCTTGACGGGCTTCGATCCCATCAAAGGCCGCCAGTCTCACCACCGGATCCCGCTGACGCAGGAGCTCACGCGCACGCGAGGGCTTGGCCAGCAGTGCCAAGGACCGGGCCGCTTCCGCGCGAATGGCCTCCAACGGGTCACTCAGATGCTCTTCCAGGAGCTTATCCGCTCCAGGCTGAGCGGCAAGGGCCACAACAGCCGCCACCCGCACGTCAGGCAGAGACTCCCGTGCCAGCTTTTGCAGGGCAGGAATCGCCGCTTCGTCGGGCTCCACGGCATACAGCTCCGCCATACGACGGCGCAGCCCCGGGTGTGGATCGTCGGCAAAGGCCAGCAGCAGCCCCTGTCGATCCGCCGGAGCGGTGGCGGCCAGCGCGTCCAAGACGATGGTCCGCATGCGCACTTCGGGATGACGGGCCTGAGTCGCCAACATACGCGCAGCTTCAGAACCTCCTGACTGACCCAATCCCCAGGTCGCCCGATACTGGGTCTTGCCCGAGGAGGTCTGGAGCAGGGTGCCAAAGATCGGCACGGCACTCCGTCCAATCTTGGCCAGGGCAAAGGTGGTGCGATCCGCCAGCCGCTCATCCGAGGCGTTCATCAGCTCCAGCAGGTGCGGAATGCCCACCCGCTCATCCACCGAGAAGATCGCCGCCGCCACGGTGGCTTCCTCCAGTGAACGTCTCTCGATACGGGTGGTCAGCAGCTCGAGTATGACACTCTTGGAGTATCGCCGCCACAGGTTGGCAAAGGCTTGCTGCCGCTCTTCACCTTCTTTATAGGAGGCAACGCGGATGGCTTCGTCGAGGGTCTCGGCTGGGGCGAGCTGGATCACCTCTTCGGTGGCTTCGCCGTCCTGGGAGGGATCGGCGGGGGCGTTGCCGGAAGGCTCGTCAAACATAGGCTTCCAGTTTGGAAAGGCCAGCTCGTCTTGATCGTTAGAAGCGCCGGAGGGTATGCCTCCATCGGCAGCCTGAAGGCTCTGAGAAATGGAACCGATCACCACACCCGCCGCCACAACCCCCACGAGGCCATAGAGCGAGCTTCTTAAGATATAATAACGTCGGTCCTTAGACATATGATCCTCCTATCGGGGTGGCAGGGTATAAGCCCACTGGAGGGCCCAACAGCCTGATCCACCGCTCTTCATGTGGATCGGCTTCGGCGGGAAAAGCTTGATGAGAATTGACAAAGAAGCGGAGTGCGCAATTGCAGCGGCTGAAGCGACCAGCGGAGGACCTGCCACAGACTCCTACTTGCCTTGAAGCCGACTAAAGTGATATAACTCCATATACTTAAAACATTTTTGTCTTTACCAAGATCAACCCCTTGTTGGACAAAGGTGTGTCAGACCCGTCAATATCCTTCTGGAGATGTTATGCCACACTTACGGCCCCTACGCTGGCTTCTGCCCGCACTGCTGCTCACCCATGTCACCAGCTCCGGCTGCGGTTCCGAGGAGCCCCCTCTGGAAACGACCCCCCCAGACAGCCCTACCGATCTTCCCGAGACCAGCCCTGCCAGCTCCCCCACCGTCTCACCGGACCCTGGCACGAGCCCTTCCCCCACGAACGCACCCGCGAGCCCTACGGGATCAACTCCAGACCCCACGTTGGATTTCTCCCTCTCCTCTACGGCCATCGCCTTTGGAGAGGTCATGGTGGGAAACACGCAGCAGGCAAGCCTCACCTTGCTCAACGATGGAGAAGGGTCGGTCCAGCTTCGTTTTGTATTAGAGGGCAACCCTGCGGATGCCTTTGCCTATCCACCCCTCAGCAGTCCTCTCCCGGCGGCGCTTGAAACAGGCGGGCGCTTTGAGGTCCAGCTCCAGTTTAACGCCACCACGGTCGGCGATGCGGAGGGCACTTTTACGGTCATCGCCTCCGATGCGGATGAGAGTGTGACGCTGGAGGTCGCGCTGAGTGGGGTGGGCATCCCGCCGGTGCTCGAGGACGCTGACTCCGATGGGTATAACATCGACGAGGGAGACTGCAACGATGGGGACAAGACCATCTATCCCAACGCGCCGGAGACCTGCGATCTCAAGGACAATGACTGTGACAAAGAAATCGATGAGGATGGAGAGTCTCTGTTCTATCTCGATGCGGATCAGGATGGGTATGGCATCGACACGGACACGGTGCTGACATGCCTCCAGCCTGCGGGATATGCCACCCTCTTGGGCGACTGTGATGATGTGGATGATACGGTCTATCCGATGGCCCCTGAGCAATGTGATGGCCAGGACAATGACTGTGATGAGCTCGTCGATGAAGAGGTTCAGAAGACCTTCTACACGGACGCAGATGGAGACGAACACGGCAATGTCAACGCGCCGGAGCTGGCCTGTACACAGCCTCCCAGCACCTCCACCCTGGCAGATGACTGTGATGATGCCGATGCCAACAACTATCCCGGCAACCTCGAGAGCTGCGATGGAAAAGACAACTCCTGCGAAGGTAATATCGATGAGGGTCTGGCGCTGATCGTCAGTTATCCCGATCAGGATGGGGATACCTTTGGTGACAGTCTGAACCCCCAAGAGGACTGTAAGGTGCCCGCTGGCCGGGTCACTCAGGGCGGAGACTGCAACGATGCGCTGGCGAGTGTCTATCCCAATGCCGTCGAGAGCTGCGACAGCATCGACAACGACTGTGATGGTAGCACGGATGAAGAGAGCATCACCACCTGGTACACCGATGCAGACAAGGACGGCTTTGGAGATGCGGCCACGCAGGTTGTCACTTGCACACCCAACAGCAATCAGGTCTCAAAGGCAGGGGATTGTAACGATCAGAATGCCAGTGCCTATCCGGGTGCAACCGAAAAATGTGATCTGGTAGACAACGACTGCGACACAAAGGTAGACGAAGGGGTGTCACTGCTCTTCTATGCCGATGTGGATGGAGACACCTACGGAGATCCCAACGCCACCGCCCAGGGCTGTAGTGCTCCGGCAGGTTACGTCAGCAACAACTTGGACTGCAATGACAGCAGTACCCAAAGTAATCCAGGTAAGGCGGAGCTCTGTGATGGCATCGACAACGACTGTGATGGTACCATCGACGACGGAGTGCTGCTCCTGTTTTATGTGGATTCGGATAACGATGGATATGGCAATGCCAGCCAGAGTGTGGAAGCCTGCTCCGCCCCCAGTGGATATGTCAGCGACAAGACCGACTGTAATGATAGAGATGCCACGGTCTCCCCGGGCGCCACGGAGAGCTGCGATCTGAAGGACAATGACTGTGATAGCCAGCTCGATGAGGGGGTCAAGACCACCTTCTATGAAGATGCGGATAAGGATGGAGTCGGAAACACCAGCAAGAGTGTCAGTGCTTGTACTGCACCCGCAGGGTATGTGAGCAAGTCCGGGGACTGTAATGATGCCGATGCCACCGTCTACACGGGGGCACCTGAAGCCTGCGATGGAAAGGACAATGACTGCGACAGTCAGGTCGATGAGGCAGGCAGCACCACCTTCTATCGAGATGTGGACGGTGATAAGTATGGTGATGTGGCGATCACCTATGTGGGCTGCTCGGCACCTTCGGGATATGTCAGCGACAATACCGACTGCAATGATCGGAATGCGGCGATCAATCCCGGGGCGGCAGAGGCGTGTGATGGCATCGATCAAAACTGCAATAACCAGATCGATGAAGGGGTCAAGACCGCCTACTATCTGGACGCGGATAAGGATACCTATGGCGACAGTACCAGTGTGTTGGAGGCATGTAAAGCGCCCTCCAGCAGCTATGTCACACGCGGCGGTGACTGTGATGATCTCTCGGCGTCGGTCTATCCGGGTGCAACAGAGACGTGCAACAACAAGGACGATGACTGTGATGGCACCCTCGACGAAGGGGTGAAGACCACGTTCTACAAGGATGCGGATGGAGATGGTTACGGCAGCAGCGCGACTACGGCAGAAGCCTGTGTTGCGCCGAGTGGTTATGTCAGCAATGCGACCGACTGCGATGACACCAAAAATCAGGTCAATCCCGCGGCTTCGGAGAAATGTAATGGGCGGGATGACGACTGTGATGGCCAGCTTGATGAGGGTGTGAAGAGCACCTTCTATCTGGATGGTGATGGGGACGGTTATGGTCTGGCGGCCTCGACGGTTCAAGCCTGTAGTGCTCCGGTGGGTTATGCGGCACTGAGTGGCGACTGCAACGACTCCGACAACAAGGTCTATCCGAATGCTACGGAGTCTTGTGATCTCAAGGACAACGACTGTGATGGCAGTGTGGATGAAGGGGTGACACAAACCTTCTACTACGATGCGGATAAGGATGGGTATGGGGATCCAGACTCTGGCATCAGTGCTTGTACGGCTCCCTCCAGCCGGTATGTGACCAATGGGCTGGATTGTAACGACACCAATGCCAACATCAAGCCGGGGGCGACAGAGACGTGTAACAGCGTGGATGATGACTGCGATGGTCAAACCGATGAGAGTGGGAGCACGGTCTTCTATCGTGATCAAGACAGCGACACGTATGGAACCAGTACCACCACCACGACGGCATGCAGTGCGCCTTCGGGTTATGTCTCACGGGCGGGAGATTGCAACGATACCAACAATAAGATCTACCCCGGTGCGCTGGAAGTACGAGGGGATGGGGTGGATCAGGATTGTAATGGCTCTGATCTGCCACATGTGGATCTGAACCTGGACGGCTGGCCGGACTTGGTGGTCGCGAATCACTATTCGAGCTCCACCGCATACGCGACCAACAGCCGTGTGTACTGGGGCTCGAGTCGTGGTCCCACGGCGACCAACTTCACGGATCTTCCCACGATTGGACCGATGGTCCCCTGTGTGGCAGACTTCAATAAGGATGGTTATCAGGATGTGGCGTTTGCGAGTTATTATAATGGCAGCAGCTATATCAGCACGTCATATCTGTACTTTGGAAGCAGCTCAGGATTTTCGACCACCCGACGCACCTCATTTCCCACCAGCGGCGCAACAGACTGCTCCGTCGGAGACGTGAACGGGGATGGTCATCTGGACTTGGCCTTTGCAGCTTATTATGATGGTGACTACGTGTCAGTGGGTTATGTCTACTATGGAACGGCCAGTGGTCCTTCTGTCACGGGTCCATTTACCTTTAGTGGAAATGGTGGTTATGCGGTTCACCTGGAAGATCTTAATGGTGATGGTAAGGCAGAGCTGATTCAAAGTAATCACTACGACAGCAGCAACGGAGGGGGTTACAATCAGAACTCCTATATCTATTGGGGTGCCACCAGTGGTTTGAGTGTTAACAATCGAACGGCGCTTCCGACGTCGGGTTCCTGGCATAAAGCAGTGGTCTCGGATCTCGATGGAAACGGGTTTAAGGATGTGGTCTTTACCTCGTATTACAACAACAGCACCTATGATGTGAGCTCATCCATCTATTGGGGCAGCTCGACGGGGTTTTCCAGCTCCAATGTGACCAAACTCCCGACAATGGGCTCAGCGGAGGCCGCCGCTTCAGATCTGGATGGAGATGGGTATATCGATCTGGTCTTCTCCAGTCACTATAGCACCTCTGGCTACAGCACCTATGCCAGTGTGTATTGGGGCAGCTCGCGTGGATTTTCGACGAGCAACCGGACCACGTTGCCCACGTATATGTCGCACTATATGGCGATAGATGACCTGAACTTGGACGGAGATATGGACCTGATCTTCAGTGGTCATTATAGCGGCAGTAGTTATGCGACCAGCAACTATGTGTATATGGGTGGTGTGGGTGGATACTCCACCAGTCGTTCCTTCGCCCTTCCTGGCAATGGTGCGGTGGCGGTGGCCACCTATGACATGAACTTGGATGGTTATTCGGAGGTGTTTGTCTCAGGTTATTACAACGGCTCCTCGTACAATACGGATGGGTATATGTATTGGGGCTCGTCCAGCGGATATAGTAGCGTTGATCGGGTGGCCCTGCCTCAATTCGGTGGTCGCCGCATGGTGGTGGTGGGCAATCCTGAATAATCATTGCTGACAGTTCCTGCCTCTGTCGTCTCACCTCTCGTTGCACCCGCACACACGTATGCATGGATCGGCGCGCACACCCGCACACCCGCACACACGTATGCATGGATCGGTGCGCATACATGCACGCATGCACGCATGGATCGGCGCACACACCTGCACACATGAAGCACCGCTTGGCTGGCCACCTGATATCAGCCTTGTTACTCCATTTGCGGGACTCTGACGTATACTTTGATCTTCACTCCCACTTTACATATCATTGCACGTATAAGTGGCGTCATGTTCGAGCCGAAATCCCAACACTTCATTCGGAGCAGAGATGGCACAAGTAACGGTTTATATTGAAGACGAGCTCGAGTCTCGTATGCGTGCGGCAGCCCAGGCGGCCAATCTCTCGCACAGTCGCTGGCTGGCCAATCTTATCCGGGAGCGGCTGGCGGTGCAGTGGCCCCACGATGTGGCGGCCCTGGCAGGTGCTTGGCGTGACTCCGATGACTTTCCCGAAGCCGAGACACTCCGGGCAAACCTGGGCACAGATGCTGCTCGTGAGCATCTGTGATGTACATCCTGGATACCAATACCCTGATTTATTTCTTCAAGGGCAAAGGGATGGTCGCCGAACGCCTCCTGAAATGCTCCCTTCGCGAGGTCGGAGTTCCATCCATCGTGCTATTTGAGCTGGAGCTCGGCATATGCCTCTCGAGCGCCCCCGAGAAACGAGCTCCTCATCTCCTCATCTCTTCAGCTTTATCCGCGTTTCATCCGTGGCTCAAAACGCCTTCTTCCGTCAATCTTAACGCAGCATTCTCTTCAGTTCTTCCACATCTCGATCCATCAACATGAGCTCCTCTCATCCACCACTCATTCCCGAAGTTTGTCTTCCCACACCTGAAGGTGGAGGACTCAAAATTCCGCCTTTCGTCGTCATAGCGTGGAAGACACAGCCCGAAGTACCCTCCGCTCTTGGTCGCCGCTATTGCACCGACCACTCATGTAAGTTGAACCAAGACAGTCTCCATTTTATCGAAATAGCGGAGGATGATCTCCCAACGATAACAGCGTCAACACAC
Organism: Myxococcota bacterium; assembly: GCA_046075485.1. Lineage (GTDB taxonomy): Bacteria > Myxococcota_A > UBA796 > JAJRTE01 > JBJTQF01 > JBJTQF01. The sequence continues at coordinate 2,064 of JBJTQF010000175.1, read as the reverse complement.
ATGCGCTCAGAGCGAACGTGGTAACGCAAACTCTCGCCAGCTTATGATCAACCCTGGAAGATTAAATGGACCCACTTGAGCCGCATCTCCCGCCCACACCACCGAACCATTGCCGCGCATCTTCAGGCTTGCTTTCCGAGCATTGCTCGCAGGATACAGATCCCCTGCGGTGACCACACCTCCGAAGATATTGGCAGTCCCTCGGAGATCCAGGATGCCTCCTGGACCAATCACAATGACCCCCGTCCAGGTAAAAGTGCCCACCTGGTCGAGTGTGCCCTCCACCAGCAGCACCCCAGCCCCTTGAGTCGTTCCAGAGAGCTTGAGGGTGGTCCCTTTGGCCACTCGAATCAGCTTGGGATCGGTCACGGAGCCATACGATGCTTTCCCACTCACCGGCCAAGAAGTCAGTGTCTGAACACCCACCAGACGATCCACATTCTTCATGCTCAGACGCATGCGCGCACACAAGCCCGTCTTGCCTTGAAGCGCACAGTGAGGCGCGAGGATGGGCGGCACTCCCTCCACTTCTTCTGGCAGATCGACCTCTTCGACGCGATCGGGATCCTCAAAAGAGATGCCCGCCACATCCGGCTCCTCTTCGCTGCGCACCGCATTACAATGAGAGCCTGAGCATGGAGAAGGAGGGAGCTCATGATTGTATCCACTCACCAGGGTATTCCCATTGGCACCATCAAAGTTATCCTGTCCACAGATGATCACCGCTGCGGCGGGGGGCAGGATGAAGGTCGGACGCCAATAGAGTACCTCCACACCTCGCGCGGGATCGGTATTGTTATGACGTCCATACCCTCTCACCAGCAGATATCCATTGGTGTCTTTTGAGCCGCCCGGATCGGCGGCATCGTTGAAGACATCGGACCAGATAATGCCTCGCCCCAGTGCTCGCGGCTGCGTGTAGTCCTCCTTTGGCAATTTCAGCGTGGACCAATCTGAGAGCTTATCCAGCTTGGCCAAACCGTCTTCTATTGCACCTTCAGCGAGCATAAAGGTGGCCGTCTGTCGCGTGAAGTCATGGCTCCCAAACAACGAACGATCCGCAGTGCTCATGGTGAGTCCCGCGATGGTTCCCAGTCCCACCATCAACACCACCGAGAGAATGATGTTCATGGCTCCCCGCTGCCCTCTATAGATTGCGCAAGCGGATGTTTGCATAGAGCCTCCGTGGAAATCGATTTGTAGAGAGACAGTCTTGTTTTTCTATACCCGTCCCCAGGTGTAGCTCGGCGGATTGAATCTGCTTCAGTGTGGTGGTGCTCTGTCCCGTCTCGGTCAGATAGGTGAGGCGAAAAGAACAGACATTCTCCAGAAAGGGGTAGGCATCGTATTCTCCATCGGTGGCATCATCAATGGCGGAGCTGGAGACCCCTTCATCCTCCGCTGTGCGCCACACATAACGCATCAGACGATACTCCGTGGGCAGGTAGTGATAGAGAATGGTCTCCACATCGTCGTTGGAGTCTCCATCGGCATTTTCATCCAGCTCAGAGCGGCGATCCAGCCGAATGAGCACCGCATTGGTGGTATCACCGTCTTTATCTGGATCGATGTCCAGGGCAATATCCGTGCTTGGATTCCCATCAAAGAGGGTAGAAGAGCCCGTTGGATTGGCGCCGGTCAGACGCAGATCTCTCACCACCGTCTGGATGCCTCCTCGAATGGTCTCCTGATACAGTCCCACCTGAGTCTGGTGTTTCATGCCGTCGGTGAGTACCCGAAAGATCTGAAAGAATCCTGCCGCAATCATCGAAGCAATGGCCATCGAGATGGTCAGCTCCGGTAGGGTATAACCCCACCTTCGGCACACCCTCGGGCGAGCAGGGCCCTTACCGATGCGAAGACTATTTGCCTCCATTGCCGTTTCCATTCCCGTTCCCGTTTCCATTCCCGTTCCCGTTCCCGTTTCCATTGCCGTTCCCGTTTCCATTGCCGTTCCCGTTTCCATTTCCGGTGCCTGTTCCGGTGCCTGTTCCGGTGCCTGTTCCGGTGCCTGTTCCGGTGCCTGTTCCGGTGCCTGTTCCGGTGCCTGTTCCGGTGCCTGTT
>JBJTQF010000174.1:0-13883 GCA_046075485.1 Myxococcota bacterium | reverse complement strand
GCGGCGGCGCAGAAGGCACCGACCCCGATGAGACCAACGGAGACGGCTTCACCGCCAACTGGGTCCACTTCGTAGCCCTCAGCCTCGGATTGAGCCTGTTCTAAACGATAACAGATGATAGGAAGCATCGGAGGGCGCATCACACACGTCGGAGGGCGCATCACCATTCGCCCCTACACGCCCACACGCACGCACGCACGCACACACGTCCACACGCAACGGAGGGCGCATCACCCTTCGCCCCTACACCTACTCCCCCAAAGACAGTCTCTGTACGCACCAGCATGAGCAGCTCGATGGCATGAACTGTCCCTAAAACACGCCCAAGCGCCGAGGACTGTCCTTCAAGCTCACCTCTCTCCACTGATACGCGCCCGACACACAGTCCATCCCGCTAAGTATGCTTTTTTAAAGATCTATTTTTTTCGCGTCTTTGAAGGGTATGGCTGGCACGCACTTTGAATCTATCTCACGTCATCCAGGCCCGCACGGTCGGGCCCCTTCAAACAGTCCAAGCCATACATCCGAAAGGAAACAACATGACCACGAAGTCTCTCTCCCTGTTTTTTGTCCTCTTGTGCTGCTGGATCCTGCCCAGCACTGCGGAGGCCGCCTCCAAGCCCTTTCCGCAGCATACCCCCTATGTCTCCGGGAGCATCTTGCCCAATCACGTCAGCCGCTCTCAGCTTGATGCCGACGTGCTGAGCTACTATCAAAGCTGGAAAACACGCTATCTGCGCACGGTCAGCGATACCAGTCCCACCCAAAAATACGTCTTCTATAACCGAGAAGGCTACAGCAGCCCCTCCAACGCGGTGTCATGCTCCGAAGGACATGGTTATGGCATGCTGGCGGCCGTCATCATGGCGGATGCCGATCCAGAAGCACACACCGACTTTAACGCACTCTATTATTTCTACAAAGCACACACCAGCAGCCATAATCCCGCGCTGATGTCTTGGCAACAGCTCTCCAGCAACGGAAAGATCGTAGACAATACCGCCGATGGAGATGACTCCGCCACGGATGGAGATCTCGACATAGCCCTGTCTCTGCTGATGGCCCATCGCACTTGGTCCAGCAACGGCTCCATCAACTATAAAGCCGAAGCCGAAAAGATCCTGGCGGCCATCATGAGCAGTGAGGTACACCCCAGCGAGTGGATCCTCAAGCTGGGAGATTGGGTCTCCAGCTCGGATTCTACCTATGGGAAAGGCACACGAAGCTCCGATTTTATGCTCGGCCACCTCAAAACATTCGTTCGACTGGATACAGCCCGAAGCACAAGCTGGCAAAAAGTCCACGATAAGACCGTCAGCATCGTGAACTGGCAATTTACAAACGGCGGAAGCAAAAACACCGGTCTCATGCCCGACTTCTTCAAAAAGAGCTCAAGTGGCAGCTATATCCCCACCAAAGGAGTCTATCTGGAGAGCTCGCACGATGGAGACTACTCCTGGAACGCCTGCCGCACACCCTGGCGTTTGGCCATGTCGTATCTGTTGGAAGGGGATGGCAGCGTCAAGAGCGCGCTGGATCGCTTCAACACCTGGATCGTCTCAAAAACCGGTGGAACGCCCAGCAAGGTCAAGGCAGGCTACTATGTGGCCAATGGAACCAACGGAAATGCATATGCCAGCTACAATGAGCTGGCCTTCACAGCCCCCCTCGCCGTCAGTGCCATGATGTCCCCCAGCCAACAGAGCTGGCTCAACGCCCTCTGGAAGCATATGGTCAGCACACCCATCGATCAGGGAGAATACTTCGGCAATACTCTGAAGCTCCACGCGATGATTGTTGCCTCTGGAAACTGGTGGCTCCCTTAAGCCTAGTTCAAACCTAACGCTCTATATTTACGATACTTTTTACCTTCAGGTGAAGCGCGGTCTTCACGCCTGCACACACGAAGAGCGCAGCAGCACCGGTTCGTCGTAAGGTCTATGTGACGCTCTGCGGAGCGTGTTCCACCCATGTATCACCCCCATGATTCGGAGGAAATCGTTATGTGGTCTCAGCTTCGTATGCTCTCGGTCGCCCTGCTGTCCTACTGGAGCCTGAGCGCAGGCGCGCCCGCAACGGCTGCAACCATTCAAGTGGCAAGCACCAGTCAGCTCCAAAATGCATTGAGCTCTGTGAAGGCAGGTGACACGATTCAATTGGCCGCAGGAACCTATACCGGCCCCTTTTCGATTACCCGGAGTGGCACCTCTGATGCGCTGATCAATCTCCAGGGGCCCACCAGCGGCTCACCCGCCATTCTCACCTGCGGCAGCACCTCCAGCGGCTATGGCTTGCATGTGGATGGCGCTGATTATTGGCGGATCAAGTACCTGACGGTGAAAAACTGCAAAAAAGGCATCGTCCTGGATGAGAGCAACTATGTCTTGCTGCACAAGCTGGTGGTAGAAAAGATCGGACAAGAGGCTATTCACTTGCGCACCTTCAGCTCATACAATCGAGTACAATACTCCACCATTCGAGACATCGGGGTCACCGATCCCGGCATCGGTGAAGGTGTCTATGTTGGCTCATCCGTCGATAACTGGGCAGACTATACCGACGGGACACCCGATAGAAGTGACTATAACCTGATCCAGTATAATACCTTCGGTCCCAATGTCAGAGCAGAAGCCATCGACATTAAGGAGGGAACAACCGGTGGTCAAGTGCTCTTTAATACCATCGATGCCACCGGGCTCAGCGGCGAAAATGGCGCCGATTGTTTTATCGCGGTCAAAGGAAATCAGTATACCATCTCTGATAACGTGGCAACCAACACTACATCCCGCCTGACAGATGGCATCCAGGTCTACGAAAAAGCCTCGGGATGGGGAGACAAGAACACCTTCCGACGAAATAAGCTGACCGTCAATGCCCCAGGTTATGGGATCTGGGTACAGTCCGGTGCAAGCGGAAACAAGGTGTACACCGACAACAAGGTCTCCGGGGCACAGAGCGGATTGACCAACATCCAAACCACCTCACGTCTGTCAGAGACGGCAGCCACACCCGACACGGAGAGCTTGGACAAAGATACCTCCGACCTGCTAGAATGAGCAACACCCATGCTCGGCGAGCTCGGCGCTCCAGCAGGCCCAGCGGAAGGCCCCTGCTGACATCCACTTGTCCGAAGCGTACTCCTCAGCCGCTCGTTCTTCAGAAGGCCGCATGTCCGATACCCTCTTTGAGACCACCCTCCGTCCCTCCTCGCGGGTGATGGACCTCCCTCAGAGCCCTGCTTCGCGTGCCAGCTTTTGGGGTCTCACGATCTTGTATCACCCAGACTGGCAGCGCATCGGTGACCAGGTGAGCTGGCCAGCCGTCGAAGGCTCCACGCTGTCCGTCTCCCGACTGCACCCCCTGTTTCAGAGTGCTCATGGTGAAGCCGCTAAACCCCTCAAGCTGCCCTCGCTGAGCCGCGCGCCGCTCACATTTCGTACCGTGGCGGAAGGTCTCTGCTTAGAACCCGCCGCTGAGCGGGTGCGCTTTGAGGTCCAAGGAAGACCCGGTCAGGCCAATCAGCCGCTCGACCCCAACACCCTCGCTGCAGGCGCCATCGTGACCCTCGGCGGAGAGGTGGTGCTGCTGGTCCATCGTGTGACGGAAGCTCATCGGAGCCCCCTCCCACCCCTCCTGCCCGGCGTGAGTGAGGGCCTGCGCAGGCTTTGGCGCGAGCTGCAAGTGCTGGCACCGCTGAGTCATCCGGTGCTGATCTTAGGAGAGACCGGCTCAGGAAAGGAGCGAGTGGCCCACGCGCTGCATCACCTCAGCCAACGCCCCCGGCTGGTCACGGTGAATATGGGGGCACTCGCCGCTGCAACGGCGGCTTCTGAGCTGTTTGGACACGCACGCGGCGCTTTTACGGGTGCCACCGAAGCACGCCTCGGCCTCTTCCGAGAAGCAGCTCGCGGCACTCTCTTCTTGGATGAGGTGGGAGAAACCCCGGCGGAGGTCCAGCCTCTGCTGCTGCGGGCTCTCGAGCAGCAAGAAATTCAGCCTCTGGGGATGGCACCGCAGCGGGTGGAGGTCCGGATCATCAGCGCCACCGATGCCAAGCTGAGCATGCTGGTGGAGCAAGGACGGTTTCGACAGCCTTTGCTGTTCCGCCTGTCCACGACCACGCTGAGCATTCCTCCCCTTCGTACACGTTTGGCGGATATTCCGTTTTTATTTGTGCATTTTCTCCAGGGTTTTATGCGCGAGCACTCGGCGGAGGGCGACCGTCTCTCTCTGTGGCAGCAACCCGGCTGGCTCTCGTGGCCGGTAATGGCTCGCCTGCTGGCCCATCGTTGGCCCGGAAATGTGCGTGAGCTCCGACAAGTGGCACTCCAGACCGCACTGTATAGCAGAGGCGCTCCTCATGCGGTGCTGCCCTCATCGTTTGGGGTGCTCTCCGACTCAGACGTCATGCGTATGGAGGGTGGACGCGAGCTGCTGGTGCCTGCCTCGGTGCCTGCTTCTCCTGCTGTGCCTGCTTCTCCTGCTCTGCCTGCTTCAGTGCCTGCTTCTCCTGCTTCAGTGCCTGCTTCTCCTGCTTCGGTGCCTACCGCTCGTTCGGCGGCCATGCTGAGCGAAGCGGATATCCGCTCTGCGCTTGAGCAGCACGATTGGCGGGTGATGGCGGCGGCTCAAGCCTTGGGGGTATCGCGCAACTTCTTCTATACCCAGATGGTGGAGCTGGGCATTCGGAATGCCTCCAGCTTATCGGCTGTGGAGATCGAAGCGGCCTGTCAGCAGCTTCAGGACGTGTCTCTGGAGGGCTTGGCGGCAGCACTTCGGGTCTCCCCTCGGGCGCTCAAGCTGCGAATGAGAGCCTTGCGGCTGGAGCTCGAGCCGCTGCTCAGCGGGAGATCACGTCCATGAGCTTGGCGGCACGCGCGGAGCGTTCCGGCTGTGCTTTCAGCTTGGACTGACGGACGACCTCCTCGAGGGGCCAGCGATCCTGTGGTGCAAGCGAGGCGCTCGTGAGGGTGCGCTCGAAGGCATCCATGACCAGATCCCACTCCAGCCAGCGGGATTGTAAGGTGGCACACAGCAGCCGCGCGACATAAAAAGCGGGATACTGAACCGCCTCCTGGAGCTGCTGAAGCTCTGGGGTAGCCTGATCCAAGAGCACAGAAGCCTGCACCGCGTCACCGTCACGCAGGCGCACCAGGGCCAAGTTGACCCGAATCCCCCCTGCTCGTGGCGTGCCTGCCGCTTCGTATAGGCTCAACGCGCGCTGATAGCTGACGCCCGCCTGCTGATACTCGTGCAGCAGCCGGAGCGCTTCACCCTGGTTGTTGAGGGCCCGCGCAAGCCCGGTCACATCATCGGCTCGCTCAAATAAACGAACGCTGCGCTCAAAATACGGCAGACTCTCCCGAGGCTGCGTCTCCAGCAGCAAGGCGGCGAGATCACTGAGACAGCTTGCCATCCCTCGTTGATGACCCACTTCCCGATGAAGCCGGTATGCATGCTCAAACTGGCGCCGAGCGAGCTCCCCCTCACCCCGCAGGGCCATCACCCTGCCGAGCTGAGTCAGACACCATGCCTGAGCCCCCACCTTCTGAAGGGCCACAAAAAGCTGAAGGGCTTCGTTGAGTAAGGTCTCCGCTTCGTCGAGCCGCCCCAGTGCTCTGGCACAGGTTCCCCGAAGCCGTACACACTCCGCCCGCTTCTGGTGATGGCCCAACACCTCAAAGCGTGCTTGAGCTTCCAGCACCGCCTCGAGGGCTTGACGTGGATCGTCGCGCACCTGCGCAATCTGAGCCCGAATGAGCACCGCCTCCGGATACAGCCGACTCCAGCCATACTCCAAAGCCGCATGCTCGAGACGCCGGAGGCTGAGCACCGCCGCATCAAACTTGCCACGAAATGCCAGCACATGCGCCCGAGCCAGCCAGCCCTCACCCCGTCGAAGGTCCGAAGGTGGACGCTTGAGCACGTCCAAGGCATGCTCGCGCAGGTCCAAGAGCTGATCCGTCTCTGAAGGAGGAATTTTGTCGAGGCTTTCCCGAGCGGCCTCCAGGAGCGGCTCCAGGGCCGCTTCATAAGCCTCCGCCTCCAGGAGATGCCGCCCCCAGCGGTGAAGCAGCTGCCAACCACGCGGTCCCGGTCGCTGCGCCAGATAGGTGGCACAGATACGCTGATGGAGCGCCCATCGCCCCGACTCCCGCGCGAGCCGCTCCAGGGTGCTGCGCAACATGCTGTGTACAAAAGCCCAACGTTGCTGCTCCAACGGCGCCGATGCCGCCCCCCCCACCAAGACCAGCAGATACTGGCTTCGCATGCGCTCCCACAACAACACCGGTGAAGACAGTCCCGCCAGCCGACAGAGCGCCTCCCACTCGTCCAGCCTCAGCTCACTTCCAAAGGCAGCGGCCAGCTCGAGCACCGCTGGCGCATCCGCCGGTTGAGCCTCCACCAGCCGGGCAACCCGAGTCCGCCAGACATGATGGATGGAATCTGGAAGGGTCAGACGGGTACGCGCTCGGATCTGAAATCCACGCGGGGTCGGCTCCAGCAGCCCCTGCTCCACCCAACTTCCCACGAGCTGCACCGCAAAGAGCGGATTTCCGCCCGTACCCGCAGCCACTTTACGCGCCAGGGAGGGCTCAAGGCCCAGACGCGCCTCCAGCAGACGCTGCTGAGCTTGACGAGAAAGAGGCCCCACCTGCATAAGCGCACAGTCAGGCCGTAGCTGCTCCAACAAGTCCGCCTCGAGAGGACGCTCCGGGAGCGCCTCCTGCTGCACCGTCATGACGATGAGAAGGGGCAGCTCCTGCGCCCGTGAGAGCTGCAACAAGCTCTGAATAAAACAGAGGGCATCAGCACCCCACTGCACATCCTCCAAACACAGCATGAGCGGACGCTCAACACTCAGCCGAAGCAGGTGACGGCGCAAGACGGCATAACGCTCCTGAGCGGATGCCAAGCGGACCACCGCAGCAGGTTCGACCTCCGACGTTGCCGGAGCAGGGGCGTCAGGGGTCGGATGAGGCAGCAGGAGCTCGGTTAAGGCTTCCACTTCCGCCGCATCTTCCAGCCCCAACCGGAGCAGCTCTCGCTCCACACGGCCCCGAACAGCCTCACGGTTGAGATCCTTTGCACGCAAGTGCTCCAAGAGCATATCAGGAAGCGCCTCGGCAGAGCTCACCGTCGGGACATGCACGGCGCTCAGCACGGTGGCCAGTCCACGCTCGAGAGCCTGCTCCGCCAGCCAACGCAAGAGCCGACTCTTGCCCGTACCAGCAGGGCCCTCCAGCAAGACCAGAGCAGGCCGCTGTGTGTGACGTACCTGCTCCAACAAGGCACGGAGACGACGGCGCTCCTCGGTACGCCCCACCAAAGCAATCGGTCGCAGCGAGAACAGACTGAGCCCCACCCCTGGCAACGGCGCAATCGCCCCCGGCGGGTCTTCTTGCCCAGCTTGAGGTTGAGGCTCGAGCGCGTGGGGCCGCTGTGCAACCCCCTCCGTCCTCACCGGGACAGTCCCCCCTGCTGCTGAGAGGTGTGCTTGCACAGCGCGGCCTGTGCTGGGCGACTCGAGGCTCTCCACGGAAGCACTCCGGAGGGAAAACGACGGCTCATCCTGCTGCGGCTCATCCTGCTGCGGCTCATCTCCCGGCCACGGACCTTTGCCAGCCTGTAACGCTCTGGACAGCTCGAGCAGGGCGGCACGCGCGGAGGGCGCACAGCGAAAACGATCCGCCGGTGCTTTCTCGAGCAGGCATTGGATCCAGCGCTCCACGCCAGTCGGGACAGCAAAACGAGGCTGGAGCGGCGGAGGCGGCACACACCGATGATCCCACATGGCCTGTGCGAGCTCCGGCGAACGAAATGGAGGATGTCCACTGATCAGTCGATAGGTCAGACAGCCGAGTGCATACAGATCGGTCCAAGGTCCGAAGTCTCGCCATTCACCGCTGAACTGCTCGGGCGCCATATAGGGGAGCGTACCGGCCAGGGTGGTCTTGGGCTCCTGCTTGGCTCCTCCCGCACTCCGTCCCATGTGCTGCACTTGGGCGATGCCAAAATCGGTCAGCTTGAGCCCCGGACGATGATCCAGCGCCGTGGCCAGCAAGACATTGGCAGGCTTCAGGTCGAGATGGATCACCCCTCGCGCATGGGCATGGGCGAGCGCATCAAGAAGCTGGAGCAAAAACACGCGCAGGGTCTGCCATCCGTCGGGCTCCGAGAAACGATGGTGGGCCAGGGTCCGCCCCGAAGCAAACTCCATGACCAAGTAAGGCTGGCCACTCTGGAGCACACCCGCACTGGCCTCCGCAACGGGAGCAGGCACACGTCCACACTCATAGATCTGGATGATGTGGGGATGGTCGAGGGAGGCAACGGCACGGACTTCGTTTCGGAAGCTGTCAATCCACGCGGGGCCGACCTGCTCGGGCTCTTCCAGCAGCTTGACGGCCACCGGGATCCCCAAGGATCGATGCACACCACGCCAGACCTGCGCCATACCACCTCGGGCGATGACCTCCAAGAGAGAGAAGCTGCCAAGCGCAACAGGGTGCATACATGGGCTCGCGAGATGCAACAGGCCAGAGAACGGTCAAACGCCACAGCGCCCGCCGAGTCGAGACTTTCAGCTCACACGCTATCATGGCCACGGGCATGTTTCAACCCTTCAACGGTCTGTCTACGCTGGCAGATGTGCCATGAAAGGCATGTTGGGATGGTCACTTTCGACCCTTGGTTGGCTCCGGGCGGGCGAGCGCTTCCTGCTCCGCGTCTCACGGTGGGCGAGCACCTGCTGCTCCGCCTCTCATGGTGGGCCATCCCCCCTGCCTACCAACAATCGTTGACTTCTGTCAGGCTCCGCATCATGCTCCCGAGGGGTTTTTTCACGTCCAATCCAGGAGGCATTCATGTCAAAGCCGATCTTACTTGCGCTGCTCACACCGCTTTTTGTCCTGCCACTCTCAGAGGATTCGTGCTCCAGCTCGGGAACTCCGACGCCCGAGGTGACACCCACCCCTTCTCCAAATGAAGGGCCGAATACGACGGTGGTGGCGCTCTCACAAGTGCATCAGCAGTTTGGAAACGGAGACACTCGCACCGTCAATGTGCCGGTCTCCTTCCCGGAGGAGGCCCTCTTCTATCAAAAGATCACCATGACGTATACCCTGACCTGTCCGTCGGGCGGCTGTGATCCTTGGGATCGTCTGGCGATGGTGCAAGTGGTGAAGGACGCAGGCACGCCTCAAGAGGTGGCCATCGAGGTCGGACGATATGTGACACCCTATGGGGTTGGAGGCTCCTGGACGGTGGATGTCACAGACTTGCGTCCGATCTTGGCAGGCAGCAGGACGGTGCGTTCGTTCATCGATACGTGGGTGAATCCAGGCTGGCTGGTGGATGTCTCCTTTGACTTTGTGGGAGGCACGCCGACACGCCGAGCGGTGCAGGTGCTGCCGCTGCTCTCGGGATATGTCGGTTATGGAGATCCCAACAATCCGCCAGACAATCATCTGCCAGAGAAACAAGTGGCGTTGCCGTCTCAGCTCTCGGGGGCCAAGCTGTGGGTGTTTGCCACCGGTCACGGCTTCGGTGCCACCGAAAACTGCGCGGAGTTCTGTCAGAAGCAACACACGCTGGTCTTCAACGGCACGTCAGATGTCCAGATCCCCTGGCGAGATGATTGTCGTACCGCCGGTGTGCCGGATCAATCCGGTACGTTCTGGTACTCTCGGGCAGGATGGTGTCCGGGAGACGACGTGGTGCCTCGCACCTGGGATGTGAGCACGCTGGTGCAAGCAGGCTCGACGGCGACCTTTGACTATGGGCTCCAGGCGTATACCAACCTGGAGACGGATGTGAGCCCGTACTGGGCACTCTCTGCTGCCTTGATCATCTACGAGTGAGCAGGACGTATCGGCTCTGAGGGCGGAAGACTTCTCGGGATCTGCCGCCCGCTGCTTCCGCCCGCTGCTTCCGCACTCACGAAGCGGCGTCAAGCAGGGCTTTGAGCTGAGGGGTGGAGGGTTTGAGTCGTCCCTGCTTTAAGAAAAACACCAGGGTATCGCGTAAGGACTCCTCGAAGGGGCGGATATGATATCCGAGCTCGGCGATGGCTTTATCGGACTTCACCCAGGTGTAGAGGCGGCTGGCTTTGATAAGCTGGCGTGAGATGTCGGGGACTTTTCCGCGCATCAGATCCACCTGTTCTTTGACGGCGGCGACAGCGTAAGCGACGGCGTAAGGAGCGGCAGAGGGAATTCTGGCACCCGCAAACTCGGCCACTCGTCTCGTCATTTCGGCGATCTCCAGGTTGTGTCCTCCGAGAATATAGGCTTCGCCACGTCGTCCGCGCTCGAGGGCGGTGACGTGAGCGGCGGCGACTTCGCGCACGTCGCAGAAGCTGGCACCTCCGTGAACGAAGACCGGCATCTGTCCAGCGGCGAGGGCTTTGAAGGTGGTGGCGCTGGAGTGGTAGATATCACCAGAGCCCATACACACCACGGGGCGGAGGGTACAGACTTCAAATCCTCGTGCGGCGAGGGCGAAGGCTTTCTGTTCACCTCGGTACTTGGAGATAAAATAGTTGATGCCCAGCGACTCGGCATTGGAGGGCGTGGATTCGTCGGCAACCCGTCGCTCGAGAGTCCCTCCCATGACAGCGGTGGAGGCGGTGAGCACGGCTCGTTTGATGCCTCGCTCAAATGCTTGGCCGAGCACGATGTCTACGGAGCCTTCGTTGACGGCGAACATGCGCTCGGTCTCGCCGGGTCGGAAGTGAGCCACACCAGCGGTATGGATCACGGCGTCGCAGCCTTCGAGGGCGCGTGCGACGGATGCGCGGTCGGTGACGTCACCTTCAACCCGCTCGAGGGTGAGACCTTCGAGGTTGGCGAGGCTGGCGGTTTTGCGCACCAGTGCGCGGACGGTGTGGCCTCGCGAGACCAGCTCGCGGACCACCCATGAGCCGATAAAACCGGTGGCTCCTGTGATCATGACGTTCATGCTTCAGACTCCTTTTTTTCTGCCTCGAGAGGGGTGGGGCTTTGTCCTCCCGGGGGGGTTGTGCGGTTGCGGGGGGCTCGACGGGCGCGGGTTGGGGGAATATTTTCGTTGGGTTCTGGGTCCGCGTCGAGGCGAGCGCGCTTCTTTTTGAGGGCAGGCCGGGTGCGGAAATGCAGCTTTCGGTCCCAGGGTCGTGACTGGAGATAATCGGCGAGCACTTCGTAGACCAGTCGCATGGCGGCTTTGCTGGGGATGTCCAACATCTTGGCCAGCTCAAGCATGAATGCTTTTTCGTGAGGGTCGAGCACACCATCGACGGCCACGAGGTGCGCGACCTGGCGATAGAGGACAAAACGTTCTTCACCTGCATTGGAGCGCAGCCAGGAGGCGGAGGCGTTGAGCAGCTCGTTGGCTTTGTCTTCGGTGCCGACTTTGACGAAGAGGGCTTCAGGATCGGCGGTGAGGGGCAGGAGGAACTGGACCAGCAGCTCATGTTCTTGGCGGGTCATCTCTTCGTCGTTGGCGTGGACGGCGAGCATGCCTGCGGAGACGAGGAAGTCTCGTGCGTTGAGCTCCAGGGGTTCGGTGACTTCAAAATCCATGAGCTGGGCGAGCTCACCGACTTGGGCATCGACGGTGGCGCGTGTTTCGTCTTTGAGGCCCCCGATGACCACTTCGACGGTGTAGGTGCGACGACCTCGTTTTTGGTGCAGCTCTTCGAGGGTGGGGAGGAGGCCACCGCCAGCTTCTCCGTAGAGCTGGAGGGCACGCACGCGCACGGGTGTGGCGGGGTGGCTGAACTGCGCCAGCACTTCTCGCCGCTTGAGGCGCATGAGATCGCCAAGCTGATGAAGGAAGGCTTCGATATCAAAGCGCAGGTGTTCTGGGCCGAGTCCACTGGTGAGCTTAAAAAAAGCGGAGACAACCGGCTCGAGTCGGCCTTCGATGGCCACAAATCCGGCACGGTCGGCGCTCAGCTCGGCGAGTCGTTCCCAGCTCTCCATGCGCCGTTGGAGGAGGGGGGGCACTCGGGCGGCCAGCTCCTCGTCTTGTTCATCTTCTCCGGAGAGGGCTGCATACACCAGCCGAGGGCGATGGTGACGAAAGTGCAGGTGGCCGAGCTCGTGTCCGAGGACAAACCGGAGCTCATCGTCGTTCATGCGCTCGATCATGCCGGAGGTGAGGCTGACGATGTGGGGTTTGTCGGGGGTGAGGGTGTGCAGGGAAAATCCATTGATGTCGGAGTTGGACTGCACAAAGAGCTCGACGGGCTCGTCGAAGCGCAGCTTTTCTTTGACTTCTTCAAAGAGGCGATACAATCGTGGGGCGAGCAGGGGAGTCAAGCGGAGCTGGGTGGAGTAGATCAGCTCTCGGGTGGGCTCTCCTTCGCCGGATTGTTCGTAGTTGACGACGATGGCTTCGAGGCTAAAACGTTCAAAGAGCTCATCGATGAGAACACGTTCCGGCTCAAATCGAATATGATCAAGAGGATGCATGGGCTGCCTATCTGTGTGCGATGCCAACGACAAAACCGAAGCGCGGGAGCGACCGAGCAGGACGCTCTGACGGGATAAAAGGGTCTATACCATATCTGGGGGGACTCGTCAGCAGGACTCCGTTGCAGCGAAGCGGTCAGAGGGCAGCAGCGGTCAGAGGAGACACGGCAGTATCACACGGTGCCGTCGAGCGTCAAGCATCTCACCGAGCAACACCACGACTCTACAGCGCCCTCCGCACAGATCAAGTGGCGCCTTGATCGAGGTCAAGAACCCTTCCCACCCATACGCTAAGGTGTTCTCGAGCTGCATCCTGCAACCGCAAGCAGGCGATACACCCCGTCAGGGCCTCATCCCTGCAACGCTCAGCACAAAGGAATACACATGGAAACCATCACCAGCAGACTGCAAAATCGCCTCCAAGAGCTCAGCGCGCGAGGCACACGCATCACATCCGATCTGCGGCAGGAAGACGGTGCCCTACCCTCCGATTGGGAGGAACAAGCCATCGCCCTGGAAAACGCTGAGGTGCTCGAAGCACTCGACGAACAAACCCGGGAGGAAATCGAACACGTCCAAGCGGCGCTCGAGCGCATTGCTCAAGGCACCTACGGCATCTGCGTCCGATGCGGCAACCACATCCCCACACGACGCCTCGAAGCCCTCCCCTACTCCACCCGCTGCGTCTCCTGCGCCAGCTAAGCAGTCCGCCCTCTTCCAAACAAAGCCGCTCCCACAAGGCCCACCCACACCCCCACCCGCACGCACGACGTTGAGACCATCCCGTGTTATACTCTCTCTCAAAGCCGACACCGCTTAGTGTTAAGGGAGACGTTCATGGTTCGTCAGATCAGCATCGGCAATGAGTCCTTTCGAGACATCCGGGTCGAACAAGTAGAGCTGGTCGATAAAACCCGCATGCTCGAGCAGCTCTGTGCGGACACGGCCCCTGTTCTACTTTTCCCTCGCCCGCGCCGGTTTGGAAAGACCGTGGCGTTGAGCATGATCCGGGAGTTTTTCTCCATCCCGGTGCCCGAGCCGACCGGGAAACTGCCCGATCCTCCCGCCCGGGAGCTCTTTCGTGGGCTGTATGTGGACTCCGTCTGGCAAAAGGTGGAGCCGCATTTTCAGCGGTATCCCACCCTCAACCTCAACTTTAAGGGGATGCGGTTTACAAACACGGAGGAGTGGTGGGAACAGCTTGGAGAGCGTCTCGCCCGAGTCGCCCGTCCGCTCCTCCCGCTTCTCAGTACCCTTCCGCACCCTGAACAGGCGCTCATAGACGCCCTCTTGTGTGGTCGGTGCTCCAAAACCCAGCTCAGCAATCTCCTTCAGAACCTCACGGAGTGGCTCCACCGCGCCACTGGGCAGAAGGTGCTGGTGCTCATCGATGAATACGATGCCCCCATCCAGGATGCTTGGGTG
>JBJTQF010000173.1:0-18465 GCA_046075485.1 Myxococcota bacterium | reverse complement strand
CTGTCCTCTCAGACTCTCCTGCAAGGGATTCCATCCCTTGACCCGTGTTTTGTTTTTTTGAACCTGTTTTTAGCTGAGAGGACGCTGTCCTCTCAGACTCTCCTGCAAGGGATTCCATCCCTTGACCCGTGTTTTGTTTTTTTTGAACATGTTTTTAGCTGAGAGGGCGCTGTCCTCTCAGACTCTCCTGCAAGGGATTCCATCCCTTGACCCGTGTTTTGTTTTTGAGCGATTGCAGCTAAATTGACTGCAACCACAGCAACCGACACAACCGCGCGTGTTCTTCCCACTGTGGCCACCCACTCCGCTCCAGCACCTGTGCTTCCCCCCCCACCACCGCCATCGGCTTCTCCCCCGGCACCGCCACACATCGCCCCTCGTGACGCGCATTCGGCCAGCGCACCTTCAACGCCTCCACCAGCCGCTTCAAATCCCTCAACGACGCCCCCGCCTCAAAACCCGGCAACGCCCTCAGATCACTCATCCCCTCCACCAGACGAAACCCCATCGCCTCCCCGTGCAGCTCCACCACCATCAGCCGACGCTCATGCAACGCCACCAAAGGATCCTCTCGCCTCCGAGTCAAACGAGCCTGCTCCATCCCCGGCCTAAACCGCCCAACCGCCACCTCCCCCACCAGCAAAAGCCTCACGTCCGGAAGCGCCTTCACCTGAACATGCGCCAATGCCTCCGGTGGCGGCTCCTCCACCCAATGCGAAAGCGGCAGCACCCGAAAAGTCCCCTCCTCCAACCCCGCCAAGACCCCCCACGGCGACGACAAGCTCAACACCCGCTCCCGCTCCACCACCACAGCCCGGAGCCCCGTCGCCCGCTGCACCAAACGCGCCTTCTCCTCCAAACCCGCCCGCTCAGGCCCTCGAAGCACCGCCTTCGGCACCTGCCCCACACAATGCAGCCGCGCCGTGGCCACATCCACCCCCAACGCCCGCGCCAAAGGGGACGCCAGCTCCGCATTGGCAGGGCCTTCGACCACCAACATAAACGGATGCCGAAACGGAGGAAGCATCACCGGTGGCGGCTCCCACCCCCGCTCCACCTCCACAAGCGTTGGGTCCGCCATCGGCAACGGCCCAGCCACCGGCAACGGCCCCACCAACGGAAGACTCACCGGCTCAACCCCCCCAGGTGCTCGGCCCACAAGCTCCGGCTCCCGAGATCGGCGCGTCACATTCACCGGCACCGACTCCAGCGGGCTCGGACGAGACAGCCCCACCGGAGGATTCCCCCGTTTCAGTGGAGCCGGTGCTGACATCACCTCTCGTTCTAAACCGTCTCGTCTTGCTGGAGTTGGGGTCGAATACTCCTCGCGCTTGACCGGAATTGAAGCACCACTCGCCTCTCTCGGTGTTCCCAAGCTCTGCTTGAGCGCCTCCAAGTTCCCCGTCTTGAGCGCCTGACGCACCAGCACATCCAGCTCCGGTCCCGCCTCCGCCACCCGCGTGGACCCAGACGAAGGCTCCGAAGCACCCCCCGAAGGCTCTGGCATGAGCCCTTCCCAAGACGCTCCACAGTATAAACAGCGCGGTCGTTTTCCCACAATGGGACGCTGACAGCCCGGACAACGCGGGCTCGATGAGGCAGGACTAAGACTCATGCAGGCTCCTGGCAGGCCCCCTCAAGGCACTCGCGAAGGGGTCACACCCAGCAACGCCTCCAGGGTCGGCATCAAGGTCGGCTCTTTGAGGACATAAAACATCAGCATAGGACGCTGAATATTCACATAATTAAACCGCTCTGAGGTCTCCGTGTCGATATCCCACAGCCCCCCAATGTTCAGATGGCTGTCGGTTCGATTTTTTTGACTCAGCAAGGCCGAAAAATCACCCGCATTCCAGGTGGGCCCCACCAGCTCTCGATACGTGCCCGGTGTGGCAAAAGGATCCACCTCTCGACGCAAAAAGAAGAGACTCGACACCAATTTTTCTTCCTGAACCGGATCGAGGCTGTTCAAAAACTCCCGCGCGTCCGAGAGCACCGCTCGAACCGCCTTCACCCGCGCCGTCTGGAGTTTCTCCTCCTGACGCAGCGTGATATGCACCCCCTCAAGCTGCTGCGCCAAGACCTCCAGCGTGGCCTCCGTCGCCGTACCACTGGCCACCTGCGCAAACGCCTCCTGATAGAGCGGATCCAGCGCCGCTTCATAACGCGCCAGCTCCTGCGCCTGCTCCTCGAGCCAGACCTTCTCCCGACTCTTAAACCGCTGCGCCAGCGTCAAGAGCAGCTCCTGCTGAGACGTCGAGAGCGCCATGTACTTGATCCATAAGGCAATACGCAGCTTCTGCCCCAGCTCGCCCGTGCGTGAGTCCGTCGGGGCATCGTAGAGCACCTGATACAAACGTGGCGGAGACGGCAGCTCACGCCCCGCACTCGATGCCGACACCACCGGGAGCGACTCCCCCTCCGCCGAGCCCATTGCCAAGAGCCCTCCCACCCCCAGCAAGAAGGCCACCAGCGAGCCCCCCCAGCCCAACCGCCTCAGCGGAGCCCCCCACCGAGCCCCCTCCCCCTTCACCCATGAGCCCTCACCCGCCGATGCGCTTGCCATCGATGCGCTTGTCATCGATGCCTCACGCTCGGCCACCTCATGCATCGATGCGCTTGTCATCGATGCGCTTGTCACCGCTGTGTCTTTCACCGCTGTATCAGAGACCGTTGAAGGGAAGTTTGAGGTCATCGTAGAGCTCTCCGCTGCTGCTGCCGCACTGCTCAAGGGCTGAGCATCCAGAAATAAAGGCCCACTGCCGCTGAGCTTGGACCTCCAGAGACAATATCATAGGCATCCGGGTCTGCCAACGACCACGCGGCAGCACCAGCCCCCTCACGCCGTAGGGGAAGCACTCTGAGCGCGCGTGAGCACCTCTCGTAAGATCTTCTCATACGCCGCCTCGGTCGCCCCTGGACGCTCCGGCTCGATGCCCAGCGCCTCCATCACCGGGAGGGCAAGCTGCTTGGCCAGCAGTGCTCGTCGCTCCGGGGAGAGGGTCTCCGCCCGCTCCAGATACTGCTCGATCAGCTCGAGCTGACGCACACTCACCGTTCCACCCACCCCCACCAGCGCCTGCCGAGATTGCCCCTGCTCCACCCGCGAAGCAAAAACCGCGCCGAGCTTTGAGCCGAAGCTCACATCCGTCAGCTCCGCCACCACCACCGTGTCCGCCACCAGATCCCCCAGCCGCTGATGCTGAGGGTGAAAGACCACCATCACCGCCCCCACCGCATAAAAAGGAGGAGGCAGCATGTCCGCCGCACGCGCCAGGTTTCTCAGCGCCGCTTCCCGGAGCTGGATCGGAAAGCCGTCTCGACGCACCACCCTCAACCCCATATACCGTTTGCCCGGCGTGCGCCCCTGATCCAGCCCCTCCCACAAGACCCCGTATCCCCACGTCACCCCAAAATACATCAGCACCAAGATGGCCATGCCCGTCGAGCTCAGCACCTCCGACAGATCTTTCGAAAAATCCAAACCCAGCGCCATCCCCAAGCCCAGCGCGATGAAGATCATAAAGATGGCAAAAAAGAGCAGCCCAATCAGCAGCGTATCGATCAACCACGCCGCAAAACGGGAGCCCAAGCCCGCCAGCTCCAGCTCGAGCTCCACCTGCTCCGGCGTGACAATGGTCAGACGACCAAACATAGGCCCCTCCTCGCGCGCGTCATCGGCTGAAATCACCCACACCACATCGTCACGGTCGTATCAAGTGTTGCCGGATTTATTGAAGGTCCGCTTGCCGAATCTCCAGATACCGCTGCACCAAGCGCATGCTGAGCTGCTCCGGGTCCGTCTCCAACACCTGAATGCCACGCGCACGCATGTGCTCGAGCGCCAAGCGTCGCCGCCTCAAGAGATCACACGCCGCCGCCTTTTCATATGCCTCCGTCGGAGTCTGAGGCACCTGCTCCGCCAGAACCCGCAGCCGTGGCTCACTCAACACCACACACAACACCAGATGCCGCGCCGAAGCCCGCGCCAAGTTGCTCATGAGCCCCGCACTGCCCGCCATGTCCAGCACATCCGTCAGCATGATCACCAAACTCCGACGGGTCAGCCGGGTCATACTCTGCGCCACCACCTGCCAATAGTCCGACTCCACCGGCTGCACCTGCACTGTGCAGAGCGTCTCCAGCGTCTGAGGCAATACCGCCGCCCCCTTCACCGAAGGCATAAACGCCTCGATCTTGTTGGAGAAACAGGCCAGCGCCAGCGCATCCCCTCGACGCTGCACCACATATGCCAGCCTCACCGACGCGTTCATCGCATGCTCGAGGCGCGTGTGCGACCCAATCTGAGAGCCCATCAGCCGACCCGCATCCAGCAGGATCGCGAGCTGCTGTCCCCGCTCCACCTGCCGATTTCGGCTGATCAAGCTGCCTCGACGGGCAGACGCCTTCCAGTCTACTTGGCGTAAGTCCTCCCCCGGCGCATAAGGACGTAAGCTCTCAAAATCAGAGCCCGCCCCCCGCAGTCGCCGAGGCTGACGCACCGCTTCCTCTCGCTGGGAGAGCTTGGCCAACAACAGAAAACTGTCTACCCCCCGAAACCGAGGATAAATCCGCACCACATCCGGCGCCTCGAGACGAAGCTCCCGCTGCACCAGCCTCAGCCCGTGCATCACCCGCACCACCACCGCACCGTAGGGATATTGGCCTCGGCGCAACGCCCGCGCCTGATACCGAAGGATACACTTGCCTTCCGGCGGCAGCTCCACGTCAAAGAGCACCTGATCCGTCTCCAACGCCTCGGGAAGCTCCTCACGCAGACGCACCCAGAGCCGACGCGCCACCCCACTGCTGAGCTCGAGCTGGATCTCGTGCAGATCGTCGTAAGAAAACCGCGAGGGGAGGAGACGCTGGACCCGGAGGTCGGTGGCCCGAGGCGCTTGCCAGAGCTCTCGGGCGGCGAGCACAAACAAAACGAACAGATAGAGCATACCAGCCAGCTCCGCCCCCGGCACCACCACCGCCAGCAACCACAGCGGCGACCCTCCCACCAGCAGCCAGATCAGTCGCATCGATGGTAACATGCCAGCTCCCTCAGCGTGGAATGGCCACCTGCGTCAGCAGAGACTTGAGCACCGCATCCGCACTCAGTCCCTCGATCTCCGCTTCTGGCGTAAGCTGAACCCGATGGCGGAGGGTGGGCAAAAAGACCGACTGCACCTCGTCCGGGGTGACAAATGTCCGGCCTCGCAGGACCGCCAGCGCCTTCGCCGCGCTCATCAACATCACCGCCGCACGAGGACTACAGCCCAACGAGAGCTGCCGATGACTCCGCGACTGCCGCACCAGCTTGAGGATATATTCCAGCACCGGCTCGTCGATGTGTAGGTTGAGCGCGTAGGCCCGCGCCCGCAAGATCACCGCCGGATCCGCCAGCGCACGTAATACCTGGGTCGGCTGTGTGGCCTTCTCCCCCAGGCGATGCATGGTCTGGAGCATCAGACGCTCGGCACTCTCCGAAGGATACCCCACCAGCACCTTCATCAAAAATCGGTCGAGCTGAGCCTCGGGCAGAGGATAGGTGCCCTCGTACTCCACCGGGTTCTGAGTGGCGATCACGGTAAACACCGGCGGCAAGGTGTGCGTCACCCCGTCGATGCTCACCTGTCGCTCCTGCATGGCCTCGAGGAGCGCCGCCTGGGTCTTGGCAGGTGCCCGGTTGATCTCATCGGCCAGCACCAGCTCACCAAAGAGCGGCCCCGGACGGAACTCAAAACGACTGGCCCGCGCATCAAAGACGTTCACCCCCGTGACATCGGAAGGCATCAGATCCGGGGTAAACTGAATGCGTGAGAACTGGCAGCGCAAGCTGGCCGCCAACGAACGCACCAGTAAGGTCTTCGCCACCCCCGGCACGCCCTCCAGCAAGATATGTCCTCCCGCCACCAGCGAGATCAAGAGCTGCTGAATGACCTCCCCCTGCCCCTGGATGAGCTGCTCGAGCTCATTTTGAAGCCCTCGTGCCAGCTCTCGCACCTCTGCTCCCACCTCCGAAGCCTGGAGCGTGGCTTGCTCAGACGTTTCGCTCACCGTTGACCTCCTGAAGAATCCGACCCGCAAGCTGACCCGCTCGGACCAGCTCGGCATCTTGGAGAGGCCGCAAAGTCAACGACCCCTCCTGCTTATTTGAGGGAGAAGCCCCCCGCGCTCGACGCTGAAGGACCAATAAAGCATCCAGATCCGCCTCGAGGGTCGGCCCAGCTCGACGCGCCAGCAGATGGTTGCGCAGGGCCTCCAGCTCCAGAGAGCGGCCCAGCGTCCGTCCCAACAGCATACTCAGATGTTGCACCATCAGCTCCACCGCGAGCCCTCGCGCCCGCGCATGTTGAAGCAGGCCCGCACGCGCCCGCACCAGCAGGAGCGGAGACCCCCAGCTCGGCACCGGCTCCGGCACCACACGACCTTGCCGCCGCTTCACCCCCAGCACGTAAAACAGCAGCGCCAGCACAAGCTGAGCCACGCCCCATCCATAGGGCGTCTGCATAAACGATACCACCAGAGACGAAAGTGGACGCGGCTCGCCAAAACCATGATGGAACTCGTCGAAGGCCACCCGTTGTCCGCCCTCACGCTCCAGCAGATGCACCAGGAAGACCAGGTTGTCCCCCTTCCGCAACGAACGATT
Organism: Myxococcota bacterium; assembly: GCA_046075485.1. Taxonomy (GTDB): domain Bacteria; phylum Myxococcota_A; class UBA796; order JAJRTE01; family JBJTQF01; genus JBJTQF01. The sequence goes on along the minus strand of JBJTQF010000173.1, from coordinate 11,822 downwards.
GGAGAAAAATGCCGCATCTCCCAGCACCACCACCCGCCCCTTTCCGTGCCTCAGCGCCAGACCCGCCACCGCTTGCTCACGAGAGAGCAGAGGCTCACCACGCCCCGTCAAGGTGCTCGGCGCGCGGAGATATAAGGTCAAGGGCTCGGCATGCAGTCCACTCCGCCACGGACGCACCTTCCGCTCTTCTGCCAGGGCAGGCTCGAGGGTCACACCCAATGACTGGAGAAAGGGAACAGGCGCTGCGGGAAGTGGTACACCTTCGGACGCAACAGGCGCAGGAGATGCAACAGAAGCTGGAGAGGAGGCTGGCTCAACATCTTTCGCAGGCTCCGGAGAAGCAGCAGGCATCGGAGAAACAACAGGCTCCGGAGAAACAGCAGGCACCGGAGCTGAAGCACTTTCCACAAATGGCGTGAAGCTCGCCCCGTCCGCTGAGCTGGCCACGTCCGAAGGGGTGGAGGGCGCATCCACATCCTCGTCCTCCTTCTCCTCAAGACGTTCGACGGGCCAGTCTCGCTCGAGGGCCAAGAGAAGCTGACCTCCCGCATCTACCCACTGGAGCAACGCTTCGCGCTCGTCGGTGAGCAACGGACGACTGGGCGCCGAGACCACCAGAGTAGATGGCCCCCCCTCATCCGGTGGGGTGAGATACAGCAGCGGACGCCGCCATACTTCGACCTCCGGCAGCAGCCGCTGGAGCACCAAAAAGGTGGCTCGAGTGCCCGATGGATCGGTGAAAAACGTCGAAGCACGCTCCTCGAGATCCCGCGTAGGCTGTCGTCCGGTCAACAGGGCCGCCAGCACCGTGATGACCACAAATATCAAGAAGCTCACCACCAGCAGGATCAGGTTGTTGCGCTGACTACGCTCCACGAGGGGCCTCCTGGCTGAGCTGCTGAACCGCTTGGAGCTGCTGGCCGATGTTTTCTGGCGAGACCGGATATGCGGCATACACCGCCTGCTCATACAGCTCGGTGAGCGCCTGCAAGAGCGGATACGGTGCCGCCGTCCGCTCACACTCTTGCAGATAGACCTGGTTGGTCTTATGCCCCGCAAAATGAATCAGCCCTCGTTCGTCGAGCAGGCCCAACAACACCCGATGGGCAATCCACAACGCGCGGCGATGCTCTCCTCGCTCGAGGGCCTCACGCGCACGCATGAGCCCTTCGGCCCAGGAGCGCCCTTCACCCTCGAGAATCTCCCACGAAGCGGGCGAAGTACGACGGGCGGCCTTCACGCCGAGGTTAAACCCTCCGCTGAGGGTGTAGATCAAGTGGACGATGATGGCGATCAGCAGCAAAAGCAGGATACAAAACACAATCCAGGCCGGGACCGGATTGGCCGCCGACCACAAGGAGATGCCCGCAAACATGGTCTGAAGCCACTCGCCGAGCCGCTCGAAGAAGGAGCGCACAGGGGCTTCCAGCTCTGGAGGAAATTCAGGACGGGCGAGGGTCTCATTCACCGCTGCACGGATCCGCGCCGGATCGGAGAGCACCGCCTCGGGAAGCACCGCCTCGGGAAGCAGCGCAGGAGGCACGGAAGCCCCCCCCAATGCCTCCGATGAGGCCGGTACAGCAGACAGGGCATCCGCAGGCAGTGGGGTGAGTGCGTTCTGCATCGGACCTCAGCGCACCAACGAATTGCCAGCGGAGGCATTCATGGCCTGCTGAAGCATCTCGATGTCGAACCCTTCGCGGCGGATGCGCATGTCGTAGTAGGCCAGCACATTGGCGATCAGGCCGATGGGGGCCACCAGCAGGGTCACCACCTCCTGAACCAGGGCACCGATGAGGCCCATCATGGTAGACTCACTCTGGAACATGGCGGAGAGCGCCCCAGCCACGCCCACCGTTGCCAGGGTGATCAACCCCATCAGCGCCAGGAGGTTGAACAGTCGCCTGCGATCTCCCACCGTGAGCTCTTTGCTTCGGGCCAACACATCGGAGGAGGAGCGGAACCGACTCGGAGCCTCCAGCATGACGATGGGCACCACAAACATATAGGTCACCGCCCAAACGATACCGGGCACAACCAGCAGCATTAAGCCCAACGTCACCCAGAGGCCCACCATAAACTGGCTGAAGAGCAGCCGACCGATGCGGGAAAATGCTTGGTTAAAACATTCCATTGCATCGGGGCTCTTGCCCAGATAGAGCTGGCTGATGGCCTGCGTCACCGCACCCGTCGCGAGCGGCTGCACCACCAGCGTCACCACCACCAGCGAGAGCACGCCCAGGGCCAGACCGAGCAGCGCGGCAGCTCCCATGCCACTCTCCACGGCCTCTTCTGGATTGGCCAGCACCAGCACATTGGCCAAGTTGATGAGCAAGGACGGAATATGGGTCACAAAGGTGATGCTCAGCAGCACGGGCAGATGCTGCGCATAGATCTTAAAGGAACGATCCATGATGCCTCCAATGGTGAGAGGCTCTAAATGGAACGGTAAGACAGCACTTCCGGTCGGGTTTGACATCATCAGCTCCGAGCTCTGGGGTTTATTCATCGGGGGTGAGCACGCCACATCAGCAAACGCTGCGGTGATCTGACACCATCGGAGGGGTGGCCGTCAAGTCTGGTGGACTCTGAGATGACAAAATTCTGCGGGATGTAGGTCCGACGCCGACGGACGCTCCTCCACAGGAGCACAATCGACACTCAACGGCTGCCTGACTCAGCTCGGCTCACCTCCGCGTGGAGGGATGCCACTCTTGAGACGCAAACGAGCGGCGGCCTGAACCTGCGCCATGAGGGTGGCCAGCTCGGGGCCCATGAGCACGGCGTTGTCCACTTCATCCACCCAACGTAATAAGGTCTCGAGAGGCAGTGCGGGGAGAATAGCCTCCTCCAGAACTGGAATTTCGGTCAAACCCCACAGCCAGCGGTTCACAAAGATGGTGCGAAAACGCTCATCTCGCTTGAAGAGCTTTCGCAGCTCCACCGGCAAGGCTTCTTCGTCCAGGGACTTAAAGCCGTGACGCCCGAGCATGTCCACATGGAATTTCTTGTGGAGCTGGATGCCGAGGTATTCCATGAAGCTCAAGCCCAGCTCGTCGTTGCCCAAAAACGACTCGAGCAGGCCCGCGCCCGGGGTGGTCATGTGTTTGTAATAGTCGTCGAGCACCCGCGAGGACCACTTACAGGGCATCTCCTCAAACGGAAAGAGGGTACAAGGACTGCCACAGGCATGTTTCGAGCGCATGCGGATGATGCGCACAAAAAAGGAGGAGTGCAGGCAAAACCACAAGGTCCACAAGGCGTCTTCATCGCTGCGGATCACCCGCACCACAAAGTCGCTGTCGGTGAACCGCCTCAGCTCCAGCTCCGCCGCCAGAGAGGGACAGCGCACCGTCCACATCAGACGCTGAGTCTCGGTCAAGTTCAGTCGGATGAAGTCGCGTAGGTTCATAACAGCTCTCGTGCGTCAAATCCTTCGAGGGTGACAGGATGATCGCGCCTGCCTCCGCCGATCCATGTTACAGTATGCCCGATGAGGGCGCTTCCCAGCCGTGTTGAGCAGAAGCCCACGCCCTTCCCACGCGCACGCGGAGCACAGCGGATCATGTCTGAGGCCGAAGCGAAGAGCCATCACCCTCCCCTGGCCCGACTCCTCACGTTCTATCACCGAACGCTGAGCGAAGAAGAGCTGCCCGCCGTGGTCTTCCACCTCAAACGCTGCCCCGAATGCCAAGAGAAGTTACGCCGCATCGAGCTGACGGTGAGCCTCTTTGCATCCGCGCCCCTGTGGAGAAAGGGGTGCCCTTCAACCGCCGAGCTGTATCAGCATGCCAGCTTCGAGCTCAAAGCGGAGCGGACCAAACAAGTCCAAGAGCACATCATGACCTGCTATACCTGCCGCGAAGAGATGTTGGTCTTCCGAGACCTACGCCAATCGCTCCGGGTGGGACGCTCGAGCTTCTTAAGCCCCCAGAACTGGCTGCTGCGCACCGGCTACTGGAGAACCCGTGGGGTGGTGGCCTGGATTCTGCAACCGCGCTGGAGAAATGCCGCCACCTTTGCCCTGCGAGGGGTCGTAGGCTTGGTGGCCCTCACCGGGGCGTATCAGCTCACGCAGCTCGACTGGAGCACGCTGACCGACCGCACCGCCACTGCGCCCAAAAAGAAGCTGGACACCAGCGCCGAAACCGAAGATACCCAGGGCCCCCGCACCGTCACCCTGCCCGTCGAACAACGCACCCGCTATTTTTTTGTGTATGACAAGATGGGGATCAGAACCCTGCTCGAGAGCCACGCCGCTTCTCGCTGGGCCGCTTATCAGATCGACGCGGATCAAACCCCCCCGGACATCTTTAAGGTGCTCGATCCCCCCGGCGAAGAAGGCATGATCGTGATCCGTCCAATCCAGCCGCTCGCAGGGCCACAGCTCGCTCAGCTCGAGGAACGGCTGAGGGCTGCACTTCAAGGGCCAGCTCGACTCCAGCTCCAGGCGTGGGCGGCGTTTCGTAATGAACTCCAGCAAGAAACGGGAGGCCCCGTGCTGCTGATGACGCCACCTCCCAAACGCACCCTTCAGGATGAGACGCTCAAAAATACGCCCCCCTCACCCACACGCGCCTCCGCAGAACCAGACTCAGGGCGTGGGCGTTAAGGTGTAGAAGTACGCATCAAAGAGGTAGGTCTCGCGTCCAATCGCCAGATGTTCGATCCGAGCCAGGTCAAAAAACTCCCAGAGCCGGTCTCGCGGCACGTCGATGAACTCGCCGAAGGTATAGATGCCATCTCCTTCACGCGAAGCAAACCGACCTCGAAAGACCTGTGCGCCCGCCGTGAGCTTCACCCGAATCCGACTTTTGCCACTGTCAAAGTCTCGGAAGAGCTGCGGATCGACCAGCGGCAGCGGACGTTTGCCCTGGGCCGTCACCAACACCGCCTGATCCGGCCCGTTGAGCACCCATCCCTCCGCCCAAGACCACCAGGTCGCATGCCCACTCGAGAAACCCGCCTGCTCACGCGCTTTGGAGAGGGCAACCGACACCGGCTTTAAGGGCACTCGCCGCGTCGCTTTCTGCTCCAGCAAGAGCAAGGGCTGAGGCGAGAGGGCCTCCCACAAGATCGCCGGGCGCTCGTGAATCGGTCCCACCGGAGAAGGCACCCCTTTGAGATAATCTTCCGGTAAGTTTTGCAGATGCATGTAGCGGGTCGTGCGCTCTCGGCCCTCCACCGGCAAAAAAGCAATCCGCCGAAGCTGCTCCATCGGCATCATGTTGTAGCGCATGATCAACACATGACGCTCCTCCACCAGCCGCACGGAGAGCTCAACCCGCCGGACGTCTCCGGGCAACATGATGCCGTGCTCAAAGACGCGCGGGGTGGACTGCTGCACGGTCGAGTCGTAACGATAAAGATCCTCTTTTTCGTCGTAGGTGAGGGTGCCGTATCCCGAGAGGGTAAAAGACAGCGGCGGATCCTCGGCCAGCTCGGTGCGCAGCTCTTTGAGCACCACCACGTCTTGAGAGCTGTTTTTGAGCTCGTAGCGGAAAGAGGCAATACTCCCCTGCTGAAGGGGCCCGGTGGTGGGCTCCAGCAGGTTCACTTCCAGGATCTGCTCGGCACTGACCGGCTCGGGAGGCGGCAAGGGCATGGGGGCATTGGGATCACCCTCCGCTTTTTTGGGGTCAGGGGCTTTGTGTCCCTTCGACTTGGCAGGGGCTTTTTTAGACCCGTGACTCGAGCCACCCGATGCAGGAGCAGCATGGGCTCCGGCCTCATGACCGGCAGCACCGTGTCCGGCAGCATCGTGCTCTGAGGATGCGTAGGCATCGCCGTGCTCGCTGGCAGGCAGGCTCAAGAGAAGGGCAAGACTCACGGCTGGAAGGCGTCTGTTGACGTGACGGATGGGCTCATGGCGATCACCACCGACTGCTGAACTGCTCCTTCGCTCCCGACTCCACATGGCTGATCCTCTCAACATTCGACTCAGGGTCAATTCCCGCTGGGGCTGCTGCGACTGCGTCTCTTACGGCGTCTCTCACGGCGTCTCTTAGTCTGAGGGTAGTATAGTATACGGAAGGGGCTCTCGTATAGCATCCTTGAGGGGGCTGGCCAAAAGTCTGCACGCCATTGTCTGCGCGTGTGAAGGGGCATGCAGCACCGCTTGACTTAAAAAGCATCCCCTTCTACAGTACACAGCAGGATGCTGCTGGATTCCGACGGGTCAGGAGCCAATCGGCCCACCCGCGAGTCGCCGTCACGGTCGCCGCTCAACCCTGCCATCACATGGAGCCTCGATGAAGTTTCTTGTCAAAGCCGAGCTACAGACCACCCCAGAGCGCGCTTGGGGTTTTTACTTCGACCCGACCTTCAACCTCGAGCTGCGCAAAGTCATGAATGTCGAGAGCCTCGATGAGCATGAGTTTGTTGAGACCGATGCCCAGATCCGCATGGTGTACCATGTGGTGGCTCGCCGCGTCATGCCCGATTGGGTGCGAAAAGCACTCCCGGACGTCAAGATCGCCTTCACCAGCTACGATACGTTCGATAAAAAGAAGCTGATCATGGAGACCCGGTTTGTCCCCGATCTCCTGCCCAACAAGATCAGTGGGGAGGGCGTCTGGACCGTCAAACCCACCCGCCCCGGCTGGGTCGAGCGCCGATACGAAGGAGACCTCCGCATCCATATTCCGCTGCTCGGCGGCAAGATGGAAGAAAAACTCGCCGCTGGCCTGGAAGGAGACTTCGCACTCAGCAACCAGCTCATGGCGAAGTGGGTCCAGAAGGACCAAGAAGCACTCGCCGCCGGTCAACCACTGCCCACCCTCGGCCCCGCCTCCCCCATCAAGGCACACTTCCCCAACGGCTACCGAGGCTGAGACAGCACCAGCCCACCCCGCAGGTATCACACACGCTCACGCATCACGCACGCATCACGCATCGCACGCGCATCGCGAACGCATCACGCGCGCATCGCGCACGCACGCATTACACGCGCATTAAAAGGAGTCGTCACGGCAGGCTTCAGTTCACGTCTTTGAGGAGCGTGCGCAGGTCTTTCAGGAGGGTGACTTCAAAGGAAGGTGCTTCACTGTCGTAATAACCTCGGATCTGACCTTGCCCATCGACCAATACAAACCGCGTGCTGTGAATGATCAGGTCTCCCGGTGCCGCTTTGGCCGGATCCAGAGACTTCTCCACCGGGAGCTTAAAACCCTGCTCCACCAGGGTGTAGATCGGCTCCACCGCGCCCGTCAGGAAAAACCACCGGGCCGGATCGGCCTTGTACTGCGCGGCGTACTCGGCCAACACCTCCGGGGTGTCCGCCAAAGGATCCACCGAGATCGAGACCAGCTTCACCTGAGGAGTGTCCGCCGTGGCCACTTGCAGCTTCGAGAGCTTCGCACTCATCAGCGGACAAGGCCCCGCACACCGCGAGAAGATAAAGTCCACAATATAGGGCTGGCCCTTCAAGTCATCCGAGGAAAATGGCTGGCCCGTCGAAGCCGTTAAGGTAAAACGCGGCAAGCTGCTGAACACCGGAAGAGGCGGAGCGGCCATACGCTGCGCCCACATCGCCAAGCCCCCAAAAAATAAGGCCAGCAACACCATCCCGGCCAAAATGAAGCGCGGCGAAAATACGCGCGGAGACTGAAGACCATCCATCAGCTCAAGCCCTCAGCCCTGCTTATCGCCGAGCATCACCACCAGCAGCAGGGTCAAGTAGATCAAGGAGGCAAAAAAGGCTTTGCCCGCCGTCTTCTCAGTACGAAAGGAAGCAAAATACACACAGGCCAGCAAATACATCATGCCCAGCACAAAGCTGACATACATATAAAGTGTGCCGGTCAACCCCAGCGGGGTCAGCGCCGCCGCTAAGGGCAAGAGCGGTGCGGCCATAAAGATCATCACCAAACCACTCCGATTTCCACTCTCGTCGTTAAACGAGAGCATGCGGAAACCTCCCTGACGATAATCCTCTCGATACTTCCACGAGAGGGCAAAAAAGTGAGGATGTTGCCAAAAGAAGAGGATGGCAAAGAGCACCAACGGCTCGAGGCCCAAGGTATCACGAACAGCGGTCCAGCCCATCACCGGCGGAAGGGCTCCGCTGATGGCCCCCATCACCGTATTCCAGGCGGAGCGGGCCTTCATGGGGGTATACACCAGCACGTAGATCACAAAGGAGAGGAACCCCAACACTGCCGTCAGCACGTTGACCGCAAACAGCAGGTACAGGGTGCCACTCAGCCCCATCAGCACCCCAAATAAGACCCCATCACGCATCGCCAGCCGCCCGGTCGGAAGAGGCCGATTCTGCGTGCGCCGCATGCGCGCATCGTTCTCTCGCTCCCACACTTGGTTGAGCGCAGAAGCACCTCCCGCCACAATGAAGGTGCCCAGCACCGTGTGCAGCAAGAGCAACAGGTCCATCGGACGACTCGATGCCAAATAGAAGCCGACAAAGGTGGTCATCACCACCAGCGCATTTAAGCGAGGTTTGGTCAGCGCCCAATAGTCACTCAGGCGTGTGCGCAAGGTGTGGCTCCAGGAAGACTGCATCGGCTCACTCACGTCAAACATGAGGAGACTCCACGGCGATGGCCCAGCGGGCCGGGGGGATAAAAACGTCGGCAACAGGACAACCGGCGAAATAAGGTTATCATCATAACGATCTGAACGAAGGCTGGCCATAAAAAAGCGGTCGTGCGCGGAGACACTTTCCTCAAGCATGGACGCGAAGTCACGTTATACTGAGCGCCACTTCACTCTGGTGAGAAGACGGATCGTCTTTCTCTATTTTCTTTTGCAAGGAAGGATCTTCCTGTGACAAGCTGGGTTAATTTCCTCCCCACCCTCAATGCCGTGCTCAATAGCATCGCCTTCTGTCTGCTGATCCTGGGTTATGTGCTGATCCGACGCGGCGAGCGCGAAGCCCATAAAAAGGTCATGCTGGCGGCGCTCACCACCTCGGCCCTGTTTTTGACCTCGTATCTGATCTACCACGCCGAAGTGGGCTCGGTGAAGTTCACGGGCGAAGGTCTGGTCCGAACGATCTACTTCTTGATCTTGGTGCCGCACATCGTGCTGGCCGCGCTGATGGTGCCCTTCATCCTGCTGCTGCTCTATCGAGCACTCAAGGGCGAGTTTGACAAACACAAAAAAGTGGCACGTCCCACGCTGGCGGTGTGGATCTACGTGTCGCTGACAGGCGTGCTGGTATACCTGATGCTCTATCAGCTCTACCCCCCCACACCAGCGGGTGTCACGCCCTGAGCCACACCCCTGTGGCACCTGCTTAGGAGGAATCATCTCATGTCTGCAAACGCTCCTGCGGAGTCCCTCAAGGTGGCACCGCGTTATACCGGTCGGCAAGTGGTCGGCTGGCTCTTGGCGGCCATCGTGTTAACCCTGGTGATCGGCTTTAATGTCCGACAGGCCGTCAGGGTCGAGCCCAAGCCCATGCCCGTGCTCGCCACCGTCCCCAATGTGACGCTGACGGAAGCCAATGGCAGCTCGCTCCAGCTCCGCGCATTTCAAGGGAAGACCCTGTTCATCGACCTTCAGCCGCTGGGCTGCGCCATTCCCTGCGAAGAACGAAATCTCCAGATGCAGGAGATCCAGTACTGGAATGAAGCGGTGGCCGATAAAGTGCTCCATGTGACCATCATCGAAGGCCCCGTGCCCACCGAAAAGCTCAAGGAGCTGGCCAAAAAATATCGCTCCAAGCGCAACTGGCGCTGGTTCACCATCGACAGCACCGAGTTTTCATCGCTCAAGAACGTGCTCCAGCCGGATGCCACCTCTGACTTGTATCTGGTGGATGGACAGTTCCAGCTTCGACGCCGGATTCTCACCACCAAAAAGGATGATCGCCGAGAGCTTATGCTCGACAGCCGAGCGATCTTGCTGGAAGCGGAGAGACGCCGAGGGACTTAAGGGTTCACGCGGTGGGTCTGGCGGATCATACACACGACGAGGGCGCAACGGGCTGCGCCCTTTTTTGTGCCCGGATGTGACTATTCGTCAAACCCTTCCAGCTCGAGGAGCTGACAGCGCTGATCCTGGGTGATGGCGGGCTCGACATCGGGCAAGTTGATCTCGATGTCTTGGAAGTATGGATCGTCGATGAAGGTCCAGAACGCATCGATCCAACACCCGTTGGGATTCTCTCGCAAGGCATCCACCGTCCACTCGATGCGGGTGCTCTGGAAGGCCGGATTCTCTGCCGAGATGTACCCCGTGGAGCACTGCGGGAAGGAGCCCAGCTCCGTCACACCACAGACCTCCAAGTCAAAGTCGTAGGCGTCTACCAAGCCCACATTCCGGCCATTCACATTAATATAGAGGTCGATGCTCGAGCAATTATAGACCCGGAGGTTATACACCTGTCCATCCTGCTCTCCCTGTTTATTGTCGTAACATCCGCCGGAGACCGCTTCGCCACAGCCCAGCGCCGTGAGGCTCAGCCCCCCGAGCAGCAGAACAACCAGGCTCTGCTCAATTCTGCCCTTCATGCCCTCTCTCCTTTTTGCGCCATGATGCGAGCGCGACGACGCCACACCTGGAAGAGTGCCACCAGTGCCAGCCCATATCCGGCGGCAGCGGTGCGACCTGTGGGTGCCTGCCCTTCGGTGGAGCAGGAGCAACCGGAAACAGCCACGGCGGTATATCCTTCGCTCAGCTCTCCATCGCAGTTGTTGTCGATGGCATCACCGGGTTTTTCCTCAGCGCCTGGATAGATCTGGTTATTCCCGTCGTTGCAGTCGAGCTGGTAGTCTGAAGGCAGTCCCGAACAGATCGCGCCCGACAAGAAGCTGTCATTGTCCGCATCGAAGTCTTCGTTGAGGTAGTCGGCGGTGCCATCGCAGTCGTGGTCGAGCCCATCACACTGTACGGAGGCATCTTTGTAGATGCTGGCGTCGGCATCGTCGCAGTCTTCGGAGTTGATCACATATCCCGGAGGCACTTCGCAGCCGGTGATGGTGCTTCGGGGATCGCCGTTGCTGTCGGCGTCTCCGTCGGCGAAGTAGGTCTCTTCGTCGGAGGCGTCGTCGTCGGCAGTGCCGTTGCAGTCGTTGTCTTTTTCGTCGCAGACTTCTTCGTTGTCGGGGAACATGGCCTGGTCAGAGTCATCGCAGTCATCGTCGCAGACGCGGAAGCCATCGAGGTCATCGTCATTTTCGCTGCTGGGACCGCTGCTGGGCACCTCACCATCGCAGTTGTTATCGGAGCCGTCGCAGAGCTCGGGCGCGCTGGGATAGGTGGTGTTGGCGTTGTCGTCGCAGTCGTCACAACTGTTGAAGCCGTCTTCATCGTTGTCGATGAAGTCGTCTACAGTACTGTTGCAGTCGTTGTCCAGCTCGTCGCACAGCTCTGGAGCGCCGGGGAAGACGGTGGCGTCGTTGTCATTGCAATCGCCCTCAAATACAGAGTAGCTATCTTCATCGTCGTCGTATCCTTCGTCGATCTCACCGTCGCAATCGTTGTCGATGCCGTCCTCCAATTCGGGCTCATCAGGGTTGGTGTTTGGGTCAGCGTCGTCGCAGTCTCCTTGGATTTCAGCGTAGCCATCACCATCGTCGTCGTACCCCTCGGTGCCTTCGTCGATGACACCATTGCAGTTGTCGTCCTCACCGTCTAATTCTTCGGAAGCTCCGGGATTGACGGTGGAGTCGTTGTCGTTGCAGTCACCGTTTTGCGCGACATAACCGGTGGGCTTGGTACACTTGGCGGTAGAGACGCTGCTATTGCCATAGGTGTCTCCGTCACTATCCTGATACCAGGTCGTCTGATTGGAGACGGGGCTGTCGTTGTCGTCGATGACGGTGTCGCAGTCGTTGTCCTTGCTGTCGCAGACTTCGGTG
>JBJTQF010000172.1:0-3220 GCA_046075485.1 Myxococcota bacterium | reverse complement strand
CGAATTCGCGCCTCCTCCGCTAAGGCTTCGGCCTTGCAGGTGACGGAGCCTCCGTGTCAGCGAAGGGCTCAACGTTTGAAAGGGCAAAGCCCTTTTAATAAAGAAGAAAAGCCGCTTGGGAAGCGGCTTTTAAGCTGAAAGGACGCCGTCCTTTCAGACTTTCCTGCAAGGGATTCCATCCCTTGACCCGTGTTTTGTTTTTTGGTGATTGCACTGCTTTTTTGCACTGCTATTTTTTTGCAAAGAGGACGCTGTCCTCTCTGCACTCACCTGCAAGGGATTCCATCCCTTGACCCGTGATGTGTGGTGGGGTTTTAGGGTGTCGAGATGTGTAGCACGACCTTTCCACGTCGTCCTTCTCGCGCTGCGTGCAAGACCGCTTCTTCCACCCGCTCCAATGGATACCGCGCTTCAATCTCCGACGAAATGACCCCTTGTCTCAGCAGCGCCGCCAACTCAGCATACAACCCATCACGCTCCGACGCCGAGATGGACTTCAACCAGCGCAGGCGAGAATATCCCCGAATATGTACATCCCTGAAGATCACCTTGGTGGCGGGAAAACGCACCTCATCGCTGGCCAACAAGCCATAACAGATCAACGTTCCCCCCTCCGCGAGCAGGGCATGCAGTCTCCCAGCCGCTTCTCCCGCAATCGCATCCAGTCCACGCAAAATGGGGGCTCCCCCCGTGGCCTCCGCGACTCGACGCGCCAGCTCCTCTTCTCCCACCAGCACCACATCCGCACCCAAGCGCAGGAGCTCTTCCGCCAAGCCCTCCCGCCGCACCACGTTGACGGTATGAATCCCCCGCTGGCGTGCCAAGCGAATCACCAGCTTGCCCACCGCAGAGTTCGCTGCATTCTGAATCAGCCAGCTTCCCGAAGGCAAACCGTACAACAACCCCGCCGCTGTCACAGGATTCACGCTGAGCATCGCCGCTTGTTCCATGTCGAGCCCCTCAGGAAGTGGCACCACATCCCGAGCCTGCATCAACACCTCCTCCGACCACGTTCCTCCAAATGGAAGGGCCACCGGTTGACCCTCCACCAACGTCTGCACATTCGCCCCCACCGCTGAGATATAACCCGCTCCTTCGATGCCAATCGTAAAAGGCGGCTCTGGACGCACCATATGCCGTCCGGTCAGCAAGAGCAAATCCGCAGGGTTGATCGGCGCAGCCACCAGACGCACACGCACCTCCTCCACGCCCGGCTCCGGGAGCGGCACCCGCTCCACCTGAACCTGCGCCTCTGAGACCGTCTCACCCACGCGCGTACAGAAAACTCGCCGCATCATTCCCTCATCGCTGGAAAGAGTGAAAAGTGGGCCTCATCCGCGTGACACGAACAGGCCCTCCGCCGATGGCACGCTGTCTACTCCGCCTTCACCACCGGCACCGTCTGGAGCTTGCTCGTCCGCTTGGAGGCGTCACACATGCCGTTGCTCCGGTCTCCAAAGTATAGGTTATTGCCTTCCAGCTTTACAATATCGAACTCGGTAGGACACTTCTCGACAGAATCCAACCCCAACGGAGCACAGCCTGTTTCCCCCACATCCTGAGCCGTCCCGACCGTCCATGCCTCCGTCCCACACCCCGAAGCACCAAAATAATCCGCCATACCCGGATCGAAAGCCACCAAGGTCTTCGAAGCCCCATCGAAGTTGCCCTGACGTGTGCCCTCCAAACCCTCCACCAGCTCCAAGAGCTCAAATGGCCCCGCAATGGTCGCCGTCGAGAGCTTATAACCACAGGCGACATCCCCAAAGAGGGAAAAGTCAATGCTCCAAGTGCTCTCGGTCATGGTAAATGTCCGAGTATAATAGAAAGAACTTCCATCAGCACCGGTCCCGACCTCACAGGAAGGACTGGCCCATGTCCCCACCAAATCCGCCGCCTCAAACGGATAAGCACTCCCACATGCATTCAACACCATCCCCACACTCAGCACACTCAGCAAGCCCAAAGCACGTTTTACAGTCGAAGCACGCCGCACATTCATGATACGCTCCATTCATTCGCTTAAAGTTGCCAACGAGAAGGTAATCGCTTTTTCAAATCACCTTCTCTGGTCCAAACTTTACGCAAAGCCTCGTCTCTTGACCAATCGATGAGGCTCATACCCACTATGAATGAAACCCATGAGGCTGGACATGGACCTTTGGAAGCTGGCAACCTACGATCTCAACCTTCTCGTGGTGCTGGATCAGCTCCTGCTAGAACGCTCGCTCACCCGCGCCGCTCAACGACTGGGCAAAACCCAGTCCGCCCTCAGCCATAACTTGGCGAGACTCCGGGAGCTCTTTGAAGATCCCCTGCTCGTCCGTGGCGCCGAAGGGCTGGTGCTCACCACCCGAGCAGAAGCCCTCGCCCCCCAGCTTCGAGAAGTGCTCGCACAGATGCAAGCACTGCTTCAAACCCCTCGGCCCTTCAATCCACAGAAGGATGAGGCTTATATCAGTATTGTCATGACCGACTACGCACAGTTTGTACTTCTACCACCGCTGCTGAAACGACTCCACCAAGAAGCACCCGGTGTTCAGCTCCGAATCGTCGCCGGCTCTGACGCCATTGAGGAACAACTGGAGCAGGGTGAAGCGGAGCTCGGGCTCGGTGTGGTGATCTTTGAACGCCCAGCACTCTATCAACGGATCCTCTTTCACGAACGATTTGTGTGCATCGTCCGCTCCGACCACCCCCTTGTTGGGGAAGAACTCACCCTCGACACCTTTTTACAGCTCTCCCATATTTTGGTGACGCCCCGTGGCCGCCCCGGTAGCTTCGTGGACTCCGCCCTGGAAGCGGAGGGACGACAACGACATGTCGCACTCAAAGTCCCCCAGTATATGGTCGTGCCTGAGCTCGTCGCTCAGACCGAGCTGATCGTCACGCTCCCCGAGCGCGTCGCACGATGGGGCACTCAACATCGACCGCTGAGAGTGCTGAATCCTCCCCTGACACTGCCAACGTTCTCTACACGAGTGGTTTGGCATGCGCGAAAACACCTCGACCCCGCTTGTGTGTATCTGCGACAGATGCTGGCGGAGGTCTCGATGCACGTTTGAATTAAAACAAAAAATGAAAGCAATAACACACAAAATGGGGTGCAGGGGCCCGCTGGCCCCTGCTGGGATAGTTTGAAAGGGCAAAGCCCTTTCAATAAAAAAGAAAAGCCGCTTGGAAAGCGGCTTTTTAAGCTGAAAGGACGCTGTCCTTTCAG
>JBJTQF010000171.1:0-1419 GCA_046075485.1 Myxococcota bacterium | reverse complement strand
CTCCTCTCTCCTGACCAGCTTTCCGAACCTCGTCTCCTGCCAGACTTAGAAATCCACTCAAACTCAAATTTCGGGGAGGTCTTATACCCATGCGCATATCTTTTACGCCTTCGCGGTGGCTCTGCTGGAGCGTGGGCCTTTGCAGCTTGCTCATCGCCTGCGACACCGAGGGCCTCAAACAAGCGGCCATCAAAGCCTACCCCACACGCTATGAGGCGGAGGCAAATCCCACCAGTTTTACAGCCGTCTTCACAGAGAGAGATACCGCACGCCGTGCGCTCCCGGTCACGCTGGAGAAGGTGGCGGAGGGCTTCACCAGCATCACGGATCTCCAGTTCCCTCCCGGACGAGCGGACCTGATGCTGGTGCTGGAGAAGACCGGGGCGCTCAAGTACCATCGGCTCTCGGACGGCAAGACCGGCACGTTGATGCAGCTTCCGGTGCTGAAGGACTCGGAGCAGGGCCTGCTGGGGCTGGCCTTTCATCCCCGTTTTGTGGAAAACCGGCGCTTTTATCTCAACACGGTGGTCTCCGTGAACGGCAAAGACCACACGCGGGTGGCGGAGTGGACCTTCTCCGGCACGGGGCCGCTCGAGGACAGCACGCCATCCGGGGAGAAGGTCTTGCTGGAGCAGCTTCAGCCGTATGCCAACCACAACGCGGGTCAGCTCGCCTTTGGCCCCGATGGGCTGCTGTACATCGGCTTCGGAGACGGAGGCTGGCGCGACGATCCCCTCAAGGCAGGGCAGGATCGAAAATCCTGGCTGGGAAAGATGCTGCGCATCGATGTGGATAAGAGCTCACCGCCGCTGGCCTACGGCATTCCGGCTGATAATCCGTTTGTGGGCCACAAAGATGGCCGCCCGGAGATCTTCGCGCTGGGCCTGCGTAATCCGTGGCGATATAGCTTCGCTCCAGATGGTCGGCTGATCGTGGCGGATGTCGGCCAAAATAGCTGGGAGGAGGTCAGCATCGTCCCGAAGGGGGCCAATATGGGCTGGAGCCTCAAGGAAGCCTCTCACTGTTTTCCGCCGGAGCAGACCTGTGACTCCGCAGGGCTTCTGGATCCCATCTTTGAGTATGGTCGAGGGGATGGGCAGTCGATCACCGGGGGTTACGTGTACACGGGCGCGCGTGTGCCTGGGCTGGCAGGGAAATATGTCTTTGGCGATTTCGTCTCGGGCCGGATCTGGGCGCTGGAGCTGCCTGCACCAAACGCACCGGCTCGCCTGATCCCGTCGGGGGAGGTCTCGGCGCTGGGCAAGTGGCCGCTGCTGCTCTCGACCTTTGGCCGAGACACCCAAGGAGAGCTCTACGTGGCAGACTTTGGAGGCGGTAAGGTCTTTCGGCTGGGGCCGCCTCCGGCAAAAGGCTGAGCGAGGGAGCAGGTGTCCGTTATTTGCTGGCGGGTGTGGTGCT
>JBJTQF010000170.1:0-35195 GCA_046075485.1 Myxococcota bacterium | reverse complement strand
CCATCGCAGGTGTCTCCGAGCCCATCCCCATCTTGATCCGCTTGGTTGGCGTTGGAGGCAGAAGGACAATTGTCAACGTCTCCACACGCTCCATCCTTGTCCAGGTCGTTGAGGGCATCCTTCGGGCAGACATCACAAGCGTCACCTTGTTTGTCCCCGTCGGTGTCAAGCTGGCTGGTATTGGCCGTCGAAGGACAGTTGTCTACATCTTCGCAGACTCCATCCTTGTCGATGTCATTGGCGCTGGCCTTTGGACAGACATCACAGGCGTCCCCCACCGTGTCTCCGTCTTGATCCTGCTGACCGCTGTTGGAGACACTCGGGCAGTTGTCGAGGTTGCCGCAGATGGTGTCCTTGTCCACATCGTTGAGGCTGTCTTTGGGGCAAGGGTCGCAGGCATCCCCCTGCTTGTCGCCATCCACGTCGGTCTGAGAGGTGTTTGCCGTCGAAGGGCAGTTGTCTACATCACCGCAGATGTTGTCCTTGTCTACGTCGTTGAGCGGATCTGACGGGCAGGCATCACAGGCATCTCCCAGGCCGTCTTGGTCCGTGTCTCGCTGATTGGTGTTGGCCACGCTGGGACAGTTGTCGAGGTTGCCGCAGATGGTGTCCTTGTCCACGTCGTTGTCGGCATCCAGAGCGCAGGCATCACAGGCATCCCCCAGGTTATCTTTGTCGGCGTCCGCCTGAGAGACGTTAGAGATGGTAGGGCAGTTGTCCACGTCTGCGCAGAGTGTGTCGCCGTCGCTGTCGTTGGCCGCGTCCTTGGGGCAGGTGTCGCAAGCGTCTCCCCGAGCGTCTTTGTCGGTGTCGGTCTGGGTGGTGTTGGCGGTGGTGGGACAGTTGTCCACGTCTCCGCAGATGGTGTCCTTGTCACTGTCGTTGAGGGCATCCTTGGGGCAGGCATCGCAGACGTCGCCGAGTGTGTCTCCGTCCTGGTTGAGCTGGCTTCCGTTGGAGATGGAGGGACAGTTGTCTACGTTGCCACACACCCCATCCAGGTCGGCGTCGTTGTTCTTGTCTTGGGGGCAGGCATCGCAGGCATCCCCCAGGCTGTCGGCATCGGTGTTGGTCTGAGTGGTGTTGGCCACCGAAGGGCAGTTGTCTACGTCTCCGCAGATGGTGTCTTTGTCTACATCGTTGTTGGCATCTTTGGGGCAAGCGTCGCAGGCATCGCCGATCTTATCGACGTCGGTGTCGGTTTGCGTGCTGTTGGAGACATAGATGCAGTTGTCGCAGGCATCTCCCTTCAGATCGGCGTCCGAGTCAAGCTGGCTGGAATTGGACACGGTGGGGCAGTTGTCGATGTCTCCGCAGACGCTGTCGGCATCGGCATCGTTGCTGGCATCTTTGGGGCAGGTGTCGCAGGCATCTCCCTTGCCGTCCCGGTCGGCATCCACTTGGCTCGGATTGTAGAGCGCAGCACAGTTGTCGGAGGCATTGGCCACCCCGTCTTCGTCGTCGTCGGCTGCCAAGATCGCCCCTTGAACGTCGTAAGATCCAGAGCGGTTGTCCGACCACACCGCCATAAAGTAGGAGGTATCTGCCGCCAAGCCCAACGAATAGAGGGTCGCGTTGTTGTATGCGCCGGTAAAGACCGGAAATCCCGCCGGATCCAGGATGGCACCCGCTAAGGTCATCCGGGTGCCGTAGATGTCCCAGTACGTGCCCGTAAACCGCTTATCGCCCCAGATCACCACATAACCGGTGGCGTTATAGGTCACGGCAGGCAGGCTCTGGTCATTGGCCGCCGTCGAAAAGGCCAAACCATTGGCATCCAACACGGCAGGAGTGGTGCTCAGACGCGCTCCGTAGATGTCAAATCCCGTCCCACTTCGCCCGTCCGACCACACGATCAAGACGTTTTTGTTGGTGTCCGCTGTAATGGCCGGATCTTGCTGAACTCCGGCTGCGCTGGAGATCAGAATACCATTGGCATCCAGCAAGGCGGCAGCAGAGCTGACCCGCGCAGCATAGATATCGGCTGTCCCACTCCGCAGATCGCTCCAGGTCACCACAAAGTTGACGGTGTTCCAGGCAATGGCGGGGCTGCGCTGCTCTCCGGTCGCGTTTGAGACCACCACCCCATTGGCATCGCTGATGGTCCCCGAGGTGGTCACCCGCGCGCCATAGATGTCTTGGCCTCCATTTCGTGCATCCTGCCAGACCACGAAGAAGCTGGTTCCACTCCAGCCGACATCCGGCACAAGCTGGTTGCCGGTCGCACCGCTGATCTTCAAACCCGCAGTGTCCGAGAGCCCCGCTGCGCTGCTCAACCGCGCGCCGTAAATGTCAGCTTCACTCCCATTTCGATAGTCGTGCCAGACCACCAGAAAGTTGGAGCCACTCCACGAGACCTTCGGCTGAAGCTGATGGCCTGTGGCCGCACTCACCACCACTCCGTTGATATCCGTGACCGCTCCTTTGTTGGTCACGCGGGCAGCGTAGATGTCATAGTTGATGCCGTCGGTGCGATTGTCAGCCCACACCACCAAGTAGGTGCTACCGTTCCACACCACATCCGGCCCAATCTGAAGGCTCAAGGCCGTTGAGACCGGGGCCGTGTTCAAGACAATGGTGGTCGCCGTCGGTGCTGTTCGCTCCACGTCAAGCTGAAGCTCCGAGATCAAGCGGATGCGCTCCGCGTCGGGCTCCACCGCCCAAGCCGGAAGGGTAAACTCCACCGCCAGAGGCTCTCCGTCCCAGCTCAGGTGAAAGGGCAATGGCTCCACCGTTCCCGCCACCATCACCAGCGGCGCATGCAGCAGTGCCACCCCTCCCTCGTCGTCTTGGAGCCAGATGCCTTCTGGAGTCTCTTCAGCCCAGGCCACCCCCGGCAGCTCCAGCCGAAGGGTGAGCGCGTCATCACCTTCCCACAGCGGCTCCAGCACACGCTGAGAGAGCTCCAGGGTCTGGCGCACAGAGCCACTCAGCAGGAGCTGCTCGGTCTTGACCCCTTCCGCAAGCTGATAGGTCACGCGGTTCTCGTGTACGTGCGTGCGGGTAGGGGTGTTGAGCGGCCAGGCGCTCGTGTCGGTGTGCAGCAGTTGCCAGTGGAGCTGGAATCCAGAGGTCTCCAGCCGGGCTTGGCCGTCGTCGGTGAGGGTGCGCGGTTGGAAACGAAGCGCCGATGACCCGGCTTCCACCCGATAGTACGTGTCGAGGGCGGTATAGAGGCCCTCTGGATCGTCGGTGGCTTCAAAACTATGACGGATGCGATCCACCAACGATGAGGCTTCGAGGGCCACCGGTGCCAGCGAGGGGGTGGCGGTGGTGAGGTGTTGAGGCGATGTGACGGTAACAGTGTTTGCGTGAACGGTGACAGTGCTTGCGTGAACGGTGACAGGGTTGAGAAGGGGAGAAAGCAAAAGGCCAGCAGTTATCAGGGAAAGGAGACAGCTCTTAGGGCTCATGGATCTTTCCTCCGAAGCATATGAAACGCGGGAAATCCCGCAGGATCAGTCTACGATAGGCGGAGGAAAATTGCATCAGGTGTCGTAAAAGATTGTTTAACGCCGGAATTCGGCTCAACGCTGCTGGATTTGTTGCAAGACCGCTTTTTGAGAGCTGACATCGGGGAAGGTGGCGGTCTTAAACCAGCTCTCGGGGACAGGCTTATCACAGCGAAGGTTTTTGAACTCGCCCACGAGGGTAGGACGTCCGGGACCAGTGGTCTCCCACCGAGCGGGAAGCCATCGCCCCGGGCTGACTTCTTTGGGCTCCAAGACGGTCACGGAGGCCGCGCCGAGCTCTGGATACTTCTCGTTGCGCACTGGCAGCCAGCCTTTGGACTTATCCAGCCAGACGGTATATCGTCCTTGTTGGGCTTTCTCTTCGCCCTTGAGCTGGCCTTCCATCTTGAGCAGGTTGGGGTTTTCTGAATCCCAGCTTCGTTTTTCGGGTCGCTCGCCCAAGCCGCCGGTAAAACCCGAGAAGAGATCTTCGGAGCCTCCGCCGCCGCCGCCGCTGCACAGGCTGCCCACATTGGCTGGCTGGCCGTTGGGGGTCTTTTTGGTCTCGATCTTCTTCCAGCTCAGGAGCGCAGGGCCTCCCCCCACCACCATTCCGGGAGGCACTCCCATCATCAAGGAGGGCTGATTGCCAGGACCGGTCTTCACGCCGCCTTGCACCACGGTGCCAGCACAGGGGGTCGGTGGGGTGATGAAGGCCACCCAGTTGAGCACGTCTTTGTTGTAGGCAATTGCCAAAGGCGCGGCAAGCTGCACACTTCCACCCATCGAGATCGCCAGCTCCCCCATGCAGGAGATGCCGTTCCAGCTCTTTTTGAGCCCGTTGACAAGCTGGAGATCGTTGGGAACCGCTGGCGCTTTTGCACTGGCCGCCGCCGCCGAGGATATGCTCCACGCAGCGGTCACAGCGTGGCCTGCCGAGGCTCCGGGTGCGGATGTCTCCAGCAGCCCGATGCTGACCCATCCCATCCAGGCCAACAGGGCTAAGCCCCAACGTCTGCTCGAGGGGGTGTTGTTGTGGCTCACGACTCCTCCACGCGGCCATCCACCATACGAATGCTGCGCTGGCAGTATTCCGCCGCTTCGGAGCTATGGGTCACCAAGATGGTGGTGATGCCCAGCTCCTGATTAAAGGTCTTAAACATCTCCATGACGATCTTGCCGTTCTCTTGGTCGAGGCTGCCGGTGGGCTCGTCGAGCAAGAGCAGTCCAGGACGTGGAGCCAGGGCGCGCGCAATGGCCACTCGCTGCTGCTGGCCAAAGGAGAGCTGAGCAGGACGATGTTTGGCGCGTCCTTCCAGTCCCACCCGCTTCAGCCAATAGAGCACCTCGTCTTGAGGAGGCTTGTTGTTCCCGATGATCCATGAGAGGGCAATATTGTCAAAGGCGGTCAGGGTGGCGAGCAGGTTAAACCGCTGAAACACCACGCCGACATTCACCCGTCGGAACTCCGCCTTCTGGCTGGGGGTCCAGTTGGCGATATCCTGCCCCAGCACTTTGACTTGGCCCGAGGTCGGACGCGAGAGCCCCGCAATCTGCTGGAGCAAGGTGGTCTTGCCAGAGCCCGAGGGCCCCATGATGGCGACCATCTCTCCTTTTTCGACCCTAAAGTTGACACCACGCAGCGCGTGGATCACCTCATCGCCCATCACGTACTGCACTTTGAGATCGACGACTTCAACCGCTGGATTATTCATAGGTCAGTACCTCCGCCGGATCGACCTGAAGGGCATAGTAGGTGGCTCCGAGGGCTCCGAGGGTGCCCGCGCCCACGCCGCTGACGAGGGCTTCCATAAACCAGCGCAGGTTAAAGTCCATGTGCAAGGAGGGGAAGAAATGCGGAATAATGGTCTCTTTGACCAGCCAGGCCAAACCAGCTCCAAACACCGCCCCCGTCAGTCCCAAAATTAAGGCTTGACCCAAGATTAAGGTCAAGACCGCTCGATCTGATGCACCCATCGCTTTTAAGATGCCAATGTCGCGCCGCTGCTCACTCACCATCGAGAGCAAGACCAGCCCGCAGATGAGCGCGGCCACGGTGACACTCATCCAGAAGATCAGGTTCACAAGCTGATCAAACCGAAGGAGCGCACTGCCCAGGGTCTCCGCCATCATGGTTAAGGGCTCGGCGAGCAACTTGGGATATGCCTTCTCGATGGCCCCTTTGACCGGCTGGAGATCGTCGCTGCGGTTCACGGTCACAAACATGCCCTGAATCCGGCTGTCGTTGAGCGTCTTCGAGACCGTCTCCAGATCCAGGATGAGCTGAGCGGTGGCAATATTGGTCGTGGCTCTGAAGTGTCCTTTGACCAAAAAAGTCCCCAGGCCGTTGAGGGTAAAGGTCTGCCCCACCTCGAGCTTGAGCAGCTCGGCCAGTCCAAACTCGACCACCGCTTGTCCTGGTGCGTCGATGGTGGTGCCTTTCACCACCGGAAAGAGCTCATCGAGTGAGCGTGTGGCGACCACCGGAAATGCCGCAGCCACCCCCACCAAATCGGGGGTAAACTCTTGGAGGAAAAATCGAAAGGGCATCACCGCTTGAACACCCGGCGTCTCTTGGATGGTCTTGACCATCACCGGATCGTTGTCGATCACCCCTTGTCCCAGCCGGAAGATCGGCCCCGGGGTCCGCACCATCATGAAGCGGTCAAGGTTGCGCAACTCGTCCAGGGAGCTGGCCAGGGTGCCCTGCGAGACGCCCCGTAACATCATCGCCAGCCAAATGCCAACGGTGATCGAGAGCAGGGCCACCAAAGTACGCAGCAGTCGCTGCTGGAGGTTGGTCCAGGCAAGATAAAGCATACATCATTCTCCCGAGCCTCATGTGGAGAGGCCCGTTGTCCAGGGAATCGCACACCCTTCTCAAGACTGCCTTCACCGCCCTTTCATTCAAACGCAGGAAGACTCAGGCTCAGAAAGGCCCCATTCCGGCTGATTTCCGCTCGAGGCAGGCCCATCGCCAGGGGTGCTGCATGCCAGAATCCGGGAAGACCGGGAAGGGAAAGGGCCAGGGTCATGTGCAGAGGGCGCTCCAGGGTCGAGAGCGCGAAGTCTGGCATATTAGCACCGTTATTACAATGTGGTAGCGGAATTTGCAGGGGGGAGGGCTTATGCATTCACGCGCATGGCTTCGAGGGCCCGCTTAAGGGTCACTTTCACCATCTTCTTACGGTAGACCGGCTGCACGCCGTGGGTGGTCAAGGGCTTCACCTGCTGAAAGGCCGCTTGCGCCACTTCCTCGATCCGGGCTTCGTCCAGGGTCGTGCCCAACAAAAGCTGCGCTTCCGGCACTTCTTCGGGCATCGATGAGACCGCGTTCAGCAGCACGCGCGCACGAGACACCACACCCGCCTGATCTTGCTGGAGCCCCACAGCCACTCCCAGCAGGGCATAGTCAATGGATTGTCTCAGCCTCACCTTGTCGTAGCGCACGCGCCAGCCTTCGTGGGGAGGCGGAAGCTGCACCTGCGTCAGGATCTCGCCGGGCTGGAGCCTGAGCCAGCGCATCCCATCGTCTTGATAGAGGTCATCCAAGGCGACGATGCGTGTCCCTTCCGGTCCCACAAATGTCAGGCTCCCCCCATACAGCATCAGCACCGGCACGGTGTCGGCACTGAAGGCCGCCAGACACTTCGGACTCGAGCGGGCCACTTGGCAGAGGGTGCCGTCGGCTTTCATACACTTGCCCAGGGCTTCGCGCCAAAACTCTCCCTGGTTGTAGTAGTAACAGCGCGTGTCGAGCAGGATGTTGCCGCCAATGGTGCCCATGCCCTGGATGATCACGGTGGCGATCTGACCCGCCGCTTGAGCCAGGGCCGGATAGTGCGTCTGAACCAGCGGAGACTGAACCAGCTCGCGTAAGGTCACCATCGCGCCGAGGGTGAGTCCTTGTGTCTCGTGCCAGTGGATGTTGTGCAACGCCGGAATCCCACGCAGGCTCACCACATGGGAGGGCGTAAAGAGCCGCTGCTTCATGCTGGGCAGCAGATCGGTCCCTCCTGCCACGACGCGGGCTTCGCTGCCGTGGGTGCTCAGGAGGGCCACGGCTTCTTCGACGGTGCCGGGACGATGAAACTGAAACTCGGGGAGCTTGAGCATGCTGTTTCCTCGACGTGTGTGGTTATGCCAAGCGCACGTTCTTGCGGCTGGTTTTGCCCTCGAGGGCTCGGAGCACCACATCCGGGGTCATGGGGTTGCTCTTAAAGCGTACACCCACCGCGTCGAAGACCGCATTGGCCACCAGGGGCGCGGTGGGAAGCTGTGGTCCTTCGCCTGCTTCTTTGGCTCCGAAGGGGCCGTTGGCATCGAGGGTCTCGATATAATACGCTTTAATATCGGGGGTGTCGTAGATGGTGGGCAGCTTGTACTCGAGGATCGAGGGGGCCACCACCAGCCCGTTTTTGTAGTAACGTTGCGCTTCGTAGAGGGCTTCGCCGAAGCCCATGTAGACGCTGCCTTCGATCTGGCCTTCGACCACGACGGGGTTGAGCGCGCGTCCGCAATCGTGGGCACACCAGATGCGCTCGACTTCGATCATGCCGGTCTCTTCGTCCACTTGGAGCTCGGCCACTTGAGCGGTGAAGGTGTAGGCCGGGCTGGGGCCTGCGCCTCGCCCTCCTAAGCGGGTGCTCAGGCGGGGAGGTTTATAGGTGCCGGAGGCGGCCAGGGCTCCGAAGCGGGCTTCTGCTTCAAAGATGGCACGCTGGAAGGGGATGCGCCGGATGGGGTCTTTTTTGTACCGCATCTCTTTGCCGACTTGCTCAATCTCTTCGACGGGTACGCCGAGGTGCTCGGCCGCGCCTCGGAGCAGCTTGGCGCGGATCTGGTCGGCGGCATTTTTAGCGGCGTTGCCCACCATGAAGGTCACGCGCGAGGAATAACTCCCCAGATCGACGGGGGTGAGATCGGTATCGGCTTCGATCACCTTCACGTCGGCGAGTTCGAGTCCGAGCACTTCGGCAACGACCATCGCAAGCATGACGTTGGAGCCCTGCCCAATGTCGGCGGAGCCGCTGTAGACCATCGCGCCTCCCGAACGGTCCAGCTTCACATGTACGGTGGAGTGAGGCATATCGTTGGCGTAGATGGGCTGGCCAGCGCCGCAGATGTAGGCGGAGCAGGCCACGCCGATGCCTTTCCCGCGAGGCAGCTTGCCTTTCTTGTTCCAGTAGTCGCTCTCGGCGAGCACCTTCTCCATCGCTTCGCGCATGCCGCAGGAGGTCACTTGGAAGTCGTTGACGGTGCGATGACCGGGCTCGACGAAGTTCTTGAGGCGGAGGGTGGCGGGATCCATCCCCAGCTTCTCGGCGAGCTGATCGAGGGCGATCTCAAAGGCGAAGCGGGGTTGGATGGCACCGTGGCCTCGTTTGGGACCGCACGGGGGCTTGTTGGTGTAGAGTCGGCTGCTCTCCCAGCGAAAGTGAGGGAGCTGGTAGGGGAGGGTATGGAACACGCCCGTATAATAGGTGGTGACCACACCAAAGGAGGCATATCCTCCGCCGTCGAGCCAACATTTAAAGTCGAGGCCGGTGAGGGTGCCATCTTTTTTGGCACCGAGCTTGAGCCACATGCGTGCGGCGTGGCGGCCTCGGTGTGCGTAGAAGACTTCTTCGCGGGTGTAGGTAAACTTGACGGGCCGTCCGGTTTTTTTGGCGAGCACGGCAGCGCAGAACTCGAGGGAGAAGGGCTCTGATTTGCCTCCGTAGCCGGCTCCGAAGTGGGGTTTGATCACGCGCACGCGACTCTGAGGCACGCCCAAGACTTTGGCCAGCTCTCGTTGGAGATAGTGGGGGACTTGGGTGGAGGACCAGAGCTCCAGGCGCCCTTCGTGATCCCAGGTGGCAAGGGCGGAGTGGGTCTCGAGGGGCACATGGGTGCAGCCTTCGTAGTAATACGTATCTTCGATGACGATATCGGACTCGGCGAGGGCTTGCTCGATGTTGCCAAAGTTCTGCTGAACATTTTTGAGGATATTGCCGGTCTTGTTATCCTCGTGGATGAGCACTTTGCCTTCGAGGGCGTCGTCGATGCTCATGACGGCGGGGAGGGGTTCGTACTCCACGTCGATGAGGCGGGTGGCTTTGTAGGCGGTCTCTTCGTCGAGGGCGGCAACGGCGGCGACGGGTTCTCCGACATAGCGCACGCGGTCGATGGCGAGGGCATACTCATCTTGTGAGACCGGGATGATGCCATATTTTTGTGGAATATCAGCGCCGGTGATGACGCCGAGCACGCCGGGAAGGGCGCTGGCTTTCGATGTGTCGATGCGCACGATGCGCGCGTGCGCGTGTGGCGAGCGCAGGGTTTTTCCGATGAGCATGCGGGGCAGCTTGAGGTCATCGGTGAAGCGCGCTTGGCCGTTGATCTTGGGCATCCCGTCCACTTTGGGGGTGGACTTCCCGATGATGCGGAAGCCCTGGGGGCTGCTCTGGCTGCTCTGACTGCTCTGAGTGGGGGGCGCGCTGCTGATGGTTCCGGCCACGGGAGCGGCTGCCTCTTGACGTGCCTCTTGACCTGCCTCTTGACGTGCCTCTTGGGGGGCTCGGGCAGGTGTGTGGGAGGCGGGGGACGTGGTGTCGCTCGGCGGAGTGCTCTCGGGCTGCGAGGGGGTCTCGGAGGCTCGATGGGCGCGGCGTGCGGCGCGTTCGGCCAGGAGTGCGGCTCTACGGGCTTCGCGTTCGTCGGACATGGTCAGACCTCCAGGCTGGAGAGGGAAGAGGGGTGCTGCATCTGCGCGGCAGCTTGCTGTACGGCGGCGATGATTTTGGTATAGCCGGTGCAGCGGCACAGGTTGCCGGAGAGTGCGTGCTGGATCTGCTCCAGGCTTGGCTGAGGGGTCTTTTTGAGCAGTGCCACGCCGGAGAGGATAAAGCCGGGGGTACAATAGCCGCACTGTGCGGCTCCCTGCTGGTCGAAGGCCACTTGAAGCGGATGGGGGACGCCGTGCTGGGCGACTCCTTCGATGGTGGTGATGTCTCGTCCTTGTGCATCGAGCACCAGGGTGAGGCAGGAGAGGGTGGGCACACCGTCGATGAGCACGGTGCAGGTGCCGCAGTCTCCTATATCGCACCCGTGTTTGGTGCCGGTCAGGTCGAGGCCATCTCTGAGGGTGTCGAGCAGGGTCTGATGGGGTCTGACCGCGACTTCGACTGTCTCGCCGTTGATGTGAAGGGGGATGAGAACCTTCTGCATGTCCTACCTCTGGCTTGAGGATCAAAAAGGTTGCAGAGGCAATGTGCAGAACGGTTGCACGGATGTCAACACTGGAACGGAGAAGGGGGGAGGTGTACGCTCACTCGGGGAGGGTGGCGATGAGCTCCAGAAGCTGCTTGCGGGTCATGCCTTTGATACGCTCTCCGGGAGGAACAGCTTTGAGGAGCTCTTCGGGAGGCAGACCTTTAACCCGCTCTCCGGGGGGAACAGCTTTGAGGAGCTCTTCGGGGAGCAGATCTTTGATACGTTCTTCGGGGGGCAGGCGCTTGAGCCATTCTCCCGGGCTGAGCTGGCTGACGACAAACTCGGCATTTTCGCGGATGACCTCCCCGAGCCAGGGGTAAAAATACTCTCGTTCGTAGTCTGCAATCGTGAAGCCCATGTCGAAGCCCTCCATGTGGTAGTGATTATATAGCTGCTTTTTGAACAATTTCAAGCTCTCCTGGCGAGCGTGATACTCAGTGAGCCCTCGAAAGACGCGCCCTTCAGAGGCGCTGAACATCATCCAGAGTGCGTTTCGAGGGCAGGGTTCAACTTCGCAGCAGACGATCAAGGTGACGTCCTGGCTGCCCCAGGGGAAGCGATAGAGGCCCTCTCGTTCCGGTTCGGCGCGGAGGCGGGAGAGCAGGGCGTCGGGACGTCGAGCACTCACGGCCAAGAGCTGAAAGTGTTCAGCGGGGAGGAGCGGGGCTTCATCCGGGGAGAGCTGCTTAAGATAGTTGACGTAATGACCGATGAGCTCATCGAGGACAAAGTCGTTGATAGACTCATGGTGTGACTTGTAGGTGAGCAGGTTGTGGGCGCGGAGGGTGTCGAGCCCATCAGGAAGGGAGGGCAGCTCTTGGCCAGCCTCCTGACGTTCAATGATGACATAGTCGAGGCGTTGACGCTTCAAGGAGAGCTCTTTTTCCAGCTCAACCTGATAGCGGCTGGCGGAGAAGACGTCGGTGAGACCAATGCCGAGCAGATGATGCCACTGTAGGATCATAAAAGCTCCGAGAAAGAGAGCGGTGATTGGGAAGGGAGCACCAAAACAAGGAATCACCACGGAGCGCACGGCGGCAGGGATAGAAAGAACCGAGCAGGTTCAGAGGTCTCAGCAGGACACAACAGCAGGGGGATGAGCGGAAAGCTCAGAAGACCAATATACCACAGGGCGCGAGAGAAAGCGTAAAAAAAGTGAAGCCAAGCAGAGGCAGGGATGTCACAAACACAGGCAGGTGATGTTATTCTGTCGGCACACTTCCACTGAAGGCACTGCCACGCGCTTCAATCTCTCGGCGACGCTGCATCACCATGCGGTAGATGGGCTCTGTTGCGCTCAACGCAGCGATGAGGGCCTTGATCACCGACTCATCGTCCGATTTCAGCAGGGTTTCGGCCGGGATGTGCGTGTAAAAACACACATTACACCACAACTGGCCCGGCCAGCCCTGAAGCACCCCCAAGAGCGCACTAAACGGCAAGTGCGAAGCATATAAGCTCAGCTCTTCGGGGTCAGACTCACCACTCGACACCCAGAACGAGAAGTCACCGTGCTGCTCCTTCGCCTTCTGGAAGTGAGCCAGAAAATCAGGTCGATTGCCCAGCAGGAACAAAAAGTGATGCCAGTCCCAGTGCGGCTGGAGCGTCCAGCCCGTCTCCGCCGCCCAGACATACCCACGCTCAATGTAAAATCCAGCTTGAAGCCCTTCCTCATCCATCTCCAAGACCAGCTTGGCACCGTATGGCGAAAAGAGCTCCTTAATATAAAGGTATACTTGCGGATCATTGTAGATGGCCGCCGCGTGGAGATCCCCAAACGGATTACGCTTGCGCAGCTCTTCGGCCACCTTCCCACGCCAGCGGGTATCGGTGCTCTTCTGGATGTCCTCTTCCTTGAAGAACCGGTTCGGCATGGCATCTCCTTCATCGTCGAGCGAAGGCGGGCGTCCTCGCCTGCGCGTGCATAATCGTATGCACGGCTACAAGACGTCAACCATAAAATGTGACCACACCGCTCCATCCAGAAGTCAGAGAAGCTCACACCGAAAGTCCGCAGCTCCGCATCGACACCCACCCCAAAACACCCCACATTCCCCAGAAACCCCAGAAACCCCAGAAACCCCAGAACAAAAAAAAGATGGCTCGAGCGTGGCGTCTCGAGCCATCGGGGGAGTAGCGGGGAGGAGGACTCCACGACCACACACAACTGCTGGAAAGTCTTAACCGCATCAAACTTGGAGGGCGTTCATCGCAAAAGCGACGCTCAATCCCGACAATGATGTCATAGCATTATTTTTGATTTTCGAGCACTAAAAAAACGATGAAGCCAAAAAAAAGACAGCCGTTAGCCTACTTTGTGAGGGGAACTTACACAGCTTCCAGTGTGCGACACTTCATTGCCGAAAAGATTGTCGGTTAGACAAATTACTGAAAATTTGAATGTTTTATGGTCTAATGCCTTTGACGTAATGCGCGTAGCTGCACTTGTAGACCATGTTTAAGCGTGTCTTCCGGCAAGGGAAGAGACCAGCCACGCCCTCCCTCGGCTGCTCCTCCTCCGGTCCCGCTTAAGTCCCAGGAGCCCTCACCACATGACCCCCTCGATCTGCCTCATCTCCCGCCCCGACCTCGTCCCCACCACCCACGGGGCCGCCGTCAAGATCATGCGCACCGCCGAAGCTCTCTCCCGCCTCGGCGCTCGAGTCTTCATCGTCACCAATGACCGCCTCTGGTTCTATGAAGCCGTCGAGGGACTCGTCAACCGCCGACGTTATCCCCAAGTCTTACTCAGCTTGACCAACCTCCCCCCCGCACTCAAAGCCAAGCTGCTCGCCGCTCGCCTGCCCTCCTATTGGCAAGCACTCGAAGCCCTCCTGCATCGGCTCGGTTATCCCACCGATGAGCACTTTTTATATCAGCCCCTGGTAGACCTCGACTTTTGGCTCCGCGTGCTCTACGTCGGCTGGACCCACCGCGTCCATGTCTACCAAGCCGAGTTCCCCGGATATGCCGTGCCCGCCGTCATCGCCGCTCGCCTGCTCGGAGGACAAAGCGCCCTCGTCGAACATAACATCGAACACAAACGCCTCGCCGATACCACCGACCTCGAGCCTGCCACGCTCGCGCGCATCCGCCGCATCGAAGCCGCATGCGCCCGCGCCGTGGATCACGTCATCGCTGTCTCAGAACCGGATCGTGAGCTGCTGCTCAAGGATGGCGTCGAGGACCACCGCATCACAGTCATCCCCCACGGCGTTGAGCTGGAAAGTTATCAGAGGATCTCAGGGGCAGGCATTCGCGCTCGCTATCGCATTCCCGAGGACGTGCCGCTGCTGGTCTTTCACGGCACCCTCCACTATTGGCCCAATACCATCGCCGTCAAACATATCGCCGAAGACCTCCTCCCCCGCCTCGAGCGCGCCGGGCAAAAGGTTAAGGTCATGATCTGCGGGATGAACCCCCCTCGATATTATGCCCATCCCGATATCGTCTTCACCGATGTGGTCCAGGATCTGCCTCAACATCTCAAAGCCGCTGACCTCGCCGTCGTCCCGCTCGACGATGGTGGAGGCACCCGACTCAAGATCTTAGAGTATTTTGCCGCCGGCATTCCAGTGGTCTCCACCCCCAAAGGTGCAGAAGGAATTCCAGTACGACACGGCGAGGCGATCCTCCTGGCCGAACAAATGGAGGACTTTACACAAGCGGTCTTGACCCTGCTCCGTACACCCCAGGAGGCCAGACGTATTGGCTTGGCAGGTCAAACCTTCGTGCAGTCCTACTCATGGGACGCTCTCTGCTCCCGATACCTTTCGTTGTATGGCTTCGATTCTAAAAAAAAAACATCCGAGCACCCTGAAGCCCTCAGCTCCCCACACGCGCCTGCAAAAAACAGCCACACGCACGCGCCTCAGCACACAGACGCGCCTCAGCACACACACAACAGAGACTCCCGAGGGGCTGTGCTCGGACCCTTCGCCGACTCCCCCGCTTTGCGCGGCATCACCGAACACCTCCCCGGTGCCATCACCCCGACCAAACCCCTCACCATGATCATGATGATCAACCGAGGATGCAACCTCCGCTGTGAGTTTTGTGACCTCTACGAAAATCCCGAGCGTCTCGAAGGGGCTCACGTCTACCGCATCCTCGAGGAAGCCGCCAGCTTAGGGGTCAAGACCGTCGTGTTCACCGGCGGCGAGCCCTTCTTACATGGCGACCTCTGGGAGATGATCCGCCGCGCACGCTCGCTCGGACTGGGCACCAACGTCACCACCAACGGCACCCTCATCGAAAAACACCTCTCCAAGCTGGTCGATGCGGGCATCAGCTCCGTCTCCGTCTCCCTCGATGGGCTGGAGGAAACTCACGAAGCCCTCCGCAAGATCAAAGGGTGCCATGAGAAAACCCTCCAGGGCATCAAGCTCCTGCAACGACAGGGCATCCCCACCAACATCTACTTTGTCGTCACCGGACAAAACGTCGGAGAGCTCGTGCCCGTCTACGAGCTGGCTCAGTCCCTCGGGTGTGGATTCGACTTTTGGCCCGTCAACGACGCCCATCAGCTCTACCTGATCACTCCCGAGCACCGAAGCCTCTATCGCCAGGCCATCGATACCCTCGCCGCCCGCGACCCCGCCGTCGCCGCCAAACGAGACTATTATTATGCAGGACTCGACTACCACGCAGGCTGGGATAAACACCTGCGCTGCCTCGGGCTGATTGAACAGTTCGGCGTGAATCTTCAAGGAGAGCTCGTCCCCTGCTGCGTCTGGGATAACACCGATCTCACGGTGGGAAGCCTCAAAGAACAGGGGCTGGCCTCCCTCTGGTTCGGAGAGCAAGCCCAGTCACGACGACGCCAGATCTTTGAACACGGCTGCCACAACCGCTGCTTTAACCACTCACTCTACGAATTCCAGCTCTCCACCGGGCTGAGTTTTGTGGTCGGAGGGCAGGCATGAACGTCGCTCCTTTTTATCTGCCCGGCTCCTATCTCGTGCTGGAGCTGGCCAACGGCTGCAACCTCAAATGCCGACACTGCGCTCAAGCCGATGTCTCCCATCCACACTACCAGGAGACCGGCTACTTTCCCCGCGCCGGCGTTCAAGCCCTGCTCGCGGATTGTGCTCGACATGGCATCCAGTTCGATAACCTCGTGCTCTTCTGGCTCGGTGAGCCCCTGCTCCACCCGGAGTTTAACGCCATCTACGAAGATGTCTTGGCTCACACCGGACCCAGCGGGATCTTTAAGCAGGTCGAAGTCCACACCAACGCCTCCATGCTCACCCGACAGATGGCCGCTCGCCTGCTCAACCGTCGAGCCGTTCCACAACGCTGGCACCTCACCCTCGACGCCGCCGACGCGGGCACCTACCTCGAGATCAAAGGCGTTGAGCTGCTGGCGCGTGTCGAAGAAAATGTCGAGCGCCTCATCCTCTGGAAAGGACGAGGAGGTTTTGCAGGCCCTCAGCTCGTGCTGCAATATATCGTCAGCGACCGGAACGAAGCCGAAGTGGATGCCTTCATTGCTCGCTGGAAACCGGTCTTCGAGCGCGCCCGCTTACCCCTCGAGCTGACCGCGTTCCACGTTCCACATACGTTTGAGAAAAGTTACCTCTTCTTCAAGAGCCTCGATTGCCCCACCCCCGAAGAACAAGCACGCCAAAATACCGTCTTTCAGCGGGTGGTGAAACGGCTGGGGCTCAGCGCCCCCCTCGCCTCGGGAGACGCAGACGTCCACACTGAACAAAAACTCGAAGCACCCGTCGAACGGCTGGCTCAGCGCCTCGAGACCCCCTGCTCCGGCTTCTGGAAGAGCCCCGTGATCGGCTGGAACGGCATGCTCACCACCTGCACCCGCGACAGCTTGGGCGAAAATCAGCTCGGCAACGTGCTCCAGACCCCCTTCAGCACCCTCTGGTTCGGAGAAGGCCGCATCGCCCGCTGGCGTCAGCACGTCGGAGCCGGAGACTATGGCGACTTGACCCTCTGCCAGAGCTGCTTCATTCCACGCTCGATCAACTATACGGGGATCTCAGCGGGAGAAATTGCACATGCGGCAGCACAGGCGGCAATTCACACCCACACGGAAACGCTCCTCCACCCGAGCGCGTCCCCACTCGTGAGCCCATCGGAGGGAGAAGGCCATGCACCTCACATCCTCGCTGTATGACTGGACGGGACACCTCTCGCCGAAAGCGCAGCGGCTGCTGCTGAGAGCGGGTGCTCAGCTCCGTCTGTACGGCGATCCCGGCTTGCCCACGCAGATTCATCTGTGCCCGACGGATCGCTGTAACCTCTCCTGTCGTCAGTGTGACATCTGGCGGATCGATCCAGGACCGGAGCTGACCACGGCGGAATGGAAACGGGTGCTCGATGAGTGTGCGGCACTCTGCGCGCCAGCCTCGCTCAACTTCGCAGGCGGAGAGCCCTTTGTTCGGCCAGACTTGGTCGAGCTCATCGAACATGGAGTGAAGCTGGGTTTTACCGTCAGCGCCAACAGCAACGGGCTCCTGGTGGATGAGGCCCTGGCGCAACGGCTCTTTGAGGCGGGGCTGGACATCTTATATCTGTCTTTGGATGGTGGCTCGGCGGCCACCCATGACCGGATTCGGAATCGTCCCGGTGCGTTTGAGAAGGTGCTGCGGGCCTTTGATGCGGTGGATAAGTTCCCTCGTCCGCGTGTGGTGGTGGCGGCCATTCTGCATGCGCTCTCGGTGCCGGAGGCGCTCGAGATGGTGAAGCTGGTGCAGGCGCGAGGTTATCAGATCGTGTTTCAGCCGCTCTATCAGACCTTCGCCGAGCCCTATGATCCGACGTGGTATCAGCGCAGCCCCTGGATACCTCAAGATCTGGTCCTGCTGGATGAGCAGCTCGACGCCTTGATCGCCCTCAAACGCGCGGATGGCCCCATCTGCAACGAAGCTCGCCAGCTCGAGGCGTTTAAGGGTTACTTCCGTGCGCCGACGCTCCCGAACGGGCTGGGGTGTAAGGCGGGCTTTAAGGACATCGCCTTAGATCCCTACGGCAATTTTTTGGTGTGTTACCATCTGAAGCCGGTGGGCAATGTGCGCACTCAGTCCATCCAAGCCCTCTGGTGGGGAGATGAGACCGCCGTGCGTCGTCAAGAGGTGGTGGATTGTCCGCGCACTTGTAACCTCCAGAACTGTAACTTCGACCGGAAGGGACTCTAAGAACGGGATCATCTCAGCAGGTTGTACTTGACGATGCACCAGAGGGCGGCCACCCCGTCTTTCCAGTCGATCTTTTTGCCTTCTTCGTAGGTCCGGCCATAGTACGAGATGCCCACCTCATAGATGCGCACCTTGAGCTTGGCCACTTTGGCGGTGAGCTCCGGCTCGATGCCAAATCGCTCCTCCTCGAGCACGAGCTGCTGCACCACCTCCCGGCGGAAGGCTTTATAGCAGGTCTCCATATCCGTCAGGTTGAGGTTGGTACACATATTCGACAACGTGGTCAGGAGCTTGTTGCCCACCATATGCCAGAAATACACCACCCGATGAGGACTCCCCCCCATAAAACGTGAGCCGAACACCACATCCGCTTTGTCGTCGAGGATGGGCTGGAGCAGGCGCGGGTACTCTTGCGGATCATACTCGAGGTCCGCATCCTGGATGATCACCACATCCCCCGTGGCCGCTTGGAGCCCTGTGCGGATTGCCGCCCCTTTCCCTCGGTTCACCGGATGGTAAAAACAGCGCACCCGTCGATGCCCTTCGATCTCCGTTTGGATCTTCTCGCGGGTGCCATCGGTGGAGCAGTCGTCGATCAGCAGGATCTCTTTATCGGGATAGGGCGCTTGCTCCACCGCCTTCAGCAGCGCGTCCAGCGTGCGCAGCTCGTTATAACAAGGAATCACCACGCTGAGCTTCATCATGGACTCCTGAGTTGAGACGGCATCTTCTGAGCGCAGGCACTATAACGCAGGGCGCTTCAAATGTCATGGGCTGAGCAGGGGGCTGAGGAGGGGGCTGAGCAGGCGCTCGACGTGGCACCTCACGCTGCACCGTGCGGAGACTCAAGCTGCACCGTGCGGAAGCTCACGCTGCACCGTGCGGAGACTCACGCTGCACCGTGCGGAGACGCCAGGATGAGGGCCAAACATCCTGCCATACCCCAAAAAGCAGCGAAATCCCCCCGAGAGAGAGGCGAAAAGCGACCTTGATCCTGCTCGAACGGTATTTTTTGGCTCAACGCCTGCCCTCACTGCTGCTTGGCATGCCTCCTGCATTTAACAGGGTCGAGCGAGTGAGATGAGCACAGGGCTCTGAACCTCGACTTCTCCACATACACCTTTTAGAAGCACCTACGGGAGAGACCCATGAAACTCAGCATGATGACCACCTTGATCTTGTTGGCCGCCACCTTTTCCGCTTCGGACGTGCAGGCAGCGGGCGCATGTGGCGCTTCGGCAGCCGCTGGCCATGCGGAGCCGCTCGACGGTGAGGCCCTGCTCGGGGCTCCCTTTGACGCCGCACGAGGCTGGAGCTTGACCGAGACCGAAGAAGGAGCCCGCCGATTGGTGCTCAGCACCTCCGATGCCGATGCCGATGCTGCTGTGGACGGAGAGCGGAGTGTCTCGGCGCTGTACTCGGCGTCGCCCAACAAGGACACCTGGACCACCCTCTTGAGCACGGGAGCGCGGGTGGATTTTGGGCGTTCGTGTGAGCTTCAGATCAACAACATGAAATCGACGGCGCAGCCTGCGCGTCAGGCGCTGTTTCAGTTTACGCTGCCCTCGACGGTGACCTGTAGCACCATCACCTCGGGACGGCTGATTCTGAAGACCGGGCAGGCCAAGCCCGCCGCTCCGATGACCGTGGGCACCTATATGCTGACAGCAGCGTTTACGCCGGGTGCCAGTGGGTACTCATCGTGCTCGAGCTGCAAGGTGAGCTCGGGCAGTACACAGGCATTTGTGATGCCGACCTTCAGCACGGCGGGAGGCACCAACGTGGTGACATCGGCGTGTACATCGTATGCCTTTGACATCACCGCGATGGTGAAGACCTGGTGCTCGACGCCGACCCGTAATTTTGGTGTGCTGGTGGGTGGATTGGATGGCAGCAGTGTGATCAACTTCCAGTCGATGGAGTCTCCGCTGGCCGCAGACCGTCCGATGTTGGAGATTGTATACTGAGCCGTGCGGAGGCGGGCTCAGCGGAGTGGGCCCGTTACTCCCAGTACCAGACCGTGACCACACCTTCACTTTTATCTTCGCTGTGAGAGATGGTGATGAGCTTGCTGGGCCCGAGTGAGGTGGCGAAGGTGGCGGCTTCACCGAACAGCTTCTCCCAGCTTGAAAAGATCCCACGAAAGACCTTAAAACGAACCTGTTGACCTTGCATGTGTATTCTCCTGGGAGGCGAGCGGTTAAGGCTGCTCGGAGCTGCCCGCGCTCCGGCAGGGGTCATCGGGGCGGACCCACAGTCCACTTTTGCCACCACTCTTACGCAGCAGCCCGATTTCTTCGATCAACATCCCTTTATCAACGGCCTTACACATATCATACAGAGTGAGTGCGGCGACCGATACGGCGGTGAGGGCTTCCATCTCGACCCCGGTTCGGTCTACCGTGCGCACGGTGGCTTCGATCTCGACACAGGCTTGGGTGGAGCAGGGGCGTGAGGTGCCTTGAAAGGCTTGGCAGGCTTCGGCCTCCAGTGGCCGAAAGTCCACCGTCACCGACGCGAGCGGGAGCGGATGGCAGAGGGGGATCAGCTCGCCCGTGCGTTTGGCGGCCATGATCCCGGCCAAACGTGCCACCTGGAAGACATCGCCTTTTTCGAGGGTGCGGTTGAGAATGCGCTCGAGGGTCTCGCGCTGCATGCGAACACGTCCGCGAGCGATGGCCTCGCGTGTGGAGACGGCCTTCTGGCTGACATCGACCATGCGGGCCTTTCCATCATCGTCGAAATGTGTAAACTGGCTCATGTAAAACGCTCCGAACAAAAGAGGACGGCATCCAAGACGACGACCTGTGACCTCAGACCGTGAGCACGGCATTGGAGACGACCGCCGCGTGCCGGGGAGCCTCGTTATAACGTATTTTTTCTCGAAGGAGAACAGAATGAGCGGAGAGCAGAGGCCCGATGGTCGGGCGCTGGACCAGCTTCGACCGGTGGGACTGGAGCTGGGGGTGATCAAACATCCGGCGGGTTCTGCCCTGGTGTCATTTGGAGACACCCGTGTGTTGTGCTGTGTGTCGGTGGAAGAGCGGGTGCCCGGCTTCTTGTTTGGCAAAGGCCAGGGCTGGATTACGGCGGAGTACGCTTTGCTTCCGGCTTCGACCCATACCCGCTCGGCGCGGGAGTCGAGCAAAGGGAAGATCAGCGGACGTACCCACGAGATTCAGCGGCTGATTGGGCGAGCGTTGAGGGCCTGTGTGGATCTCAAGGCGCTGGGCGAGCGCACCTTACACATTGACTGTGACGTGCTCCAGGCGGATGGAGGCACGCGCACGGCCTCGATCACGGGGGCGTTTGTGGCGTTGGCGCAGGCGTTGCACCGGCTCGAGCAGGAAGGCAAGCTGGAGCAGCAGCCGCTGACCTGTGGGGTGGCGGCGGTTTCCGTGGGGATGGTGGAGGGTGCGGCGCGGCTGGACCTGAGCTACGAAGAGGACTCCGCCTGTGACGTGGACATGAACTTGGTGATGACCTCAGCGGGTGCTTTTATTGAAGTGCAGGGGACGGCGGAGGGTCAGCCCTTCAGTCCGGCGGAGCTTCAAGCGATGCTCCAGGTGGGGCAGCAGGGGATTGAGCATCTGCTGAACAAGCAGGTGGAGGTCTTGAGCGCCCACGGGATTGCCACTCCCTGGCGGGCCGTGCGGTCGGCATGAGCCAAACGGCATCAACAGCCGCATCAGCCGCATCAACAGCATCAACACGGGAAGGGGAAGGTGTGAAGGTGGAGCGTCGAACAACGGGACAATCTTTTCTGGATGCGCTGGCGATGGCCCGTGCTGAGGGCTCATTACGCTGGGTGGTGGCCACTCGAAACGCCAAGAAGCTGCGAGAGCTGCGAGAAGTGCTCGAGAGCATGGGCGTGGCCCTCGAGACCCTGGAGGCATACCCGCACGCGCCCGAGGTGGACGAGACGGGGAGCACCTTTGAAGAGAACGCGGCCTTAAAAGCGGTGACGGTGGCGCGCGCCCTGGACCGGTGGGTCTTGGCCGACGACTCGGGCCTGGAGGTGGATGCCTTGGGGGGGGCTCCGGGGGTATATTCTGCCCGTTACAGTGGTGAAGGTGCCACCGACGCCAGCAACCGGGTGAAGCTGCTGGAGGCCCTCCGGGGTGTGCCGAAGGAGAAGCGTGCCGCTCGGTTTGTGTGTGTGATCTGCCTGAGCAGTCCTGCTGGGGAGACCTTGAGCGTGAGGGCTTCCTGCGAAGGTCGGATTTTGGACGAAGCGCGAGGGCAGGGGGGATTTGGTTACGATCCGCTCTTCTGGGTGGAGGGTTATGGCCAGACGATGGCGGAGCTGAGTGCAGAAGAAAAACATCGGGTGAGCCATCGAGGAAAGGCCCTGCGGATGTTGAGGGCGAAGCTGGGCGGGTGAGAGCCTCGCGTGCGCGTGCGTGCGTGAGCGCGGGTGTGTGAGCGGAAACGTGTGCAAGCTGGAGCGTGCAAAAAAGTGGGATGTTAAAAAAACGTTGACAGTCGGAGGGCTCGAGCTATAATGCGGTCATCGTCTGGCGCGGGCACGAAAGTGCTGGTTCTGGAGGGGCTCTTTATGAAGCGCGTATTAAGTGCGCATGAAGGGCGGCAGAGGGTGACGTCTTGAGCCTGCATACACTTTCAGAAATGAAAGTGAACTGACCCAGCGTTGACGGGGCGTAGCGCAGTGGTAGCGCACCTGTTTTGGGAGCAGGGGGTCGGTGGTTCAAATCCACTCGCCCCGATCATCTTCGGTTGGATGCGCCTGTAGCTCAGGTGGATAGAGCAACGGCCTTCTAAGCCGTGGGTCAGGGGTTCGAGTCCCTTCAGGCGCGCTGTTGTTGCAGCTTGTGGTGGATGTAGCTCAGTTGGTTAGAGCGCAAGATTGTGGCTCTTGAGGCCGTGGGTTCGATTCCCATCTTCCACCCCATTTTTTGCAGCGGCGAGTGCAGCGTTTCATAAGTGTTTGAATAGACGTGTGCGCCTGTAGCTCAGTTGGATAGAGCGTCGGACTTCGAATCCGCAGGTCGGGGGTTCGAGCCCCTCCGGGCGCGCTCATTTGATCTTTTACATCGTGCGGGCTCATAGCTCAATTGGCAGAGCGGCGGACTCTTAATCCGTAGGTCGTAAGTTCGATCCTTACTGAGCCCACCAAATCAAGATCGGGAATATGGCTCACGCTGTATTCCCGATTTTACTTTTCTCCCCTTTTGTCTTATCCTCCTCTCGGCTCTCTTCCCGCGCGAGAATGGCGGAATTGGCAGACGCACCAGACTTAGGATCTGGCGCCTTTGGCGTGGGGGTTCGACTCCCCCTTCTCGCACTCTTTTTTCGAGCAAAGTGCTCCCATCGTTTTTACTTGCCCCTGCTTTAATTTCCCCTGTTTCAATTCCCTCTATTCTTGAATCCCCAGCTTCTGCATGCGCAGGTGAAGGGTGCTGCGGGCGATCCCCAACATCCGTGCCGCGCGCGTGCGGTTGCCGCCGCAGCGGTCCAGTGCCGCCACGATCACCTCTCGCGCCAGCGCATCCAAGCTCTTGAGACTGGGGGTGGAGTCGTTCTCCCCTTTGACGAGCTCGGGGCGATCTTCTGGAGGTTGTTCTGAGGGCCCTACATGGGAGGGCTCCCCGATTTCTTGTCGAGCCGAGGCGGGTGTACGTCCCGCCGTGATGCGATGGGTGTCGGGCCGGGCGCTGTTGGCTCGAGGGTGCTGTTCGCTGCTGGATGCATGTTCCTCCCGAGACGATGTGCTGATAAAGGTAATATCGTGTGCTTGCAGCAGACTCCCTTGACTGGCTGCCACGGCCCGCGTGAGCGTATGGCGGAGCTCTCGCACGTTTCCGGGCCAATCCCATCGCTCGAGCAGCCCTTGTGCGCCTGCTGCCAGTCGATACGTTTTTCCATCTGCGCCGAGCTGCTGGAGGAAGTGTTGCGCCAGTGGCAAGATATCTTCTCGGCGAGCGCGGAGGGGAGGCACTTCCAGCGCCAGCACATACAGTCGAAAGAAGAGGTCTTCGCGGAAGAGGCCCTGCTGTACCATCTTGCGGAGGTCTCGGTGGGTGGCGGTGACCACTCGAACCTGGACGGGGCGGGGTTCACTCGAGCCGACGGGGGTGACGGTGGACGTCTCGAGCGTGCGTAGGAGCTTGGCTTGAAGCTCGAGGGGCAGCTCTCCCAGCTCATCGAGGAACAGGGTACCTTTGTGCGCCATCTCGAAGGCCCCGAGGTGGTCCTTGACGGCACCGGTGAAGGCGCCACGCATATGCCCGAACAGCTCACTCTCGAAGAGCTGCGGTGAGAGTGCGGAGCAGTTGATGGCCACAAAGGGGCCTCGTGCGCGATGCCCGCGTGTGTGGAGCGCGCGTGCGACCAGCTCTTTTCCGGAGCCGGTCTCTCCCAGGATGATGGCCGGTGCATCGTTGCGGCTGAAGCGTTCGACTAGGGCAAACAGTCGGTGCATCGCCGGAGACGTCCCCACCATACCTTCAAACAGCGAGACCTTGAGGGGCACCAGGGGATCTGTTCCTTGCTCCAGCTCCAGCCGGAGCTGTGTCCTGCCAAGCCGGATGAGGGTGCCATAGTCCAGTGCTTCTTCCCGTCCGAGCGGAGCATTGTTGAGATATGCGGGTCGAGACGGCTCAAGGTTGCGCAAAATATAGCCGTCTTCCGTCGAGAGAAGCTGGAGGTGTTGTTGTGCCAGCCCACTCACCCGTACATCATTGTCTTGGGCTGAGCCGATGCGCAGCGTATCGGAGCGCAGGGGGACTCGATGGGTTTCCAGGCCGGGTTCTTCGATGAGCAGCACGGGGCGTTGATACAGAAACTGCTCGAGCTGGACATCATACGAGAGGTTTCCTTGCTCGCGGGTGGCCATGAGTGTCGGGGCGGGCGACTCCACATCATATTGTTCAAAGCGGAGCTGACACGCGCCCAGCGTGATCAGATCCTGATCGTGCAGCAGGGCTGAGCGAGTGCGCACTTGGTTGAGGTACGTACCATTGGAGCTCTTATCGATCAGCCGCCATCCTTCTTCGTCGCGGCGCACCACGGCATGCCGTCGAGACACTCGAGCATCGGGGATATAGAGATCCACCTGGAGATCCCGGCCCACCACCGTCTCGAGCTTTTCCAGGCGCAGGCGGAGCAGGGGGCGACCTTCCTTGAGCAGCACCATTGAGGGCATGAACAGATTCTCCGAGCGACAGGGGGACACCGGCATTCGCGATCCCAAAAGCGGGAGGCATCTAGGATATGAATGATACAAAGAAAAGCGGCATTCAGCACGGGAAAAGTGTGATGCCAAAAGTAGCAGTTGTTTCATCTGAATCTATAGGTGATTGTCGTCATCTCTCTTCTGCTTCTTCGCCTTCCGTTTCTTGTGTTCTCCTTCAAATCCTCCCTGCGTTATAATGCTTCCATTCCTGCTGTATCGTCCGCCCCACCCTCGAGAGGAGCCTTGCATGTCTTCTGTCCAGCCTCAACCTTTTGTGACCTGCTCCCAACCGCCGAGGTCTTCCCACGGCGTTGGAGCGGAGCCCCTTCACCCTCGACCCGTGCGACCCTCACCCTCTCGTGTGGCGGGAGTCCTCAGCTCTCTGACGCTGGTGTGTGTTGTGCTCGTGCTCCTGACCATGACGGGGTGTTTGTATCCGCGCTTGTCATCGACTCGATTTAGCACCTCGAAGGGCCAGGCTTGGTTTATCCAGGGCGTG
Organism: Myxococcota bacterium; assembly: GCA_046075485.1. Classification (GTDB taxonomy): domain Bacteria; phylum Myxococcota_A; class UBA796; order JAJRTE01; family JBJTQF01; genus JBJTQF01. The sequence continues at coordinate 9,638 of JBJTQF010000170.1, read as the reverse complement.
CGGGTCTTCGACGGGGAGCAGTTTTTGCCACCGCAGAACGTACTCATCCGGGGAGGCAAGATTCAGGCGGTCGCGCCCTTGATGAGCCTTCAGCCTCCGCCGGACGCTCAGGTGATCAACGGGACGGGGTTGACGCTCCTGCCGGGAATGGTGGACATGCATGTGCATTTGGGGTCTCCGGGAAATGCGCCCTGGGAGCTGTATGTGTATCCAGCGGCGGATTTGGCGCGAGCGCAGACCTACGCGGGGGTGACGCGGGCATTGGTGGCCAACAACCCCAACGGTGAAGCACGTTTGGCGCGGCGCATCGAGAAGGGAAGGCTGGCAGCACCGCAGCTTTATCTGGCGGGACCGGGCATCACGGCACCGGGAGGCCATCCGATTCCGTTGCTCAAGGCCCTGGTGCCTTTTAAAGCCCTGCACGGTATCTTGGAGAAGTCGGTGCCCGGCGCCAGCACACCCGAAGAAGTCAGAGCCATCGTCAAAAAACACGCAGAACAGCACAAGACCCCGTATTTTAAGATCTTTTTTGATGCGATGCCGCCGAGTGAGCCGCAGCTTTCCCGCGCCTTGTTGGAGGTGGCGGCCAAAGAAGCCCGCGCACAGGGTATGCTTCCGATAGCCCACGTAGGCTCGTGCAACGACATGGTGGCCGCAGCGGAGGCGGGAGTGGCTCTCATCATGCACACCCCGTATAAGGACACCTTAACGGCGGACCAGCTCAACCGCCTCAAGGAGCTGGGGGTGCCTTTTGTCTCCACCTTGCGGATTTACGAAGGCTGGACCGATGCCACTCGAGCCGCTTTCTCTCCCTTGACCCTTGAGATGACCCCTCCGAAGATGTTGACCGCCTTTCAGCAGCGTCCGGTGGACTATCAGCCGGAGGGACTCAAGGACATGGAGGCTTCTTTCCCGAAGTATGCCGAAAACGCGCGACTGAACGCATGGCGGCTAATTGAGGCCGGAGTGCCCTATTTTGTGGGCACCGATGCGGGCGTCCCGGGACTCTTCCAGGGCGCGGCCCTTCACAACGAAGTGGATGTGCTCAACACAATGGGATTGCCAAAAGCCCAGATCTTGCGGCGCTTGACGTTGGACGCGGTGCGTTTTCTGGAGCCCAGCGGCGAGGTGGGCAAAATTCAGGCGGGGCAAGCAGCGGATCTGCTCTTAGTCAAAGGCAACCTGGAGGAAGACATTCAAGCCCTCCATCAGCTCCACTCGGTGATGGTGGGGGGACGATGGGTTGAGCGTCGTCCTGGAGGCCAAGCCTCTCCTTAAGTATGTTTTATCCTTCCTGCGTGCGTTGAGGCCGATACAAGCCACGCGCTTCGATATACCGGAGCACCCGCTTGGGGAGCAGCTCCTCAACGGGCGCATCGATGGCCAGCCGTCGGCGGATCTCCGTCGAGGAGATCTCTGGCATGGCCACGGTGGAACCTCCGGGGAACCCCTCACGTCCGAAGACTCGAAAATGCACGAGCTGCGTGAGGGTTTCAAACTCTCGCCACTTGTGGGTTTCCTGGAGGATATCCGCGCCTACGATCCAGTCGAACTGGTGCTCGGGATGGTGGGCGCGTAGGATGCGCACGGTGTCGATGGTATACGAAGGGCCTTCGCGGTCGCGTTCGAGCTCGCAGAGCTGGACCTTTGAACCGAAGGGCTCCGCCAGCAGCCGACAGAGCGTGAGGCGTTCCTCATAGGGGGCCAGCACTTTGGAGAACGCATGTTGGAAGGTGGGAATCAACCAGACTTGCTCTAAGTCGGTGGTCTCCAGCAGGTAATGGCACAGGAGACTGTGTCCCATGTGGGGGGGATTAAAGCTGCCCCCGAAGAGTCCGATCCGCATGCATGGGCTCCGTCGTGCCTCACCGATGGCATCACCGGGAGGGAAGGAAAGGATTGACAGCACCAGACAAATCGATCTATGGTATCAGAGCATAAATGTTCATTCAAGTATGGGGTTTATCGGCGTTTTAAGCCGAGATAGGCTTCCCCTTGAATTTCTGGCCGCACTCACCGTCGATTTTGTATTGGGGAGGATTCCATCATGATCAACCTGCGTCATCCGCTTCCGGCGCGTCTTTTGGCCTTCGTTCAGGACGAAGATGGGCAGACCACGGTTGAATATGCCATGGTGATCTCGGTGCTCGCCATTGCGCTGCTCTCGAGCTTCTATGTCTTTACGGGAGGTTTTGCCCGTGCGATGGAGGCGCTCTCTGGCAATCTCAAGACCAGCTTGACCGACGACGGGATTCGTCCCTGAACCACAAAGGATGTGATATGTCCGCGTTGACTCGCCGCTCTGCTCTGGCCCTGATGATGACCTCGGTATTGGCCCTGCCTGCGCTGAGCCCCGCTCAGCTCTTGGCCAGCGATGCTGTCCAGCTTGCCCTCAAGTTTCGCGAAGGTCAGGTGCTGAAGTACACCTACACCGAGACCTTTATGTATACCCCGCCGATTAAGTTTGTGGGATCTTCTTCCTACGAGCTTCAGGCGAAGGTCGATTATCGCCTCAACGTGGCCCGTGTGACCTCCGACCAAGCCGCCAGCGTGAAGCTCAGCTTCGAGCGGATTGCCCTCTTCAAAGACGGCAAGCCCATCTGCGACCTGACCTTCTTCCCCAAGCAGGTGGAAGGCATCTCCGGCACCATCAAGCCCAACGGTGAGACCACCTGGTATAAAAACGTCTACATCACCATCAACAAGGCTCAGAAGCTCGAGTTTCGTGTCGGCACCGGCGGAGCCCCCATCGCCACCGGCACCCTCTCCACTCAGGGCAGCGAAAAAAATCAGCTCGAAGCGGATCTCGACGAAGGCGAAGGGGTGATCAAGCTCGGCGTGCCCCCCACCCGCACCCTCGAGAAGTCTGAGTTCGCCAAGCTCGCCGAATTTAAGATCGACCTCACCCCTCGTAAGCTCTTTGAGCTGCTGCTCTTGCCGACCTTGCCGCTCTCCGAAGGGCAGACCTTCTCCAGCAGCGTCAAAAACCTGGCCGCGCAGAAGCTGCTCTTTAAGGGTCAGGTCGAAGACGGTGGACGGATGGGCAATGCCGTCACCATCGACATCACCCCCTGGACCGAAGGCACCAGCGACGAGCTCAACGGCCTGCTCCCGGTGGTCAATGGCCAGCTCAGCTATATGATCGATACGATGGGCAAGCTGGTCTACGCCAAAGGCAATCTTAAGAGTGAGATCCTCATCCCAGAGGTGGGAGCGCAGGTCGGCGAGAGTCGCATCGAGCTGGTGCTCAAAAAATAAGCGGAGCCTCTAAGCTGAGGTTTGGCAGGATCAAGCAGACGCCGCATCGCCGGAGCCCTCCCGGTCATGCGGCGTTTTGTTTTGGCGGGTATGGCGGATGTGGCTGGTATGGTGGATGTGGCTGGTATGGCGGATGTGGCTGGTATGGCGGATGCGCAGCATTACTGCTCGATGATGTGGAACTCGACCCGGCGATTGGCGGCGCGGGCTTCTTCGGTGATGCCGGGTACGAGTGGCATGCTCTCCCCCAGTCCGACGCTGGTGAGCCGGGAGGCTTCGATGCCCCCGGTCTTAACGAGGTAGGTCAGCACGGAGGCGGCTCGGCGCTTGCTGAGGTTGAGGTTGTAGAGCTCCTTGCCTTGATCATCGGTGTGGCCTTCGATGCGCACCTTGATCTGGGGGCGAGACTTCATCACCTTGGCCACTTCATCGAGGGTGCCATAACTCTCCTTGAGGATGACATCCGCGTTGAGCTTAAACTTGATCTGGTCTTTGATGCGGATCTGGCCACCGCTGATGACCACCTTCGTGGAGACTTCGGGTTTGGTGTCGGGGCAGCCGTCTTCGTCCTCGAAGCCGTTGAAGGTCTCCTGCTCGGTGGGGCAGCGGTCGTTGACATCGGCGATGTTGTCGCGGTCATTGTCGGGATCCGGGCAGCCGTCGGAGTCTTCGAAGCCGTCGATGTCCTCGGCGTCGTTGGGGCATTTATCGACCACATCGAAGAGGCCATCCCCATCGTTGTCTACATCGGGGCAGCCGTCGGCGTCTTGGAAGGCGTCGCGGTCTTCGGGTTGAGTGGGGCAGCGGTCCTCGGCGTCGGCGATGCCGTCGTTGTCGATGTCTTGGGTTTCGTCGGGGCAGCCGTCATCGTCTTCGATGCCGTCGCGGTCCTCGGGTTTGTCGGGGCAGCGGTCGAGGGGATCGGCGATGCCGTCTCCGTCGCGGTCTTTGGGCCCTTCGGGACAGCCGTCTTCGTCTTCCACTCCGTCGAGATCCTCGGGCCGGTCGGGGCAGCCGTCTACAGAATCCACGATGCCGTCTTGGTCGGTGTCTTTGGAGGGCACGGGTGTACTGACCGGTACTTGCTCGGCGGGGCACTCTTTGAGCAGCCGTTCGGTGGACTTGAGCCACGCGGAGGTCAGCTCGAGATGTTCCACGGCGCGTGGCGAGTCCCCCATCCGCATCTCGACTTGAGCGAAGGCGAGCTGGGCTTCGGCGTGGGCGAATTCTTCGGGGGCGCAGGTGACGGCTCGACGCTCCCGGGCGATGTTGAGCTGCTCTCGAAGCTCTTGCTGGCGACGCATGATCTCGAGCCCGGAGCCTCCGCAGGCGGTGAGCAGCACCACGAACAGCGGGAGGGCCAGCAGGTGAGACCCCCGAACAAGGGAGAAGGCGGATGAGCGGGTCATGAATCACTCCTCGAGCGCGGGGTCAGACTCGTCGTCAAGGCGTTTGGGGGCGCTCTCATCGACCTCATCTCCGGCGACCTGAAGGGCTTTGCGCAGGTAGCCATTGGCTTGGAGCGCCAGGGACTCCGCCGAGGCATAATCCGAATAACCGGCTTGCTCGCGGGCCTTTTGCAGGTACTCCGCGCCGAGTGTGAACTCATATTTGGCGCGTTCGGCGGCACCGGCCTGTTGAGCGCGGGTGTAGGTGTTCATGGCCTGCTGAACGGCTTGTGTTGAGCGTGCCACGCCACACCCGCTTAATACGAGCGTGAGCATCAGGACGAGAAAAAAGCGGCCTGGAGCTTGCACCGCGCGGCCTCCTGAAAAAGAAGACATCGGCAAATTGCCGGGAGACGGCTTGACCCGGGACAAACCGGGAGAACCGGATGGGATGCGCACGACCGAGGACCACCGAAGAGACACGGCGGATACGTGTGGTCAGTCCTCTCTGAAGCAAGCCTAGCGTGGCCATCCCCCCCTGTCAAGCCTTCCTGACAAGCCTTCCTGACAAGCCTGCCGGACAAGCCTGCCGAACAAGCCTGCCTGACAAGCCAACCTGACGAGGGGGCGAGGATCCTAAAACGAGCGTGCGAGCATGGGCAAAGAGAAGAGGAAGCGTCCAACGGCATTGTGAGGTGTAGCCAATGAAATCTCCCAATTCCTGGAGCTTCCTCGAGCGCGGAGCATATCACGAGACGACATTGTTGGCCATAGGAAAGTGGTGGGGTGGGTATTACATTCTTCTAACTTATCTTAATATCTACATTAAATATATGAATATTATGTCGATGTGCCCTCTGGATCTTGCCTAAACGGTCGAAATCGCCGTCGCTGTGCGTGAGCGCCGTCTGCTTCCCAGCAGGCCCGGAGCCCAATACCAATTATCATTGAGCCATCCATACCTGCATGGTATGCTCTCAAGGACTCTCCAACAATTTTGCCTGCTGCCCGTCGAGGGCCTCTCTCCGAAGGAGTCTTCATGTCTGCCGCCTCCGAGCCCGCCCCTTTTGTGCCTGCCGAGCCCGTCAAAGCTCCGCCTCGAGCTGGGTTTGTAGGGGGTGTGCGGTTCCTGCTGGCGTTGCTGGTGGGAGGGGTTTTTTATTTTATCTCACCGCCTCAGACCTTGCCTTTTTTGCAGTGGGGGGTGTGGGTGCCGCTTTTTTTGCTGCTGGAGGGGCGTTCATCGCGTCAAGACTTCGTGATGGGATGGCTGGCCGGAGTGGGCTTAAACCTGGCTGGATTTTATTGGATCGTCCATACCATCACCGTCTTCAGCAACTTGCCTATGCCGGTGGCGCTCCTGGCGCTCTTGCTCTTTGCGCTCTACGGAGGGCTTCCGTATGGCATGTTTGGCTGGCTGGTGCCGCGTGTGCGGGCGCGTTTTGGCAGTGCGGCCATCTTTTTGGTGCCTGCCTGCTGGGTCGGCATCGAGCTCATCTTTCCGCAGATCTTCCCGTACCATCAAGGGGATCTCCAATATCGGAACTTGCCGATCTTGCAGGTGGCGTCCTTGGTGGGCATCGCGGGGGTGAGCTTTTTGATCATGGCCTCCAACCTCTTCTGGACGGAGCTGCTTGACAGCTTTCGAGGGCGAGTGCCGCGTCCGGTGAAGGCCGGTCTGATCTTATCCTTGCTGCTGGCGGGGCTGGCTTCCTGGGGGGCTCGGCGGGTGGAGCACCTCGATGAGCAGGCCAAAAATTCGGGCTCGACCCTCAAGGTGGGCATGATTCAGGCCAACTATACGGTGCATGAGCTGCGCCGCACCAAGTTTGAGGATGTTTTCCAGCGTTACCGGTCCATGAGCTTGGAGGCGGTGGCAAAGGGGGCTCAGCTTGTGGTGTGGGGCGAAGGGGCTTCTCCTTATGCGCCGTTTCGCGAGTGGGAACAGCACCTGGCGCTCTCACGAGAGCTGGGAGTGGACATGCTCTTTGGAGCACCGGGCCGCACCCTCCAGGGTGATAAGGTGGCGCGTTTTAACAGTGCTTATGCACTTCCGGCGGGTAGTTCAGAATATCTCCGGTATGATAAGAATGTGCTGCTCGCTTTTGGTGAGTATATGCCGGGTGCGAAGCTCTTCCCCTGGCTCAAGGGCAAGATCAAGGGCATCGGCGACTTTACCGCCGGAGAAGGCACCGTACTTTTTCCCTATCCTCGCCTGCAAGGGCCTCCGGTGAAGGCCCTGACCGTCATCTGCTATGAAGCCATTTTACCAGACTTCGTGCGCGAAGAGGTCAAAGCTCAGCAGCCCAACCTGCTGGTCAACATCACCTACGATGCTTGGTTTGGAGACACCGCGTGTCCGCATCAGTTTTTGATGCTGGTGGCCCCGCGTGCCGTGGAGCATGGCATGGGGGTGGTGCGAGTGGCCAACACAGGCATCAGCGCGGTGATCGACCCCAGCGGACGGATTCGAGGGCAGACGCCCCTCTTTCAGCAAGCAGTGGCGGTGGAGGACGTGATACTGGGACAGTCCAGCACGCTCTTCCAGTCGGTGGGTGTGCTCTTTTCGGTGCTCTGTACGCTGGTGGGCGGCTTGGTCGTGCTCCAGCTTCGTCGTACTTCCGCTCCTTCGGCTTGAGAGGTCCGTCCCATGTCGTCCCAAGATCGTTCATCTCTGCGCGGTCAGCCTCCTCCAGAACCGGAGGATGAAGCCCTCGCCTCCGGTCGAGGAAGAAACTGGCGCAACCCTGCCGCAAGCTGGCGGCGACTGACCCAAGAAGAAACCCCCGAGCCCCCTCGGCCCGAAGAACCTGACGATCCCTTCCAGCGGCTGAGTGGAGAGGCGCTCTACGACTACCTGAAGACCCTCTCTCGTCGGCCCAAAACAGAGACCCCGCCCGTGCGTGAGCCCGTGCGCGAGCCCGTGCGCGAGCCCGTGCGTGAGCCCGTGCGTGAGTCCGTGCGCGAGTCAGCCCCTGCTCCGGTGACATCCCACAGTTCGGCTCCGGTGGTGCAAGACGATGAGCCGCAGGGTATGCGTCGGCGCTCGGGGGGATATTCCGTTCTGGATCCGGCTCAACTGACGGCGTTGTTTGAGGAGGCGTTGAAGGCTCGAAGTGCCGCTCCGGTCGCTCCCGCTCCGGGGCCGAGTCCCTATCCCACCAGCACGGTGCAAGAGTTCTCTCTCGAAGAAGACTCCATCTTTGAGCGGGGAGTTGAAGAAGACAGTGGTGAGCTGCCCAGGGTCCACGAGCCGGCGCCCGAGGTGTTGCCCGAGGTATTGCCCGAGGTGTCGGACGGGCCACCACCTCCCCGAGAAGGCTGGGAGCCGGAAGGGGGCGCTTCTTGGCAGACGGCCCCAGAGCAGTCCACGCCTCCGGTTCTGACGGAGAAGTTCAACCCCGCTGCTGCGCCGGGGGTGGCCCCAATTCGTATGCTCCACCCTGACGAAGAGCTTCCGCCGGAGCTGGACGAGAGCATTGAGACCCTCCTGCCCGAAGACCTGATCACGCCGGAGCCGCCTTATGCCTCCGCAGTCTCGCTGGAGGAGTGGGCCGCTGTTGTTGAGCGGACCTCTTCGCCTGCACCGACCTTTGCTCAGGTGGAGGCTCAGCTCCGAGCGCAGCTTGCGACGGAGCGGCGAGCGGCTCCCCAGGTGCGGCTCCAGCCCGACGAGGAGCTTCCACCCTGGATGTTGCCCTTAACCTCTGGGTTGAGTGAGGCACGCTTGGGGACTTCACCTTTGAGGGCTGCTGCACCCGCCTTTGAGGGCCCGGAGCGTCAGGCGCTGGTCGAAGGCATCTTGAGCCAGCTCGTGCCACCTTCGACAGCTCGAGCACAGGGTGCGTCGCCCCTTCCCTCCCCGTTGCAGGCGCAAGAGCGCTCGGAGGACTGGGATATTGATGCGCTGCTGATGGGCGCGCTCCAGGCGGATACCTATCCTGAGATCTCCCAAGAAATCCGGTATGCCTTGCTGGAGCTGACCGATCCCAACTGGGCGGTGGACATGCTGCAAGACTTGCCGCTGCCGTCCTATCTGGCGGAGGAGCAGCCTCATCCGCTGCTGCCGGAGGCCGCTCAAGAGTCTCTTGCGGGCGCTGCTGGGTTTGCTTCGCACGCGCCGGTCTTTGTGAATGCTCCAGCGGAGCAGGCGCTCTCAGCTTCCGCACCTGACGCAGCCACCATCCGCGCAGACGGTTCAGAACCCTCAGCCCTTGGCGTCCGTGATGTTGAGAGCGGTGGGATGAGCGACGTCGTTGAGTCTGACTCCGCCGAGCAGCTCACCCATGATCTCATCCCCCCTTCAGAGCGTATCGCCAGCGATGTCGCAGCAGCAGCAGCAGCAGCAGCAGGAACGGTCTCCGTCGAGACCCCACAGCGCAAGGAGGCAGCCGTGAGCAAGCGAGAGGCAGCCGTGAGCAAGCGAGAGGCAGCACAGGAGCGGGGTGGTGTTGATCCACTGGCGCAGGTTCTCCGAGAGCTGGAGGCCGGGGGCGGAGGCCCCGTGGTGGTGGAGTCTGGCGGAGATATCCAGGTCAGCGATGCGGCGGATGTGGTGCTCCAGGGGCCCAGTGAGCTGATCGAGACCGAAGAGGAGCCCGAAGCGGATACCCTCAGCAGCGTGCTGGAGGAGCTGGAAGGGCGAGGCCATGCGGTCTCGGTGGTGCCTGACTCTTGGGATGCGCAGCCGTGGCAAGCTCCGGCTTCGGAAGGCATCTCCCTTCAGAGTAATGGGCAGGTCTTGAGTCTGCCACCGATGCCCCCCGTGGTGAGGGCGTCGGAGCGCGGAGCGGCTTCATATCCAGCGCCGCCGGTGGCGGCAGGTGCCCTCGCGAGTGTGGGAGGCGTGGCTGTCTCGACGGCTCCAGCACCTGGGGGGCGAGGTGCAGCGCCAGCTTCGGCAGCGCCAGCTCCGGCAGCGCCAGCTCCGGCAGCGACACCGACGGGACAGCCGAACATGGCGGGGAGGCCAGCGCCAGCTCCGGCAGCGGG
>JBJTQF010000169.1:0-3086 GCA_046075485.1 Myxococcota bacterium | reverse complement strand
AAGGAAGTGACGGCACCGAGTCCTTCCAGGCTTGGCTCTTCATCACGGAGCGGCGAGAGCTTCCGCTCAAAGCCCCCATCATCCCCAAAGTAGAGACACATCGCACCCCCGAACAGCGGAAGATCCTGGTCATCTGGGGGTAAAAAACGCCTCCATCCAGGGGACATGCCCTTCACTTCCAGTCAAAAGCAGATGACGGCTGGCAAGACAAGCAGTCCACCCGTCATCCGCGTGTCATTTCAGCAGCTCACGTCCTGAGACCGGAAACACTCGCTCCTAACACCGGAAGCGGAAGGTCTGGAGATAACGCTGCTCCTCGCGGAAATAGTCCATCAGCACCACGATGCCCAGCGCATTCATCGACCGTCCCAACGCGACCGCCAGCGCCACCGGGATGGCACAGAAGAAGCGGATGGGCTCACCACTCTTGCGCCTCAGCAGGATTTCCTTCACCATGCCCTCCGCGATATCCGTCACCTGCTCGCGGGGCACCGAGTCACGGGAAGGCCCTCCCGGAGGCAGCAGCTCCACCACCTGACGCGCTCGAACCGCCTCCTGCCCGTCGTACCAGAGCTGATAGCCCGAGCGAACCGATTGAGCATACGAAATCAGCACATGCAGCTCCTCTTTTCCGGTGGTACGCCTGGAGACTGAAACCGGAAGAGCCTCTATCACCGGCCTCTCCAGCACTTTTTGCAGATCCACATCCCAGGGTGAGTTATTCTGCAAGACCTCAATCATAAACTGGGTCCGGTGGTTAAAGACAAAACCCGCACGAATGGCCATGCCAATCAAACACTTGGGAATGAGCTGGAGAGAAGTCCGCCCCGTCTGAGTCAGCGCCTGTCGCAACGCCGTGAGACCCTCCACCTCCCGCTGCACCAGCCGCTCGATCAGCGGCGAGGAGGGAGCAGACAGCATATCCCTATCCCTATCCCCGGAGCGCGGCAGGTCCGTCACCAGCACCCCAAAGCTGAGCCGGGCCTCAGACGAGCCTGGATCGTCGGGGATATAGGACCAGAGGGTCACCGGAAGGGGCTCCCCGCTGGGTTGGCCCAGGGTAGGAGGCAGACGGTCGATGAAGGCGCCCAACAGGGCCTTCTCGAGTGCTGCATTTTGACGCAGCCAGGTTGTTACAAGCTCCACAGAGGGCGTTGTAGGCAGCTCCTGGGGCGAGTGCTGCTGCACATGGGCGAAGCGGAGGGCATTTGCATCACACAGGGGCTGGCCCGCAAGGGTCAGCTCCAACTGGAGGGAGAAAGTGGTGACTCGACGTTCAGGGTCGAGATCCTCGGAGGAATGCACAACGTCGCCGGGACAGCTCAGGCGGGGCTGGCCCGGAGCGGCGGAGCGTACCGGCAACATGCCCAGGCGTCGCACGGTTTCCTCAAGGGCCGGAAGGTATGCTTCTGTGCCGTCCACCTGCACCGCAAAGAGCTGAGCACCGGATGGGCGCTGCGCCAGTATCTGAGCTGCGTCAAAAACCGGGCTGGGTCCGGTGGGACGACGGGGACTCTCCAGGCTTTCCTGGACCCGCTGAGTAGGCGCGAGCGTTGGCTCAGGCGCAGACACCGGCGTTGGCTCAGGCGTAGGCGCGGGCGTTGGCTCAGGCGTAGGCGCAGGCGTAGGCGTTGGCTCAGCCATCGTTGCGGGCTGAGGCGCAGACACCGGCGTTGGCTCAGGCGTTGGCTCAGGCGTTGGCGCGGGCGTTGGCTCAGCCTTCGTTGCGGGCTCAGCCTTCGTTGCGGGCTCAGCCTTCGTTGCGGGCTCATCTAACAACGGATCCGGTGGCAACAGCTCAAGCCAGGGAGGAATGCGTCTCAGTCGTGATGGACCCAGCTCTACCGCTTCGCCTCCACCTGCCGGGAGCTGACGCAGTACGAGCCCCGAGACCTCAAATTCCGCATAACCATCGTAGAGCATACCGGGCAGCAGATCCGTGCCGATGAGCCACAGGAGCAGCCGACGGGCCAGTGCTTCAGGTGCCTCTATCTCCTTCACCTGCTGAGCAAGAAGGTATAAGCCCAACGTTTCTTTCAAGCACTTGATCGCATCCCCCTTCCACTTACTTCCTTCCGCCTCCCAACTAATCCCCGGCAGCTCCCCCCCCCCCCGCACACACCGCATCAGGGCTGCGGCCACCAGCGGCTTCCACTCAAGCGGCTTCTCCTTCCAGCCGAAGCTCAGAGCACGCATGGTCTCCACCAGCTTCGGCCACCAGCTTGAGGGCACGAGCTTACGCAGCGCCTCCTGAACCGGCAGATCAAGCGACAAACCCTCCGTATCGGCGGATGCCACCAGGGTTGCACTCAGGTGAGAGGCCAGGATGAGCTGCGGAGGCAGGGGGGGAAAACCAAGCTCGCCAGAGGTGGCCTTCTTCCAACCAAAAGGCGCCTCCCCCGGTAAGAGCTCTGGGCTGGACGTGCGCTCAAGTTCCTGTGAATCATCCCGCCCCTCGGCCAGCTCCTCCACCACACGGGCGGCACGATATCCATGCTTCAGCGCACGAACCCAGCGCAGACTCTCATGGAGACGGCGCAGGCGGAGAAAACGACCGATGGCCGCTGCCGCTGCCGACGCATCTTGACCCAGGACCGGCTCATCCACCAGCAAGATGGGCAGCTCACCATTCGTTGCGAGCAACCACCGAGCCAAACGAGCGGCAAATGCACGCCTCACCTGCCGGGCCGTATTGGGACGCTCGCCTCTCGGAAGCTCCAGTCCCACATCCAGGAAGTGGTAGATGTGGTTCTCAAGTTTTTTGGCCTGCTCGCCCAGTGTGGCCTTTTGAGCTGATAGGGAGATGGCGGATGCACCTTCTCCAGCGCTTGTGTCAGGTGAGGAGTCTGTCGAATCTCTGTTGGACCTGGAAGTCCATTCGGCATTCAAGACTTGCCGTTCAAGATTCTCTACAAAGAGACGGGAGGCACGCTCAATACGATGGATGGAGGATTCCAGACGATCTGCCAGTCGGAAAACAGTCTCAGCTCGTACCTCCCGCAAGTTGCTCTCCAAAAGGCGTAAAAGATGTGACCAGTATACATCCTGTTTAAGTGCCTCACGGTTCAACCAGGATAGAAACAATC
>JBJTQF010000168.1:0-3882 GCA_046075485.1 Myxococcota bacterium | reverse complement strand
ACCTCCTGGAGGTGAACAGCGGCACAGGGCGTCTCCGTGTGCGTGCGAGCGTGCGAGCGGGTGCGTGCGAGCGGATGCGTGCGTGTAGATGCGTGCGTGTAGATGCGTGCGTGCGTGCGGGTGGAAGCAGAGGCAGGTGGAGGCCGTCTGGTCCTATTCTGGCTTGGGGATGGCGCTCCAGTCGTAGGGGAACCAGTAGGACTTGGCTTCGACCTTATAGTCCATGTGGACGTGTTTGGTGTCGCAGAAAGCCTCGAGCCCTTCCCAGCCGAGCTCTCGGCCTCCTCCGGATTGGCGCATGCCTCCGAAGGGACCGGCCTCGTTGTCCGTCAGCGGATCGTTGATCCAGAAGGTGCCTGCTTTGATGTTTTCCATCGCGGTCATGGCATACTCGAGGCTGCGGGTGTAGATGTTGGCACCCAGACCATACACCGAGTCATTGGCCAATCGGATGGCTTCCTCGATGCCACTGACCCGCATGATGGGCATGACCGGGCCGAAGACCTCCTGGCGCATCAAGTCCATCCCGTGGTGAACATCCACCAAGACCGTGGGCTCGAGATAAAAGCCTCGGGCGGGTTGAGCTGGGATCTTGCCTCCCGCCACGATACGCGCGCCTGCTTGAACCGCTCTCTCGATGCGCTCGAGCACCATCGTGCGCTGAGCAGCGGAGATCATCGGCCCGAGATCCACATCCGGCCCCATCGGATTTCCCAGGCGAAGGGTCTTTACGAAGGCCACCACCTTCTCGACGAACGCATCGTAGACACGGTCGAAGACATAAAACCGCTCGCCGGAGGTGCAGACCTGCCCATTGTTGAGAAAAGCGGCCCAGACGGCACCTTTGACGGCAATATCGAGATCCACATCATCACAGACGATGAAGGGATCGTTTCCGCCCAGCTCCATGTGGGTGCGTTTGACGGTCTCAGCGGCGGCGTGCAAGATCTTTTTGCCTGTGGCCACCGAGCCTGTGAAGGCGATACACGCCACCTGCTCATGGGCGGCGAGCGGATATCCTGCCTCGGCTCCAAAGCCAGTGACCACATTGACGACACCGTGCGGGAGCTCATGGAGGAGATCGCAGAGCCGGAGGGTGGCCAGTGGGGTCAGCTCGCTGGGTTTGATGACGACGGTATTGCCGACGGCGAGTGCGGGGGCCAGTTTCCAGGCCAGCAGGAGGAGGGGGTAGTTCCAGGGCACGATGGCACCGACCACACCCATCGGCTCCTTCACCACGGCATTAAACTGGTGTGGCTGAACGGGTGCGATGACGCGGCCCTTGAGGTCTCGGCCCAGCTCGGCGTAGTAGTCAAAACAGGCGGCGACCCACTCGATCTCGTCGAGGTTTTCGAGCAGGGGTTTTCCACCTTCGAGCGTCAGCAGCTCGGCGAGCTCGAGGCGATGTGCGCGGATCTCCCGTGCGATGGTATGGAGGAGCTCGCAGCGTTTGAGTCCGGATTCTTTGCGCCAGGGGTCGAAGGCTCGTTGAGCGGCTTCGACGGCCCGGTCGATGTCTTGGGCGTTGCCACGAGGGACATGGGCTAAGATCTCCTCGGTGGTTGGATTGATGACGGTAAAGGTCTGTCCCGAGAGGCTGTCGGTCCAGTGGCCGTCGATGAAGAGCTGAGTGCGTGGGATCTCGCGGGTCATGGGGGATGGCTCCTAGATGAAGGGGTGAAGGGCTGAGGATACGGTCTAAGGATAAACAAAATAGGCGGCAGGGGGCACAAAAAAACAGGGCGGGGAGGAGGCGGGTCAGGAGGATCGAGGGAGGGGGGGAGCATCCGGCTCTCGCTCACTGGCCCTATCGATTTAGGACTTTTGATTAGCCTCATTGCGAGGGAATGCCGCTCCGTCTTCATCCGCTTGTTTTTCGGTGCTCACTCAGAGGGTGGTCGAGCCGCCGTGGCCCTCGCTCTCCAACCGCTGTACATAAGGGTGCAGCACTGCATGCAAACGCAGCATTGCGTCCACGGTTGCTGCGATTACCTCCGGCCAGCAGCTTCGATTCGTCCAGCCACCTAAGCTGAGCACATGGCCGATCCGACAGGGGTTCTTCTCGTTTAGCCGTTGCCACACCAGCTTCTCTCCGAAGGCCGCATCGATCCCGGCCCGCTGCTCAAAGAGCTTGTCAAAATGTGCTTTGTTCAACTCACGATTCAGCGTGTTAATGTAAAGCTCCGCGCGTGTTTCCTCCTGTTTCACCACGAAGTTGTAGCTGAGCCCTGTCTTTCCGGCCCCGGTGCCCAGCCAGGAATCCCGCGAGGGATTGACCCGACTGAAGAGTGTCGTGCGCTGGCGCGCATGCGCGAGAAGCTCTCGCCAGAACTCGCGGCGCTCCCCGTATCGCAGGGGCTCTTGCCCGGGTGGGGGCTTGGGTGCCTGGGTTGCCTCAACCTTGATGGGGTCGTGAGCCGGTGGCCTCTCCCCGTCCAGATTGAGCCTGGAGGAATTCCAGACCCACTCCGCCATGCGGATGTAGAGTACCTGGCGCTCGAGCTGAGCCTCCAGTCCGAAATGCTCAAAGGAACGAAACGGCAGGCCGGTGCGTGTCGTGAACGCCGTGAACGCCGGATTGTTGAGGTAGGCCATCGGGTGCAGGCTGCGCGCCAGTAGGTTCTGGCTGTGTGCAGCATAGGCATCGCGCTTTGCCTCATACGGCGAATCGCTCAGGCTCTGGTTCACACCCCTCTGAAGGAGGAGGAGGCCGCCAAGCATGTTGCGCTGAGTCTCGAATTCTCCCGGGCTCGAGCACTCCGAGGCAAACCGCTCGTAGTGATCAGGCCATATATGTTCGATCTCGAATGGCCTGGCTCGCCCCTGCGAGATCAGATCTTCAAAGTGCGAAGCCAGGCCGCACTGCTCGTCGAGCCAGTGGGTCAAGCGGGCGAGGATGTGCCTCACCTGATGATAATTCTGCTGATGGAGTCTAAAGTGGGGCTCGAGGGCGAAGCGTTCAGGCTGTTCGTCGAGCGTCCGTTGCAGAAAGGTCGCAGCCTCTTGGAGAGTGCGTCCCCTGAGCTCCCGCGTGAGCGTAAAAAGCGTGTACTTGACCGACGAGTACGCGATGGTGCGGAAACACCAGACCCGCCGAGCAAGCCAAATATCGAGGAAGCTTGCCACCAGCTTGAGCTTGGCGTTCACGATCTCTTTGGTGTCCGTCGGCTCGAGGCTCGCGAGCAGTAGCTGAGTCTGGAGGGTGAAGCCGCGCTCCTCATTGTAACGGATGGCCTCTAGGCCCGGGGTCAGCTTCCGGGCCGCCTCCCTGATCTTGCGCGTCTGTCGAGCGTAGAAGTGCAGGTCACGGGTGACAAAGCGCTTGAACGCATCCGAGTCGGTGAGACCCAGATGCTCTCGTCGATCCCGTACCCAGCGGTGGAATTCGGAGCCTATCCGCTCGTAGTCCTTATTTTCTGCGCCCTTTTGACCGGGGCGGATGGTCTCTGCATAACGCGCCCGCAACCAATTCTTAAAGAAATCAACGTCTTCCTCTTCGCTCAGTGCTCTCAGTGTTTGCATGTGCTCTTTCCAGAGTACATTCACTTCGCGCTGGTCGTTCTCGTAGCGAATGTTGGCCAGGACATAACCCTTGAGCATTTCGGGAAGGGACAGGGAGAGGCCACGGTCGTTCATAGTCTCGAAGATTGTGCATCGTCGTCGCTGTACGCTTCGATCTCCACCAGGTGGACGTTTTCAAGCAGCCAGTCCACAAAGTAGGGAAGTGCATTATGACTCAGTTCCTCGGGGAAGTGCTCCTGAATGGTGCCGTAACGTGCCGCGATATTGGTCACGGACTCGGTTGCCGTCTCGGGATCAATCACATGCTGGTCGAAGAGGCAGCGCATGACCTCCGCGCGCTCGGGTACGTCCAGGTTGAAG
>JBJTQF010000167.1:0-45091 GCA_046075485.1 Myxococcota bacterium | reverse complement strand
GGGGCGCGTGGAGATAACAGAAGCAGAGTGCGTCAGGCCACATCCTCAAACCCCAAAAAAACAATCAGGGTGAAGGGGCTTAGCCCCTTCCGGGGGGCCTGGGGGCGAGAAGCCACCAGCTCCTCTCCTCTCTTCTTCTCTCTTCTCTTCTCTTCTCTTTTTCTTTTGTATGATTCTTGAGGCGGGTGTCAAAGGCGGGCTTATCTAAGCGGAGCCGTGGCGAGTCGGTCGATTCCTTCACCTTGCAGCATGATTTCCGGCGTTCGGTAATCCGACGCCCCATACGCATACACATAACCTCCATCCGAGACAAAATAGAGCGCCTGTTCCGTCAGGAGCGGAGGACTGGAGAACCCCATAAATAGTACCTCCGGCGAGAGCGTCCAGCGCACCTCACCCGACTCCGGATCGAGCATAAAAAGCTCCCCCGAAGACGTGCCGACCACCACGAGACCCCGCCACAACACAGGCGAGACTGGAACCACCTTACCGGGAACCTCCCATCGCCAAAGTCGCTCCCCATTTTCACCGTTTAGACCCACCACATAACCATCCGAATCCGTCAGCAGCACCTTCCCCGACGCCAGCCCCAGCGGAGCCGCAACCCCACCATGCGGAGACTTCCAGAGCAGCTCCCCGGAGCTGACACGC
Source organism: Myxococcota bacterium (assembly GCA_046075485.1). Taxonomy (GTDB): domain Bacteria; phylum Myxococcota_A; class UBA796; order JAJRTE01; family JBJTQF01; genus JBJTQF01. The sequence goes on along the minus strand of JBJTQF010000167.1, from coordinate 44,440 downwards.
AGACAGACCGTCGTTCCCCGAAATGCCGGAAAAATCACCCGATCCCCCGAAAGCACCAGCGGAGAGCCATCCACATCCACCCATCGTTCGTCCGCCAGCACCGTCTGCTCCCAGATCAGCGTCCCATCCCCCAGGTTGAGCGCCACCGCAGCCCCATCATCGAACCCCGCCAGCACCCGATTGTCTACCACCGCAGGCATGCCCGAGCCGAAGATCGACAGCCCCTCCCCTCTTTTCCGGTCACGCTTATAACTCCAGAGTTGTTCACCGGACTCAGCGTTGAGCGCCACCAAATCCCCGTCCGTCGTGCGTACCAAGACCTTATCCCCGGCCAGCAGCGGCGACGTCGTAAAGGGACCGCCCGACTCGAACTCCCAGACTCGAGAGCCGTCTTTGCGAAAGCGCGAGACAAACCCCGCATTGTCCGCGACCAACACATCACCCGACGCGGGATCCTGCACCATCGGAGCCTCGACACCCCCCTTGAGCGGCAACACCCTCACCGTCGCACCCACCCGAGGCTCGAGGATGCGAATTCCCTTCGCGCGACTCGTTCCGACCCAGAGCTGACCCTCGACGAGCAACGGCGTTGCCCGTTCCCCCTGGCTAAAGGCCCACGTAATATCTCTTGGAAGTGCGCGAGACCATTGAAGAAAAAGAGGGAAGGCAGGCTTATCGGATGACGTCAGTTCCTTCAGCTCCGTAAAGCCAAAAGGCCCTTGTTCGATCCGGTCTTTTGAGATGAAGATGGGCGTGGGAGGAGGTGCCGCTGCCGCCTCGAGGAGCAGGACAGACGCGCCAATCCCCGAGAACAACCAGGAGCAGCCTTTCATTGAGCAGCTCCTCCAGCGGGAGCCGCTTCAGCAGGAGCAGGAGCAGCCGGCGCAGGAGCGGGAGCCGCTTCAACAGGAGCAGCAGGCACCTCAACAGGCGCCGACATCGCCGGAGCCGCCGCCATCGCCTTGAGGCTCAACAAGTGGCCTTCCGCCACCTTCTTGAGCGACGACGAGGGGAAATCCTTCAGGAAAGCCTCATAACCAGCGGTCGCTTTTGCGCTATCACCTGCCACTTCATGGGCTTGTGCGAGCTCGAGCGCCACCAGCTCTGCATACACACCGGATTTCAGCTCTTCTTTGGCTTTCTCGAGCTGAGAGACGGCATCCGCAGCCTTATCTTGCTTCTGGAGCACCGAAGCAACGCCCATATAACCCCGCAGCTTCCAGACGGGCTCTTGATTTTCTTTCACGAGCGCACCATAAGCGGCCTCTGCACCGGCCAAATCACCCGAACGCACGAGCACGCGGGCCTGCTCGAGCCGCGCCTGAGCGCCTCCGGTGAGCCCCGAGTACTTAGAAGCGACCTTTCCGAGCGCCTCTCCCGCCACTTTGAGTTTCTCGAGGTTTGTGGCGTCGGTCTCCACTTTTTCGTCGCCCTCATCTAAACCGAAGCGGGCCAGCTCATTTTCCGCGCCGGGGAGCTTAGAGGTGAGCCGATACGTTTCCTCAGAAGCCGAAGCGTTTTGGCTGGCTTGATACGAGTTGTAGCCACCGATGCCCGCAGCGACGGTGAAGATGCCGATCACCCCCACCAGAAGCGGAACACGGAACTCTACCACTTTATCCACCAGCTTATTGCCCAGCTCCACAAACCGGTCTGAGCCCGACAGTGCGGGTTGATAGACGGTATGGCTCTTGGGCGTCAGGTCCGGGACTCCGGCGGCAGGGGTCGAAGGCAGATTATTCGGGGCAGTCAAGGCTTCTCCTCCTGAACGTCAAACGAAGCGTAGATCTCTCTCAATTCGTGGCAGAATAGCCGCAGAAAATGCCCTCGTCAAGGCCATTTCACCGTGGGCATCAGCGGGTACGAGCACGGAAGATCAGGTGAACGGGGGCTCCGACAAAACCAAAGGTCGCCCGAAGCCGATTCTCCAGGTATCGCTTATAGTCCGGTCGTACTCCCTGAGGTGCGTTCGAGTAAAACATGAAGGTTGGAGGTCGGTTACGAACCTGAACACCATAGTAGAGCTTCAGCAGGTTGCCCAGGTGGAGCGGATGGTGATGTGCTTCCGTCGCTTCCTTCAAGAAAAGGTTGAGCTTTCGAGTGTTAACCTCCCGTCCCAGCTCATCACTCACCCGTTGAACCAGCGGCAAGATTCCCTTGATGCCCATCCCTGTGCGAGCCGAGATAAAATGCACCGGTGCATATCGGATGTGCTCGAGCTCCTGGATCACCTGCTGCGCGAAGACTTGTCGCTCCACACCTTTGATCAAGTCCCACTTGTTGACAATGATGATGACACCCTTGCCCTTCTCTTCAATGATGCCCGCCAATCGCTTCTCTTGAGACGTGACGCCCTCGCGGGCATCGATCAGGAGCAGCACCAGATCGGCCTCTTCAATGGCATGCAAGCTCTTGATCACCGTGTATGCTTCGAGCTTGTCCGAGATGCGCGCCTTTCGCCGCACTCCCGCCGTGTCCACCAGCACATACGAGCGGCCATCCACTTCAAACGGAATATCGATTGCGTCGCGGGTCGTGCCCGCTTCGGGATGGATCACCTGGCGTTCGTATCCCAAGATCTTGTTGGCCAGCGAGGACTTCCCAACGTTGGGACGACCTACCAGCGCAATCCTCGGCACAACAGCCGCTTCCACCCGGCGCATCGGTGGGAGCTTGGAGAGCTCTTCGTCATACTCAGAGGGCGTGGGGTTTCCGTCTTGCCGTTCTTCCCCGTCCGCCCATGCACGCACCCACGAGGGCTCGGCTTTACGCCCACGCACGGGTGAGCGCTTTGTGTCGTCTGTGGGGCCATCATCGTCATCAGTGACCGCTTCGTCGTCCTCAGCATAGACGTCAAACTCGTCATCGGAGTCTTCCGGGTCGTCGTCGGAGTCTTCCGGGTCATCGTCGGAGTCTTCCGGGTCATCGTCGGAGTCTTCCAGGTCGTCGTCGGAGTCTTCCAGGTTGTCGTCGGAGTCTTCCAGGTTGTCGTCGGAGTCTTCCAGGTTGTCGTCGGAGTCTTCCAGGTCGTCGTCGGAGTCTTCCAGGTCGTCGTCGGAGTCTTCCAGGTCGTCGTCGGAGTCTTCTCCTTCCTCAGATTCTTCCACAGGTTCCCAGCCTCGCTGGTGGAGGAGCTTCGCACCGGCTTCTGCTTGAGCCTCCAACGAGGCTTCATCGAGCTTTTCCGCGTCCTCTTCCTCTTCTGCCGGATTCCAGGGCGGCAACAAGGTCATGAGCTGGTCGAGGATCTTATCCCCTCCCCTGCCCTGCTCAATCGAGACCGGAATCAGCTCATCCATGCCCAGTCGGTAGAAGTCGTAGGCTTCAGCCTCTACACGATCATTGTCACACTTATTGACCACATAAATCGTGGGCTTTTCATAAGCGCGGAGCAGGTTGACAATATCCTTATCACCGGGCATCACCCCTTCGCGGCCATCAAAGAAGACCACGCAGACATCCGCTTCCTCCACAGCCAGCAGCGCCTGCTGCTTCACTTGGCGGAAGACATCACTGACATCCGCATCAGGATCAAAACCACCGGTATCGATGAGGATGAATGGTCGGCCCAGATAATCGACCTCCGCATAGTGCCGGTCGCGGGTCACACCGGGGCGATTATAGGTCAAAGCGCGGCGGCGTCCGGTCATGCGGTTAAAGAAGGTCGATTTTCCCACGTTTGGACGGCCTACCACCGCCACAACCGGAAGGCGGCGCTTGCGCACCACAGAGGAATGTACGGTCACAGGGCCCGCACCAGAGGTCGATTTGCCTGACATCACTTCTCCAAGAGACCCAGCTTCCGCAGCTTGCGGCTGTCTCGGGTCCAGTTCGGCTCCACTCGCACAAAAAGCTCCAAGAAGACTTTGGTGCCCAGCAGACGTTCAATCTCCAGGCGGGAGCTCTCACCAATTCGGCGCAACATGGAGCCGCCTTTGCCAATCAAGATGCCCTTTTGTGAGGGCCTCTCCACTACGATGGTCGCGTGAATGCGACTCAGCCGTCGTTCGGGAACCTCTTCAAATTGTTCCACAAAAACCGCGCTCGAGTAGGGCACTTCTTGCGAGGTCTCCAGGAAGATCTTCTCACGAATGATCTCAGCGGCAATGTCCCGCTCGGTCATGTCTGAGACCTGATCTTCGGGATAATAACGTGGGCCTTCCGGCAATCGCTGGACAATCTCCGCCATCAGTCGGTCGATGCCATCGCCCGTTTCTGCTGAAATCGGAATGTGGGCCTCAAAAGGCAGCTCCTTGCTAAAACGTTCAATGAGCGGCAGGAGCTGAACCTTCTCAATCAAATCAATCTTGTTGGGCACAAACAAACGGGGCGCTTTGGCCGTGCGGATGGTCTCGAGGGTAAAGCGCTCCGCGTCATTCCAGTCTTTCTGCTGTGCATCGACCAAATACAGGATCAGGTCCACGTCGGCGCACGCACGCCGCGCTGTGTCAAGCAGGAGTTTATTGAGTTCCTTGTCTGACTGATGGATGCCTGGCGTATCGACAAAAATCACTTGGCTCTGCTCATCCGTGCGAATGCCCACCACTCGATTTCGAGTGGTCTGAGGCTTGCTCGTCACAATGGCAACTTTAAAATCCAGCAGCTTATTCAGCAGCGTAGACTTGCCCACATTGGGCTGGCCCACAATGGCCACATATCCTGAGCGATGGCCCGCCGGGACTCCGGGGATCGTTTGAGGCATAGATGTCTTCTTTCCTGTCTCGGGTTGCAGCGGCGAGTGCTTCCGTGTTCACACGTTGCCGCTCACTCGACCCGATGATGTCGGTCAGATGGATTCCAGCGCAAGCTCGGCTCGCGCCAGGGTTGGATCTACCTGAACCTGCAACGAAGCGCAACGGTAGCGACGTCGCAGGCGCTGGATATTATGATTCTCGGGGCCCCGCAGGTGACTCTCGGACTCACGCGCCACCTTGAGCAGCACATGCGCCCCTAAGATCGACTGACGCTCGAGCAGCCGAGCGGCCCGCTCATACATGCGCTCGGTCTCTACAAGGCTGCGAAGTGACGGATGAAACGGCCCTCCCACCACACAGCCGGGCTTTAAGCCCAGATCTCGCACGGGCTGAAGCCCCAGCCGCACCACCGGAAGCGCCCCTTCTTCGAGCCGCTCCAGCCAAAGCCGACACTGAGTGACTGCCTCCTCCAGCGTCCAGGGCACATAACGACCGGTCAGCAGCTCCCGCTCAAGCCAGGTATCTTGAAGCACCAACGTCGGATGCAGACGCACAAAATCAGGACGAAGGCTCCGTAAGTAGGCACTTTGCCTCAGCTCTTCCGCCGGACGTGCGCCCGGCATACCCAGACGTAGCGAAATGCCCAACGAGCGCCCCGCTGCTCTCACCCGGGTGTATGCGTCCTCCAGATGCACTCGCGCATGCGCATCACCCATGCGGGCCAGGACTTCCGGCACGAGCGAAGCCACTTCCAGCTCCACGACTGTCAGCCCAAGCTCTAGGAGCCGCTCTAACCGGGCTTCACTCAGCAGATCGGGACGCACCGCCACCCGAAGCTGATCGTATAGCCCTTCTTGCCGAGCAGCGCGGAGTGCCTTGTCCAAAACACCCCCTGATCCCACCCCATATTCCAGCGGGCCCCCAAAAAGGGCCAGCTCAACCGCCGTGAGGGTCTCTTCTCGGCGCACGCTGCGCAGTCGTGACAAGAGACGTTCAGCACGTTGTTCCGGTGTCAACTCTGGCGCAGCCATGCCCGCCAGCGGATGGCAGAAAAAACAGCGTCGGTGGCAGACATCTGGCATCCAATATTGAGGCACAATCCGAGCTCGAGTCATGATTCTGCGTCGGCCCCAGCATCGGGGTTGACGCCGATGTTACGGAAAAGCGCAGCAATTCGGGCTTCCGCCGCCGCCAGCTCCGCCGCCGCCGTGCTGACGCTCTCGGCAGTCCCAGAGGTCTCGGCACGTTTAACGCCTTGTGCGTGGGATTCAGCCGTAACGCCCTTGCGCCCGCTTACGTCTCCACTCCTACCGGTGCTGGCGGTATTCGCTGCGGCGGTGGCTTCATTGCATGCCTGCTCCAGCGCCTCCAGCAGCTCCGGCTCACCCGCCGTCAATCGGGCGAGGGCTTCTTTGGCAGCCTGTTGCCCCGCTTCTTTTTTAGAGTTGCCTTTGCCTCTTGCCAGCTCTACATCCAAGAGAAGTGTGGCCACTGTAAAGGAGGGTTTTGTTGGATCACCTTCTTGGGCAATATCCAGATAACGCGGGTGCCGTTTGTAGACCTTCATCATGCGCTCTTGCAGCGCGGTCTTGTAATCCTGGAAAAGCACCCCGTGCGCATCCCGGAAACCTTCGAGGGTGCCGTCTTCCAGCGCATCCAACGAAGGAGAGACCAAGCGGCGGATTAAGGCATCGCTCAGGCGATGGCCACCGTCTTGAAAAACCGCGCCCAAGATGGCTTCAAGGGTGTTGGCCACCAACCCTGCGCTGGCCACACGACTCTGATTGAGGGTAATACTCCGGCCCAGTCGGATCAGATTCTTCAAACTCAGCTTGATGGCCAGCTCCGAGAGGTGCTTGTCTGAGACCAGATAGGCTCTGACTTTGGTCAGAAACCCTTCTCCCTCCATCGGAAAACGCTCGAGCAACATCTCGGTTACGGTCAGCTTCAGCGCCGCATCGCCCAAAAACTCAAGGCGTTCATTGTGTTTGGCCTCACCTGGATGGTCGGCCACATAGCTGGTGTGGGTGAGGGCCTGCTGAAGCAGGTTGAGATCCCTGAAGGTATAACCCAAACGCCTTTCCAGAGGGCCCAGATCCTGTGATACGGGACCAGAGGCTTTCGACTTTTTCACATCGATCCTTTCACAAACCTCAGACTGTCACCGACCTCAGACAGCCCAAGCCAGTGGCTCAGCCTGGGAACGCTCCGGGAGGGGCTCCACAATCCAGCCTCCTCCGAGAATGAGGTCCTCTTGATAAAAAACAATGGCCTGACCAGGGGTGATGGCCCGCTGGGGTGAGGCAAAATAGACGGCCCAGCGGCCTCCGTCAAGGGCTTCGAGACGCACCGGAACTTCTTTACCACGATAGCGGATGCGCGCCTTCAGCTCCACCGATGGATCGGGCGGGCCCGCCGTCCAAGTGACCTCCTGCGCCACCAAGCCAGAGCGGAAAAGAAGGCGATCCGGCCCCACGACGAGCTGATTTTTGACCATGTCGAGCCCCAGCACGTACAGCGGCTCTTCCCACGCCACCCCCAAACCTCGCCGCTGGCCCACCGTATAGTGATAGAGCCCCCGATGACGCCCCACCACGGGTCCGTCGATGTGAACGATGTCTCCCGGCTCCGCCGAAAAACCTTGCTCCTCGATGAACGCCCCGTGTCCATCCCGGGAGACAAAACAGAGCTCTTGGCTGTCATGTTTAGAAGCCGTGGGTAAACCTCGGACTTCCGCCATTGCGCGGACCTCGGGTTTGGTAAACTCGCCCAACGGAAAGATGACTTTTGCCAGCCGCTCCTGCTCAAGCCGAAAGAGGAAGTAGGTCTGATCTTTGGAGCTGTCCACCGCTTTGCGGAGCAGCTCTCGTCCGTCTGGAAGTCGGGCCTTTCGTGCATAGTGACCGGTTGCCAGTGCATCGGCTCCAAGCCCAAGCGCGAGCTGTAAAAGGCGATCAAACTTTACCGTGTCGTTACAATGCACGCACGGATTTGGCGTAATGCCGTTGAGGTAGGCCGCCGTAAAGTCGTCTACGACATGCTTCTTGAAGTCACGCTCGGCGCTCGAGACATAAAACGGGATGTCGAGCTGCTCGGCAATCCGCCGTGCGTCAAAAAGGTCGTCGGGAGAACAACATGTCCCCACTTGTTCGGTTGAAGTCTCGCAGTCCGACCCCTGTTTCTGACGGGTCTGCTCCGCGTCGGCATAGTTCCACAAGCGGAGGGCCATGCCAATCACCTCATGACCCTGCTCTTTGAGCAGCGCCGCCGCCAGGGAGCTGTCTACCCCCCCACTCATCGCCACCACGACACGCATACCTTATCCTTTCTGCACCTGCGGGAGACGCACCCGCACCCTCACCGCACGCAGGCGAGAGACCACCGACGGCAGCACCTCCAGCACCCGTGCGAGCTCCACTTCTGAAGTGGTCCGGCCCAACGAGAAACGTAAGGCGGAGCGCGCCCGCTCTTCGGAATAGCCCAGTGCCAGCAGCACCGGTGCCGGCTCCAGACTGCCCGAGCTACAGGGCGATCCCGACGATACCGAGATGCCTTGAATGTCCAGGTTCATCAGCAGAGACTCGCCCTCAACGCCCGCAAACGAAACATTCAGCACACCCGGAACACTCCGAAAAGGCTCAAGAAGAGGCGTGTTGAGTGTGACATGCTCCACACGCGCTTGAATACCCTCCCACAGCAGGCGGGTGAGACGCTCCAGACGGGCCCGCAGGCTCTCGCCCCCCTCCCCTGCTTCGTTCAGCTCTGAGCGGAGCGCCTGGCACGCGGCCCCCCAGCCCACCAAACCGATGATGTTTTCAGCACCGGGCCGCCGCTTACGCTCTTGAGGGCCTCCGAAGAGCTGCGGAAAGAGTGTCACCCCTCGCCGAACATACAACGCACCGGCCCCAGAAGGTCCATATGCCTTGCGGGAAGAACAGGAGAGCAGGTCTACCTCGAGCGCCTGAGCGTCCACCGGCAATCGTCCTAGCGCCAGCGCCGCGTCTGTGTGGCACAGGGCTCCCACCGCGTGCGCCCGTCGTGCCAGCCGCCGAACCGGGAGCATGCTGCCGGTCTCGTGGTTGGCCAACATGACACTGACCAAGCTCGTGCCCGGAACGATGGCGGCTTCGACAGCCGCTCCGTCAAGCTCACCCGCCTCCGAAACCGGCAGGCGAATCACCTGAAACCCACGCAATTCCAGTATCTTACACGCATCGAGCACACACTCATGCTCGATGGCGGTGGTGACGATTCGGTTTCCTTTGCCTGCCCGTCGAAGCTGCTCCGCCGCTCCCAGCACCGCAAGGTTGGCCGCTTCGGTGCCAGAGCTGGTAAAGATCAGCTCCGGTGTGCGCACGTTCAGAAGCTGAGCCACCTGCGCCCGCGCTTGGCTGAGCGCCGCTTCCTGCGCACGTCCCACCCCATGAATGCTGGCGGCATTGCCAAAAGCCGCTCCTTCGAGCCACGCTTGAATGGCCTGTCGCGCCTCGGGATGAAGGGGGGTTCCGGCACCGTGATCCAGATAAACAGCGGTCATGGACGACGCTCTTGCTCCCCATCAGAATCGTGTGAGGGGTGTGCTTCTTCCGACACCGGCGGCTGAGGATGTCCGCCTTGTCCGCCGATGGCCACCCGAAATCGAAGGCTCTCGATGGTCCGAGGCCCAATGCCTGGGACCGCTTCGAGATCCTCAATACGTTTAAAGAGACCGTTGGATGTACGATGAGCCACAATCGCCTCAGCGGTTTTGGGACCAATTCCTGGAAGTGCGGTCAGCTCTTCCACCGTGGCGGTATTCAGATCCAGCTCCAAAAAGAGCAGGCCCATGCGCGGCCCTCCCATCCGAGAGATTGCCACCTGTGGGCCGCCTTCTTCGGGTGCGATGAGCTGCAACGCCATGCCTTCCCGCACCGGAAAGCTGGCAAATCGAGCATTCAGCGGCTCCAACGACACCAACGGCACCGCCCGTTCCAGCACCGCGATGACCGAAGAGCCCGCTGGCACTTCGTAGAGGCCCGGATTTTTGACCGATCCTTCGACCATCACCTTCACGGGCGGCTGGGCTTGAGCCAGCCGATCTTGCAAAACGGGCTCCTGCGCGGGCTGTTGCCATGCTCGCGCCATCACGATGAGGAGCACCGCTCCTAAAAATGCCACCACGAAAAGCTGGCGGCGCAGCTCCACGGGGTCGGAGGGCAGGCGGAACAGCCGTTCCCACATCTTTTGCCAAATCGTGCCTCTTCCCCGAGGGGGATCCGTCACGGGAGACGACATTTGGGGCTCCATCGACACCTCTCAGCCTCCCGAGACAGTCCTGCTCTCCGGCTCGGGTGGAAAAGTTGGATCTTCAATCCGGTTCCGCAGGTGTTGAAGCAGCGTTTCGCCTCCGCCTTGATAACTGGTCAGCTCAATCATACGGGTTCGCGCGCTGCGATGCAGCAGGCGGATCTCCAGTCGCTGAGGGGGCATGACCTCGGGAAACAGGTTCGCCCACTCCACCACGGTCACGGAGCCCGCATGCAGCAGCTCTCGAAAGCCCAGCAGCTCGAGCTCTTCGCCGCTGGAGAGCCGATAGACATCCAGGTGATGCAGCTCCAGCGTGTGCCCTTGATAGGGATTGATCAGCGAGAAGGTGGGGCTGGTGATGGGCACTTCGGGGGGCACCCCCAGCCCTCGGGCCAGTCCTTGCACCAAGTGCGTCTTGCCAGCGCCCAGCTCTCCGATCAAGCTGATGGTCAGCCCTTGCTCGAGCTGCCTGCCCAGCCAGTATCCCAAGCGGAAGGTGGCACGCGCACTGCGGCTGATCCAGCTCAAGGTCTCATGGGCTGACAGCTCCCCCCCGCTGTTTCCTGCACTCGTTGGCTTAGGCCCGACAGCCATACAATTAAACGTCCTTTTGAGCGTATGTTTCAAGAGACATCCAAGCATGTCCCAGCCCCGCGACCACATCCCCCGCCACCAGTGCCCGCTGCCCCTGCACTTCGGCTTGAAGATCTCCAGCCAAACCGTGGGCAAAAACCCCCACACATGCGGCATCTTCCGGCTCGAGCCCCTGAGCCAACAAACCCGCCAGCACGCCGGTTAATACATCCCCTGAGCCACCCGTGGCCATGCCTGAGTTCCCCGTCGAGTTGATACTCAGCCGCCCGTCCGGTGCGGCAATGACACTGCGCGCGCCCTTCAGCACCACCACTTGATGAGCCTGACGCGCCAGCAGCCGTGCCGCGTCGGGGCGCTGGTGGCCGACCTCCGCTGTGCTCCAGCCCAAGAGCCGCGCTGCTTCTCCCGGATGAGGGGTTAAGATCAGCCGTCCCGGGATATGCTGAAGCCGCTCGAGCTGTCCTTGCAGCACGTTGAGTCCGTCGGCATCCAGCACCATCGGAAGCTGGAGGGCTTGAAGCAGTCCTTCCACCGTCGCCCGCACCGCTGGACCTGCCGAGAGGCCCGGTCCCAGGGCCACTGCGCTCTTGCCTTGCAGGTGACGCACCAGCTCCGGCAGGGCTTCAGGCTGAAAATGGCCCATACCCTGATCTTCTATCGGCTCCACCATGAGCTCGGGTCCGATGCCCGCCAGGGTCGGAAGGGTGCTGCGTGGGGTGAGTAACGTGACCAGTCCCGCGCCGGCTCGAAGGGCTGCATGGGCGGTCAACACTGCCGCTCCCCCCTTTCCTTTGGAGCCTGCCACCACCGCCACATGCCCAAAGGTGCCTTTATGTCCCGCTCGCGGACGGCTGGGCAAGTTCAACGCGACCCGCTCCGCTGTTAAGAGTCGGTCGTGTCTCACCGGTGTCTGCACGAGCACACGCGGCAAGCTGATGTCGATCACATGCAGCTCACCCACATATTCCAGCGCCGGATCCTGCACCAGCCCGAGCTTGGCCAGGCCATAGGTTGCGGTCCAGGTGGCTCTCACCGCCATTCCTTGTGGTACACCCCGCCACGAGTCCAGTCCAGACGGAATATCTACCGCCAACACCCGGCGTTTGGCCCCATTCAGGTCTTCAATCGCCAGCCGAAACAAGGGGGAGACCTGAGCACTGAGCCCCGTGCCCAGCAGCGCATCCACACAAAAGGGCGGAGCCAGTGCGTGATGCCGATGGGCGCGCCAGTCTTCCACCTCGAGCACGGGGGTACACGGGATGCCCAGCCGAATTGCCACCTCCGCGTTGATGGCCGCATCCCCCCGGAGCTCTTCACGCCGGGCAAAGAGGAAGATCTGTACCGGGATGCCCTGGTTATGCAGGTGTCGGGCCACCACAAACCCATCTCCCCCGTTGTTTCCTTTGCCACACAGGATCGAGACACCCTCCCGAAGTGCCGAACCTGCCTTCTGCCGCAGCAGCTCAAAGGTGGCTCGACCTGCATTCTCCATCAGCACCACCCCAGGGATGGCGTAGTCTTCGATGGCGAGCTTGTCTAGGTTGCGCATGGTGTGAGCATCGGCAAGGCGCATCGTCACTCCGTCTGAGCGGGGAGGTTCAGCCGCTCGGCGATCACCTGCGCGACGGCAAAACCTCCAGTATGAGACATCGAGAGGTGTAAAACAGGGGCTCCGAGCTGCTGCCACAACGTCAGCGCAGCACCCCGCAGCACAAACGAGGGTGCGCCGCTGGGAGCACGCTGCACCACAAACCCCGCCAGAAGCTCAATGGAGGGCGTATGCACCCCCAATGCCCGACTTGCTGCCACTCGCGCGGCATGGCGAGCAGCCAACGCCTCCCCACCAGAACGTTTGGACGTACAATAGGCCAGCTCTTCTGGTGCAAACAGCTCCGTCAGGGTGGGATCTTGTGCCTTCAGACGGGCCTCAAAGGGGGTCACGTCCACCAGCTCCAGCGCAGTGCCCCAGATCATTTTACCAAGTCCACCAGCTCACGCACTGCTCGATCCATGCCCAACATCATGGCGCGGGCCATCACCGCATAACCGACCACAAACTCATCAAAATCTTTGCAGCCTCGGATGTCGCGCGAGCGCAGGTCCGCATAGGTGAGTGCGTGTGAGAGCCCCACGTTGAGATAGAGTTTTTTGGCGGCACCGGCCACCAAGACCAAGCTGGAGCGTTGGATTTCCCGCTCCGCATCGGTTTTAGCCAATGCGCACCGCAAAAAGTTGAGATGCACCACTTTTGTATTGAGCTTATGGGCGGCCTTCACTTGATCGACATCGGGATCCAAAAAGACCCCCACTTCGATGCCACTCTCTTGCAGGAGCGGGAGCTCTTTGCTGAGCATGTCACGGCTTCGCACCACGTCCAGCCCACTCTCTATGGTGATTTCGTCGGGACGCTCGGGCACCAGCATCACCCGATCCGGCTTGATCTGCCGCACCAGGCGGAGCATCTCCTGGGTGGGGGTGATCTCAATGGTCAGATGTGATTTCACGGTCTGGCGGAGCAGCTCGAGGTCTCGCTCTTTGATATGGCGGCGGTCGTTGCGTAGGTGAACCACCACCCCATCCGCCCCTGCCAGCTCCGCAAGTGAGGCGGCCAGGATCGGATCCGGCTCTTTGGCCCGACGTGCTTCCCGCAGCGAGGCCACATGATCCAGCTTAATCAGCAGCTTGGGCATTGTCTTCTCCTCTGAGCCACTCAGGGCTCACGCATTCAGCTCCTCGGCAATTTTTTCGGCAATCTCACCGGCGAGCTGGTGGATTTGCACCGCATCCCGCCCTTCAATCATCACCCGGGCCAGTGGCTCGGTGCCTGAAAAACGCACCAGCACCCGGCCTTCGGGCCCCAGCACCTGCCGCGCGCGCTCGATGGCATCCATCACCGAGGTCAGGGTCTCCAGTGGCTTCCGAGTCTTTAAACGTACATTTAAAAGTACCTGTGGCAGCACATGCCAGCCCTCCAGCAGCTCCGACAGCTTCACTCCCCGCACTTTGACTTCCGCCGCCACTTGCAAAGCCGCCAGCAACCCATCTCCTGTGGTGGCGTGCTCCAGCAGGATCACATGGCCCGATTGCTCTCCGCCCAGCGGATGTTGCCCTTCACGCATCGCTTGGACCACATATCGATCTCCCACCCCGGTGCGGATCAGCTCCACCCCTCGGCGCTGAAGATAAAGCTCCAGCCCCAAGTTGCTCATCTGGGTGGCCACCACCGTCTTTTGTGGCAACAGACCACGCCGCAGTGCTGCTTCCGCCAGTACAGCCATACAATAGTCGCCGTCGCGCACGTCTCCTTGTTCGTCCACCAAGATCAAGCGGTCGGCATCTCCGTCGAGGGCCACTCCCAAATCGGCCCGCTGAGCCCGCACCACCTCTTGAAGCCGCTCGGGATGAAGCGCCCCACAGCCTCGGTTGATGTTCTGACCATCTGCTTCGGTGTGTAAGACGGTAACGTCGGCTCCCAACCGCTCGAAGAGGGGACGGGCTGCCCGAGCTGCGGCACCATATCCCACATCCACCACCACTCTCAGCCCACTCAAGCGCGTCTGAGGGGGCAGGCTACAAATCAATCGCTCCAGATAACTCTCGAGGCCCTGCGTGGCATACGAGGTGATGGTGCCGATGTCTTCTCCACTCAGATGTTGCTGCTGTATCGAGGGGTTGTGGAGGGCCTGCTCGAGGGCCAGCTCCTGCTCGTCGGACAGCTTAAACCCATCTGCGCCAAAGAGCTTGATGCCGTTGTCGGCAAAAGGATTGTGCGAGGCAGAGATCATCACACCCGCGCACGCGCGCAGCTCCCGGACGAGGTGAGAGATGGCAGGGGTTGGCAAGACGCCCACGTCCACCACGTCGGCACCAGCGGCACATAAACCGGCGGACATTGCACCTTGCAACATGCTACATGAGCGGCGGGTATCTTGTCCCATCACCACTTTGGGAAATTCTCCGGCCTGACGAAAGTGGTGGGCCACGGCTCGCCCCAGGGCCAGAACCAGCTCCGGGGTCAGCGGTGAGAGCCCCGCCACCCCTCGAATGCCATCGGTGCCAAACAGACGTCTCGACATGCGGTCCTCTCCTGAAAAAAGGCTGCGCAGTTATACCCTTGAAAAAGGTCTGCCGCCACTGCCTTTTGCCGATCAAGCCTCAGCGGGGGGCTCGATTTTTCCCCTTTTTATCCGCCGCGTTATCCGCATCGCTGGGGGGAGGTTTCAGCTCCAGCACCGAGGGAACCATCTTCTTAACCAGGATCTCCGCGTCGGGGGGCAGCTCGACCCGCACCTTCACCGGAACCCCTTCTTTATTGCTGTTTAAGCGCAGCAAGAGTGGCAAGGTCGGAGGCGCTTCACCGCTGAGCAGCTCCACATGCACCCGGATGTCTTCGCGGCGCAGCTCGTCCCCTTGATTGCGTGGGAACTCCAGTAACAACGAGACGGCCTCGGGTTCCAGTTGGTAATGCTCAAGGGCGTCTGAGAGGCGCACCGGCACATCGTCTAGGCGAATCGCGCCGCGCTGCTGCTCGATGGAAACCTGCACTTTGACTTTCTCCACCGTGCCCTGCACCCGCACATAAGGACTCTCGATCTGAAGGCGCACTTCTTCGTCAAAGCTGCGGGTGCGCTCTGAGAGATCGACAGGCGCGGTGCGCAGCTCGGTGAGGGCATCCACCTCCGCACGAGGGCCTTCGACCGTGACCGCTGGTGGCACGATGCGGGTATTGACCACCCGATAACCCACCGGCAGCTCCCCTTCTTTCCGAAAGCGAATGGGCAGGTTCCGCACTCGCTTCCGATCCAGCTTGACTTCCAGATAAGCCGGAGAATACCCCACCACCGAGATGCCTGATGGCAAGTTTGAAACCCGGCTGCTTTCAAATGAATAGCGGCTGTCTCCTTCGCGGGCATCTTGTAGGTCCACCGACAGATCCAGCTCGCCCAGCGGAATGGTCTTGAGCTTGCTACGAGAGCCCTTCAAATACACCATGACCGACTGTGTGGGGGTATTGGTCAACACCAGCTCGGACGGAAGCCGCAAGGTCACCGGGACGGAGATCGAGGACTCCACATCTGGCTCTTCGCTGACCACCGCCCAGAGGGCTAAGGCGATCACAAAGGACACCAGCTTCAATAAAAAATTGCCAATCAGCGCCCGCTGAAGCACGCCCAACACACTGCGTCCCACGTCGAGCAGTCCTCGGCGCGGGGGCGTGACATCGGGCGGTGTGGGATTTTCATCAAGCGGTTCCATGCAGCTCCTAAGACTGAGGACGGGAGAGGCGGAAAAAACGCCGAGTCTGTCCTACGCTATAGAAGTTCAGCAGCACCTGCTTGAGGGTGCCCGCGTCCTGCATGATCCGAATTTTTCCGTTCTGAATCAAGGAGACACGCCCTTCTTCTTCGCTGACCACCAAAATCACCGCATCGGTCTCGTCGGAGAGCCCCAATGCCGCCCGATGTCGTGTGCCCAGTGCTTTGCTCACGTCCGGATTGGTGGTGAGAGGCAAAAAACAACCGGCAGCCGCCACCCGATCTTTTTGGATGATCACGGCACCGTCGTGGATCGGGGAGGTGGTCTGAAAGATGGCCTGCAACAGCTCGTGGCTCACCAGGGCATCCAGGCGCACGCCAACTTCCACCCAGTCGCCCAGACTGGCTTCCCGCTGGAGGGCGATCAGCGCGCCCACTCGGTTGCCGGCCAGGTTAAAACAGGCGCGGCTGAGCTCTTCCACCACTTGACTCTGATCGTGCTGGTTGATCTGCATAAAAAATGGATTGCCCACCCGGGCGAGCGCACGCCGAATGTCCTCCTGAAAGAGCACGACGATGGCCAGCACGAGGTACACCGAAAAGCGGTCGAGGATCCAGGTCAGGGTATAGAGCTCCAACCGTCGGATTACATAATATACCGGCACCAGCACCAGCAGTCCCCACACCATCTGGAACGCACGAGTTCCCCGAATCAGCAGCAACAGCCGATAGATGATGAAGGTCAGGATGCCTATGTCGGCCACGTCCGTCAGCCGTAGGTTGGTCCAGAGCCCCTCCACCCGCGCCTCCTGTTTTGCTCAAGGTGTCTGTAGAATACCATCGAAGACGTTCAGTGTGCGACGGGTGGCCTGCACATCGTGGACACGCAACACCTGAACGCCGCGTGCCGCTGCCACCATCGCCGCTGCGAGGGAACCTTCAAGCCGTTCTTCGGGTGCCAATCCAAAGATCTTGGACAAGAACGACTTTCGCGAAGCTCCCACCAGCACCGGCAATCCCAGGCAGTGTAGCATACTCGCGTGGTTGAGGATGACAAGATTGTCTCGCGCTTCTTTTGCAAAACCAATACCAGGGTCAATGGCCAGCTTCTGGCGGGCAACGCCCCGAGCGGTGAGCCACGCCACTCTTGAGGCCAGGGCACCCACCAGCTCCGACATCAGCTCGAGGTAGTGGGTGTGCTGCTGCATGGTCTGAGGGGTGCCACGCATGTGCATCACCACCCCTGCGGCACCGGAGTCGGCCAGCACATCCACCATCTTCGGATCGGCCACAAAACCGCTGATATCATTGATGATCTGAGCACCTGCCTCCACCGCTCGACGGGCCACTTCGGCTTTGGTCGTGTCCACTGAGATCGGCAAGTGGGTCCGACTGGCTAAGGCTTCAATCAGCGGAATCACCCGCGCCAGCTCTTCTGCTTCGGAGACCGTCGCGGCACCTGGACGGCTCGACTCCCCGCCGATGTCCAGAATATCCGCACCTTCCGCCTCCGCTTGAGCCGCCCGCTCGAGGGCCTGCTCCAGCCCATGATAGCGGCCTCCATCGTAGAAAGAATCAGGGGTTACGTTCAGAATGGCCATCACGCAAGGACGCTCCAGCTTGAGCCGCTGCTGCGGAAGCTGCCAGGTGGAGACAGGCTGTGTCTCCTCCACCCGATGGCCGATGAGCTCTGCCAACAAGGGCAGCTCTCTGCTGAGCTGGGCCAGCCAGGGGCGGAGCGGCCC
Source organism: Myxococcota bacterium (assembly GCA_046075485.1). GTDB lineage: Bacteria > Myxococcota_A > UBA796 > JAJRTE01 > JBJTQF01 > JBJTQF01. The sequence continues at coordinate 26,866 of JBJTQF010000167.1, read as the reverse complement.
CGGTATTTGCCCCGGTATTTGCCCCGGTACTTGCTCCGGTATTTGCTCCAGAGCCAACATCAGCGGCGGTGCATATCCGATGGGAGCGGTTGCACATCGGCTCAGGATCATACCCGGCTCGAGCTGCGCTTGGAGGGCTTCGGACCCCCTGTCCGACAGGTGAAAGATCAGGAAACGGGCCAGGGCTGGACGAGCTTCTAAGCCGGTCAGACCCACGGCATTCAGCACCTGCGCTTGTTTGAGGGGAGAAAGCTGGTGGAGTGCGATCACGAAGGGGGAAGGTTCAGGCGGACGCTGAGACATCAGGTCATCACCGGCTGGTGTCGATGGATGATCTGGTTGACTTCCTCGCCGTCGAGTGACTCTTTCTCGAGGAGCTGATTGGCAATGTCCTGCAAGATGTGCATGTTGGCCTGAATCAACAGTCTTGCTCGACCATAACAATCTGTGACAATTCGATGGATCTCCTCGTCGATCTGACGCGAGGTCTGCTCAGAGTGGCTGCTGCTGCTGCCCGAAAAATCCCGCCCGAGGAAGGGATTTTCCTGCTGTTTGGTGTAGGCCAGCGGCCCGAGCTTCTCGCTCATGCCCCACTCACACACCATCTTGCGGGCCATCTCGGTCGCTCGCTCGATGTCGTTGCCTGCTCCGTTTGAGACCAAGTTGAGGGCCAGCTCCTCGGCGATGCGTCCCCCCATCAGAATGGCGATCTTGTTGAGCAGGTCGTCACGGCTGTAGGTATGTTTTTCATCCATCGGAAGCTGCTGAGTCACGCCCAGGGCCATGCCGCGTGGGATGATGGTCACTTTATGCAGCGGATCGGCTCCAGGGGTCAGCTTGGCGACCAGGGCGTGTCCTGCCTCGTGAAAGGCGGTGGAGCGTTTTTCGTCGTCGCTGATGATCATGGAGCGTCGCTCGGAGCCCATCAGCACCTTGTCTTTTGCCGCTTCGAGGTCGGACATATCGACCTCTTTTTTGTCGGCGCGGGCGGCCATCAGGGCTGCTTCATTGACGAGAGACTCCAAATCTGCTCCTGAAAAGCCCGGTGTGGCACGCGCGAGCACCTTCAGATCCACATTTCTTGCAATGGGGGTGCGGCGGCTGTGGACTTCCAGGATCCCTTCTCGGCCTTTGACGTCGGGACGAGGCACCACCACGCGGCGGTCAAAACGTCCGGGACGGAGCAAGGCGGGATCGAGCACGTCGGGACGGTTGGTGGCGGCCACCAAGATCACACCTTCGTTGGACTCGAAGCCGTCCATCTCAACCAAGAGCTGGTTGAGGGTCTGCTCACGCTCATCGTTGCCGCCGCCGATGCCGTGTCCTCGGTTGCGGCCTACGGCGTCGATTTCGTCGATGAAGATGATGCAAGGCGCATATTTTTTGCCCTGCTCAAAGAGGTCGCGCACGCGGGAAGCGCCCACGCCCACAAACATCTCGACAAAATCGGAGCCGGAGATGCTAAAAAATGGCACGCCCGCTTCGCCCGCGATGGCACGGGCCAAGAGGGTCTTGCCGGAGCCTGGACTGCCCATCAGCAGCACGCCTTTGGGGATACGCCCTCCAAGCCGCTGGAATTTACGCGGGTCTTTCAGGAAGTCGATGATTTCCTTGAGCTCTTCTTTGGCTTCATCCACACCGGCCACATCGGTAAAGGTGACTTTTTTGTGCTGGTCGGTTTGCAGCTTGGCCTTCGAGCGTCCGAAGTTCATGGCCTTTCCGCCACCCACCTGGATCTGGCGCATGAAAAAGACCAGCATCACCAGCATAAAAACAATCGGCAGCCACGGGGCGAGTGCCGACCACAAGGGGCTCTCTCGCTCCTGCTTAAAGTTGGGGATGACCCCCTTCTTTTCCAGCTCGCCGAGGTAATAATCAGAGTATCCGGGCCCATAGGACTTAAACTGACGTCCGTCCTTGAGCTTTCCGTAGATTTCATTGCCGGAGAAGGTGATTTCCGTCACCTGACCATTGCGGACTTCTGTCATCACCTGCGAGAACTCGATGCGATCCGGAACGCTTCGAGAACCTCCCGTCAGGAGTGTTACCACCAGAACGACCAGCAAGCCCAGAAAAACCCAGAAGGCTAACGTCTTATGTACAGGCTTCATGTCCCCTCATCACACCCACCAGCTCGAAAAAGAGCGGCCACTGTCATCGACTCACACCGCGTCCCGATGTTGAACCCAGAGACGAACCAGCCGCCGGGTGGAGGCTGAGAGCGGGGCCTGGGCGCCCCGTCGTAATCCTATGATCCATATAAGCGCCGAACCACAAAAGACCAGCAGAGGGCCGGTACTTTCTACGGCGGGCGCAGGCTGTTTTTTGAGGAAATCCCGCAGGCGCACACGCCGTTGTTTCCCAAACGGCATAAAAAAATCGTCCGGTTGAGGTGCTCTCACGTCAAACGGCTGCTCCAGGTCCAGCAGCTCGGCGTCAAACAGGCACGTCCAAAGCCCGGTGTTGAGGCTGAGACCCGCCGTCATCGGCTCCAGCTCGGCTCGGAGCTGCGCGCCATCGGGCAGCTCGAGCTGTCCCGGACATCCACACTGTCCCTGCCAGGACGGAATCTGCGCATGTACCGCCGGATTTCGCTCCATCCGCAGGTGATCTCGCTCCAGCTTCACCCGCAATTTTCCCGGCCAATCCTGCTGCCACGGCGCTTGAGGCCCTTGCGCTCGCTGCTCGAGCTGCTCCAAGAGCGTCCGAAAATGAAGACGCCCAGGCTGAGCGGCTTCGTCTTCTGAGGGCCACAGACGCTCGAGCTGTTGCCGCACACGACGAAGCTGAAGCGCGGGAGGCAGGCTCAGCAGTCCACCTTCACCGCTCAGCGGCATCGAGAGCTGCTTCACGGGCGCATCCGCGTGAGGCGTGCGCACCACACCCAGCTTGTGTTCCAACAGATCGAGGGCTCGCTGATCTTCTTGAGCACTCTGGGCCAGCCCTGCCACACTCTCCTCCAGCGCCGGATTCAGCCCTTTCAGCAGCGGCATGACGTGGTGTCGCACCCGGTTACGCAGATAGTCGTCATGCTCGTTGGAGCTGTCTTCCACATAAGGAAGTGCCACCCACCGCACAAAGGATTCCAGCTCCGTCCGCGTGAGCGCCAGCAGCGGACGTACTCGCACACCTTTGACGGGCTCCATGCCCACCAGTCCAGCCGTCCCGGTGCCTCTTAGGAGCCTCAGCAATAAGGTCTCGGCCTGATCGGTGCGGGTGTGTGCCAGGAGAATATAATGACAAGCACACAACTGCCGGATTTCTTCCAGAAATTGTTGCCGTGCTTCTCGGGCCACCACCTGAAGAGAGCGCCCTGCCCTCGCGTGCGCGTGGAGCCCTTCCAGTCGCCGCACTTCGACGGGCCAGCCCAATGACTGGGCCCGGCTGCACACAAACGCCTCATCGCGTATGGACTCGGTCCCTCGAAGCCCGTGGTTGAGATGCGCCACCACCAAAGACAGATTCAAGGGATGTGCCAACTTATCCAACACCCACAACAACACGCTCGAATCCAGTCCCCCGGAGCACGCGACGACCAGCTTGAGGGGCTCAGGGGCTGGAGGCCGGTTCAGCCGCTTCAGCACCCGTTGCACTTCATCCATAATCCGGTTGGCAAGGGCTTCTGGATCAGCGCCCATCCGTCTCTATCTCATCCGTCTCTGTCTCATGCGTCTCTGTCTCATCCGACGAGCTTCCGTGAGCTGCTTTGGCCTCCACCGGAGGACGCTGTTTTTGCTGGCTTGCTTCGTCGGCAAGCTGCTGGGCCAAAGGCTGAGCAGCGCGGACCTGTTCGACCACTTGCTCGAGCTGATCGAGCACGCGCTCGAGGCGGGCAAGCTCTGCTTTGGCTTCTTGCATGGCACGACGGGAAGGCAACCCTAAGCCTCGAGCCGCTCGCTCGGTGAGGGGCTGAAGAGTCTGCCCCATCATCGTGGCGGCATGTTCGGCCAGGGGCTGAAGGGTGTGCTCTACCACTGTTGTGGCTCGGACACGCACCCGCTGGCGCAACACACGAAGCCGCGCTCTCAGGGAATGCGCTGAGGCGTCTTGATCCGTGGTGGCTTGATCGGTGAAGGATTTTGTGTGCATGGCGGTTTTGTGGGCCTCAGCAGCTAGGAACGGATCTCATATATAGCACCGGTTTGGGGCTGCCGTCAACGAGCGTCATGTTTTTGGGGGGAGGAGGTACACAGGCTGAGACGACGCGCAGGCTGGATATAGAACAAATAAAAAAGGCTCGGGAATTCCCAGAGCCTTTTCATCGACTTTTTGTACCGGAATTTGAGTCCGGTACTTCTATTCTTTGGTGGAGGCAAGGGGAATTGAACCCCTGACCTCAGCAGTGCGATTGCTGCGCTCTACCAACTGAGCTATGCCCCCAAAGCGACTGCCGAAACATGGTGCGTAGTGTAGACGAGTCAGGAGCCGGTGTCAATAGAAATCTTGGGCCTGCTTCGCAAAAGCACCAGACCTCCACACAACAGCGTGACGAGGCTCACCAACGCCCCCCACCGTGCCCATTCGCTGCGGTAATAAAGATGAAGTCGCGCAGGTCCACTTTCAAGGGTCACACTCATGAGCCCCCGTTCTGCCTCCACCCGGCCAAGCTGGACCCCTGGCGCACCTCCAGGCAGCAGCTCCACCTGCCAGCCCGGATAATAGCTCTGATTGAACATCACACGGACTTTGCCAGAACCCTCGCGCTCCACCTCCAGCGCCTGCATGCCGTTCTGGAGGATGCGCACCACGCCCACTTCCGGCTCCAGCCACACTTCGCCCCGATACTCCGCCTGCTCACGCGCGTGAACGTTTCGAGCGTTGAGTAAGGGGACTGCCGAAAAGCCGTTGATACACCCCTGCCCTGCCAGAAATCCAGCGTAGAGAGAGCCCGGGCACTGCCGCCGCTCAAAAGGCTGCTCCGCTTGAGCTTCCAGCCGCTCGCCCTCCACAAAAAGCCCACCGTATCGATCCGCACTCTGGCGGGCCATCCAAAAGGCACTGAAAAACCCCAGCAGCCAGACGCCCCACACCAGCCCTCGCACCCGCACACGGGCGAGCCGCTCTTCGAGCATATGCAGGGCCAGCGCCGCCAGCACACTCACCGCAAACAGCACCAGCAGGGACGCCCGCGCAGGATATCGCACCCATGAGAGCCCCGGTAGCTGCTGCAACACGTAGTGCAGATCGAGCGGCGATTGATGGCCGAGGCTCCACAACAATCCCACCCCCAACAGCAGGCTCACCCCTCGAAGGGAGCGACCCGCTCGCCACAACCCCACCAGCGCCAGCAGCCACGGAAGCGGATGCCAAAAGGTAAACTGATCCTCGTGGGGAGCGATGGGATCACGCGCCAGCAGGCCCGCTTGCCGTCCAAGCGCCTCCAGGAGCCCCAGTGCCGCCGCCGGTTCCAGCTCCGCTAGACGAAAGCGGGTGGAGCGCACCAGCAGCTCGTAGGTCGGCAGGAGCTTCACCGCTCCCAAGCCCGCCGCCCAGAGCCCCACCGGAAGCAGTCGTCCCAGCTCCCGCAGGAGCACTCGCGGCTGCATCACCGCCAGCACCACCACCGGCAAGAGCGCCACCAGCGCCGAATAGGGGGCCGCCAAACGAGGGCTGATCAGCACGGCACCGGCACCGCTCAACAACGCTGCCCCAACACTCGAGGCCGAAAACGCGCCGCTCAGCCGCAGCACCACCAGCCCCACGCCGCTGAAGATCACGAGGTAATGGGCACCCAGAAGCCACTGCATCGCCAGCGCCAAGCCCGCCAAACGTATGGCTCGCGGAGAGCTCTCCACCCCCGCCAGCAATACCCAGGGCATCCAGGCCATGCCCATCCACATCAGATGGCCCACCTGCATGCGATCTGCAAACAACGAGGCGGTGAGAAAACATAGGGCTCCGTAGGCCACCGCTGGCGGACTCAGACGTAGGGCACGCAAGAACACGGCCATACTTCCCACGGCGAGCAGGGCATGAAGCACCACCAACAAGCGTAAGCCTACTTCTGGATGAAACGGAAGCACCAGCCACGTCAAGGGATATAGGATGGATGACTCGGGATTGGCAAGCAGCGGCACCCCTCCTTCGGGGTAACGATTCCACAACGGAAGGCTGTGCTGCTCCCATACCAGCGCCCGCTGAACCGCCGCCAGGGTGAGCTGGTTGTCCCAGTCGTCGTTGGGCTCGGGCAGGCGCACACGCGAAAAGTCCGACCAGAACGGATGCACCGCCCATAAGGTCAGGATCACCCCCACCAACCCCCAGCTCCAGCGGGTGAAGGCAAAGGTCGGCCCTGCGCTGGTCTTGGGCTCCTTCACGGGAGGGCCTCCCCGTCTGTCACTTGGACTTCGTAGAAGACAAATCCGTAAGCCGCGTCTTGAAAGAGGGGGGTCAGATGCAGGCCATCCAGCACATGGATGCGCGGATCGCGCAGATAGGGGGCAATGAGTGGGGCTTGAGTCCAGTCTTCCTGGAACCAGAGCACGTAACGAATCCGCTGCTCCCGGAGCCATGCGGCCATACTCGCCTCATCGTCCCGTGGCACCGGAACGTCAAACCAGGAAATCAGCAGCCAGGTGTGCGGTTTACGGTTCAGATAACACGCAGGGATGTTGTCAAACACCATGCTGGTGCCCGGCGGCACATGGGCTTCCACCCAGCGGGCCAGCTCCACCTGGGGTTTGAGGAGCTGCTCACTCAATATTAACTGTCGGTGGGTCTCGCGTGCGTAAGTATTGCCCATCATCACCACCACCAGCAGCACCAGGGCTCCACGCAGGGCGCGCTGAGGCAAGGCTCTCACCACCCAAACACCGGCAGAGCAAGCAAAGAGCACCCACCAGGGCATCAAAGGATAGAGCCACTTCCAGTAAAGATTGTGCTCCGGCTCATGCTGGCCGACCAAACCAATGCCCAACCAGAAGCCAGTGTTGAGAAATCCATAGGCAAAGAGTGTCCCTCGTGCGGTGCGCGCAAAGAGCTCTCGGCGATGCAGCCACAGGCCCAAGAGCGCTCCCAACCAGATGGGATAACTCAGATGGTTCGGCATGGTGGAGAAAAACAGCGCCCGAACCACCTCCAAGCCGCCTTGCAGCCGCTCCATCGGGGTGCGGAGCTCGTGGCCGCCCCCCGTCTCCAGGTTGACTTCCACCGTGGGCATAAAAAAGAGCCAGGTGCCATGATGGACGCTGCAATACCACGCCCACAAAAACACCACACCGCCGTAGATGGCCAACATGCTCCAGAGGGGATGTCGCAGGCTCTTGAGGCTCGGAGGCCGTCTCACCACATGGTAGAGGGTGGCAGGTAAGGCAATCAGCATGCTGTCAAAGCGGGTGAGAAACGAAAAGCTCGATGCCCATGCCGCGCCACGCGGTCGGTTCTCTAACAGCAGATGCGCTCCCAGCAGGACCAGAAATCCAAACAACGGCTCCCGTAAGGAGCTGGAGGCATAGAGGGCATATTCCGACTGTACACAGAGAATGAGGGCTGCACTCAACGCCACGGTCTCGTCAAAGGCCCGTCTGCCGATCAGGTACACCAAGCCGATGCTCATGGCTCCGGTGCCAACGGAGACGATGTGGGTGGCCCAGATGGAGTCGTCGAGCAAGGCGACAAAGAGGCCCGACAAAAAATAGTAAAAAGGCAGATGCTTCATGTCAAAGTCGGTGAATCCCGACTCGAAGGCTCCACGTGCCATCGCGAGATTTCCGTAGTCACTCTCTTCCCAGCCGTAATACTGCGCGGATAATATCATTCGCCAGGCAAGGGCCAGTAGGGTGAGCAGCAGCGGGGTCCAGCGAGTCCAGTTCCGCATTCAAGAGCCTCATGGGGGCGGGGAAGAAGCGACATTCAGCGCACAGCAATGGTAGTATAGTAAAGTCCCTGAAGTAGAAGGCAAGCGTTAAGTCCCGGGAGGGGATATGGCGGAAGAAGGATTTTTTGAAGGCTGTGATGGCACTCAGCTCTATTACCATCGGCAAGGGTCCGGGGTGCCGCTGGTGTGCTGCAACGGAATTGGGGTCTCTACGTTCTTTTGGAAGTATGTTCAAATGCGCTTCTCACCTCATTTTGAGGTGATCGTGTGGGATTATCGTGGACACGGACGCTCTGCTCCCCCCAAAGATCCCCACTTGGTCTCCATTCCCACTCTGGCAGAAGACCTGCGCTGCCTCTTCCAGCACCTCCAGCTTCCCCCGGCGGTGCTGCTCGGTCACTCGATGGGGGTGCAGGTGATCCTAGAGCTGTATCGGCTCACGCCGCGTTCGGTGCGGGCGCTGGTGCCGGTCTTGGGCTCTTATGGCCGCACGCTGGATACCTTTATGGGCTTCCGCCACAGTCGAGTGGTCTTTGATCGGCTCTATGATCTGGTCTTTGACTCGCCGAGGCTGGGTTTTCAGGTCTTTCAGAGCATGGTGGATCCTCGCTTTGCGCTGCTCACCGCGCCGCTGCTCGGCCTGGTGGACCGGCTCTACTGTCCGGTGGAGGATCTCAAGCAGTATCTGGAGCACCTCAGCGCGATGGATCTGAAGCTGATCATGCGCATGGCGATGAGCATGGCGGATCACTCCGCCGAGGACGTGCTGAGCCAGATCGAGGTGCCCACGCTGATCGTGGCCGGTGAGCGCGATATGTTTACGCCCCTCTACTTGAGCGAAGAGATGAAGTCTCGCATCACCGGTGCGGAGATGCTGGTGCTCCACGAAGGCAGCCATGCGGCGCTCATCGAACAACCCGGGGTGATGCTGGCTCGGCTGGAGCGTTTTTTGAACGAACACCAGCTTCAGACACCCCTTCCCGCTGGAACACTGTGCGGTTAAGCTCGCCCCTTCCCCGACTCGCCCCGCTGATTTTTCCTGTGAAGCACGAGGACAACAAAAAAAAGAGCGACTTCTAAGACCCTCTCGGGCTCAGAAGCCGCTCTCACGTCGTCGGAGCATGCTCAACACGCTCACTCGGAGGTCAGTCCCTCCAAGAGGGAGGTCCAGCGCATCTTCACCAGCGACATCAAGGGCTTATGAAGATCCGGCTGCTCGGCTTCGGGGCAACCATCCATCCAGCGGAAGGCTTCTCGCCGCGCCACATCCACCAGCTCGCCGTGGGTCACCAAGTCGGCACTCATCGCCGGGCTGATGCCAAGCTGACGAAGGCCCATCAGCTCCGGCACTCCACGCAGTTGAAGCTCCTGCTCCGCAAGCACAAAGCCGTCGTACTGCTCTTGAAGTTGTGTCAGCGCCTCCAGCTCGTCGGGTGTCACCTCAGGGCCCGGCACCATGTAGAAGTTGGCAGGATTGTAGCTCGCCAAGAGCATGCTGCGCAAGGCATGCAAATGTAAGGGGGTCAACAGCTCGGCACGCTCCACCACAATGCTGGAGAGATTGTATCCGGGCAAACGCAAATCCAGCTCGGGTGAGGTCACCACGATCTGAAGCTGACGGGTGCGAAGCTGCTTGAGGATCAGCTCCTGCTCTTGAGGCAAGAGACGATGAGAGAAGACCCCCACCTGTGCCCCCGGAAAGACCTCGTTACGCAGCTTTTTGGCCAATTCTTCCAGTCGAACCGGATCATCAACGGCTGTTCCGCCCTCTTCGGGAGAGACGTACAGGAGCTGATGACCACGGGCCAACGATGCACGAATGGAGGCTTCACACTCCACCCGGTTGTCAGCCACGACCACACGGGTCGAGAACGGAGGCTCCTCCGGCATGGCAGAAGGCAGGCGACTCCAGGTAATGTCTCCGTAGATGGTCTGGAGCAGGGCTCGAGGCATCGGTGCGGAGTTCAATACCAACAGATTGGGATTAAACCCACGCCGCTGGAGCTGCTTCCGAGGAATCATGGACCCTCGATGCTGCTCGTCGAGCACCGCCAGGGTCAGGCGTTTAAAGCCGACGCCTTCATTAAAGAGGGCATGAGTTCCAATCACCACCGAGATCTCGCCACGTCGGAGCCGATGGATCAGGCGCTCTCGCACACGCCCACGCACGGCACCGGTCAAGGCATCCACTTCGAGCTTCAGCGGTGCAAGCTGCTCTCGCACCACGGCGGCATACTGATCGACCAGATTTTCACTGGGCACGATGATGGCCACCTGACCTTCACCTTCCACCGCCAGGGCGATGGCGAGGTACATCAGCTTGTGGACACGTCCGATATCGGTCAGCAGGAGCCGGGCCATCGGATGAGGACTGGCGAGATCCCGCTTGACGTCCTCCAAGACCTGACGTTCCGCATCGGTGAGCGCGCCCATTCGACGCAGCAGCCGCGCCACTTTTGCCTGATGAATGGCGAGGTTCATGCCCGTTTCGTTGGCGAGGGCCTTACGACGATGGGCCAGGGCCAGCTCCAGCGAGAGCAGATCGGCAAAGATCAGGGTCCGCAAGGCCAGGGTCTGGCGCTGCTCCAGGGCTGTGAAGTCGGTCTCCGCCGAAGGGAAATGCGCTTCGTTGAGCGCCTGCTCCAAGGGCATGACATTGGCTCGATACCGAATGGAGGTGGGGATCGGATCGGGGAGCTCCCCCTTAAAGAGCCCCAAGACCTGCTTGATCAGTCGCCGCACGGTCTTCTGGCCCAGCCCCTCGATGGAGGGATATACCGGGACAATCCGACCCGTGGAGAGGGTATCTTCTTCGTCGTTGCCCAGCAGCTCGGTCTCGGGGTTCACCAAGAGGGGCCGACCATCCTGCTCTTCCACAATGCCCCAGACGAGCACGTTCCCGCCTTGACGGAAACGATTGCGCAGGTAGTTGGAGCGCACGTTCGGCCAGACCGCGTCGATGGAACCTGTCGGGTCAGAAAACCGCACCTGGAGGTTACGGGAGCGGTCATCGTAGTTCATCTCGACGACATCCACCGATGCCTGGAACACCACCGGCTCGCCGATGGGCAGGCTGGAGATGGTCCGCATCACCCGTCGATCCAACCACGAGCGCGGGAAGAAGAAGAGCAGATCCTGCACGGTCTTCAGCCCTTGTCCTTCCAGGATGGCCCCCATGCGATGACCGATCACACTCGGGTCACTCAGGAGGGTCTCCAGGAGCTTTTGCGCCTCGGCACGCCGTTCAGCCCGGGTAGCAGAGAGCTCCGCCGAATGTGGTACGGGTACAACGGCAGCAGGGCTTACCGAAGCAGGGGTCGATACCACCGGCAGAACCGGAGCTGGCGGTGTTGGGACGGCTTCCTGAGCTTGCACCGCTTGCTCACGACCTCCTCGCCGACGACGCCGACGACGCCGACGCCCGCGAGACTCACCGGCAGAGGCTTCCGCAGACTCTGCTTCATCGGCATCACTGCCTTCTTCGTCGTCCCCGTCTGCCTCGTCGTCTGATTCCGCTTCGACGGCCCCCATGCTGTGCTCTGAAGGAATACGCGCCAGCTCGAGGGTGCTGCGACGAGCGGCGGATTCTACGACTTCAACCAGCACTTCGTGAACGGTCAGATCGTCACTGATCAGGCTGAGATCGCCCGGTGTGGGTGCGTCCGGGGCTTCGGTGGCAAGCAGACGGTTCAGCTCGTCTTCGGTGCGCTCGGGAGTGGGCTGAGGTTCCCGATTGAGGACTTCGGCCAACACCTGCGCGATGGCCAAGAGCCCTACGGATCCCACGCCTCCTACGCTCTGAGGGGCATCACCACTCAAAGAAGCTGGAGCTCCGACTTCCGAGGCGACACTGCCAGCAGGCACTTCAGATGCCTCCAAGCGTGATGTCTCGGCGGCTGCAACGTCCTGCTCGCTCTCCGGTTCGGCTTCTTCCTCCAATTCTCCTGAAGAATCATCGTCGTCGTCGGATTCATCCTCGTCGTCGTCGTCGGATTCATCGGCCTCGTTGTCGTCGTCGTCGTCGGATTCATCCTCGTCGTCATCGTCGTCGGATTCATCCTCGTCGTCATCGTCGTCGGATTCATCCTCGTCGTCATCGTCGTCAGATTCATCCTCGTCGTCATCGTCGTCGGATTCATCCTCGTCATCGTCGTCAGATTCATCCTCGTCATCATCCTCGTCATCGTCGTCAGATTCATCCTCGTCATCGTCATCGTCATCGTCGTCGGATTCATCCTCGTCGTCGTCATCGTCGGATTCATCCTCGTCATCGTCGTCGTCGGATTCATCCTCGTCGTCGTCAGACTCATCTTCGTCGTGGACGTCTTCAGCACCTTCGTCTTCCAAGTCCACCGTGAGCTCGTCGTCGGAGGCCGCGAGTCCCTCCTCGCTGTCGCCATCGGTGTCAAAGGAGGGAGCTTCTTCGTCTTCCACCGGCGGATAGAGGTCGGGGCGTCTCTCGACGTCAGGTGGGAACTCTTCAGCAACTGGAGCGTCGTCAAATTTACGCAGCTCGTCAAGGTCAGGAGGCTCGACGTCCAAAGCCACCACCACCGGATCCGGGGCGGTCATGTCATCGCTGACGTCGTCTGCCAGCACGACATCCGCAGAATCGTCGTCAGCCGCGTCTTCGTCAGCCGCTTCTTCGTCGCTGGCTTCGTCTGAAGCCTCTTCTTCGCTCACCGCCTGTTGGGCAGCCTGCTCTGCTTGGAGCTGAGCCAAACGAAGAGCACGGTATTCCGGAGAGAAGCGAGAGATCGCCCCTTCGGGTACAATCTCTTCGATCAGACCAGAGGCGGCAAGCAGCTCATCCTCAGGTCCAAACTCCGGTGGTGGCAGTGGTTCGTCCGGCAGCTCAAGAATCGGCCCAGGAGCCCGACGCTCTCCCCTGGGGCGCTCTCGGCGACGACGCTCATCTCGTGGGCCCCGGCCTTCTCGTTCGGGCCGGGCCCCTTGGCGCTCGTCACGATTACCTCGGTCGTCACGGCCACCACGCTCGTGACGATGATTACGACTGCCTCGCGCATCACGATTGCCTCGGTCGTCACGGCTGGAACGGTCGCTTCGTGTGTCGCGACTGCCTCGGTCGTCACGGCTGGAACGGTCGCTGCGTGTGTCGCGATTGCCTCGGTCGTCGCGGCTGGAACGGTCACTTCGCTCGTCGCGGCTGGAACGGTCGCTGCGCTCGTCACGGTTGCCTCGGTCGTCGCGGCTGGAGCGGTCACTTCGCTCGTCACGGTTGCCTCGGTCGTCGCGGCTGGAGCGGTCGCTGCGCGCATCGCGGTTGCCTCGGTCGTCGCGGCTGGACCGGCGTTCTTGTCCAGTCGAAGTAGGCGCAGAGGCGGAGGTGGCAGGCAACGCACTGTTCTCTGCTTCGCCCGCGCTATTGCCACGCGCATTGCGGCCTTCTTGGTTGCGCTTGTGTTTATCTCGGCGCTCGTTTCGATTCTGACGGAATTCGTGATTGCGGGCGGCCCGGCGAGAAGCACGGTCGCTGCTGGCTTCGGTTTCGGGGCTCTCGCTGGGAGGCTCTTCTGTCTCATCGTCTTGCAGAGGCGGCGGCAGGAACAGGATCGGTTCTTCTTGATACACCAAGAGACGGCGAGGACGGCCCCAGGTCAGATCTTGGTCGTCTCGTTCGACGTAGGGGGCGGCGGTGACCACAGGGTCGATTCGGCGCTCCTCCACACGGGTAGCGCCGGCGCTGCGGGCTTCGTTACGAGCTGGCCGCTCTTTTTCGCGGCTGGCGCGTTTATCGCGCTCACGCTCTTTGCCGTTTTTACTGCGGTTGCGCTCGCGGGTATCGCTTGCGCCTCCGCTCTGGCGCACGGGGGAGCGTTCGATCAGCTCCTTGTCGTTGGCGTCAGAGCGAGTCACTTTTTCGGCTTTGGGTTCCGCTTTTTCGCCCTTTTCGCCCTTTTCGCCTCGGCCTTCTTTGGCCTTTCCGTCGCGGCGACCTCCATCAGAGGCACGCTTTTCACGCTCCGCACTTTTTTCAGCACGGCTGGGCTGAGCAGGACGGGCTTCGGAGGCCCTTGGCTCGGCAGCGCGTGCTTCGGAAGCTTTTGGCTCGGCAGCGCGGGCTTCGGAGGATTTGGCTTCAACAGCGCGGGCTTCAGCGGGCTTACTCTCGGAAGGCTCAACGCCGAGCTGACGCTCGAGCACCTTGAGGGTTTGCAGGCTGGTGCCCACGGCAGATCGTTGCTCGGCGAGCTTCATGATGGAGAAGCGGGCAAACTGGCCCCGAATCTCTCGCAGCAGCTCGCTCTGGCCGGGGGTGAATGGCAGCTCGAGGGCCTTGTCGATCACGGCCACGACCGTCTGGTCAAGTCCTTTGATGGACTCCAGGCGGGCGTAATCGTTTTGGGCCACGATCTGCAACGGCTTTTTGAGGGCTCGCACGTATACGAGCAGTTGATCCAGAGATTCCTGTCGCTCACTCATAAGGGCTAACACATTCCTTCACTTAAACTTGATGGCGACCACTTCAAGCTCGCGGACCCCACGGGGCACCTGAACCCGAACCAGATCTCCCTCTTTTTTACCCATGAGAGCACGGGCGATGGGTGAGGCCAGGGAAATCCGTCCGGCCTTAATATCCACCTCGTCCACACCCACAATCTGATAAGAGACTTCGTCTTCGGTCTCATTGTCGCGAAGCTGCACGATGGCACCAAAGCAGACTTTTTCCGAGTTGAGGGTCGAGGGGTCAATGACCTCGGCACGCGCCAGCTTGTCTTCGAGCTCGCCGACCCGGTGGTTGAGGATGTTCATACGCTCTTTGGCGTCTTCGTACTCGGAGTTTTCGGAAAGATCCCCCTGCGCAACGGCGGCTTGGATGTCTTCTACAATCTTGGGACGCTCTTCACTCTTGAGCCGAGCCAGCTCCGCTTGAAGACGACGAAAACCTTCGGGGGTCATGGGTACTCTACTGCTCATGCTACGTCCTTTTCAGAATAAAACAGACAACGTTCTTTAAAAAGTGAAGGGGTCACAGAGGACTGCTGCCATCGTTCCAGAGGATCTCACCGGCTCGAACGGTCCAGCGAACGTTGCCAAACAGCGCCATGCCCACAAAAGGCGTGGAGGTCGCCGGGATGACAAAGGTGGACGGTCTAACGGGCCGGGAGACCGTGGGATCGAGCAGCAGAAAGTCTGCGGGCGCCCCTTCTTTCAGTCCAGGTGTTGGAATGCCGAGAATTCGGGCTGGCTGGATGCAGAGGGCATCCAGGGCTCGATCCTGCGCCAGCTTTCCTTGATGGATCAGCGTGAGCAAGGCAGGAACGGTGGTCTCGAGGCTGCTCAAGCCTGGTGCAGCGGCCTCAAACTCAACTTCTTTCTCAAGCAAGCTCTGCGGGGCATGCCCCGACGTGATGGCATCGATGGTGCCATCATTCAAGCCGATGATCAAGGCTTCTCGGTCAGAATCCGCACGAAGCGGAGGGTTCAAACGCGCTTCAGCACCATACCCGATGACCCGCTGGTCGGTAAAGGTTAAGTGGTGCGGGGTGACGTCACAGGTGACCTTCACGCCCCGCGCTTTAAAATGCCGGACCAAGGCGATGGAGCCCGCAGAGCTGAGCCGAGTCAGATGGACATGGGCACCGGTCAGCTCCGCCAAAACCAGGGCACGATTGACGGCGATCTCCTCCGAAGCGGACGGAATTCCTTTTAAACCCAATCGTGTGGAGACCAGCCCCTCGTGCATCAGCCCCCCCGCCGATAAATGCGGATCTTCACACCGCAAAAATAAGGGCTTCTTGAGGGGCTTCAAGTACTCCATCGCACGCCGCAAAAAGTCGGTACGTTCGATGCTCCGCTCTCCATCGGAAAAACCCACGGCACCCGCTTGCACCAGCTCGATCATCTCCGAGAGCTGCCGATGCTCCAGCCCTTCACTCATGGCGGCAATGGGCCAGATCTGCACGCCGTTGTGCTCACGGGCCCGATCCCGCAGGCGCTCGGTCAGGGCACGATGGTCGTTGACCGGATGGGTGGCCGGACTGGTCGCTAAGGCCACATATCCGCCCGCTGCTGCGGTCGCACAGAGCTGGTCCAGGCGCTCCTTATATTCTTGGCCAGGATCACACAGGGTCGTGTGCAAGTCAAACAGGGCCGGAATCAGCCAAAGGCCCCGCCCATCCACCCGTTTCACCGGAATGTGCTGAGCCTGAAGCCGCTCCACGCTGGCAATATGGCCAGCATGCACACACAGCTCACGCACTTCGTCGAGCCCTCGGCTCGGATCGATGACCCGCACTTGTTCAAGACAATAGGCGCTGTGATGGGTCATACAGCCCCCCCACCCACCAGATAAAGACAAGCCATTCTCACGGCAACACCGTTGGCAACCTGCTCGAGGATCACCGAACGAGGACCATCGGCCAGCTCCGGGGGAAGCTCAACACCTCGATTGACCGGTCCCGGATGCATCACAATGGCGTGAGGGGCGGCACGCTTCAGTCTCGCTTCGGTTAAGCCAAAGTGCAGGGAATACTCTCGAAGTGAGGGCAATAACCCTCCCTTCTGTCGCTCCAACTGAATGCGCAACATGATGATGACATCGGCTCCTTCGAGGGCGTCGTCAAGTCTATCGTATACCACCGCTCCCAACTTTTCGATGCCAATGGGCATCAAGGTGGGAGGTCCGACCAATCGCACCTCCGCCCCCAGGGTCTTGAGCCCAAAAAGGTCCGAGCGGGCCACTCGCGAGTGCAGGATGTCTCCCACAATCACCACTTTCAGTCCCGCAAGCTCGCCGAAGTGCTCTCGAATGGTAAACAGATCCAGCAACCCCTGTGTGGGATGCTCATGCGCACCATCTCCCGCATTGATCACCGATGCATGCACGTTTCGGCTCAAGAGATGAGAGGCTCCAGATGCGGCATGACGTAAGACAAAAATATCGACGTTCATGGCCTCGAGATTACGTGCAGTATCCACCAAGGTCTCGCCTTTGGTGGTCGATGAAGTCGCGGCGGTGAAGTTGATGACATCGGCAGAGAGTCGTTTAGCAGCCACCTCAAAAGAGAGGCGAGTGCGTGTACTGGGCTCAAAAAAAAGATTCACCACGGTACGCCCACGCAAAGGGGGCACCTTCTTGATGGTACGCTCCGAGACTTCCTTAAATCCCCGCGCGGTGTCGAGGATGTGCAGCAGCTCCTCGGCGCTGAGATCTTCAAGCCCCAAGAGGTGTTTGCGAGAGAATGGCATGTCATCCTTTCAACGGGTCGAAGGGGATGTCAAACCCGACACATCGGGATGTCGCAACAAGACCTGATCCTGACGGTAACGCGGATCCTCTTGAAGCTGCACCAAGACCCGAGCACTTCGAGGGGTGTCCACTTGCAATCCCACCACATCGGCAGCAATGGGAAGCTCACGATGGCCACGGTCAAGCAACACCGCCAACAGTATGCGCCGAGGGCGACCTAAATCCATGAGCTCGTTGAGCGCAGCTCTCACCGTTCGCCCGGTAAAGAGCACGTCATCGACGATCACAATCTCTCGACCTTCGATGTCAAAACGCACATCGGTGGGACCGACTTGGGGTTTCTCTAAGCCGCTGAATAGATCGTCACGATAAAGCGTAATGTCAAGCACTCCGAACAGGAGAGGCTGGCCCAGTCGCTGCTCCATGCGCCGCTTGAGGCGCTGAGCGACATATACCCCTCCGGTTCGCACACCCATCAATGCCGCCGTGTGTGGGGTGGTCAAGGTCTGAAGGAGCTTTTCCGCCAGCTCATCCAGGGTCTTTTCCAGGGCTGCTGCACTCATCAGGAGGGTGTCTGACATGATCGAATCCCAGTGGATGGAAGGGTGTCACTCTGAAATCGAGAGTGAGCGGGTGGCACTCTTACGAATGGTAAAGTTCATCTTTGAAGGTTTCACGACATCGTAAGGGTGCCGAATGGTGGCAGTATAACGCACCTCCACTTGCACTTCACTGTCGGTCACTCGGCTGAAGGAAAAATCTGTGGCCGCCAGACGTTTGATCTTAGCGGCGTCCAAGCGCGTCTGGAGATCGTCTTGAACCACCCGCAAATTGGGGGTCACATTGACCCATTGATTGGCTGCGGCTTGCGCTGCTTGACCAATTCGATACTGCTCGAGATACAAGGGCCCCACCTTTGCACCCGCATACAAGAGCAGGACAAAGATCAACATGGCCATCACATTTGACATGGAGTTGGAGCCCCGTTGCCGTCGCATGCGGTCAGAGCGCGTTTGAGCCAGCGCAGAGCAAAAGGGCTCCGTCGCTTCGAGGGGTGCTCGATGGATCATGGAGGAGGGCATAAAGCTCGACATGGCAACCTCATAGGTGTGCTCAGTGCAGTCCACGACAGAAATCACGTACCGGGGCAAGCTAGCGCACCGTAGAGGGGGTGTCAAGCAATGCGCCGCACGATCTCTTTAATTTTGTTATTGACTTCTGAAACCCAAGTGATATAAAGAGCCCTTCACAGGTGAAGCACGCTCACGCAGCGTTGTTTGACATCACCGCCGCTTTCCGTTTTGATGTTCTACTTTTTAAGCAGTACTTAGATTGTTCGGTTTCACAGGAGGTTTTCGCCTTGGCCAATCACAAGTCAGCTCTCAAGCGCATTCGTCAGACGGTGGGCCGCCGCGCTCGGAACGTTCACTTCAAGACCTTTATGCGCAACCGCGTGCGCCGCGTCCGCGATGCCGTCGCCGCTGGTGACACCTCAGGCGCTCAGGATCTGCTCCGCGTGGCGATCTCTGCCATCGATCATGTCGCTTCTAAGGGCGTGATCCACAGCAACACCGCCTCCCGCAAGGTCTCTCGGCTCAGCAAGCTGGTGTTCTCGCTGGTCTCCTCCAAGACCGCAGCCGCAAGCTGAAACGCTCCGCCCATCGGCGGCTCTGCTGAAGAACCCTTTACCGGATTCTTCCGCTCAGCGGGGTGATGAAAATCACCCCGTTTTTGTTTGTTCCGCCCCCTCCCCTATCGGATTTCGACTCGCACGCTCGCGCATCCACGCGCACGCGCACGCGCACGCGCGCACGCTCACGCACGCTCGCTCACGCACGCACGCTCCGCACGCTCGCACGCTCATGCGCCACCAGCACAGGCAGGATCACAGAATGGCTTGTCCTTGAAGGATTGAGGCGCTGAAGAAGACGTCGGCAAGAAGAGAAGGCAGGCTCAAAACCAGCAGGAAGTCGGAAGCACTTACTGACGCAGGCGCGGATCCGCCGCATCACGGAAAGCATTTCCAGCCAAGTTATACGAAGTCACAGTCACAAACAACGCAATACCCGGCACAATAAAGAGCCACCAATACAGCAGCGGATTACTCTGGCTGTCCGAGAGCATCTGGCCCCAGCTCGGGAACGGCTCCTGCACGCCAAACCCCAAGAAGCTCAACCCCGACTCGGTTAAGATCGAGCCCGCAAAACCAAAGGCCGCGGACACCATCACCGGCGTCAGCGCGTTCGGCAAAATATGCCGGAACATGATCGCCGCCTTACTCACGCCCTGAGCCTCCGCCGCCAGCACAAACTCCAGATTGCGCAAGCGCAAGAACTCACCTCGGGTCAAGCGCGCAATGCCCGTCCAGCTCGTCAAACCAATCACCACCATGACGTTGTAAATGCTCGGTCCAATAAAAGCAATCACCGCCAAGATCAAGAAGAAGCTCGGGAAACAAATCACCACCTCGATAAAACGAGAGATGACCACATCCACCCAACCTCCAAAAAAGCCAGCAATCGCACCCATAATGATGCCCAGGGTCACGTAAATGCTCACCGCCACAAATCCCACGGAGAGCGAGACACGGGCACCCCACACCAACCGACTCAACACGTCACGGCCATAATCGTCTGTACCCAGGATGTGCAAGCTGGACTTGCCAGACTCATTTTTCCAGAAGCGGGGCCGCTGGAGCTTCTCTTCCACCCGGTTTTCGTTAAAACCATACGGAATCGGCGCCATGATGGCATACGATTCCGAGATGCCCGCCGAGACGTTGTCCAAAAACAACGCCTTGTAATTACGAGTCGGTAGATCCGCTCTCAGGGAGGTCAGCATGCTGCTCAACAGGAGGGCCACCGCGACGATGCCCACCGCCTTCTGGAACACCGAGCCTGAGAGGCGCGTGCCCATCACAAATACAATCAAAAAGAGGAGATAACCGATCATAAAGGTCCGATCCACCCAGTCGAGGGCCGCCAGCGCCGGGAATGTCCAGCGGCTCACCAAGTTGGATTCCACTTTTGCCGGTGACAGGTTCTCCTGCATGTCTTTGTAGAGCGCATCCAAGCTGGCACTTAAGGCTGGATCCGCCCCCTTGCTGCTCACCAGCTTGGCAAAGATCTCATCGTAACGCTCTGCCACAGAACGAATTTTCTCTCGAGCCGCTTCATCGACCGGGAACTGAAGCTGATTCAAGTTCTTCATGATGGCCGTGGCATGCTGCGGATAGTGGGTGCGGAAGTTGATACGCAACAAGGCTTCGTTAAAACCATCCTGCTCCACCCGCTTGAGGTCCAGCTCCCGCTTGAGGCTGGCCTTTTCAGCACCGGCTTCTTTGACCTTGACGTCCAGCTCTTTACGTTGGGCTTCGAGCGCCTCCCGCTGCTGGATCTGAGCGGTGGCCTTCCCCTCCCCCAGTGCCTTGATCTCTTCGCTGAGCAGCTCCATCTGATCTTGCAGGCGATTGGATTGATTGCGGGTAGACTCGTAACGATTGCCCACCTCGTTGTAGCGGGTGGTCATCTCCAGCAGCTCACCCCGCAGGGCCGCATATTTCTGCTCGGACTCCGCACGCTCAGCGGCGAGCTTCTCACGATTGGCAACCGAGTCTGCCACGATCTCATGCACCGATTTCCAGCCCGCATAATAGTAGCGGTAGAGGGTGCCGTAGGTGGTCTTCAGGGCCAACGGATTATGATTGGCCAAAAGCGGAGCGTATACGGCCACGGCGAAGAGCAGCAGGATAAAATACAGCGAAAAGAGGCCCACCTTTCGCTTTGAAAACTGACGCCACAGATCACTCTGCGCGGATTTACCAGAACCATTTGCACTCATATGTTACTCCATCCTCTGACGCTCAAGGAGATCCCGATCCATTGTGGGAGAAGGTCGCGCGTGCTAGGGAGCGCACAGCGCAGACACACACGCGCAGTCGAATACGCTCAGTCGAAGCTGATACGCGGATCCACCACCACATACAAAATGTCGGAGATCAGGATTCCAATCAGGGTCAGGACTGCCGACAAAATAGAGGTTGCCATGATCACGTTGTAGTCGCGCTGGAGAATGGCTTCAAAGCCAAACTTGCCCATACCATCGACTTGAAAGACCATCTCCACGATAACAGATCCACCGATCAACATCGGCAACACCGAGCTGAAGATGGTCAGGATGGGAATGAGAGAGTTGCGCATGGCATGTTTGAAGATCACCACGCGCTCTTGCAGACCCTTTGCGCGTGCGGTGCGCACGTAATCTTGTCGGAGCACTTCGAGCATGTTGCCGCGCATCTGCATCGAGAGATAGGCAAAACTTCCGATGGCATACACAATCACCGGCAGGAAGAGATGATGCAGACGATCTTTGATCACCACCCATGTTGTGGCATCGACCGGAAGATCCGGGCTCTGGAATCCACGGGTGGGGAAGATGCTGTAATATTCGTTGTTGGCGAAAAACTGAAGGCACAAGATGGCCACAAAAAAGGACGGCAACGAGTACAGCAGGAAGAGGAAGATGGTGATCACCCGCTCCTGGGTCGTATTTTGTTTGACCGAGAGTAATACACCTAAGGGCACAGAGATCAGATAGATGAGCAAGACAGAGATGATGCTCATCTGCATGGTCACGGAGAGCCGGTCGAGCAATAGGTCGCTGACCTTCTTGCCCTGATAGGTAATGGAGCGGCCAAAGTCAAAGGTGATCAGCTTTTTGGTCCAGATAAAATACTGCTCATGCAGAGGCCGATCCAATCCATAGATGCGGCGGAACTCTTCGATGTTTTCGCTGGCCACCTGCTGACTCTTTTGAGCGACCTGTCCGCCGGATTGACTGAACTGCTTAGAAGGATCTCCCGGTGCCAGCTTGATGATCAAAAACGTCACAATGGTGATGCCAATCAGGGTGGGCACCATCAAGAGGATGCGCTTGAGGATATACTGAAACATAAGAACCTCTCAATATCAGTTGGAAGCGCCTGCTTTGCTGCCTTCAGCGGCGGTGACCAGTGGCTGAACGGGAACATCTTTCCAACGTTCTTTGGCATGAGCCCGTTCTTTATCATTCTGAAGGGCTTCGGGGATATACCACTGCCAAGCAAAATACCCGGGACGTTTGCCACCAAACTTGATATTGCGCAAACGCCGATCATAGGCTCCACGGTTTGGATAGTTAAAGAGGAAAATACTGGCGGCATCTTCATGCAGCAGCTCTTGGAGCTTCCAGTGCAGCTCTCGCCGCTTATCGGTGTCCAGCTCACGGCGAATCTGCTCCATCAGCCGGTCTGCTTCGGGGCTGCTATACCCACCCGTGTTTTGGCCTTCGTTGACCCACTGGCTGGAATGAAAGGTCGGATAGGGATCACTCTCGATGTCCGACTGATAGCTGAGGCTGTACAGATCAAATTTACGGTCGTCGATGTGTTTGAGCAACGATGCCCACTCCAGACGCCGGAAGTTGAGCTTCACGCCCATGCTCTCGAAGTCTTCTTTCATCATCAGGCCGAGACCTTCACCGATATTACCTTTGCCGGTGGTGAGCAGGATGTCGATCTCTAAGGGGATGCCATCTTTATCGCGGAGGCCATCGCCGTCGGTGTCTACCCAGCCGGATTCGTTGAGCAGCTCTTCCGCCTTCTTTCGGTCGTATGGATAGGCGGGGACATTCGGATTATAAAACGGCCCAAAGTTGAACTGCTGCCCGCTGATGGGGATGGCAATTCCATAGCTCACGTTGTCGGAGAATCGCTGCCGGTTGAGCACATAGTTGAAGGCTTGGCGCACCCGCTTGTCGGCAAAATACGGCTTGCGAATGTTCATCGAGAAGAAGCCGTAGCTGGGTCCAAAGAAGTAGGTCTTGGCATACTTTTCTTTGAAGGCAGGGTTGTTGCTCTTCTTAAACAGCTCCTCGGAGCCCAAATAGCGGGTAAAATCCGATTCGTTGTTGTTGATGGCCCGTAAGATCACATCTCCACCGCCGGAGTAGAAGTTGAAGATGACCTCATCCAGATAACCCCGCCGATACGGATCCCAAAACTCCCCGGTACGGATCAGGCGTGCGTAGTTGCCACGCTCCCACGACTCCCGCCCATCGTCTTGAAGAGACTTCTTGACCAGACTGGATGGCATGGCATACGGACCCGTGCCCACCGGCTTATCGATCATCGGATGGTCGCGGAAGTGTTTCGCAAACTCTTCTTCGGTGAAGGTCGTGCCTTCCGGAATAAAGACATGCCGTGGCAATACATTAAAGCTGTCGGCAAACAGCTCTGTGGCCCCAAAGTATTGCTCGTTGAGGTAGATCTTGACGGTGCTGGCATCGAGCTTTTCCCAGTATCGCACGGCGGAGTATGCGGAGCGGATGGGGGTCAGCTCCGGGATCTTGGGGTTGTTGATCACATCTAAGGTGAAGGTCACATCATCGGCGCTCATGGGCTGATCGTCGTGGAACTTCACACCCGAGCGGAGATGGAAAGTAAAGACCACTCCTCGATCAAAGTAGCGCGTGTAACTGCCGTCTGCATTACTCTCGAGACGGAGCTGATCGGCGGTATAGGTCACAGGCTGACCGGCCACCAGTACCGTGACAGATTGGAGCACCTTCTGCTCTGGATCGGCCCACACCAATGACTCCGGCTGTACCTTGCCAATGACATAGTTGTTTTCGACTTCCGGTTTGGTCTTCTCGAACTTACGCTCAAAGATGGAGTCCTCATGGCGCCCCTTGAGCCAGATCACATCTTCGGTCTCCCAGTGGGTGGCCAAGTCGGGATAGATCTCGAGGGTATCGGGATCCACGTAGAGCAGGCCGTTGAAGACGTAGCGGTTGATCTCTGCCGTGGATGCCGAGCTGTCCATGAAGCTGTTCATGCGTTTGGGCTCGGTATTGAGCGCGATGCGCACCCGGCCTCCGTAAGCGGGCTGCTTCACCTCATTGGGATCGAGTGTGTCGTTGAAAGCATCGGGGATGGGAAGGCTGACCGATTTCCCCTCAAACCGGGGGGCAGACTTCTCAAAGAGGGCTTTGATGCGCTTAACTTCCTGCTCCACACTGTCATCCACCAGGTTACGGGTCTCTTCGAGCTTGGGGGCTTGAGAGGCGTCGTAGCCGCAGCCAGTGGCCAGCGAGAGGGTGGCAAGCATAAGCCAGGAAAGGCTTCGGCGTCCTCGGGTGGCATGGGGGGTGCATTGCGTCGTGCTCATGCGATACGCTACTCCAAAATAGGAATGAAAAAAGACAAGGGCTTTCTGAGCTTAAACCGGTCAAGCATACCCTTGAGAAGGCGGAGGGTCAACAGCAGAAGCCCGATAAGGGCAACAGGATTACAGATGTAGGCATCGACAGGACTTATGGCACCTGCCTTCCGGGGTCAACGCCGTGCGCCATGCTGCTCCGCCGTGGCAATCCATCGCTGGCAGAGGGCCGATACATCCGCCCCCACCGACTGCGCGAGCTGAAGCGCCAATCCCATCAAGGTGCTGGAGGCTTGACTGAGTGCAGGCAAGGGCTGCTCGGTGTTCAGCACGGGCTGGAGTGCCTCTTGGAGCCGCTCCTGATGATCCTGTATAAAAGCCTCCTGCGCGAGCGGAAGATGCAGCGGACTGCCCTCGGTCAGCACGCTCAACAGCGAAGCAGGCAGGGCCTGAGCCCGTGCGTCCGCGCTCATATTGCCCAACGTCGTCCACCGCCGAAGGGTCTGACGATCTCCCGATGCCGCCAGGGGGGTCTCCAAGAGCAGCTCAAACGCCGCTTCTCCCAGCGACTGAGCCAGCTCCAGATAGGCATCTTGAGCGAGCACGGGGGCATCAATCTCTTGTGTGGCAAGATATTGAGCGACCGTCAGGTGCTTTAAGTGTGTAACAGAAGGACAGGCATCCAGACAAGGCAGGCGTTTTCCAGGATGTACATACGTGAGGGTATCGCCTTGAAGCTGGCGTCCGAGAGGGTACAGCCGGCACGCCAAGGGACGCCCGAGGTACGCCAAGCACCCCTGTTTTGGATCCAGTTGGCTGCACATCCGCTTTCCAGATGCTTGGAATCGAAGGCGAATGCCTCCGGCTTCAGTGTATTGTGCGCGAAACGCTGAGACGGTGAGTCCTCGTGCCCACGCGAGCATGTTCAGCTCCCACGGGTTGATCCAGATCTGTTTCTGATAACAGCAAGTACCCTCGCGGGTGCAGGTCAGAGGAAGAATATCCTCCTCAGAAAGACGGGTAAGACTCATGTTCACGGGCTCCACAGCTCAAGGAGTACACAAAAGTATCATAGGGCTGCGCACAAAAACAGCACAGACTTCGGGTCGGAATGCCCCTTGCACATTCCGACAGTTCAACGCTAGAATAAGATGGAGCGTTCACGTACCGTTCAAGTTCAGCATGTTCACCCCATCTGCACGGCCAAGAATCGGTATCAACGGAATCGGGATCGGGACTCTGCAAAGAATTGCAGGGAAGGAGCCGCTAAGCCTATGGTCTGCCCTCAGTGTGGTCGTACCTACGATGACAATGTTCGTTTCTGTAGCGCCGACGGATCAGAGCTGATGAGCGGCGACGAAGACACCATGATGGACACGATGATGGGTGCGCTCAGCGAAGCCACCATGGTCGGAAACGATGCGGTGCCCTCCTCTCCTCCCGCGCAGATCGCCATTCGCGTGCGCGATCAGAGCCTGCCGCGAGACCTGCGCATCGGTGATATGGTCGGTGGATATCGGCTCGACAAGCTGTTGGGAACTGGTGGGATGGCGACCGTGTATCGAGGCGTCAACCCGATGACGTCCAAACAGGTGGCCATCAAGGTGCTGCATCCGAAACTTCCCAAGGAATCTGAAGCGGTTGCGCGCTTTATGCAGGAAGCCCGCGCCATCAATCAGATTGGACATCGAAATATCATCGATATTATCCAGTTTGATCAGCTCCCCGATGGTCGCCAGTTTCTGGTCATGGAGCTGCTCCAAGGGGTGAGTCTCCAGCGATATCTGGCCGAAAAGAAGGTCATTCCAGCTCGAAAAGCAGTCACCATCATCAAGGCCATTGCCAGTGCGCTGGATGCAGCTCACACGAAGGGCTTTATTCACCGCGATCTGAAGCCGGAAAATGTGCTGCTCGAGCGGGTGGAGAGTGACGAGCACATGCTGGTTAAGCTGCTGGACTTCGGGGCTGCCAAATATCTGACCCCCGAAGCAGGTGAAGAGGACGAGGAGTCTCAGCTCCAGACCAAGACCGGCATCATTCTGGGAACCCCCGACTATATGTCTCCAGAGCAGTGTGATGGTGCCTTGCTCGACAAGCGCACCGACATTTACTCGCTCGGGGTGGTGGCCTTTCAGTGTCTGACCGGAAAGCTTCCATTCCAAGGAGATAACTTCTTTGAGGTAATGTCCAAACGGCTGACCCAGCCCCCACCGATTCCGTCTCGGCTGGTCAATTTTCTGGGCACCGCCTTTGATGCCCCCCTCTTGACAGCGCTCCAGCTCAGCCCCGAGCAGCGTTTTCAGCGAGCCGGAGAATTCGCGCATGCGCTGGAAGTGGCCATGTTTGAACAAGCATCGGCTGCCGGAAATATCAGTGCCGAAGAACTGGCCGCCTTGACCCCCCGTGCGGCAACCCCTTCGGTGCAGCTCGAAGCCGTGGCCAAACGAACCGCCGCCATGCAGTCCTTGAATGCCCTTCCGCCTCAAGCGTCGAGCACCGTGCCAGCGGCGTCGGTTGTACCTCCTGCACCTGCTTCCGCAGCCCCCACGCCATCCGCATCTACGACATCAGCCCCCACGCCCGCCATGACAGCCCCTGAAACCAGTGGGTCGGTCTCCGCCCCTGCCGATTCAAACACGC
>JBJTQF010000166.1:0-30387 GCA_046075485.1 Myxococcota bacterium | reverse complement strand
ACTGCAACGATGCCAACGGGTCGGTTTACCCCAACGCTCCCGAGCAGTGCAACAGCCAAGACGATGACTGCGATGGCACCATCGATGATGGCTCCGGCAACGTGTGGTATCGTGACAGCGACAATGACGGTTTTGGTCTCGCCGCCAGCACCACCACGAGCTGCACTCAGCCTGTCGGATATGCCCCTCAACCAGGGGACTGCAACGATGCCAACGGGTCGGTTTACCCCAACGCTCCCGAGCAGTGCAACAGCCAAGACGATGACTGCGATGGCACCATCGATGAAGGAGTCACCACCTCCACCTGGTATCGAGACGCCGACGGCGATAACTACGGCATCAGCTCCGACACCAAATCATCCTGCAATCAGCCTTCAGGATATGTGATGCGTTCCGGTGACTGTAACGACATCGACGCCAGCATCAACCCCGGAGCGGCAGAGCTGTGCAACAACCGAGATGATAACTGCAACACCAGCATCGATGAAGGGGTCAGCGCCACCTTCTACGCCGATGGAGACGGTGACGGGTTCGGCAACCCCAACAGCAGCACTCAAGGATGTGTCGCCCCCACCGGCTACGTCTCCAAAGCCGGTGACTGCAACGATGCCAACGCCAGCGTCAACCCCGCCTCCACCGAAGCCTGCAATGACCTCGACGACGACTGCGA
This sequence comes from Myxococcota bacterium, assembly GCA_046075485.1. GTDB lineage: Bacteria > Myxococcota_A > UBA796 > JAJRTE01 > JBJTQF01 > JBJTQF01. Next base: position 29,717 of record JBJTQF010000166.1, on the reverse strand, counting down.
CGGCTCCAAAGATGAAGGGGTGAGCACCACCTACTTCCAAGATACCGATGGAGACGGCTTCGGCTCCTCCAGCTCAACCGTTCAAGCGTGCAGCCGCCCCGAGGGTTATGCCACCGTGGGCACAGACTGCGACGACGGCGACGAAGGGGTCTATCCAGGGGCCACCGAATACGTCGGCGATGGACGAGACTCCAACTGTGATGGGATCTACGATGGCCTACGTTTTATGGCGGGCGCTGGCCCCTACAACGGAGAGACCTTCTCGGCACTTCAGACCGCCATCCACTTCAGCGCCGATGTGGTGACCGATGGTTCGACGCTCTACCTTGCAGATCAGTATAACCACCGCATTCGGAAGCTGGTGGGAGGCACCCTCATCACCGTGGCCGGAACCGGGGAGCCCGGATACAGCGGAGACGGCGGACCCGCCACCAGCGCCCGCCTGTACCTGCCAAGAGCTCTGGCCATCGACCCCCGCACCGGGGATCTCTTCATCGCAGATGGCGGCAACCACTGCATTCGACGCATCTCCAGCAGCACCGGGGTGATCTCCACAGTGGCCGGAACAGGCTCGGCAGGCTCCAGCGGCAGCAGCGGTCCCGCGACTCAGGCCACCTTCAATGAGCCCAAAGGATTGGCGGTAGACCGCGACGGCTGGAACCTGTACATCGCCGATACGAAAAATCACGTCATCCGACGGGTGATCTTGGTGGATACCGGTCTCGGAGCCGTGGGCACCATCAGCACGGTGGTGGGGAGTATGGGCAGCTCCGGCTCCAGCGGGGATAATGCACTCGCCACGGCTGCCAAGCTCAATGAGCCTCGGGGCATCGACTTCGACTACAGCGGGAATCTCTACATCGCCGATACGAACAACCACCGAGTGCGGCGGTACAACGTGACCGATAAAAAGATCTACGCTTTTGCAGGCTCAGGAAGCGATGGCGACTCGGGGGATGGTGGTGCCGCCACCAGCGCCGAGCTCGACCTGCCCGGTGATGTCTCGGTGGATGTCACCACCAGTGTGGCCATCGCGGACACCGGCAATCATCGGGTGCGCATCGTCGGCGTGGATAAGAAGATCAACCTACTGGCTGGCTCCAGCGAAGGTTTCTCCGGAGATGCAGGGGCGGCCAACGTGGCCAAGCTCCAGGATCCACTCTCCGTAAGCTGCTCAGGAGGCGAGGTCTACGTCCTGGACAGCGGGAATTTCCGGGTGCGGAAAGTCGCGGGGCTCACCGGTGCCAGCGTGATCAGCACCGTCTTGGGAGCGGGGATGTCGGGCTTCAGTGGCGATAGCTTGGATGCACGCGCCGCACGCATGAGCAGTCCTCGTGGCACGGCGATGGATGCCCAGGGCAACCTGTATGTAGCCGACAGCAAAAACCATCGCATTCGAAAAGTCTCAAGCATCGGCCGCATCACCAGCATCGCTGGAACCGGCGTTGCTGGATATGATGGCGAGGGCACTGCCAGCCTCAAGCAGCTCAATCAGCCATATGATGTGGCGCTCGACGCCAGTGGCGCGAACCTCTACATCGCCGACACCAAAAACCAGCGGGTGAGAAAGCTGGTCTTGGCCACCGGCATCATTTCCACTGTTGCCGGAGCTGGCACTGCGGGCTCGACGGGCGATAATGGGGCAGCCACCGCCGCCAAGCTCAACGAGCCACGGGGCCTGCTGCTGATGCCCGATGGCACTCTCTACATCGCAGACACCAAGAACCATAAGATCCGCAAAGTGAGTGTCAGCAATACCATCACCACCTTTGCAGGTGCCGGCTCAGCAGGCAACAGCGGAGACAATGGCCCCGCCGTCGATGCCAAGCTCAGCGAGCCCCACGATATCGTCAGTGGGCTGAGCAATGACTTCTTTATTGCGGATACCAACAACCACAAGATTCGGCGTGTCACCAGCGATCTGAAGATCAGCACTTGGGCAGGCACCGGGACGGCTGGGTCCACCGGAGACGGAGGCGCTGCCACCAGTGCGCTGCTCAACAAGCCCGTCAGCTTGGCACGAGATGGATTTGGACAGCTCTTTGTGGCGGAGTCTTCAGGAGATCGGATTCGACGCATCACCGGCAGCGGCAGCATCTCGACCCTGGTGGGCTCCGGTGATCCGTATACTCAGACCGGCGAGACCGACCTCCCAACAAAGGCGAGCTGTGCCGGTGCTTCGGGTTTGACACTCGCCCCGAGTGGTATTTTGGTGATCTCGGAGCTGGATAATCATCGGGTCATGAAGCTCATTCCTTAAATCAAGTCCTGTCGAAATCTTCTCCCTCACGCTGCCATCATTGACTTTGGCTGCAAACTTGCCTAATCTGCCTCCGCATTGAGACACGTTTTGTCTCATCCCTGTCTCATGACGATCTCAGAGCACAGGCGTCTGGAGTGCTGCGCGGCGACGCTCAAGCCACTCAAAGCATGCAAAATGCTCCCCGCTCGGCACGGGAAACAAAGGCGGATTCGGCAAGGGTGCGCGTATGGTCCACTTTTTAGGGTCGCTGGCACCACACTCGCTAAGAAGCGGCGGTCGTCGCGATTGAGACATACCGAAAGAAGCCACAGCAAGGGAGACATGTATGCAGGGGGGAAAGTGGAGGCACATGAAGCTCTGGGGAGGGCTTCTGGGCCTGCTGGCGAGCTTGGGGTTAGAGGCAGGAGAGAGCTTCGTAAGCAGCAGCACGACGTCGTCGGGGCCGTCTGGTGTTCTCGGAGTTCAACCTGCCGCAGCTCCGATTCCAGCTATACCGGACAAGAACACACCGTTGGAGGACGATGAGGGTGAGAAGCCAGGGCTTCTCGCTCCGATGCCACCTTCTCCGGTGGTGCCAAACTTGCCTGGGCTCACCGTGACGCGGGGGGCGCTCCGGGATCGATATGGTCTCCCGCTGGCCATTGAGGGCAGTTTACTCACCCCGCGCGAGCAGCGCATCTTTCGCAGTCTCAAGGTGGATCTCGAGACCTATTGCCCGAAGCTCCAGGGGCGGTGTTATCCGCTGGGCGGAGCGACATGGCACATGCTGGGAGACATCCGTTATCCTCAGCGTTGGGCATCCAACCGCAACCTGTTTTTGGAGAAGCTCTTTGAGCCACGTCTGCTCGGGACGGCTCAAGCGGTGCAGCTCCCGGCTTCGGCACCCCATAATCAGGCGTTGCCGGGAATCCGACCGGTCGCGCCTCCACCCTGGACGGGGCCGGAGACGCTGACCCTGGGGTCTCCCACCCAAGCGGAGCTGCAAAAGCTCTGGGGGCGAGATGTCTACACCAGCGTGGATGCTCGTTTTCAGTGGCGGGTGGCGGAGCTCTTACGCACCACCCTCAAGCGTCGAGGGCTCGAGAGTGGGGCGGTGGTGGTGCTCAATCCGGCGACAGGGGAGATCTTGGCGTCGGTGAGTGCGCCCTTTCCCGAGCCTGAAAAGGATGAACAAGGCAAACCGGTGGAGGTCCGAGCGTGGGTGGCGCGCGACAATCAACGATATGACCGGACGCGGTATGTGTTTCATCCACCGGGCAGCACCTTTAAGCTGATCACGGCGATGGCGGCGTTGAGGCAAGATCCCACCAATGCGGAGCGTACCTTCCCGTGTATGCGCCTGCCCGACGAAAAAGGACGGGTGGGCATCATTCTTCCGGGGGACGAACGCCCCATCCGGGACGACGAGCTGGACAAACGTCCTCATGGAGAGGTGAGCCTCGAGCCGGGCATCTTTCACTCCTGCAACGCTTATTTTGCGCAGCTCTCGCTGTATCAGGTGGGAGCACGAGGGTTGATCGACACGGCGGCCCTCTTTGGGATCGAAGCGGCTCGACCCAATACGGTGGAGGAGGTGGAGCCGACCCTCGCGCAGACCGCATTTGGTCAGGCGGAGGTCTTGGCAACCCCGATGAACTTGGCGACGGTTGCGGCAACGGTTGCACATCAAGGGGTGTGGGTGCGTCCGGGCTGGCTCTCTCATAAGGATCCCGGCTATCAGACACCGGATACACAGCGTATCTTGAGTGAGGAACAGGCGGCACTCATGGCCCGTTCGATGCGGCGGGTGGTGCTGGAGGGAACGGCGAGGGATGGGCTCAAGAAGCTCAAGACGCTCCCCATCGCAGGGAAGACCGGCACGGCGGAGATCAAACATCGGAACTCTCATGCATGGTTTATTGGGTATGCGCCCTATCTGGAGCCCGAACAAGAACGAACGGAGAACCCGCTTCCACAGCTCGCCTTTGCGGTCCTGCTGGAGAACGGAGGTTATGGTGGACGTTATGCGGCTCCCCTTGCAGCCAAGGTGGTGACCCTCGCCCACGAGCTGGGGCTGATTCAAGCGCCGAAGCCCGCAGGCTCGCTGGCGGTGACGGAGGCGGAAACGTTGACGGTGGAGTGAGCGAGGCCCTGTGCGACATGACGCTTGCGGCTCCGCGCTGATGATGAACACGCTCCCCCCGCCGGATTTTGGACCAGAAGACTCCCGCCAGACGAAAAAGACCAAGTGCTGGCCCAAAAAGACCAGGTTCTTGCCCAAAAGACCAAGTGCTGGCTCAGCAAGCCCATGCCCTCGAAGCATCGCGGTAAGAGAAGGCCCGCCTTGAAGCACGCTTGGCGAACTTCGGCATGAAGCAGACCTGAACTTCGTTTTCACTTCACCCAGTCCGAGTCTTTCAGCAGTCGGTTTAGCTCGTCTCCCGGCTGAAGCTGATTCTTTTGAATCGCGGTCAGAAACCCTGAGAGCATGCGCTCAAACGTGCGCGCATCGTTTCGGTTTTCCACCAGCTTTTCCAAGCCGAACAAGCCAAACGCGGGCTTTCTTCCGTGGAGCACGTCAGAAGCCACTGCCATCACCAAACCGGGAAAGTGCTCCGCCAGCTCAAGGTTCATGCACCCCCCTGCATCACGGCGTGCGCGAGCCTCCTCCACATAGTCCCGGGCCAGCATCAACATCCGCGAGAGCAGCCGCGACTGCGAAGAAGCGATCACCCCCGACGTCCCTTGCCTCAGCGCCAGCCGCAGGGTCTCCCCATCGAGATGAAAGCTCTCGGTCGCATTGGCGCTCATGCTTCCGATGATGTACGCACGGCGCAGCACATTGTCGAGCTCTCGAAGGTTTCCGGGCCAGTCATAGTCGTGTAACACTTGCACCGCCTCGGGACTCAACTGGATCACCCCCGAGCTCAGTCCATTCGCCCGCCGAAACGCAGCGATCATATATTCCGCCCAGCCCACCAGCTCATCACCACGAGCCCTCAGCGGCGGCAGATGGATGGGCAGCACGTTGATGCGAAAATAGAGGTCGAGCAGAAATGTTCCCTCATCCACCAGCTTGCGGAGATCGCGGTTGGTGGCCACGATGAAGCGAACATTCGCCTGCCGCGGCTTCGATGAGCCCAGAGGGTGATAGACCCGGTTTTCGAGCAGCTCTAACAAGCTGACCTGCTCGTTGTGCGTGAGCTTATCGATCTCATCCAAAAAGAAGGTGCCACCCTCCGCTTCATGCAGGAGCCCGTGGGTGTTGGCCGTTGCCCCCGTAAACGCACCCTTCATATGGCCAAACAGCCGCGATGAATGGAGCTGCTCCGGATTATTGGCCAGCACCGCTCGCACAAAAGGCTTGTTCGCACGCTTCGAGTGACTGTGAATCCACTCCGCCAAGCGTGACTTGCCCGAGCCCGTCGGCCCAAACAGCAACACCGTCTCCTCCTGCATCGCAAAACACTTCAGCAAGGTATAGAGCGGCGTCATACTCTCACCCACCACCGGCAAGCGTGCATCAGAAAGGGCAGGCTGTCGCGGCCTGGAGGGTCTCAGCGTTAGATAAGGTGCCGCAAGCTGCGCCAACAGCTCGAGCTGCTCCGAGACCACCTGCCAGGGAAAAGCCAAACCCACCTGCCCCTCCGCGTGGACCTCCAGCGACACCATCCCCACCACCTCCGAATGCACGATCCGCAGCGGAATGGCCAGCACATGTGTCGTGTCCCGCTGGAGAAGACGCAGACGACTGCTCTCCACCGGTGGCCCCAGGGTAGCCATCATGCGCGGCTCTCGTACCGATGAGCTGAGACTCTGCCGTGGATGACCCGAAGGCTGAGCCTCTCCCAAGTTTACATCCAGCGCCACGGACGTATTATACTGCTCAACCAGTCGCCAGACCGTCGCAGAAGGTAGGAGCTCCGCTGTGTCCGGCGCAGAAACCTCCGCTTGACCATACTGGAGCACCTGAAGACCCCGATATCCTCCCGCCGGTCGAAGATGGACCATCGCGCGCAGGAGCCGCATATCGTGCCCCGCTGAGACCTTTCTGAGCCCCTCGGCGGTCAGCGCGAGCGTGGTCCGCAGGAGCACACCCGCAGCTTCCTCAAAGGTGCTGCTGCGTTGGAGCCTCATGAGCAGCTCCGCCGTAAAAGGGTCGATCTGGCCGGGCGGTGGTAATGCAGCCGCCGCCTCCTCGTGGCTCTCACGTTTGGCTCGGTTGGCGCGGCCCAACAAATTTTCAAGGCGCGGATCGGTCATGCGCTTATTAAATACCGGCTGTTTGCTCATGGAAATCCCTCATCACGGATGACGCCTAGAAGTAGGTATGGTTCACTGGATACTTGCGTCACGACGAATTAAAACCTAATCAACTTAAGTAAAAAGACCTGTAAAACGGCCTTAAGTACTTTAAATAGAACATAACAACACATAAATCTGTGCTTAACTCGACGGGAATCTTCACAATTCTTCACATATTGTACATCTCTCCGCAACCCTGCCGAGAGACACTCAGCACAGAGTTCTATACCGCAGTCATGCAAACGTCAGGATAGGACACGCTCAGACTCAAAAAATGGATTCCCAGCCGTGTGAAGGATCGATCATGTATGTCGTTCGAACAATCAAGGGACTCATCCCCCTGGCGCTTGTCCTGAGTACACTGAGTACAGGCTCCCCGAGTGTCGCTCAAGAAGGCGTGTCAACCCCGGAGCGGTCCTCCCCCGCCGTGCCCACCGAAACTTCCGCAGCGCCCTCCACGATGTCTCCGTCTGTACCGGTGGTGCGCAGCAACCTCGAGGGGAAAGTGGTCATGGCTGGAACGCGCCAGCCTCTGGGCCAAGTCCAGGTCACGGTAGATGGCACCTCCATTCAAACCCGAACCGCCGACGATGGCTCCTTTACCCTGCGGGGAGTGCCCACCGGCAAGGTTTTTGTCTCGTTTCAGAAGCCGGGCTACGAGCGCATCAGCCTACAAGTGCCCGTCGAGCCGGGCCGAGGTGCGCTCGGCGTCTTTTATCTGCATCGCCAGACCGACATCGAAGCGGGCCGATTTGCCATCGAAGTGGTCGAGAACCGGACCACCGAAGTGCTCCAGCACTCCTTTACGATGGAAGAAGTGCGCTCCACCCCGGGCACCCTCGGAGACGCCGTGCGGGTGGTTCAGAACCTGCCCGGCATCGCCCGCGCCCCCTTTGGACTGGGCCTGACCCTGGTGAGAGGCACCGGACCCAACGACTCCGGGTTTTACCTGGATGGCCTCAGCGTCCCCATCATCTTTCACTTTGGAGGGCTGATCTCGGTCTATAGCTCCTCGATGCTCGACAGCGTCAACTACCTTCCGGGGGGTTATTCGGTGCGGTATGGCCGCAACCTCGGCGGCGTGATCGACGTGGAGACTCGCGATACCCTGCCAGATCGAAATGGTGGGTATGCAGACATCAACCTCCTGGACTCATCGGCGTTTTTTTCTGGCAAACAAGGAGCGTTGGGGTACTCGGTGGCCGCGCGTCGGTCTTATATCGATTTTCTGGCCAACCCGCTGCTGGAGAATACCACGGGCATTCAGATTCAATTCCCGCGTTACTGGGATGCGCAGCTTAAGTTGGACTATATCCCGAACGACCGCGACAATCTCCAGCTCTTCTTTGCGGCTTCCGATGACCGGTTTGCAGTCTTGGGCAGCGCGGGAGAAGGTGCCGACGAAGACTCCGCGAGCGCCGCGGCCTTCAGCACCTATACCACCACCTTTCGAGGCAAGCTCTCGTGGTCGCGGAGGCTGGGTGTGTTGGGACACAACCGAATGGATTTGGCCATTGGCCCCAACCAGCAGAATGCCCAGTTTGGGAGCGGCTCCCTCGAGCGTACCCCCATCTTGGTCAGCCTGCGGGATGAGCTGAATCTCAACGTGCAGCCCTGGTTGGGGCTCAAGCTGGGGCTTGATGCCGAGACCATTCAGCAGAACATCTCCATCGACCTGGGCTTGGACGAGCTCTCGAGCGACGAGGGTTTGGTGGTGGAGACCTCCGACTGGACCTTCTCGCCCTCCCCGTATGTGGAAGCGGATGTGTTGGTGGGCGAAGACCTGCACATCACCCCTGGCGTGAGGCTGGATCCCCTCTGGATTCCAGACCTGTATGGGGCCGTGGTGGTCGATCCACGTTTGGCTTTTCGGTATAAAGCCCTCTCGGGCCTGCTTGTCAAAGGCTCGAGCGGAAAATACAGCCAGTTTCCCAACTACAACGAGCTCATCGAGGAGCTGGGCAACCCGGAGCTCAAGCCCGCCTACGCCTGGCAAAACACCCTGGGATTTGAGTGGGACATCACCCCGCAGCTTTATCTGGATGTCGTGGGTTATTATAACCACCTAGAGGACTTGGTCGTCTCGGGTCAAGGAGGCTTTCTGGGGCCCCCTCCAACCGGCGGCGGAGACGAGGACGACAGCAACACCTCCGACGAGACCTCCGAAGAAGACACCGCGCTCTACACCAATGAGGGGTTGGGGCGCACCTACGGCCTGGAGCTGCTCCTGCGCAGGCGCATGAGCGAAAAACTGTATGGGTGGATTTCGTATACCCTCTCCCGCTCCGAGCGACGGCGCGAAGACGAAGACACCTGGACCCTCTACGCCTTTGACCAGACCCACAACTTGACCGTGGTGGCTGGATATCGCCTCAATCGAGGCTGGGAGCTCTCTGCACGCTATCGATTTGGCTCGGGGAATCCGTATACCCCGGTGCTCAACGCCTCACAGAACCTCGACGACGACTCATGGACGCCGATTTACGGCGAGACCAACTCCGCGCGCAACGACTATTTTAGCCAGCTCGACGTGCGCATTCAGCGTGACTGGACCTTCAATACCTGGGCATTACAAGGGTATCTCGACATCCAGAACGTGACGAACCGGAGCAATCCCGAAGCGAGCTTTTACAACTTCGACTTTCGTGACAAGAGCCAGATCAGCGGACTTCCGATTCTGCCGGTGCTGGGATTCAGGGGGACTTTCTGATGATGACGCTGAATGTGAATACACCCTGGGTTTCGTTTCACCTCGATGAGCCTGTCATCCGACGCCGGCTGAAGCGCATGGTCCGTAAGTATGCGTGGGGCCTGTTGATGATGACCAGCAGTGTCTCATGTGTGGACGGGCGAGTACGCTCTCTGGTGGATGACCTGCGTTTTGTGGCCGCCTCGGCGGAGCCTCCGGCCCTGGAGCCCGGCGACACGGTGTCCATCACCTTTGAGCTGGCCGATCCCGCCGTGGAGAGCCCCCGGACCCTCGACTACCTCTTTATGCCCTGCTCCACCAGCGTGCTGAGCCCGGACTGTCTGGAGAGCGTGAGCTTGGCCACCGACCCCGAGCTGGTCACCGAAGACGGCACGTTAACCGAAGAAGGCTATCGCACCTACCTCGAGACGTATCTGACCACCGGCCAGCTCCAAGCGGGGAGTATGACCTTTGACGTGCGGACCTCGCCGATGTTGGGCTTTTTGCTCCAGAGCAGCGGGCAGACCACACCCGACGGAACAGAAATCCCGGCCCTCGAGTACCTGGATGGCCAAGTCTCGCTGCTGGTGTGTGCCGACGGGAGCTGTGAGGGCCTGCTGAGCGAAATCCAAGCGGTACTCGACGGAGCCCCTGCCGCTTATACCGCACAAGAGCTGGTGCAGGGCTTGGGTTCCGGCTCTCTCCTGAGTGAGCTGCCCATGAACCTGACCGCTCGAGCCACCAAAGGTTATCGAATGGCGGTCAAGGAGCCCTATCTCTCCAACCTCAACCCGACCCTGGGGAAGCTGGAAGTTCAAAATCAGACCCTCGAAGAGACCACCGATGACGATAGACCTCGGGGAGCACTGGCCAGCGCCGCTGAACCTGGGGTAAACTATACCCTCACCCTGACGCTTGACCCGTCCATCCTCCAGACATATGATATCGAGGCAGAAGACGGGAGCCTCACCAGTGTCACGGAGCGCCTTCAAGTTCATTGGTTTAGCACCGTCGGCGAAATTTCGCCTCAAGAAATGCGGCTGGAGGAGCTCACCGAGCCCGTGACCGCCACCCTGAGCCTGCCAGTCAGCGCCCTGGAGCAGCCCTTCACCCTGTGGGTCTCGCTCACCGATGATCGGCTGGGCTCCACTTGGCGACGAGAGACCCTGACCCTCGGGCCCACCGTACCGTGAGCCTCCTGTGCCGTGAGCATCCTGTGCCGTGAGCATCCTGTGCCGTGGACACACGACCGCTCAACCTGCGCGTGACAGGGACAGGCGCATGAAGCTGGTGACGAGGCGCTAAAAATGCTGTATCGAACGCACGATTGAGACAACCTCAGCACGAAAGAAGGAGCCTATGCGTATTTTGCACACCATGTTGCGGGTGGGAGATCTGGAACGCTCCCTGGCTTTTTACACCGATGTTTTAGGAATGAAGCTCCTGCGTCGGCAAGATTACCCCGAAGGGAAGTTTACCCTGGCCTTTGTGGGCTTCGGTGTCGAGTCCGAGACCGCCGTGCTGGAGCTGACCCACAACTGGGACACTTCCCGTTATGAGCTGGGCAATGGGTTTGGACACGTCGCCGTGGAGGTCGAAGACGCTTACAAAGCCTGTGATGCCGTCCTGGCTCGGGGGGGCAAAGTCACCCGCCCTGCCGGACCCATGAAACATGGCACCACCGTGATTGCCTTTGTAGAAGACCCGGATGGCTACAAAATTGAGTTCATTCAGAAAAAATCCTGACGTTGCGTCCTCATGTCCCTCATGTTATAGTCACGAGATATCATGAAGGGAACAGCCGGATCGGATGCGTGTAACGTGCTCGAGCGTGGAACCGGCCTGCTCTCTGCGCTGGGAACCTACTGAGCAGGATGGCCTCCTCCATGCGGTCATCCTTGTTCCTCACTCGAGTATACCGATGTCCGACAACGCTGCTGCCTCTCTGAAGCGCCTGCTGGTCGAAGAGTTTGGCAATATCTATGAGTCTCATGGTTTTCCCCGCCTCAAGGGGCTGATTGTGGGGCTCTTGCTGGCTGAGAACGAGCCTCAGTCCCTCGACGATATGGCTCAGGCGCTGGGACGAAGCAAAGGTCCGATCTCCACCACCGTGCGAGAGCTTGCCAACATGGGCCTGATCCGGAAGGTAGAGGGCCCCGAAAACCGCCGCGACTATTATGTAGCCCACGCCGACATCTTCCATAACAACTTCAAGTTTAATATGCTCTCCGTGCGGCGAAACAAGGCTGTTGCCGAAGAGTTCCTCCGCAAGATGCACGGCGTCGGTGCCACCGGCTCTGTTATCACCAATCTGGAGCATATGCAGCTCTTTTATCAGCTCATGGAGTCCTTCTACGAGCGTTTTTCCGCCGAGTGGGAGCAAACCCGAAAAGAGAAGCACCTGGACGAGCGCGGCTAAGCCATGACATTGGCTTAGAAAGGCGTGCGGCAGGAAATTCATCATCGCGCTGAGAAATCGTTTGAAAAAATTCAAACGCAGACTTAAGCTCTTCTCGTGACCTTAACACGCAGGAGGCTTTTATGTCGCATGCCCGCACGTATCTCTCTTCTACCCTCATCTTTTTGTCCCTTCTTCCGCTCTCGGGCTGTGCTCTGGACGCCGAAGACGAGCTCGCTGGGTCTCTCTCGGACGAGGCGCTCTCTCTTTCGGAGCTGGGCACCGACACGCGCCAGGGCACCGACACGCGCCTGGGCACAGACACGCGCCTGGCAAGCAGGTTCAGAGCTTCGGCAGCAATCCAGGCAACCTGAACATGTACCTGTATGCGCCCAAAGTGCTGCGCAATCCAGCGCCCATTGTGGTCGCCATGCATGGCTGTACCCAGACCGCTGCCGACTATGCCGCCGCCAGTGGCTGGAGTGAGCTGGCCGACGTGTTGGGCTTCTACGTCATCTATCCCGAGCAGAACCTGAGCAATAACAGCGTGCGCTGCTTCAACTGGGCCGGAGAATACGGCGATACCACTAACATGATCCGAGGGGGCGGCGAGAACCAATCCATTCGCTCGATGGTCCAGTTTGTGCAAAACAAGGGCGCCATCGACAACGACAAGATCTTTGTGAACGGATTTTCCGCCGGAGCCGCGATGGCCGAGCTCATGCTCGCCACTTGGCCGGATGTTTTTAGTGCGGGCTCCGTCATGGCGGGCATTCCATACTGGTGCGGCGACACCGTCAACGGTGCGAGCGCCTGTATGTCCGGTGTCAACAAGACCCCCACCGAGTGGGGCAATTTGGTCACCACACGCGGTTTTCCGGCGGGTTATACCGGCAGGATCCCCCGCATCACCCTCTGGCATGGCTCCAAAGACACCACGGTGGCCACCTCCATGATGAACGAGAGCATGGAGCAGTGGACCACGGTCAACGGCTTGACCCAGACACCCTCCAAGACCGAGACCCTGACCACCGCCGAAGGCAACCACCTCCACAAAGAATATAAAAACAGCGCCGGGACGACCCTGATGGAGACCTGGCTGATCGATGGCATGGCCCATGCCGTCTCGATTGACCCGAACGGAGCGGGTTATTCGTTTGCCTGCGGCTCGGCAGCCAAGAGCTACACCGACGACGAAGATCTGTGCTCAACGTGGCGCACCGCTCAGTTTTTTGGGTTGGACACCGCAGATACCACCGCGCCCGTGGTGGCCATCACCAGCCCAGCGGATGGCGCTTCCGTGAGTGGTGTGGTGACGGTGACGGTGGCCGCAACCGACGACATCGGCGTGGTCAAGGCGGAGCTGCTGGTGGATGGAGTCTTGAGCAGCACCAGCACGGTGGCTCCCTTTAGTTTCTCGTGGAATGCCAGCAACGTGGCCTCGGGAGCACACACCCTGACGGTGAAGGTCTCCGACGCAGCCGGAAACAGCAGCAGCGACTTGATTGATGTCACCGTCACCGGGGGCGTGACGGACACCATCGCACCGGTGGTCAACGTGACCAGCCCCACCGCAGGCAGGACCGTGTCGGGTACGGTCTCCTTGTCGGCCACAGCCAGCGACAATACGGGGGTGGTGGGCATCGACCTGCTGATCGACGGGGTCAAAGTGGGAGCCTGCACCAGCTCTCCCTGTGTGGTGAGCTGGAACAGTGCGGGCGTGACGGACGGTGCTCATGCCGTCTCTGCGCGTGCCTTTGACGCCGCTGGAAATGTGGGGCTCGACAACGACACGTCGTTTACCACGCGGCAAGGTCAGACCGACTTCTCGGAGACCTTCTCCAGCAGCAGTGGGCCGGACAACGCTGACTGGAGCTTGGGCACTTGGACCTTGAGCACGGTGAACAACTCGAGCACCAGTGGTCAGTCGATCACGGCGGCCTCCAAAGCGAAGTTTAACACCGTCACCAAAACCGCCACCTTGACGGTCGCGTTGGGCAATAGTCCTACGCTCTCGTTCTATCGGAAGCTGGAGCAGTATGCGGCCAATACGTCGGCGGTGGTGAAGTTCCAAGTGAAGGTCAATACGGAGGTGGTCTACGAAAAGTCACTGACCGGCCCGAAGACGGCGAAGGATACCACCTTTGTGGCCCAGACCGGTATCTCCCTGGCTAAGTACGCCAATCAGACGGTCACGCTGTCGTTTGTTGCGGAGGCCAATGACAAGGGCTCCAACCTGAGCTATTGCAACGCCTGGGTGGATGACATTGTGATCGACTATCCCTGAAGTGGAGCGGCGGAGGGTCCATCCCCCGTCTCGTTGAACAAAAAACAGAGAGCGTGGAGCCGATGAGAGCATCCACGCTCTTTTTTTTTGGAGGGTAACGCCGTAGCTGCCCCAGGGCGGCTCCAACACGGGAGCGGCTCAGGCCACCGGACCAAAACACTTCCGGATCACCTGTAGGATCAGCACATAGTCCATCTTATGGGTCGGATCCCCCAAGAAGGCCATCCGCTTGAGCAGCTGGATGTCCTCGTCGCTGATGTTGTGAGCCGCACGCACCTCTTGATCTTGGATGAGGGCATCCAAGGTGCCGGGCAAGACCTCTCCTTCCACGGTGTGATCTTGATCGTTGATGTTCAAAAAGTCGCGAACCACTGGATTGGACGCCAAGAAGAGATAGGAACGATTCAGCCCCAACACATCGGCCAGCAGCCCCGCAATACGAGGACTGGGATGACGCTTGCTGCGCTCCAAGTAGCCGATGTAAGTGGGTTTTACCCCCACCTTATCCGCCAGCACTTCTTGCGTCATGTTGAGGGCCTTCCGACGACGATAGATGATTTCGCCAAAGCTTGCAGACATGCATGTCTCCCGTTGAGAGAATGTTACAATTCGTGCGCGTTGGATTTTAGAACGGACTCTGTGTGAACCGTTTCAAAAAACCCCCATATGTACTACAGTGAGTTTATGATGATGGCAAGGCGGGAGCAAAAGAAGGTGTAAAAAGTGTGCAATTGAGTACAATATTGAGGGGGTCAGCGGTTCGCGTAAGCGTAGATGAACTCGTCCCAGCGGGTATCCTGGGCAAAATTCAGAGCACCTTGATAAAACTCAAAGTCATGAACGGGGGAAGATGGGGCATCCAGATCACGGGGGCCCTGGGGCCAGAAGATGGTGATGCCATACGCTCGGGCATACACAGCTCGGTGCCACTCAAAGAGCACCACCTCTTCCACGGCGTCGATCACGGCTTGGCTGGCGCTCTTGAGAGCCGCGTCGGAGACGTTATCACGCACCTTCACGGCGGCGTCGAGCAGGTCTTTGGTGAGGGGGTCGGCAAATCCCTTGGTGGCTTTCCAGGCTTGTTCGTACTGGCGCTTGTTTTTGCCCAAGCCGTTGAGCAACAGACCCGCCCAGTTATCCACCGCCACCTGGAGCTGATCCCAAGCGGGGCCCAGGGTCACGGCGGTGATGGTCCGGTCGGTCATGGTCTCCGCCATCGCGATGGCCAGCCCTTCGGCGTCGAGGGTGGGGTCATTGTTGAGCGCAGCCAACACTTCTTCGTGACGGAATCCCTCGTACCCCACGTAATCTTCGCTGGCCACCATCGCCCGCGCGTGAGGCCGTACCGTGGCCATCACTTCGATGGTCGCCATGAGGCAGGCGTCATAGGCCACGACATCCACCCCTCCCACCGCTTCGAGGGCCTGTGCGATCTCATCTTGATCGAGAGAATCCGCATCGGTCTCATCCTGCATGGACTGTCCGGGACGCCAGATCCAGCCGTGATCCCAGAAGACCAGGGCGTACTTCTCCGCCGGATAGTAGGTCTTGGCAAAGCTGAGGAACTCCGTCAACGTCTGAGGATCACCCATGTTGCGCTCACCCCAGCTCGAGAGGGCGTTGTTGGCGGTGGCCAGCAGGCCGGGGGTGACGTGAAACAAGCGGGTATCACTCCAGTTGCCGTTGTCGGCGCTGTAGTCGGGAGACCGATCCGCCAAGGCGACCACCTGCACCCGAGCGGTAGACCCCGGAGAGGCCAGCTCAGTCTCCAAGTCAATGGAGACATATTCCTCGAGGTTATTGTCTCCGACGATGTAGACCAAGTATGTCCAGTCCGCGGGCGCAGCGGGTTGGAAGTCGGCAGGCAGGGTGGGCGTCTGAGGCCCCACACTGGCCCGAGGTGTCGCCGGAAGGGTCTGCCGTGTGTCATAGGGATTTACGGTATGACGTGGCGCAGGCACAGCGCCTTGTACGGAGGAGCCCGCCGCTTGTAGGGGAGCGGAAATCAGCGAGAGAAGCGCAACAATGCAGAGCACCTGAGTGTTACGCGCACGATGGCCTAAATACGGTGAGAGCACTGACATCTGGACCTCCTGTGTGATGGGGATGCACAACGGGCGAGATGCTCGTCTGCTGAGGGCTAGGATGCCAGATGTCAATTTAAGCTGAAAGCAGATTTTGTCAGCGGAGTACAGAATCAGCTCTTTATCCAAGGAGGTCTCTGTGGCGTGTGGGTTTCTGAGACCTCCCTCTGCCCTACTTGGGGGTGGGCAGCTTGAGCCCGGTGAGCTGCACCCGCACTTCTTCTTGAAAACGGGGAGGAGGTGGCTGTGGGTATCCCTCAAACTTCACCGGCAGATGCGGCGTGCTCGCGGTATACCAGATCCGGATGGTCAACGAAGGCATGAGCCTCGGGAGAATGGGAATGTCGGGAATCATCCGCACCCGCACGGTATCGAAGGTGCCTGCGGGGGTCTTCACCTGCTCAAACCCATCGGTTCGGAGGATGATGGGAAACACTTCTCCCATTCGAGTCACCACATTCAGCTTCCGCACTTCACCGGGCGCAAAATCCATCACTCGGATCATGGCATCAAACATCTGTCGGGGATAGGTATCCGCCGGAATGGGGATCTCTTTATTGATCTCATCGGTGACGCCGTTATCATCCTGACGGGTCGGATCGCTGTACGTGCGGATCACATGCGCGCGCGTAGCCTGCGTATTAAAGCGCATGGTCTCCGTTCGCATCACCTTCCCGGACGGATTGGTCACCAACAACCGAAACGACCGAGGCCGGAACTTCTTGCCAAACGGCACGAGCAGAGACTCTTCTTCTGCCTTGTTTCCATTCGCATAGACGAAGGAGCCCGTCTGCCGTAACAGCTCTTCGCCATTCACGATGACGGTGGAGTAACCATACTGACCCGAATAATAAAACGAATCGTCCTCAAGCCAGGTGGTTCGGAACGAAATCACCTCACCCGACTGGATCTCTTGCAGAGCCTCTGAGGTCGATGGAGCTGCCATCCCCCGCTCGGATACTGACGTCATTCCAAACATGATCATCACCATCATTATGATGGCATTACGAGAATACAACATGTTGCCTCCAAAAAAACTTTTTGAGGCCGACAACATGACAGACTCCTCGCAAGGCCGCAAGCCATTTTGGGAGAGCGCCGCCATCCGAACATGAGGTCTTGACTTAAATCGGCACCATGCCTACAACTGAAGAATGCATCTTGTTTTGCAGGCAGTCGATGTAAGGAGGAACACCCATTAACGAGATTCACGGCAACATCACCGGGCTCAAACCCAGTGAGCTGAGATCCCTCAGCCATCTCTACAGACGCAAAGTAAGCCCCGATGGTTTCGCGCAGCCCGAAGTCATTCGAGCAATGGCCTTAAATTCTCGCACCCTCAATCGTCAGCTCGGCCTGCTGATCGACCGGAGCGGCAACATCCAGCATGTGATCGTGGGAGACGCCCACCGCATCTTCTTGCCAGACTTCGGACGTATTCGCGCCGGACGCGACCGCTTCCGAGGTCTCCGCCTGTGGCTCACCCACCTCAGCGGCGAAGGCATCAACCGTGATAACCTCACCGACCTGGCCTTACTCCGCCTCGACTTGACCCTGATGGTGCAAGTGCTCAGCGACGGACAGCCCGGCCCCGTGGAGTACGCCTACCTCGTCCCCCCCGGTCCCTCCAAAGAGCTGTATCGGGTCGAAAAAGCCCGCTCGGTCTTCGACCTCAAAGACAATTTTTTGACCTTCATCCGCGAGCTCGAGAATGAGTTCACCCGCGCCCTCAACGGCACACTCGCCGCCGATGGCCGTGAGCGCGCCCTGCTCGTCGGTGTGGCCACCCGCGAACGCCGCAACGCCGAGCCCAGCATGGAGGAGCTCGCACGCCTCGCCGACACCGCCGGCCTCCAGGTGATCGATAAAATCCTTCAGCGCCGCCCCGAGCTCGACGCCGGCTACATCGTCGGAAAAGGCAAGCTCGAGGAAATTGTGGTCCGGGCCATGCAGCTCGGCGCGGATATGCTCGTGTTTGACCACGATCTGAAACCCAGCCAGCTCCGCTCGATTGCCGACCGAACCGATCTGAAGGTGCTCGACCGGACTCAGCTCATCTTGGATATCTTCGCGCAACACGCCGAATCTCGTGCCGGTAAACTCCAGGTGGAGGTGGCTCAGCTTCGTTACGTCATGCCTCGGCTCAACCTCATGAACACCGCCATGAGCCGCTTGACCGGCGGCATCGGAGGCCGTGGCCCCGGTGAGACCAAGCTCGAGATCAACCGCCGACGCGCCAACGAACGCCTCGCACGCCTGGAGCGAGAGCTGAAACACCTCTCTCAAGAGCGGGAGGTCCGACGCCGCTCCCGTCAAAAAGCCGAAATCCCCGTGGTCTCGCTGGTCGGTTATACCAACGCTGGCAAGAGCACCTTACTCAACGCCCTCACCCGCTCCGCTGTGCGGGCCGAAGACCGACTCTTTGCCACCCTCGACCCCGTCAGCAGGCGCATGCGCTTCCCCGAAGAACGTGAGATCATCTTGACCGACACCGTGGGCTTCATCAAAGACCTCCCCCGCGATCTCTTTGAAGCCTTTAAAGCCACCCTCGAGGAAGTTGAACAATCCAACCTGCTGGTGCATGTGCTCGACGCCTCCGAAGAAGAGCCCGAGACCCATATGGCCGCCGTGGAGCTGGTGCTCAAAGAGCTCGACGTCACCGAGACCCCCCGCCTACTGGTCTGGAACAAGATCGACTGCGTGGAGCCCGCACGGGTCGAACAACTCCTGCGCACCCACGGAGGATTGGCACTCTCCGCATCCACCGGAACAGGACTGGAAGGACTGCTGCTCGACCTCGAGCGCCGCCTCTGGAAACCCGGCAAGGAGCTCAACCCCCTCGGACGCGCACGAGACCGCTGGGCCGCTGCGGTGATCGTCGAAGAGACCCCTCCCTCGGCAGACGAAGCGGATGCCTCCGCATTTCTGCCCCCCCTCGACCCGCTCGAGGCGTAAGCCCTCCCCCCAAAATAAAAAGCCCACCCTCTACGGATGGGCCCTTCGTCGCATCTTGTCTCAACAAAAAAAGCCCACCCTCTATGGATGGGCCCTTCGTCGTGCTGTCTGTGCGTCCCGGAGTGCAGGCAGAGTGCAGGCAGAGTGCAGGCGGAATGCCTCAGCTCTCCTCAGCGGGAGTGGCTTCGGTGCCCTGCTTCTTGTGAGCCGGAGGCCACTTGATGCTCGCCAGCACGGAGACGGTCAAGGCCAACGCAATCACCCCCAGCGCCAGCGCAATGGGCACATGGTAGAGCTTGCTGATCAGCATCTTCACACCCACAAACGACAGGATGAAGGCCAAACCATAGCGGAGGTAATGGAAGAGCTCCATCATGCCCGCTAAGGCAAAGTACATCGAGCGTAGGCCCAAGATGGCAAAGATATTCGACGTGTACACAATAAATGGATCGGAGGTCACGGCAAAAATAGCGGGAATTGAGTCGAGTGCAAAGACCAAGTCCGTGGTCTCCACCACCACCAGCACAATAAAGAGTGGTGTGGCGAAGGAGCGCCCATCCAGCTTCACAAAAAACTTGTCGTCGTGATAGTCTGGCGTGACCGGAATGAGGCGCTTCACCAGCCTGACTACCGGATTATGACTGGGATCAAGCTGGTCATCGTCTCCGCTGGAGAGCCCGAGCTTGATGCCGGTGATCAACAGGAAACCTCCGAAGATGTACATCACCCAGTGGAAACGAGCGATCAGCGCCGCGCCCACCAAGATCAACGATGCACGCATCAAGGCGGCACCCACAATACCCCAAAAGAGCACCTTGTGCTGGAGCTTGGAGGCCACCTTAAAATACGAGAAGACCAACAGAAACACGAACAGGTTATCCACACTGAGCGAGAGCTCAATCAGATAGCCTGCCAGAAACTCCAGTGCTCGCTCTTTCCCTTTCCAGAACCAGACCAAGCCGTTAAAGGCCAACGCCAGCGAGATCCACACGCCGCTCCAGATCAGGGCTTCACGCACCTTCACCAGATGATTGTCTTTGCGAAAAACACCCAGATCCAGGGCTAACATGAAGACAACAAAGATGTGGAAGCCGACCAGAATCCAAATATTTTCTGTCACGCTGAATTCTCCCGCTCAGTTCTGCACGTCCACAGACATCAGCCGTGGTCTCGCTTGGGTCTCGGTCGGAAGAGCCGAACATTGTCTGGCATCGGGCCATCCGGCTCCACTTCTTCGGCCTTACCTTCGGCCTTACCTTCGGCTTTTCCTTCGGCTTTTCTTTCGGCCTTAAATTCGGCTTTTACTTCAGCCTTTTCTTCTGCCGTGCGCCATGCGGAAGGCCACTCCGGTACGGCTTGAGATTGTACCACCACCTGCTGAATCGCCGTGAATGGCATTCGACACGCATAGAGACCGTCGAAGGACAGCTCACAATAGAGTCCATCATCATCACAGGTCGGCTTGGCAAAACGATGGTATGCCGCCGGAAAGGTCAAGAGCAGTGGCTCTTTTTCAGCCACCGACGAAGGAAGTCCCATCTTCAGGCGGAGTGGTTTGTCTCCTCCCACCACGATCAGAAAGTCCAGTCCTCCGGCCACCGCAGCGTCAATCATGGTGCGCAGGGGATGCATAATGTGATTGCCTCAATCGGATGTAGAGCTTGCGTCTATGGTTATAGGGCATAACCACAGACTTTTTAGGGGCGCAATTCGGGGTTACAGAATAACACGGGACTTTCGGAGGTCAATAACGTCCGCCCTCACGGGCAGAATAATGGTCAGATGCCGTGCCAGCTCACACACGCCGGAGCACCTTCTGTCGTTATCCGTAACTCAGCTCGGGATACAGCAGGGCCAGGGCCAGCGCCTTAAAAGGTCGAAAGATCGGCCCAAAGATCTTCCAAGCCACCAGCATGCCGATGATGGTAAAGCCCGGGTTACGAATGGCATCCATCCAACGATTGGCCGTGCGCTCGCTCATCAAGAGGGTGATCACCGAGGAGCCATCCAGCGGCGGAATGGGCAGGAGATTAAACACCCCCAAGAGCAGGTTCAGCATAAAGGCGATGCTCAAGAGGGTGGCCACGGTGCCCATGAGCCCTCCGCCCGGAGCTGCCACCACCTGCGTGAAGGAGATATAATCCGGCGGGACAAAAAACCCAGCAGCAATCCCCACCCGCACCAGCACCCCACACAACACCACCATCAGCAAGTTGGAGGCAGGGCCCGCCAACGACATCAACGCCGCTCGTCTCGGATAGCGCGCCGCCCAATACGGATCGTAGGGCGCGGAGGCCCAGCCCATCATCCACCCGCTCATAAAGTAGGTGATCAGCGGAAAAACCACCATGCCGAAGGGCTCTCGTTGAATGTGTGGGCGAGGGTCGAGGGTCACTTGGCCGGAGTACGTAGCGGTAAAATCACCGCCTCGCTGAGCTGCCCACGCATGGGCCGCCTCATGCAAGGTGGTCGAAAATAAAAACACCAGATACCAGAGGGCACCCAGCATAATGAACTCAGGGCTCATGTTCATGGTCCAATGCTCCGCGAGACTTCCCCGATGGAAGTTCTCTGGGCATTCATACCTGAATCAAGCGGTGAGTGCAATCGTCGAGGGCTTAGGTCTGTGCGGTAATTGCTCCGGCGGGGCAGTTGTCGGCTGCTTCGTTGAACAGCTTGCGCATTGGGGGCTCCTGTGACAGATTATGAGCCACATACGCAACACCCAAGTCGTCGTGGGCGAAGATCTGCGGCGCAATGCCGCTGCATGTCTCGCAGGCCACACAATCTTCGGACTTCACATACTAGGGACCAGAAGCGTTCATGGGATGGCGACCACAGGCTTGAGCCATATGCTGTCCTCCTTGATGGGTTGAGGCTTCATTTTGTAGCATAGACTACATTCAATCTAATACCGCTTTTTGAACGCGCAATCTTTTTTGTGCAGGCCATCTCCATGATTTCTAAGCCCCTTCTGATGGTGCTCCACGACTTCTTGCCCCAGGTGCTGGCGGGAACGGAGCTTTATGTGGCTCGGATCGCCCCTCATGTGGCTTTGCGCCGTCCTGTTCACCTGCTCTACACCGTTCAGGCACCTGGAGAAGCTCAATTTACGCTCCGGCGAGGCTCTTTTCAGGGCCTGCCCACCTGGGAAATCGTACAAAACCATCCTTTTCAGCCCCTCGAGCGTGCCTGTCATGATCCGGCTCTCGAGCAGGTGCTGCATACCGTGCTCGAGCACGTCCAGCCTGCCATCGTTCACATCCATCATCTGTCTCGACTGAGCTTGCGCCTGCCTACGCTCGCGCGCACACACGGAGCGCGGGTGTTTTTCACGTTGCATGATTACCACCTGCTATGTCCTTCGGGGGGCCAGCGGGCGGCTCATCCCGATGGAGAACGGTGCGAGACACCGCCGCGTTCGCGCTGTGCCGAATGTTTTTCGCACGTCCAGCAGCAGGAAGGGGCGCTTGAGCGTCTGGGGCACGCGCTCAGCCGAGGGATGGCGAAGGGGCTCCCGGCGGGGCTTTTTATCTCCCCTGCCCTGCCGTTTGAGCTGTATCGGCGCTTGCCGACCCGGGCGAAGGTGCTGCTCCAGCGGTTGAATCCGCCCTCACCGGTGCCCGCACTGGAGACGCTCCAGCACGAGCTGGAGGAGCGTCAGCGAGTGGTGCAGGCTCAGCTCTTGCAAGTTGAGCGGTTGATCTCACCTTCGGCGCAGGTGCTCCGGGTTTTTCGGGCCAGTGGGCTGAGCCTGCCTGAGACGGAGCTCCTGCCCAACCCGGCACCGAGCTGGTCTCGCGAGCCTTTACCCTCCCGAGGGCCGCTGCGTCTGCTCTTTGTGGGCACGTTGACACCCCACAAGGGGGCGCATGTGGTGCTCGAGGGGCTGCGCTCTTTTCCGCCGGAGCAGGTGCAGGTGGGGGTGGTGGGGGCGCTCGAGGGGGATGCGCGCTATCTGGCGTCCCTTCAGCGCCTGGCGGGTCCGGGCGTTCAGTTTTGGGGACGCTGTACCCCGGAGCAGGTGCGTGAGCGGCTCCACGCGAGTCATGCCCTGGTCCTCGGCAGCTTGTGGGAGGAAAATGCCCCGCTCACGGTGCTGGAGGCGCTCAGTTTGGGCAGGCCGGTGCTGGCGCCTCAGGTGGGAGGGCTCCCCGAGCTGATCCAGGCAGAGGTGAATGGCCTGCTCTATCCGCCCGGAGACCGTCTTGCATTGGCGGCCTGTGTGCAGCGCCTCTTGACGGAGCGGGGATTGCTGGAAAAACTCGCGGAGCAGGCGTCTCCGCCCATGCGCTTGGAGCAGCATCTTGCTCGACTGGAGCAGCTCTATCAGGCACCGGGGGAGCGGGAGCGGATCTCTCCGCCTGGGCTCCAGTCCTCGCCCGTCCTGAAGCCGACACTCGAGCTTTCACATCCGCGCGATCCGCGTGTGCGCCCGCACGAGTACGGTATCACGTCGGAGCTCGAGCCTTTTGCCAGTGTGGTGCTGCTGACCTACAATGGAGGGCCTTTGCTGCGGGAGGTGCTTCAAACGGTGTTGCAGCAGCGCACGCCCTGGCCGTTTGAGGTGTTGGTGTTGGACTCGGCGTCGGAGGATGGGGCATTGCAGGGGCTGGAGGCGCTCATGCCTGCGTCTGAGCCGGGTCAGGTGCTACCGTGTTTGAAGGTGCGTATCATTCCGCAGGCTTCTTTCCAGCATGGTCGGACGCGCAATCTGGGGGCGAGGCTGGCACGCGGGGCCTTTGTGGTCTATCTGGTGCAAGATGCCACGCCGGTCGGCTCGGATTGGTTGGTCAAGCTGGTGGAGGGCCTGGCTCAGACCGATGCCGTCGGAGGTTATGCCCGTCAGGTGGCCCGTCCCGAAGCGGATGAGGCACTGCGGGAGCGCATTGCACGCTGGACGCCTCCGGGGGAGCTGCCGGTGCTGCGGCGGCTGGGGCCTCATGAGCGGTGGGAGCTGCTCTCGCCCCAGGAGCGCTTGAGCCGGGCGGCGTTTGATGATGTCTGCTCCGTGCTCCGTCGAGACTGGCTGCTGAGCCATCCGTTTGAGGAAGTCCCCTTCGGAGAGGATCTGCTCTGGGGTGCGATGCAGCTCCGGGAGGGGCAGGCGCTGGCGTATCTGCCGATGGCCACGGTGATCCACTCGCATCAGCGTTCATTCCGAGCGGATTTTGAGCGGGCGAGGCTGGAGCATCGTCTCTTGGCTCGAGCGGTGGGCTTGATCACGGTGCCGGATCTGAAGGAGGCGCTGCGCTCTGGGCTGGGGTTGAGTGGGCGCTCGTGGAGCCTTCCTGCCGAGACACGCAGGCGCTTGTGGGCGGAGTGGCTGGGTCAGACCCTCGTGGGGTGGGAGTGCTCCGTCTCGGCGCTGGCCGCATCACGTCGAGGGCGGTGAATGACGCAGGCGAGTGTTCCTCTCCTTATTAATAGGGGCTCTTCTTAATAGGGCCCCCACTGTGGGATATGGTTATGGGTGCTGGGATCCTGGAGAGGCAACCAGAAAGGGGGATGGCTGGGGTCTTCTCCTCGTGCTGCTTTGGAGGGCTCAATGGCCGAGAGCCAGATCTGCGGCGTGCCCACCGAGGCGGTATGGCCAAAACCTCGCAAGCTGCTGAACGAGAGCCACAACAAATCGGCATCGGGGAGAGGGCCCCAGACCGGCAAGGAGGCCGCATAACCGGTGCTCCCATCCGGCAAGGTCGGAACGGGGTCTGCTCCCGGTGCGCCCAGCCGGGTCTCATCGATGGCGCTGAGCTTTTTGAGCTGAATCGGAGTGCCTCCGCCGACCTTCACCAGCCAGATCTCGGAGCTCTGATCCATGAGCGTATCTCCTTCAGGGTCGTTGGTGCCGTAGGAGCGTGACTGGTTGAAGGCGATCCAAGCGCCATCGGGGGAATAGGTGGGGTTATATTGGTTATATCCCTCCGCGCGGGGTGTCACCCAGTAGGGTTGCCCAAAGTCTCCGTCGTCGAAGGGTACGGCGGCAATGCGTGCGTCATAGAAGCGGGTATCCTCGATAAAGCTCGAGGGCACAGCAAATACCAGCTCGTCTCCGGAGGGCGAGAAGCTCGGATTGGCCACCCACTGAAAGCCGAGGTCTACGGTGCGGATAAAGGTGCCGGTGCGGCCTTCAAAGAGCAGCACTTCGCCGCGTTCGGTGCTCACAAAATACTGTTCGTCGGGTGAAAAAGTACCACGGCTCGAGGCCACATCGTCTCCGAAGCGCACCAGCTCGGTGGGAGGACGGTTCGGCTCGAGCCCCAGCAGTCCCAGCCGTGCGCCTCCTTCGGGATCGGGATAGACCAGGGCCATGCGCTGCCCACTCGGGCTCAAGGTGTGGCAGGATACACATCCGCCTTGATCAGAGGTTGGAATGAAAAAATCCTGGGTGAGCTGGGTATCAATCGAGATGCGCTTGAGTCCTCGGTCGCTGATCGACCAATAATAAATGGCACCGGTGGTGTCCAGGCGTGAAATCCCCACCGTGGTGAGCTCCGACTGGGCATACACCGGCCCCACCAGGCTCAAGGAGGCCCCTTCACCCGAGACCTCCGCACTGGAGATGCGTAAGGTCAGTGTTCCTCCTGAAGAGGGCACGGCCAACGACGCCCATGCTTGCGCACTCGGCAGCCATCGATCTGAGAGACTCAGCACGCGCGTGCGACAGGTGGGGCTTTCCAGCTCCAGGATGGTGAGCTGTTTGCCTTCGGCGGGTCTCCACTGCACATCAAACCGGGCAATATTCCGAGGCACAATGGTCTGATCAAAGGGATACAGCAGGGTGGGCGCTTGGGTGTCATCGGTGATGACCTCCGCCGCATCGAGCTGAGACACCAGGGATTCCGGGATGCCTTCTTCTCGCAAGACCTGCTCGAGCTGCACCGTGACCTGCGAGCGTGCTTCTCGCCCCAGCCAGGAGGCGGTGATCAAGGTGATGCCACCGGCATCGTCTCGTGGCACAAAATATCCGTCACTGCTCAAGCTGCCTGCGTTCTGGTTGCTTTGCCGATAGGAGGCGTTGACACCTTCACGGATGGCGCCATCACTCCAGAAGGCACGCACGCTGAACTGAAGGGCTGCCGCTTCGCCCTCCGCGCGCACGGTCGGGTTGAGTGGGGTCAGCTCGAGGCGCTCGAGGGTTACTTCGTCTACGTTCTCGGAATCTCCGCAGGCGCTGAGCAGGAGACACAAAAGCCCGCTGAGCAGGCACAATTTCAGCATCTTTGAGGGGTGAGCTCTCGGATCCACATGCAGACAGGGCATGAAACAGCACTCCCAACCGCTTCCGGTTCAGCAGATACGCAGACACGCGCTCATCGAGACGCGCTCGCCTACACGCGAGGCATGGACCGCAGACACGCACTTTTTCAGTATAACACGGGATAACACGGGTATTGGAGCCGCATGGGCTGGGCTTAATTTTTCATCCAATGGAGTGGGCGGGTAAGCTGTCGTGACAATCGTTCGCGGAGGCTCTGATGTTGTTCCGCCTCGAGCCGATGAAGGCGCTCGAGCAGTCGTTGGCACTCCAGGCGGGCTTCTTCTCGCTCGTGGAGGATTTGGGCCTTGAGCTGCTCGGAGGTGGCCAGGGTCTGGCGCTCAAACTCAAGCTGTGCTTCGAGGGCCCGGGACTCGTCGAGGGCTCGGCGTTGCTGCTCTTGTGCCGTCTGGAGCTGGGCTCCTTGAGCCTGGAGGGTATTTTCTCGTTCTGAGAGGCGCTGCTCTACCTGGAGACGGGTTTGCTCCGCCTGCTCGAGCTGCTGTTGAAGCTGCGTGAGGCGCTGCTCTACCTGGAGACGGGTTTGCTCCGCCTGCTCGAGCTGCTGTTGAAGCTGCGTGAGTCGCTGTTGCTGCTCGTTCATGGCCTGCCCGTGTGACTGCTGGAGTCGCTGTTGCTGCTCGTTCATGGCCTGCCCGTGTGACTGCTGGAGTGCTTCGATGTGGCGTAAGTGGCCCACCCGGAGCTGCTCCAGTCCTTGCTCATACTGCTGCTGGAGCTGGGAGAGCTGGAGGTTCTGGGAGGCAAAACTTTTCTCCCAGGTCAGGCGTTCCTGGGCGCGGGTGAGTTGCTGGAGGTTGTGTTCGGCGCGGAGCTCATCACGCAGATGCCACAGGGATTCCAGCTCCTGCTGTTTTTTGGTGAGTGCTTCTTGAGCCAGCTCGAGCTGCTGGGCGAGCTGCTGGGCGCGCTCCTCTTGGGTGCCGAGCTGGAGCAGCAGCACACTGACCCGCTGCTGGAGGTTTTCGGCGCGGTTTCGGCTGGAGGCTTCGGCTTCGTGTACCCCCTGGAGCGCCTGCTCGAGTCCTTCTCGGAGGGTCTGTTGTCGCATCAGCTCTTCTTCTTTTTTGTGGAGCTGGCGGCGGGTTTCCTCGAGCAAACGTTGAAAGTCGAGGCTCTCGAGGCGCGTGTGGGCGGCGCGGGTTTCTCCTTGTTCTTGCTCCAGACGTCGCAGCCAGGATTGTTCTTCTAAGCTCAGGGCCAGCCGTCCGGTGGTGGTGGTGAGGGTTTGTACTTGACCCTGGAGCGTCAGCAGCTCCTGGTCTTTTTTGAGGAGGGTTTGGCCTGCTTCGAGCAGCGCCTGCTCGAGTCGGCGGAGGGTCTCTTCTTGGTGATGGGCTTCGGTGGCGCGACGGGCGAGGCTGGCATTGAGTGATTCTCGCCGCTTTCGCCGGGAGAGCTGTGCGAGGGTCTCCAGCAGCGGTTTGACGGTCTCGCTGGCATCAAAGTGGGTGCGCGCGAGCTTATGAACTTGCCATGATTTCCGCTGGACTGCTTTGGGCTGGCTGAGCACTTCCTCCAGTGCCGTTTCGAGGGCAGACGGGTCCCCATGTCGGACGACCCATCCGGCTTGAAAATCGGCGATCAGCGCGGCCAGGGGTGCATGGGCTCCGATGATCAAGGGCAGGCCACACTGGAGCGCATCGAGCTGACGAAAGCTCAAAGCCAGCTCACGCTCGAGGTTGGGGGCCATCAGGTCGAGGGCGGCCCACGCGGTGCTGTAGAGGCGGAGACAGTCGGGATAAGGCAGCAGGCCCTCCACCTGGACTTGCTCGGACGGTTCTACGGGCAGAGGTGGCACGGAGGCGCCCTGAGCGTGCAGTGGATAGGGCCCTCGCAGCAGGCGCACGCGCGCGTGGGGATGACGCTCGAGGGCTCGCACGGTATGCTGAAGCGCCCAGCTTGGATCTTGCCAGGGCCATGCGACGCCTCCCGCCACCAGGAGCGGATGGGCATGCAGGTTCCGCTCGAGCTTGGGGGCTGGGGGAGAGGGGGGCACGGAGAGGGGCACGGTCAACAGTCGGTCTTCACGGCAATCGACGCCTGCGACGGGGAGCAGTCCGAGCAGGTGATAGCGGGCCCGAGAGGTGGTGACCAGGTAATAATCTGCTCGAGCCAGAGCGGAGAGCAGGGCCATCGACTCCTGGCTGGTATCGGTTTCTTCCCACTGTGCTTCGAGGAGGCGGGGGGCAAAACAATCCAGGATCACGGGCATCGAGAGGTGCTCGAGGTGGACCAGCTCATCGTGGCCGACGGCGAGGATGCAGCTTGGGGCGAGGGAGATGACGAGCTGTTGGAGTTCAACGCCGTTGGCGTAACCGTAGACGGGGGGGCGGCTGGAGTCCGGTGGAGCAAGATCTTGGGCTCGGCTGGCATAGAGCACTTCTATGCCGTGGGTGCGCAGTCCTTCTCCCAGGCTATAGGCTCGAAGGGCGCAGCCCGGCACTGGATAAGGACCATACGGAAGAGGGCCATGAAACACGATCAGCACGCGCATGAGGTCCGCCTGTCGCAGCTCAATTTTCTGGGGAATAAAGCAAAGGCTCGAGCGTCATTATATACAAGAGGACGCCGTTGGGTGAGCAGGTTGGTACGGAGAAATCCTGGATAGAGCGGGCGTCCTCTTCTTTTTTTGTTCTGCGGGGCCGGTGAGTCGCTGTGCGATGTGTGAGTGCTCACGGACAGTCCTTCGCATTCCGGCTTTTGTTGAGCCGTCCGCCCTCACCCCGGCGCAGCCGGGCCGTACGCCCCCACCCCGGCCCTCCCCCAACTTTGGGGGAGGGTGAGGACTCTGCGTTACGTCCCATGTTTTGGACTTATAGTTATTCTCCACCCCAGAATGGGGGGGGGAGGTTGGAGGGGGGGGCGGTGGGTCTGATTCGAGACTTCGGCCTTTTACGACAGCCTCACGCTCCCGCAAGGGATTCCATCCCTTGACCCGTGTTTGGTTTTTTTGCACTTTTTTTTTGCACCTCCTCTTTTTCCAAATCGGGGGACAGCCCCTGGATGCACCCCAGATTTGGAAATTCACCCACTTCTTCGGTGTCACATCTCTTGGCGGATTCCGACCCGCAGAGGTCGTGAGCTTGTAGATCCTATGTGGAGGTGAAGCCCGAGTTTACATCGTTGACCTTAACCTGTGAGTCAATGGGGCGAGTGTTGAGCTGCCGCAGTCTGCGGCCTCGCCCGAACGAGACCATATTCCAACCTTCTATCAGACGCCAAAAAAAACAGCGGCCCCCCGGAGCCGGGAGACCGCTGGCGTGCTCAGCTCAAGAAGAGGTCACGCAGGAGCTGGGCGAGGTCGCCGCACTGCCACCAGAAGTTCATGTTGATTTCCCTTCACTGGGCTCGATGACGACCGTTGAGATCACAAGCCTCAACTGCGCCTCATCGACGCCTCCAGGTTGCTCAGCGTAAAATGCTTTCAACACTTCGACCAGACGCCAAAGGCGCCTTACCGCCTCCAAAGCCGCCC
>JBJTQF010000165.1:0-3291 GCA_046075485.1 Myxococcota bacterium | reverse complement strand
GTTTTGTTTTTTTATACTTCTGTTTTTGCACGGCTTTTTTTTGCAAAGAGGGCGCTGCCCTCTCTGCACTCGCCCGCAAGGGATTCCATCCCTTGACCCGTGTTTAGTCGTTGCAGGTGTCGGTCACGCCTCGTCCATACGAATACGGTCGAGCCTGTTTCACCAGCAAGCTCCGCTCCGCCCCCAGCAGCTTAAACTCAATATCCATCGCAAAGTACGCATCTTCATTCTCCGGGTCCAAAAGAGTCTTAAACCCGTTATGAATCACCTTCAACGTCAGCTCCAACGTGTCCAGCTCCTCCCGGCTCAGCACCGGCACGCCTCCCCTAAATGAACTGTACGCCAGATAACGCTCCGGTGGCTCGGTTCCCCACCGATACAGCAGCTCATCCGCCGTCACCCCCGGAGCCGGGTTCGTCACCGATGCCTCTCCAAACTGTACGTTCGTATAGTAACTACTCCGCATCGGGTCGAGCACGTTCCGACTGATCGCCACCCCATTCGCTTTTTCATCCTGAAACGCCTCATGCACCAAAACCGCCATCGCCACGGACGCCTGGTCCACGCGATAAAATTCACGCTCTTCATACGCACGCGCATTCCACAAGCTCGCCCACACCCCCCGAATGGCATCCTCCACCGTCTCGTCCGGGTTCCCAAGCTGCCCACTCAAGGAAGTATAAAGACCCGCACCACTAAACCCCGGAATGTCTTCCGTATTACTCGAAGAACGAAAGCGCATGCGCTGCTCTCCAAACAAGGTATGAATATGCCCCGTCACCTGCGACAACAGGATCGGATCCACCGGGAAGGCTTGAATCAACCCCTGCATCTCCGCCAATACCTGCTCACGCACCGCCGGGCTGCTCTGAAAAGCCGGATCCTCCAAGGAGGCCCGCAACAA
The DNA here is from genome assembly GCA_046075485.1 of Myxococcota bacterium. Lineage (GTDB taxonomy): Bacteria > Myxococcota_A > UBA796 > JAJRTE01 > JBJTQF01 > JBJTQF01. Next base: position 2,387 of record JBJTQF010000165.1, on the reverse strand, counting down.
GGCCCCCGCTCCACTGGCCTCAAAATGCTCCCGGTCGTGTACAACCGGGATGGCAAAGGCATCCCGTGGCGTGCGAATTGGTAAGTCCTCCCCCTGCTGAGCCGCTAACCGCTTGAGCTGCCCAAGCTGCGCCGCCTTCGCCCCCAACGCGGGCAGCGCCTCCAGCCCCCGCCCCTCCAAGGGCACCACACCCCTCAAGCTCAGGTCTAAGGCTGGCACTTGAGGCGGCTGCATTCCTCCCTGCGCATCCCAAAAGAGCTGCGCCTCTTCCGGAGTCGCCTCCCGAATCGAAAAATCCCCCGAGCCCACCTCAAAACGTACCAGCTTGCCCAGATACGGCCTCAAGCGCCCATGCGTGTGCGCGTCCGTGAGCGCCATGTTGGGTGTGCCTCGATTCCGGCTCAACACGGCAACATGGGATAAGGGCGTCTGAAATGCCTCGGTGATCAGTCCCGCCACCAAGTCGATGTCCAGAGGCACCGCGTCGGTCATCACCAACACTTGAGCACCCAGCACCGCCTGCTCCAGCTCCGCCGCCGGAAGCCAGGTCAACACGCCATATGTCACCCCCTCGTTGAGCGGCTGATAATCCATGCCCTCAAAGATCGCATTGGGGCCCACCGCTGGCACTGTTCCACTCAACGCCCGAAGCTCCTCCACTTGCCGCGCATCCGCTGCACGAATCACCCACTCCGAAGGGGTCAGCACCTCCCGCGCTGTGGCAAAAAACGCCGTCTGCATCTGCGTTCCCACGATGACGTCACCCGTCGAGAACTCCAAGTCCCGCAGGTCGTTGCTCCCATGATGCACCAGCGTACCCAGCAGATAACGTCGCCCCTCCACGGTAAAATAGTTCTGCTCGCTGAACGCCCCCCAACCCTCGTTAAAAAGGACCGCTTCTTCAGGGTCACAACGGTCAAGATGCGGCTGGCCGTCGATCATCTCCCGCACAAAGGTATAGTGCAGATCCCAGTGCAGCGAGTCGATAAAGTACACCTGCTGCTCCCGCTCGAGATCCACAATCACCTTCACCCCGTCGATGCCCAGGGTCGGATCTCCTAAGCTCAGCCGTTCAAAATCCCCCGGGGTCTGAAGGGTGCGCAGATAGGTGCCAATCTCCCGCTCCATGAGCGGCTCACACGGCGGATTTGCCTCCCCCAACGAGGGGTTGAGACAAAATCGCGGACTGCCATTTCCCTCCGGATCCCGCGCCAAGACCCCCTGAGAAGGCCACGAGAGCAGGCTGAAACGATCCAATACACGCCCACTGCTCCGCTCGTAAAGGCTCAGCACCCAGTCGAGTGTAGGCGCATCCCGCATGTCTCGTAAGCTGGACGGGGAGACGGTGATCACCTGATGCGCTCCCGCTTGAAGCGTCTGTGCCGGAAGTGGCCACTCCGTCCCCTGCTGGAATGTGGGCCACGGGTCGCCCGGACGAAGGCTCGCCAGCCGCACGCTCAAGGATTGAAGATCCACCGCTCGACGGTCGGTGTTGAGCAGCTCGAGCTGAGCCGGTTGCTCGCCGTGGAGCTCAAAGCTCAGCTCGTTGAGTGTGACCGGAGAGGCTGGCACCGGCCAGGGCTCAGGCCACACGAACGGACAAAATCCAGTATCGTCGGTGATGGAGGGCGGCGAGGGAGGACCACATGTCTCCCCGTTGACTCGGGTGGGCGTCGCAAAACCACAGACGTGGACCGGATCGGCATCGGTCGGCAAGCGTAAGGCACTCTGGTTAGGTGCCAGCGCCGGAAAGGATAAACGATCCAGCAGGATGCCGGTGGGAGACCATAAGAAGACCTCCTCGCCGTCAGAGGAGAGCTTGAAGGGCAGGTGCAGCGGCCCTTGTGCGATGTCGTCGTCCGCCCAAAGAAGGGTCGTCCCCCGAGCAGGGACCACGCCCGAGGTCAGAATGTGTCGCTCGTCCTCCCGGTCGTTGAGGGCAAATCCCACGAGGGAGACAGGCTGACTCCCCGGGTTGTAGAGCTCGATCCAGTCGTCGGTGTGACCGTCTTCGTCTACCCAAGCCCCTTCGTTGTTGGACATGACTTCGTGGATGCGAACCCGAGACCAACACTCGGCTGTGATGCAGGGAGAAGGAACCGAGGAAGGAAGAGGGGTGGGGGAGAGGGCCTCGGGACAAGATGCGTCGGGTGAGCCCGGACAGGCGGTGAGGAGAAGGGGCAGGGAAAAGAGGAGGAAGAGATGTGAGGCTGCGGGTGCGACAACGGCATCCGGGATGTGGAAGAGCCTGTGTGACAACATTTTCCGCTCCCGCTTCGTGTGAAGGTGTCATAGGAGAGGTTTAGCATGTTTTGTGCCCAAAAGCCGCGCATATCTCAACGCCACCCAACAAAACACGGGTCAAGGGATGGAATCCCTTGCGGGAG
>JBJTQF010000164.1:0-23104 GCA_046075485.1 Myxococcota bacterium | reverse complement strand
AAGGCTGCATGGTCAAAGAAATTGAGGGCTGGCAGTTTCCAGAGCCTCGTCGAGGCGAAACAGTCCCCGTGGCCTTCCCCTTCGTCTTTAAAGGCATGAGCTGAGCCTGCCTTGTGTGGAACCTCCGCCTCCTCCCTTTTTGTGGACTGTCTCGTTTTGTATCACTTCGTGCTCAGCCTTTGGCCTTCTCCCACTCGCTCGGGGTTAACGTCTGAAGCGCCAAAGCGTGGATCTGCTGCTTCATCTCCTCCCGAAACAGACCATAGATCAGTCGATGCTGCTCCATCAGTCTCTTTCCTTCAAAGGCCGCGCTGACGAGGGTCACACGAAAGTGACCTCCGCCTCCGCGTGCGCCTGCATGTCCGGCATGCTTATGGCTCTCGTCGATGACTTCCAAGTACAAGGGGGCAAGCTGCTCGCGTAAACGCTGCTCAATCAAAAGGGCGGTGCTCATCGTAGGGGCTCCTTCTCGTCAAGGTTGAGGCTGGAGAAGGTAGCATCGAGAAAAAAGCGGGGGAAGGGAAAAACGCGGGCTGTGACACAGGCAGAGGTTCGCAGATTATTTAGTAGAGAGTGCCCGCTGAACCGGCTCGAGCAAGCTGCTCAAGGGTCTAAGCTGAGCGGTTCCACCGGGAGCGCCCACCGTGGCAGGGGCCAGCACCAACCAGCCCACCACCGCCAGACCAGCAGAACCAGCGGCAACGGCTGCAATACGCCGACGGAGCGCTTGTGGCAAAAATCCCGGCAGGCGCGCTCGGCTGGGCGAATGAACAGTCGGAGTGGCCACAAATCCGGGTGGAAGGGGCTCGGAAGCCGGACTGGGTGCGAGCTGTACACTGCTGCGTACCGGCAGGACCGGGGCTCGATACACCGGCTTGTCACTCAGCGGCAGGAGCTGATCCACCTGCGGATCGTGCTCTTCCAATCCCACCACGCGGTGAAGACAGGCCGCAAAGGTGGTGATATCTCCCACTTCGGGGAGCTGCTCCCGCACGCGCGAGAGGGCTTTGATCATCTCCAGCGGGGTTTGAAAACGTGCAGCAGGATCCCGCTGAAGGGCGCGGCGCATAAAAGCTCCCAGCGCGGGGGACAGCGCATCCACCCGCGTGAGCTGCTGCGACAGATCGTTCTGCCACACTTTGAGCAGGCGCTCCGGCACCGGCATGTTCTTGGGAAAAACATGGATGGTCTCGAGGGTCAGCAGCTCAAAGAGCACCAGCCCCAGACAATACAGATCGGTGCGGATATCCACTTTCCAGTCGGCACTGAGCCCGACTTGTTCGGGGGCCATATTTTCGGGCGTTCCGACCAGTGAGCCGGTATAGGCCATGTCATCAAGATGGGCGATGCCAAAGTCGATCAGCTTGACCAAGCCCGTGTGCTCCAAGAGCAAGTTGCCCGGCTTGATGTCGCGGTGGAAGGCGAGCTTGCCATGCTGGAGGGCTTCTTGGAGACCCAAACACGCATGGAGGATAAACTCCACGGCGAGTCGAGCGGGAAGCTGGCGCTGAGTCTCCCGTGCATAGTGGACCAGGGCTTTGAGATCGATCCCTTCCACCTTCTCCATCACCAGAATAAAAGCACCGCGTGCGACCCCTGCGTCGATCAGGCGCACGATGTGATCACTCTGCATGGAGGCCAGGATACGCACTTCGTTGCGATGGCGCTCTTGAGCCGGGACCATCTTGATGGCAACGATCTGATCCTGGCCGTCTTTGGCTTCAAAGACCGCGCCCTGACCGCCTCGTCCAATCAGCTTGAGGAGCTGATACGACTTATGGCGGAGGACCACCACATCTCCTTCACGATACGCCAGCATAGTTCTTCCACTCCGCCGATGTGTCGGCACGATGAGGAAAATGAAACAAGGAAAACAGTACCTGTGTGACGGCACCATTCCCTCTGAACTTGACCAAAAAGAGGGGGGAGTCCATCCACCGCATCCACACTCCGTCTATCCCCTCGTTCTGCCGCTGGTTTTGGGTGAAGCGCTGCTGCAAGGCCGGTCTGCTGCGTCATTTCTACGGTCACGTTCTTCAAATCGTAGGACATCTTGACATGGCTTTTAAGCGTCCGCGACAGAAAAGAACGGCATAGGTGTAGAATTCTGCACAGCATGCAAAGGCTCGTGCTGAGATGCCCCGGCTCCGTGGACTCGGTCTACACCCTGCCACTTGCCACACTCTGCAACGTCGGTTATGCTGCATGCCTCATCTGTCTACCGCCGGAGTTTCCACCTCTGACCGCTGCTGCCGGGAGTCCGAGCCTTGCCCATTCTGCGTCTGTTATTGCGCCGCCGCTCCCTGATCATTCTGGCAAGCTGTCTGCTTGTCTCGGGGATCTTGGGTCTCTTTCAGGCGACACTCTACGCTCGGGCGCATCGTTTGGACTGCACGCGGCCCAATGCCATCCACCATCCGCGTTGTGATGCCGGGGTAAAACTTTTTGTGCGTGGGGTGATTCATCCGGGGGGAGGACTGCCGCCGGTCTCCGCCCTCGCCACTTCCGAAGGCCGTGTGCTCCGCCTCGGCACCGATGACGAGCTGCTGGCTGCTTATCCTTCTGCCTCCAAGCTCGATCTGAAGGGCATGACCGTCCTCCCGGGCTTCCATGACGTGCGCACGCACCTGCTCGCGGGAGGGCTGGGCTTCTCTCGCTTGGACTTGCGTCAGGCGCTGGGGATCTCGGCATGTCAGGACAAGATCCAGACGTTCTTACGCACCCATCCCGATGACCCCTGGATCTTTGGGCATGGCTGGTCCGTGTCTTCGCTCGGTGGGCAATCGCTCAGCCGTCGCCTGCTCGACGCCATTCCTTCGGATCGCCCGATGATGATGTGGCGGGATGACTTTCGAGCGGTGGCCCTCAACTCCAAAGCCTTAAGTATCCTCCAAATCGACAAACGCACGCCGGATACTTACCTGGGGCGAGTCTTGCGGGACAAGTCCAATGTGCCGACCGGCATTTTGGAGGGTGAAGCCGCCGACGATGCCTTCCGTAAAGTGGTGGCGAAACTTCCCACCCACTTCATCAAAGAAGGATACCTAGCCTCACAGAATCACTTGTTACAACAAGGGCTTACAAGAGTGGGGGAGCAGCTCCCCGGCGATCTGACGCCCCTGGTAGCACTGCGGGAGCTGATCCGTGATGGTCTCTGGCGCCTGCGCGTGACCACCCGAGGCGTTCAAGGGCGAGCCCCCCTCTGGCCCGGTCTCTGGCTGAAGACCGCCTATCCTGAGACCAGCCGGGTAAGTGCTCCCGTGCTGATCCTCGATGGATCGATCTTAACCCGGCATGCAGCACTCTCGGAGCCCTGGCCCCTCACGCCGGGACGAGTCGATCCCCGTTTTTCGGTCTCCAGCCTCAGCAGCTTGTTGGAGCAGGTCGCCATGCCGTCTCCGATCTTGCTGGCGGAGGGGGATCGGGCGCTCCACGTCGCACTGGAGGCGCTGGAGAATGCGCCCTCGGTGCCGCAGCCGCTGGTGGTCTCCGCGCTGTGGAATGCTGAAGCCCTTACGCGGGCGCAGGCGCGAGGGGTGGTTCCGGTGCTGCGCCCGGCGTTGCTGGCAGAAAGAGCGGGCTCTCTGCGAGCGGAACTTCCTGATCATGTGTTTCAGATGCTCACCCCCATGTCGGTGCTGTCGGAACAGGGGGGGGTGCTCAGCTCCGCGTGGCCAGAGACTGCTGCCTCGCCGTTGCGTCTCTTGGGATGGGCCATGCAAGATGCGGGCGCGGAGCAAGCTGGCGCTGAAGCTCAAGCGTCGGTCTTGGGGGGGCTTTCTCTGGAGCAGGCACTCCGGGCCTATACGGAGCGACCTGCGCAGGCTGTTGGGTTGGGTCAGCAAGAAGGGCTCCTTCAGCCCGGTTATTATGCCGATATGGTGGTGTTGGAGCGTCTGCCGAATCCTGCATCGCCGGATGAAACCGATGAAAGTCCGGTGGTGATGACGTTGGTGGGAGGAGAGGTCGTCTGGCGTCAAGAGGGAGGGCTTCAGCTCCAAGTAGACCTGGAGACGTTACGCGATGCACCTCCTTGGCGTAAAGCATTGGCGCGTCAGCATTTTTGGAAGATCTTGATGGTGCTGGGGGTGCTGAACTGGCCGCTGATCAGCTTAGCGTTGTGGATGTGGCAACGCTCCCCGCGCTCCACGCCACCACCCAGACGCCAGAAAAAACGCCGGGGTGCTTCCCCCGCAGCCTCCTCCCTTGTGTGACCCTGTCTGTGAGAAGGAAATGGGATGGATCCGCAACACCTCCGAAACTGTTGTATTTGTGGCGTTAAAACAGATCACACCTTGATCACACACCTGCGACGTGAGCAGGATCGTTATGTGGTGGAGCTGCTCCCGCATCCCCATATGGAGGGATATCCGGGTGTGGTGCATGGTGGTTTTTCGTCGCTGCTGCTCGATGAGGTGGTGGCAGTCGCGGTGGGCCTTGAGCGTCAACGTGAAGCGGTGACCCATCGCCTCTCGGTGGAGTTTGTAAAGCCAGTGCTCATGGGACAGCGTCTGAGGGTGGAGGGCTGGCTGGTGGAGGTGATCAAGACGCACTTCGTAAGAGGGGCAGGCCAGCTACTCGATGAGCACGGGCACTGTCTGGTACGCGCCGAAGGAGAGTTTGCGGTGATGAGCCCTCGTGTACGCGAGAGACTGTTTAGAAACCAGCTTCCTAGTTAATCCGGGCTCCTGCTCAGGGCGGATGGGCTCCAGCGTCTGATGTTGTTCGTTGCATGAAGGTATTTTGAAACGACCCTGCCTGAACCTGATCACACAATATCAGATGATTGTGGAAGGTCTCACTCGAAAGTTGAGCTGTCTCACTTCCCGCTCATGATCCAACGATTTCCTGCCGACCTAGAGGGGAGAAAAGCCGTTGGAAAAATTCAGAAAGGGAGAATGCCCATGTGGTACAGCGAAGCAGCAGCGCGTGAGTTCTATGTGCCGATACGAGCACATACGAAAAAGCTCCTGGTGATTGAAGAAGCGTTGGAAGACCGCGATGAGCTGGCGGCGCGGGTCGAATCCCAATACGAAGCCTTTACCACCAGCTCGTTGGCGGAAGCACTGCTGGCGCTCAGCGAAGATCCAGATATCGCAGCGGTGGTGGTGGCCTTACGCATCGGTGAAAATCAGATTCCAGCAGTGTCGGAGGTCTTGCGCCTCGGAAATCCGAACCTCCCCATCCTGTTCTTACGCAGTGGTTTTGAGCCACTCTCACTGGAGCCACTGCCGCCCGGTGTGATCCGCTTGGGGCGAGCGGTGCGGCCCGAGCTGCTGCTGTACGTGCTGGAGCAGCTTATCGAAGAAGGGACAGGGCCACCGGAGTAAAACCTCCCGAAGTCTTGTTTTGCAGGAATTACGAGCGGAGTGGCCAAAGACGCTGCGGAGAGAGGGCCTTCAGCGGCGCGGATGCCCATCTATTAATAGTCGTCTCGGCGCATGCTCACGGCGGGGCGAGGGCGGAAGACATCGGCGGCGGGGGCAGGGCGGGCAGACTCCACCACCGGAGCAGGAGCAGCCACTTCCACCGGGGCAGGAGCCGCCACTTCCACTTCCACCGGGGCAGCTTCTTCCACTTCCACCGGAGTAGCTTCTTCCACTTCTGCCGGAGATGTCACCTCTGATTCCACTGAAGCAGGAGCCGCCACTTCCACTTCCACCGGGGCAGGAGCCGCCACTTCCACCGGGGCAGCTTCTTCCACCTCCACCGGGGCAGGAGCCGCCACTTCCACCGGGGCAGGAGCGGTGGGCTTCTTGCTGGTGTTGCTTCTTGAGCCTGCCTTGCTGGTGGCTTTTACCGGGCTGGGTTTGGTCACTTCGCTGGTGGTGCGGGTGGTCTTGGTGCCCTTTGCTGCCGGGCTTGCGGTCGTTCGAGCTTTCTTGTCAGCCATGAGCTTCTCCTCAAAAACGCTGGTTCATTGAATGGGCGGCAGAATGCCTCCATCCTCCCGTCGGGTCAAGACAAATTTCTGCAAGAACTGCTGACGACCGCTTCTTTCTTGCTCCAGCCTCTGCTCTATGGCATCAATATGGCCCCACATGCACGTTATTCCGCCCTGTCACGCCCCGGAGGAGCTTCATGTATCCCGTTCTTCTCGAGATCGGCAGCTTTAAGATCTACAGCTACGGCTTTATGCTCAGCATGACCTTTGTTTTGGTGGCCTACACGCTCAACATGGAGCTTCATCGGAAGCGCATGAATGTGGAGCTGCTCGGGCCGACCATGATGATCGCCATTGTGTTTGGCATCTTTGGTGCCAAGCTCTTTGATGTGTTTGAGTACTGGGATCGTTTTATGAAGGATCCCGTCAAGGTCTTTCTCAAGGGGTCTGGTTTGACCTTCTTGGGCGGTTTTGTCGTAGCGGGTACGGCGCTGATCACCTATCTGCTGCTTCAGCGGGTGTCGATTCTGCGCTTTTTTGACTGTTGCGCACCCGGCACCTTACTTGGTTATGCGGTGGCGCGGCTGGGCTGCCAGCTCTCCGGTGACGGTGACTACGGCATCGCGACGGACCTGCCCTGGGGAATGGCGTATCCCAACGGCACCGTGCCCACCACGGAGATCGTACATCCCACCCCGGTGTACGAGATGATTTATGCCATCCTCTTTGGCTCCCTGTTGTGGAAGCTGCGCAAACAGCCTCGGCCCGATGGCTGGATCTTCTATCTGTATCTGGTTTTTTCCGGCACAGAGCGATTTTTGATCGAGTTCATCCGCATCAACCCCAAGTGGCTCTTCGGGCTGTCTCAGTCGCAGATCATCTCGGTGGTGCTGGCGCTGATTGGAGTGGGGGGGCTGATCTATCTGCGCGACAAAGCCCCCGCCAATTTCGACGATGGCAGGGGAGGGCTCCCCGCAAAACCGGGCAGTGCTCCCGCCTAAGAAGGTCTTCCGTCTGGAGTCCTGCGGTGGGCTCCCGGTTCCTCTCGTGCGTGCGTGCGTGCGTGCATGTGGGTGTGACGACGTGAGTATGAGTGTGAATACGTGGGGGTGTGCGTGGTCGGTGTGCGTGCGGTGGGTGCTTGCGGTGGGTGTGTGCGACGTGACTTGAACTTTCCAGCTTAAAACGGCTCCTTCAGCTCCAGCTCTCGCTCCAAATCCTTGCCTCTCCGTTTGATCTTCAGCTTGATGCGGGTGCCAGCCGCCTGGGTCAGCGCCTTCCGAATGGCACTTGCATCTTTGACCCAAGCCCCCTCAACCTGCGCCTGCACGATCACATCTCCCACCATCAAGGCGGTGGGTGCGGGAGCACTGGCACTCTCAACCTGCAAGGTCGGTCCCCCTTTGAGCGTCAAGCCGCTGCGATCATACGGCCATGCGTCATTGAGCTTCACCCCCGGCTCAATCAAGACCTGCTGACGGGAGACATCAAAGGTCAGCTTCACGCGCTCCAGGAGCTGATTGCCGAGCACAGGCTCTTCCAGGCGGGCGGTCTCGGGGTTAAAACCGACCGGCACTTGGTTGATCGCCAAATTTCCGAGCTGAACGGAAGCCAGCAGCCCGACCTCACCGGATCCCAGCCCCTCCAGATCCAGCTTAGAGACCGGGAGCCGACTGGCAGGCAGCAGCTTCTCCTGATCCAGTACGGTTTGAGGCAAGCCCAAAGTGCCCGCAAATCCAGTGGCCAGCCGCGCGGAGAGCAGGCTCTGACCATTGATCAGCACGTTGATCCGGCCCGAGTCATCCAAGCGCATGGACTCCGCCGCGCCGGTATCGGTGAACGTGGCCGGATTATGCAAGACAAGCTGCAAGCGGCCAAAGTCCAGCTCCACCGCCGCATGCTCGAGCAGCTCCTGTCCGAGCACCCCCGCCACCTCGAGACCCGGCACCAGGGCTTTGACATCCCCCGCGATCACCGGTGTGCGGGCGAGCACGGCTCCTGCTAAGGTCAAGTTCTCCAGGCTCAGCAGGTTGAGGGACGCACCGGTCAGCGGATCCAGCGCCTGCGCCACGGGCTTCAGTCCCAGCCCGGTCACAAGGGAATTGTCCACCACACTAAAGGGCAAGCGTGTGTCGAGCAAAAACGTGTACGTCTTGCCACCCACGCTGGTTTCCACCAACGGAAGATGGCGGGCAGGATCGTACTTCAAGTTGGGTTTGACCGTGTCTTGGCCTGCTGGAAATTTTAGCCGCCCAAAAGCGTCGCCGCTGCGCTCAAACACCGTCTCATCGATGCTGGCTTTGGGATCGAGCTTTTTCAGCTCAAAGCGGGACTCCGCTTTTCCACCGGGAAACTGACAGGTGCGGGTAAATTTATGGGGGAGCTTCAGGCTGCCCACCTTTCGATAGTCTTCAACCGCCAGCTCACAACGCCCGGATTTTCCGTCGGTTTCCACTTTGGCGAGTAAGGCAGTGCCCGCGTCAAAGGTCAAGGTCAATCGAGAGGTCTTTCGACCCGAGAGCTGCACCTTCCACTTTTTATCGGCGGTGGTCTCCACCTCTCCATACTCCAGCTCCACCTCCTCGGGGCGCAGATAGGCATGCGAAGCCACCAGCGAGAGAAGCTGCTGCGCTTCGAGCTGAGGACCACTGAGCTTGCGGGTCACGCCGTTAAAGGCTCGGCCCCAGCCTTCGGAACCGACCAAGACGGTGGTCTCGGTGAGCTCTCCGGCTTTCACTTCCTGCCGCACCGACTGAGGGGTCAAGACCGCCCACGTAAAGGGAAGGGTGGAGCCGCCTTGTGTGACCGTGCCATCAGCAGCATACATGGTGAGCTTGGCAAGATTGGCGTCACCCCCGAGGGCCTTCTTGTGGTTGGCCAGCAGCTCGGAAGCGTCCAACGCCAGCGCGGGGGTCGATCCCAGCAGGGCCGAACACGAGAGCAATGCCAAAAATGGAACGGATCGCTTGTGGGAGCTGCTTCCGGTGCTGCGGTGAGTCCATGTGGGGGCAGTCTCGGCGGCGAGCCTGTTCAGCGGTCCTGCGTGCGTGCGCATAAAGCGAATCCTTTGATGGCGTTTGTAGGTCGGTCCTGCCCAGGGCGAGCGGCCACAGGCAAAGTCTGACGCTCTGACGACCGGCGATAGGCAGAAATTTTAGGTCCGAGAAGAACTGAAGTCAAGAGTAGCGGGAATCTGTGTGCGAAACCTTGTGTGTAAGCATGTGCGAGGGGCATGTGCGCACCTGTGCGCGTGAACAGCGCACGTTGTATCGCTTGGGCTGGTGGTGCATTTTGCTTGTTTGACCGGAATTTTAAACATTCGAGGGGGGGCAAAAGGGACGGCTCCGCCAGGGGAGCGGGCGGATTGTCTCCTCCATGTGACAGCGAGGGGAAACGCAGACGCGCACCTGTCTCTAAAAAGTGACAGATCGGGCCCGTGGGAAGGGTCTTGGGAGGGGGCTATCGTATTCTGGGAGAACGTGGGGTGATGCGAGGCGCTGCCAAAGTCGTCAGGGCGGCGAAAATGTCAGTCGCACATTGACAATGGCATGAGCCTTGCAAAGAGAAAAATGGAAACGAGAGCGGGATGTCGGTCTCGGCGGAAAGTTTCAACTTTATAAAGGTTTCTCGTAAGGTTTTGCCAAAATCTGTACTAATACCCGAAGACTCTTTGCATCTGACAAATTCTGCAAAATTCAACGTCGTGTGCAAATCTGAGACGACCGAAAGAAGGTATTTTTATGACGGCCCTGATGAATACAGCGAAGCCAGCGGCAGAGACGCTGTTGATCTATACGCCAGACTCGCGGCCCAAGCAGGTCGCCAGTCTTCCCGGGCAGCTCAAGCGGCTGCTCTTTGGCATCGCGCCCCACGAGACCACCTGCGAAGGACGCGGCTTTTTAGGAGGATCGCCTCAAGCTCGTGCGCGTATCGAAGCGGTTGGCACCTGTTTTGCGCATGGGTATCATGCAGGCTTAGAAGAAACCCGTCTCGACAAGATTCAGCAGCGCGTGGAGCAGCTCGAGGCCCCGTGGCGCGGGTTTGCGTATGAGGGCATGGGCATGGCACTCTATCTGCTGGATCGGCTGACACCCTGGAAGTAAGATCGATTTGAGCAGTTTCTGGCCGGTCCCGGTGCTCACTATCGATATCTGGCGCTGGTGGGTGCGGGCTGGGCGATGGCGCGGCTCCCCCGTTTTTTTGACCTCAACCCGTGTCTGGCCGGTTTAGAGCCGGACCTGCGCTACTTGGCGATGGATGGTTATGGCTTTCACATGGGCTATTTCCAATGGGACAAGTACGGAGTACGCCAAGAGCTGGACAGCCGCGTGACCGGTTATGCGCTGCGGGCCTTCGATCAAGGGCTGGGACGCTCGTTGTGGTTCGTGCGAGTGCTCGACATCGATGCCATCGCGGAGACCATCAAGACCTTCGCGGAGCACCGTCACAGTGCGCTCTGGGCAGGGGTGGGGTTGGCGGCAGGATATGCAGGCGGGGTGACGCCGGAAGCGTTGGAGCGCCTCAAGAACTTCGCGGGTGTGCATCGAGCGGCGCTGGCGCAAGGGGTGGCGTTTGCGGCAGCGGCTCATACGGATGCGGGCCTCGAGCCTGCCCACACGCAGCTTGCCAGCCGGATCGTGGCGGGTCTTCCCATGCCAGAGCTGGTCAAATGTTTCCATCAGTCACGTCCACAGGAACACTCCGCGCAAGTGTCCTTGCTCTACGAAGTCTGGCGTCAGCGCCTTCAAGGTGCGCTGGCTTCTCCTTCGGCATAACATGCGAGCTCGCCTCATGAGAGGCTTGATCATCATCGTCTTGAAGTCGTCAACTCACCATCCTATATGGGAGCGAAAGCTCATGAAAAGCACCTTCTTGCAGAGACATATCAGCAAAGGCATCGTCTTAGCCTGTGTCATTCCATTATATCTGCTCTCTCGTCCACCGGCGCTCAGTCAGGCCGAGCAGGAGCTGCTGGCGAAGTAGTTTACATTTTCTCGAAGTGAGCTTCCCAGGGTGGGCAATCTACCCCGTGAGACACGCCGTCCCGTCAATCCCAGTGTCGAGAAGATATCACACTGGATCTCGGGCGCAGGGGGCGCTGTTGCGCTCAATGATGTGGATGGAGATGGGCTCTCCAATGACGCCTGTTATGTGGACACCGAGACCAATCAAGTGCTGGTGGCACCGGTGCCGGGCTCGGCACCTCGTTATGCCGCTTTTGAGCTGACACCCCCCGAGACCTCGTTTGCCAAGAGCACCACCGCTCCGATGGGCTGTCTGCCTGCGGATGTGAATGCCGATGGTCGGCTGGATCTGCTGCTCTACTTCTGGGGACGCACTCCGGTGCTCTTCCTTCAGAAAGATGTGACCCCTTCGACACTCAATGCTGAGCACTTTGTGGCGCAAGCGGTGATGCCTGAAGAGCGCATCTATACCGATGCGGCTTCGTTTACCGATCTGGATGGTGACAGCTTTCCCGAGCTGATCCTGGGCAACTACTTCCAAGATGGCTGTGAGCTGCTCGATCCTCAGTCGAAGACCGGCGTGGCCATGAATCTGTCCATGTCTCGTGCGATGAATGGGGGCAAAAACCGCCTGCTGTTGTGGAAAGATGCGACGGCAGGAGAGACGCCTTCGGTGCAGTTTGAAGTTGCCTCCGCTGCGCTGAGTGATGAAGTGGCGCACGCTTGGACCCTGGCGATTGGAACAGCAGATCTCGATGGAGATCAGCTCCCGGAGATCTACTTTGGGAACGACTTTGGACCGGATCGTCTGCTCTATAATCGCTCCACCCCCGGTAAACTTGCTTTTACCCTGGCGGAAGGCAAACGGGGCTTCGCAACCCCCACCTCCAAAGTGGTCGGGCACGACTCCTTTAAGGGCATGGGCATCGACTTTGGAGATCTCAACCAGGATGGCCACCTGGATATGTATGTCAGCAATATTGCGGCAGAGTGGGCACTGCAAGAAAATCACTTCGCCTTCATCAGCACGGGAAAACCTGAGCTGTTGCGCTCTGGCATCGCCCCTTTCACCGATGAGAGTGAGTCGCTGGGATTGGCCCACTCAAGCTGGTCTTGGGAAGCGAAACTCGCCGACTTTAACAACGATGGTATCCTAGAGACGGTACAAGCCACCGGCTTCATGAAAGGGGAGAAGACCCGCTGGCCCGAGATGCATGAAGTTGCGATGGGAAATGATAACCTGCTCCAATATCCCATGTTCTGGCCCAAGCTGGAAGAAGGGGATGATCTCAGCGGGGATGCCTGGGTCTACTTCTACGCCCGCAGCAGCTCCGGTCGATACTTTGACATCTCTCATGCCATTGGATTGGGCGAGCAGGAGATCAGCCGAGGGGTGGCCACCGCCGACGTGGATGGAGATGGTGATCTGGACTTTGCCGTGGGAAATCAGTGGCAGATGTCCGCCGTGTATCTCAATCAAGGACAACAGCATGGGCGCTCGTTGGGTCTGAGCCTGCTGCTGCCGGTGCGAGGTGCTCAGGCGTCGTTTGCAGCACACGCGGGACGTCCTCACGCGGACCTGCGCGGGCGTGCGGCCCTGGGCGCGGAGGTGCGTGTGAAGCTCCCCAACGGAAAAGAGCTGGTCGCTCAAGTAGATGGCGGCAACGGACACTCGGGAGAACGGAGCCATGAGCTGCTGTTTGGGTTGGCAGATCTGCCCGCCGATCAGCCTCTGCCGGTGACTGTTTCTTGGCGCTCGCCCGACGGTCAGGTGCAAAAGAAGAACCTGGAGCTCAACCCCGGCTGGCATACCCTGATGTTGGGTCAGCTCTGAGATCATACGAATCCATTTCATCACCTAAGAGGATGTTTGAATATGAGTACTGCATCTGTTTCTGCTGCTTCTGCTGTGTCGGCCCCTGCAAAACCCGTAGATCTGCGCTTGGCGGCGCTCTGGCGCTTCTCCATCGCCATCTCGGTCTTAAATATCTTGGGCCATACTTTCTTTGACTTTGAACAATCCCATCTGCATCCCTTTGCATCTCTTGCGACCGCTTATTCGGTCGAGCTGCTGACTGAGCTGGGAGAAGCCTGGGCTGCGGGTCGTCGTCCTCGATTTTTAGGAAGCTGGCGCACTTTTGTAGAGTTTTTGTTGCCTGCGCACATCAGCGGGCTGGCGGTGGCGATGCTCACCTACTCAGGGGATCGACTGGCACCGGTGATGATGGGGGCCGCCATTGCCATCGGCTCCAAAGCCTTCTTGCGCAACGTGGGACCACGAGGCACTCGACACTTTATGAATCCCTCGAACTTTGGCATCGCCTGTGTGCTGGTGCTTTTTCCGTCGGTGGGTGTCGCACCGGGTTATCATTTTGTCGAAGGTCTGACCGGCATCGGGGATTGGATTCTGCCCTGTGTGATCATCTGCACCGGGAGCTTGTTGAACACACTCTTGACCAAGAGAATGCCCCTCATTGCAGGTTGGGTGCTCGGATTTGCCGCGCAAGCTGTGGTACGACACTTTCTCTTTGATACCTCGCTGATCGGCTCGCTGATGCCCATGACCGGTGTGGCGTTTCTGCTCTTTACCTTCTACATGGTGAGTGACCCCGGCACCACTCCTTCGCTCAAAGGTCGGCAGTTTCTGTTTGGGGCATCGGTGGCCGCACTGTATGGGGTGCTGATGGCCTTCCATGTGGTGTTTGCCATCTTCTTTGCACTGGCCATCGTATGCAGCATTCGCGGGGCACTGATCGCCCTGGAGAATGTACGCGCGACTCAGACCACAATGTCCGCCAGTCCTGCACTCTCAGGAGCCCTCGCCGGTGGATCTCAAGCACGGTAAGATTTCCAATTGAAGATCACTCGATACAGATGCCTGCGGGTACTGTATCGAGTGTTGGGTGATCATCTTTCCCATCACTCCGATGTTTTTATAGCAGAGGTATGCCCATGTCTCAGCCTAGACTCGCCATTGTTGGCCTTGCCGCCATCTATCCAGATGCACACTCTCCCGCCGAGTTGTGGGAAAATATGCTGGCGCAACGACGCGCCTTTCGCACCCTCCCGGATGAGCGCCTGCGCTTAGCAGATTATTATGATGCCGATACGTCTGCACCCGATAAGACCTACTCCACCCAGGCGTCGGTGCTCAGTGGTTATCAATTTGATCGGCTGGGATTTAAGATCTCCGGCAGCACCTTCCGCGCCACGGATATGACCCATTGGTTGGCCCTGGATGTCGCTCGACGTGCCTTTGAAGACGCCGGACTGTTGGCGATGGGAGAGCGATGGAATCGCAGTCTCACCGGGGTCTATCTGGGCAATACGTTAACCGGAGAGTTCTCACGCGCCAGCCTGATGCGCTATCGCTGGCCCTATGTGCGGCGCACCGTAGACGCTGCATTACTCGACGCCGGATTTTCTGCTGCTGCACGCTCGGCGTGGCTCGAGCAGCTTGAGGTCCGCTACAAAGCGCCTTTTGCGCCCATTGGAGAAGATTCTCTGGCGGGAGGTCTGGCCAATACCATCGCGGGCAGAGTGTGTAATACGTTTGATCTCCAGGGGGGCGGTTTTACCGTGGATGGCGCTTGTTCGTCGTCACTCTTGGCGGTTTCGCAAGGTTGCCAAGCCCTGGTCAATGGGGATGTTGAAGTGGCCCTCGTTGGCGGGGTGGATCTGAGCCTCGATCCCTTTGAGCTGCTGGGTTTTGCCAAAACCGGAGCCCTGGCGCACGATGAGATGCGGGTCTACGATGAACGTTCGGCAGGCTTCTGGCCCGGCGAAGGTTGCGGCATGTTGGTGCTCACCACCGAAGAACACGCAAAAGAGCAGGGATTACGCACCTATGCGCTGATTCGAGGCTGGGGGGTCTCGTCGGATGGACAAGGGGGCATCACCCGTCCAGAAGTGCGAGGGCAGCGACTGGCGTTTCAGCGAGCGTATCGGCGGGCAGGCTTTGGGGCGGACTCGGTCACGTATTTTGAAGGACATGGCACCGGAACAGCCGTCGGGGATACCACCGAGCTCAGCACCCTGATCGAGCAGTGCCAGGAAGCCGGGGGATCGGCGCAGGAGCCCGCCTTTTTAGGCTCCGCCAAGGCGCTGATCGGACATTGCAAAGGTGCAGCAGGGGTGGCCGGGCTGATCAAGGCGACCCTGGCGGTGCATCATCAGCTCATTCCCCCCACCGTCGGGGCGGAGCGGCCCCATCGTCTCTTGCAGGGCAAGAACTCGCCGATCCAACTGGCACGGGGAGGTCGGCTCTGGCCCGCCCATCGACCCCTGCGGGCTGCCGTCTCGAGCATGGGGTTCGGGGGCATCAATACCCATGTGGTGCTGGAAGGTGCCACCTCTGTACGGCGAAAAAAGCTGCTGCCGCGTGAGACTCGGCTGCTGCGAAGTGCTCAAGATGCCGAGCTTTTTCTGTTCGGAGCGCCGGATCGGGAGCACCTGCTGGCCCAGCTCCGTCAGCTCTTAGTGTTTGCCCCTCGGCTGTCCCGGGCCGAGCTGGGAGACCTGGCGGCCACCCTCCAGCAAAGTCGAGCCCGGCAAGATCGGGTGCGGGCGTCGTTGGTGGCCAGCACGGCGGAGCAGTTGACCACTCGTCTGAAGCGGCTGCAAAGCTGGCTCGAGCAGGGATTGTCTGAAGCACAAGACGATGGGCAACAGACCTTTTTGGGCACTCAGAAGAGCACGGGCAAGCTGGGACTGCTCTTTCCTGGGCAAGCGGCTCCGGTGTATCTGGAAGGGGGGGCGCTGGCACGACGTTTTGAAGGGGTGGCTCAGCTCTATCAAGAAGCGCAACTTCCGGTGGGAGGAGATACGCTCAGTACCGCTGTGGCACAACCGGCGATCTTAACGGCAACACTGGCGGGGCTTCAGCTCCTGGAGCTGCTTCAGGTTGAAGCCTCGCTGGGGCTGGGCCATAGCCTCGGGGAGCTGGCGGCCCTGCACTGGGCAGGCGCTCTCTCGCGGGAGCAGGTGCTGGCGCTCGGACGTACACGCGGGGATGTGATGGCACGGCTGGGACACCCGGAAGGGGCGATGCTCAGCGTCTCAGCTTCGCCGGAGAGCCTTCAGCCGCTGCTGGAAGGGCTCGAGGTGACGGTTTCTTGTTTTAATGGGCCGGAAAAGACCGTCTTGGCCGGAAATCAGGATGCCCTGGCGGTGGTGGAGGCGCGGTTGAAAGCACGAGGGCTGGGCGGCGTGCGGCTGCCGGTCTCGCGGGCCTTCCATTCTCCGCTCATGCAAGAGGCCGTGGCGCCGTTTGCCCAGGCGCTGGCGACCTTTACACCTGCTCCACTGGAAAAGAACCTCTACTCGACGGTGACGGGCGGGCTGCTCCAGCCTTCGGAGAGCTCAGCGGAGCGGCTGCGTAAGCTCCTGGCAGAACAGCTTGTCAAGCCTGTGCAGTTTACGCAGGCCATCGAAGCGGCAGGAACGGAGCTGGCCTTGTGGATCGAGGTGGGGCCAGGCCGGATCTTGGGAGGGCTGACCACTCAGCGGGTGATCTCACTCGACGCGGGTGGGCCGTCGATGCGGGGGCTGCTGCATGCGGTGGCGGCGCTGTATGCGCTGGGGCTGCCCGTGGAGACTGCTCCCCTTTTTGAGGGGCGATTTGTACGCCCATTCCGGCTCGACTGGCAGCCGGAGTTTTTGGTCAACCCCTGTGAGCTGGCACCCTTTTTGCCTGAAGGGGTGGAGCCGGGGCACGCTCGAGAGATGGCGCTCTCAAACGGTGTGACAAAAGAGACGCAGCCGGTGGTGACGCAGCCGGTGGTGACGCAGCCGACGCAGCCGGTGGTGACGCAGCCGGCACTGTCAGAGCTGGGACGGCTGGAGGGGATGGGTGTGGTCTCTCAGGCTCCAAATCCGCCTGGGAGTCCCGAAAATTCAGTGAAGCAGGATATTGCCACACCCCACGGGCTGGCGCTGACCACCACGCCCACTGAGCTTGCCAACCTCGGCGATCCAGCAGAACCCGGTGTGGGGCTCCCGCAGGTGCTCGCGCTCGTGCGTGAGAAAGTGGCGGCGCGCGCAGAGCTTCCCCTGGCGTCGATTGCCAACGATGCCCGCTTGTTGATCGATCTGCACCTGAACTCGCTCACGGTGAGTCAGATCGTGTCACAGGTCTCTCGTCAGCTTGAGCTGCTTCCACCTGCATCGTCGAGTGTGTTTGCCCATGCGACGGTGGAGGAGGTAGCGCAGGCCCTCATGCTCCTGGTGGAGCAGAAATCCAGTGGTACACAAACCCCGGCTGGGCCCCCCGATGGGCTGGAGAGCTGGGTGCGCCCCTTTGAGCTGCACTGGATCGCTCGCACGCTGAAGGCACGGCCAAGCAGCGCGGAGCCTCGGCGCTGGTCGCTGCTGGATCTCGGGCTGAATACCCCCTGGGCGTCCAGGTTGGCGGAGGACATTTCCAGTGTGGCCGGGCATGGCTGGGTGATCGGGCTGCCGCCGCAGCCTTCGACCGAGCTGGCACAAAAGCTGCTCCAGGTGCTCCAGCAAGGGCTGAGTCAAGGCATCAAGGCCCTCGTGCTGGTGCAGACGTCGCCGGTAGGAGGAAGTCTGCTGCGCACGCTCCACCTCGAGCAGCCGCAGGTGGCCACTCGGATCATCTCGGTGATGCCAGAAGCGGAGCAGCCGCTGACTCGCATTCTGGCGGAGCTGGAGGGCATGGCGGGGCACGTCGAAGTCCGGCTGGAAAAAGAAGGCCGCCGTCTGGAACGCTCGCTGAAGAGACTGTCGCTGGAGTCCGCCACAGACGCTCGAGGGCTGGCGCTGAATGAACAGGATGTGGTGCTGGTCACGGGAGGCGGCAAAGGGCTCACGGCTGAGTGTGCGCTCCGACTCGCCCAGAAAACAGGGGCAAAGCTGGCGCTGATCGGTCGCAGTGTGCCCGAAAAGGATGAGACACTCCGCCAAAATCTGGCACGTTTTGCAGCGGCAGGCACTTCCTTTCAGTATTATCCCGCCGATCTCACCGGGGAGGGTCTCGAAGCACTGGTGGCGCAGGTGCAACAGTCGCAAGGCCCCATCACCGGCATTTTGCACGGCGCGGCGCGAAATGAGCCGACCGCTCTACCAAATCTCTCGGCGCAGGCCCTGAAGCTCACCCTCGAGCCCAAAGTTCAGGCGCTCGACCGGCTGCTCGCGTGTGTGCCCAGCGGACAGCTTAAGCTGCTGATCGGTCTGGGCTCGATCATCGGGGTGGCAGGGCTGTGGGGTGAAGGTGACTACGCCCTCGCCAATGAGTGGATGACCTGGCGGCTCAGCCAATATCAGGCGCAACACCCCACCTGTGTTACGTTGGCGCTCGAATGGTCGGTGTGGAGCGGAACCGGGATGGGCGAGCGGCTCGGACAGCTCGAGCTGCTGCAACGGCAAGGGATCTCCCCGATTCCCTTGAGTGAAGGACTCCACCTGTTTGAGCAGCTTGTGGAGGCACGCGCTTCCGGTCAGGTGCCGCTCTCGGTGGTGGGTGCCGGTCGGCTCGGACACTTGCCCACCCTCAAGCTGGAGACGCCCGAGGTGCCGTTCCTGCGCTTCTTGGAGCGAGTGCCGGTTTTTTATCCAGGCATCGAGCTGGTGGCAGAGGCGGAACTGACCCCTCAGTCGGATCCCTACTTGGCGGATCACCGATTCCGAGGGGACTGTCTCTTCCCCGCCGTGATGGGGCTGGAAGCCATGACCCAAGCCGCTCAGACGGTGCTCGGTCGGCAGCAGGGGCCCGTCGGAGCAGGGCGAGGGGTGGTGCTGGAAGATTTCCACTTCGCCCGCCCGCTGGTGATCAATGGCCCCCATCCGGTCACGCTCCGGGTGGTGGCGCTGGTGCGAGGGCCCGAGACGGTTGAAGTGGCGCTGCGCTCCTCCGAGACCGGCTTTGTGGTGGATCACTTTCGAGGGAAGGTCTCGCTGCGAACGATGGAGCAGGGGGGACAGACTCCGGCGGGGCTGATTCCGGCGGGGCTGATTTCGGCAGAGCTGGAGGAATTGGTGCAACAAGGGCAGGCGCTGCCACCGCTCCAGGTGGATACGAAGGCGTTTTATGAGGCGTTCCTGTTCCACGAAGGACGTTTTCGCCGGGTGGAGGACTACCGGGTGCTGAGAGCACGGCAGTCGGTGTTCTCGCTGCTGCCTCCAGAAGGGGTCTCTCTTCAGCAAAAGCTGACAGAAAACCGAGGCTGGTTTGACCGGATCCTGCCTCCCACCCGACTGCTGGGGGATCCCGGACAACGGGATGCCACCCTGCACGGGCTCCAGGGCTCCATTCCTCAGCTTCCGTTGCTGCCGGTGAAGGTGGAGCGGCTCACGGTGCTGGACACTCAGCCACACTATCCCCTCCAGGTGTACGCGCAGGAGCTGCGACAGGAAGGGCTGATCTTCACCTGGGAAGCGGTGGTGGTGGATGCTCAGGGTAAGCTGTGCGAACGCTGGGAAGGGCTCCAGATGCAAGGGGTCGCGGGAGCGGAATTCCAGGGACACTGGCCTGAGCCCTTCATCGGTCCCTGGCTCGAGCGCCGACTGGAGCAGCTCCGCCCCGAAGCTGCGCCGACGGTTTTGGTACAAGGAACGGCTGCCGAGCCTCCCGGAGCACGCACGGCGGCTTTGATCGCACAACACACCGGTCAAACACTGCTGCGTCGGCCCGATGGAGCACCGGAGCTGCCCGGATTGCACGTCTCGGCCTCTCACCGAGAAGGGCTGTCGCTGGCGCTGCTCAGTCCTCAGGCGCTGGCGTGTGATGTGGAGACGGTGGCGGAGCTGGGCGTCGAGGACTGGCAAGGGGTGCTGTCGGAAAATCGTAGGGCGCTGGCGGAAGAGCTGGCGCGGGTGACACTGGAAAGTCCGCTCCAGGCCGCGTGCCGGGTGTGGAGCGCCCAGGAATGTCTGGTCAAGGTGGGCGCGTCGCTCGAGACCCCCCTCACGCTGGATCAACAGCTCGACTCCGGGGAGGTGCTGCTCAAGGCAGGCCCTCATCGGATCTATTCTCAGCCCATTCAGGTGGTGGGGCAGACGTCTAAGCTGCTGGTCTCGGTTCTGTTGTAAGTATTTGATTTAATTGTCAGGAGAACGTCATGGCTTCGCCCTTTTTTGAGTACCGGCACATTGTCGGTTTTCAGGATACCAACTTGGTCGGAAATGTGTACTACGCCAACCATATCGCTTGGCAAGGTCGCTGCCGAGAGATGTTTCTGCGCACCCACGCTCCCGATACACTTCAAGCACTGCAAGAAGGGCTGGCGCTGGTCACGGTGAAGGTGTCGTGTGAATACCTCTCGGAGCTCCAGCCCTTTGATGAGGTGGTGATCCACATGCGTCTGGCAGAAGTGAAACAAAACCGCGCGCTGATGCGCTTTGAGTATTTCAAACAGGCAGGGGCTCAGCTCATGCCCATCGCGGTGGGAGAACATGCAGTGGCCGCCATGCGTCGAGAAGGGGATTCGCTGGTGCCTACGCCCTTTCCCCCCAGCATGAAGGAGGCGCTGCATGCATTCCTCCAGTAATTCAGGGGCCAGGAGCGGCTCAAATCACCAGGATGAGCAGGCTTTTTTGCCCTCGACACCGGTGGGATCAGAAAATATGGAGCTGGTGACACATGTGTCGGCATCCTCCACACGCCTTCCGCTGTGGCCCTTTTTGTTAACGCTAGGTGTGCTTCTGCTCACCTGGTATGTGACAGGCACGCTCGGGCTGCTCAATGAGAAGCTGTTGCCTCGGCTCGACGCGGTGCTGTGAGCCGGTTATGACGCCCTGCTCAACGGAAAGCTGTGGGCGGATCTGAGCGCCACCACGTTCCGAGTGTTCAGCGCCTATGGTGCGGCGGTGATGGTGGCCATTCCGCTCGGGCTGGCGCTGGGTCATGTGCGGATGCTGCGTGCGTCGCTGCTGCCAGCGGTCAACTTCCTGCGCAGCATGTCACCGCTGGCGTGGACGCCGTTTGTCGTGCTGTGGTTTGGCAAGGGCGATTTTTCAGCCAGTGTGCTGATCTTCATGGCCGTTGTATTTCAGATGACCCTGGCGGCGTGTGGCTCGGTGGCCAGCATTCCTAAGGTGTACTTTCGTTTGGCAGAGGATCACCAGCTCAAGGGGATGGAGCTGTGGCGACGGGTGACACTTCCGGCAATTCTGCCGTCGCTGCTCACGGGGCTGCGCATCACGGCGGGGATGGCGTGGCTGGTGATGGTGGCCGCTGAGATGGTGGCCGGTCAAGAAGGGCTCGGGGTGGCGGTACAGGCCGCACGCACCTCTCAGCGCACCGAGCTGCTGGTGATCAATATGATCTTAATTGGCTCGATGGGCATGGTGACGGACGCGCTGCTGATGCGGCTCACACGCCTTCCAAGCATGAGGTGGGGTTATGAACACTGAAAAACGTCTCGCGCACACACCCACGCAGGGGCTCGCGCACACGCTCACGCAAGGGCAGATGCCGGAAGTGGCCACGGATGTGGGGTCGGCGAAGCTGGCAGGCACTTCTGGCTTTCATCTTCGGGATGTTGGATACAACGTCGGCGGCAAAAAGCTGTTTGATGGACTCTCGCTGGATATCCAACGTGGGGAGTTTGTGGCGCTGGTCGGGCCTTCTGGATGTGGCAAGAGCACGCTGCTTCATTTGCTCGCCGGACACATCCAGCCCTCCCGAGGACTGCTCGAGCGGCCCGCTGCGGTGCGGGTGATGTATCAAAAGGATGGGCTGCTGCCCTGGCTGAACGCGGTGCAAAATGTGCAGCTCGGGTTGCGGCAACTGTCTCCGGTGCAGCAGGAGCAGGAGGCACTGACCCTGCTGCGGGTGATGGGGCTTGAAGCCTATGCCCAC
Source organism: Myxococcota bacterium (assembly GCA_046075485.1). GTDB lineage: Bacteria > Myxococcota_A > UBA796 > JAJRTE01 > JBJTQF01 > JBJTQF01. Next base: position 1,434 of record JBJTQF010000164.1, on the reverse strand, counting down.
TATTATCCGCACCAGCTCTCGGGGGGGATGCAACAGCGGGTGGCGCTGGCTCGGGTGCTGGCGGGGCCTCCATCGGCGTTGCTGCTGGATGAGCCGTTTTCGGCGCTGGATTATCTGACCCGGCTCCGGCTTCGTAAAGAGCTGGCGGTGCGGCTCGAGGCCCATCCCCGCACGGTGGTGCTCACCACCCACGATCTGGAAGAAGCGGTACAGCTCGCGGATCGGGTGCTGCTCTTGTCGCCACGTCCGGCTCGAGTGGAAGCTGGCTGGATCCTCAGTGGGAAACGTCCGCGCGAGGTGGATGATGCGAGCTCGTTGAAGGTGGTGAAGGAAATTCTTGCCAAAATGTGCTGACGGAAGTGGCGGGTGAAAGAGACGGTTGCTTCGAATGGTAAATTTTTAGATTTTTCATGTGCTTATAAGCAGTCGCTGCCGTCGTATTCCCGTGTGAAGTTGTTGCATTCCTGTTAAGCTCCGGCTGATATCCCGCGCTCCGCAGAGCGCATCTGTCTGCATCAGCTCGGAGAGCCCTATGTTAAAGCCACCGTTTTTAACCCCACGCGCTGGGATGCGTCCCGTCCATGCGCTCACGCCCCTGCTGACCCTGGTGCTGCTGAGCCTAAGCCTCAGCGGATGTCCGAGCGAGCCTCTCGAGGAGACGCCGACGCCCTCCTTGCCCCCCACGACGACAGAGGCGACGACAAGCAGTCCAGGGGAGAGCCCGACGGAGGCGGTGACAAGTGTCCCAACACAGTCACCAGAAGCCTCGCCACGCACAACACCGGAAACAACAGCGACCCCTTCACCCACCCATGCGCCGACCCCGACGGGCGCTCCGACGCCCACCAGTGCGCCGACCCCCACGAATACACCCGGGCCCACTCCAGAGGCGGATGTGGATGAGGACGGTTATTCTCCGGCAGCAGGTGACTGTGACGATGAGGATCCCAGCTCATATCCGGGAGCACAGGAAACGCCCTACGACGGGGTGGATCAGAGCTGTGATGGAAAGGATCTCGAGGATGTGGATCAGGATGGGGTGACGGCAGAGCAGGTGGGTGGAACCGACTGTGATGACCTCAATCAAAACACCTATCCAGGGGCCCCGGAGGTGGGGGATGGGCTCGACAACGACTGTGATGGCAAGATCGATGAGGGGCTCAACACCACGGACGATGATGGGGACGGTTATTCGGAGGCCACCGGCGACTGTGATGATGCGGATCCAGCCACTTCTCCGGTTGGGACGGAGCTACCCTATGATGGGGTGGATCAAGACTGCTCGGGTTTGGATCTCACGGATGTGGATGAGGATGGATTTGACGGTGGGCCGGACGGGGCGGACTGTGATGACGCGGAGCCCGCGATCAATCCAAGCGTGACGGAGCTGCCGTATGATGGGGTGGATCAAGACTGCTCGGGGGCGGATCTGGT
>JBJTQF010000163.1:0-12241 GCA_046075485.1 Myxococcota bacterium | reverse complement strand
CAACCTGCGCATGGACTATGGACGCCTGCGAATGTTGCTCTCGGGCCGAGAGCCAGCCCCCAGACCTATCAATGTGAAGCTACTGCTGGAGGTGCTGGAGACCGGTGAGCTCACGGCGCAACTTCAGACCATGTTCTCCCTGACCCGGGCCTGGGAGGATGATGCCTTTCCGTCTCTCCTCTTTTATCATGGGCTGGTAACGCTGCATCCCGAGCGGCCCGACGATGGGATGGTGATCCCCAACTTTGTGATCAAGACCCTGCTCTGGGAGAACCTGCGAGGGCTGCTCCAGGAGGTCTTTGAGGCACCCGTGCTGGATCAGCCCCTGCATCATGCCCTCGAGCAGCTCGCGGTGGAGGGAGATCCCCTCCCATTCTTCCGCCAGATGCAGCAGGGGCTCTTGCCCAAGCTGTCCAACCGAGACTTGATCCAGTTTCGCGAGCCGATGATCAAGATGCTCACCCTGGCCTGGCTGAGCTATCGGGAGTTTCAGTACATCTACTCGGAGCTGGAGCATATTGGCGGTTATTCGGATCTGATCTTGGTGCCAAATCCAGCTTTTCCCTTCGCGCGTGCGTGTGTGCTGCTCGAGCTCAAGTATGTGAAGCTGGCGCAGTGGGAAAAAAGAGGGATGGAAGCAGTCGAAGAAAAGCTGCAAGAAGGAGAAGCTCAGCTCGTGAGGTATTCAGACGATCCTCGCCTGGCTGCATTTAAGGGACACACCTGGACCCGGATGACCCTGGCCTTTGTGGGCCGACGAGAGATCTTCTATCGCGCGCCCGGTGAACAGACTCAGCGCCTCGAGCCGGATCCTGAGCCGGAGTTTGAGTAAGAGCAGAACAGAAGCTCCCTCACACCGATTCAGAGGTTCAGTACACCCCCAGATAGAGCTCCAGCCCGGACTTAGGAGGCACCAGCTCCCCTTCCGTCTCCCCATCTTCTGTGTAGATGCCGAGGTAGTCTCCTGACGTGACCTCACCGTCCCTGTCGTTGTCTTTCCAGGCGTACAGGTAGAACTTTTCTCCAGGCAACGCGGGAAAGACAAACGGTGCTGCATACGTGGCCATCGGCTCCAGCCGCGTATCCGTCGAAGGTTTTTGCTGCACCGCCTCCTCCGTGACCGTCGCAAAGTACGTGCAGCCATCATCCACCGGACAGGCCAGCAGATACGTGCCTGCCAGCTTCATGCTGCTGTCCTCGGTGAGCAGCTTGCCCGTGAGGTCTCCGCCTGAGCGCGAGGTGGTCTCATACGGGAGCTCTCCCGTGAACCGCAGCACCATCACCTCCGGCTTTGCCGACGTCGAGACAAACCCGACACTGGCATCATTTCCAGTGCCCTTGCCAATAAAATACGCCATCGAGCGTGTATGGCCACTCGCCGAGTCCAGGGCCGAGATCCCCAAGTCAGGCCAGCCCTTACGCAAGCTCAAGCTCTCGTAATCGTATCCCTCCAGCACCCTCGTATGGTCGAGCAGGAGCGTTAAGCCCCAGTCCTCCACCATTGCCTGGAAGCTCTCTCCTGAGTGGTCCTCGAGGTTGCGAATGCCTGCATATGGCCCCGCCGTCCAGTCCAGCCAGAAGTTGTCGTGGCCGAGCTTCTCCGCCACCCGCCAGATGAACGTGAAGGAGTACCCATAGATCGCCGAGCCTGCCACCCCTGCTGGACGTCCGTCATATACCAAGTTGAAGTTCTGCGGATCCTGGAACATCGGCTGCACGTAGTACATCGAGTCCCCCAGGCCGATCAGCTCCTGAGACGCCTGTGCCGAGCCTTCTTCGATCCAGAGCTCCTCATCCTCCACCCCGTTGAGCACTCGCACACCGGCGGCGATCAAGTGTTTGAGCTCATGCACCATCGTGGCTGGCAAGACGGTCTCGATGTACTCGCGCTTGGTGGCATATCCACTCTCGATCACCGGCCCGGGGCTGGTGGCGTAGAAGATATCCCCCTCGTTGCTGTGGATGCCGTAGCTCGGATAGATCTCCTCGTCTGTGAACAGGTCGATGGAGTAGACGTATCCCAACACCCCCATGTCCCACAGCAGGTTGCTGAAGACAATGAAGATCTTGCCGTTTTTATCCACGTCCGAGAATGGCCCGAAGTACTGATTATCCGAAGGTATGATGGTGTCCTCAAAGATCTCCCCCAGCGAGGCAAAATCCGCAGGCGACAGATCGGAGAGGTCGTTCTCATCGACAAACCAGTACGCATTTGCAGACTCATACGAGAGCACCGTGTTGATCTGCGTACTTTTCTCATCCACGATGTAGAAGCTGCATTCTTTTCCGAGACTGTAGGGCCCCACACAGGAGTCAAATGACCCTGCTTCAGGCGCTCGACGCCCGGACTGGCGGACGCGCTGGGACAAGAGCTGGTTATAGGCATGCATATCAGACAAATGATCGAGATGCTTTTCACGCATAGCCTGCCGACGTGATGCTCGCCATGCGCTCCGTGCATCCGCCGCCGCCCCTGCTTTTGCTCCGGCCTGCCCTGCCTGCAACGTGCTTGAGCGTCCTGCCCTCGGGAGGTCTCGCTGAGCCAGCGCCGCATCGAAGGTGGACTTGTGCATCACCGGAAGCTCGAGCGCCGATTGCGCCTGTGCGCTCGACCGCCCCGCCGATGCAAAACCACTGCCGGAGACCGAAAACGACATGGCCTCCGTCGCCGTGTTTTTGTCCGTGTGGATGGGGATGACCACCACCGTCTCGTTGGTGCCGAGCTTGGAGAAGTTGAGAACCGCCGTTCCTCCCGTCAGCGCATCACTGTCGAGCAGATGGAGCCCCGGCCCCAGGTCCACCGGAGCCGCCATCACGATGGACAAGCTCTTGCTGGTGCTGTTTCCGGCCTTATCGCTCACGGTGAGCGTGGCGTTAAACGCGCCACCTTCCGCGTAGGTATAACTCCAGGAGGTGGTGGCTTTGCAGTCGTCGAGGGTCTGCTCGGGGGTGCCATCTCCTTGTGCGTCGAGGGTACAGCTCAGCTTTCCAGCGTGGCTGTCACGCACCGACCAGTTGAAGGTGACGGTATCTCCAGGCACACCCTGCTGAGGCGTGGCCGAATAGCTCAAGATCGTGGGGGGAACATCATCTGCACACCCACTCAGCGGGAGGCCCAAGAGGGCACAGAGGCTCAACATTCGTCTCATGGCATCGCTCATTCGTCAGAAGAAGTGCGGGCAGGCGAAGTAGAAACCGCGCCTCACAAGAACACGGGTCCAGCATATCATGAGTCTAAGAGTCGTGGCAAATGCCTCCGCCGTGTGATTTCGGTCTCAGCGCCCATCTTATGCTAGGCGGAGCACCCTTTTCCTTATTATAGTAGGCTCGATTTTGGCCCGCGAGCCCTTGACGAATTCTCCACCTGACGTATCGGGAGCTGTTCATGAGCCAGATCCTCACCGAGAAGATCCTCACCGACGCCGTGAGCTCGAGTGGCCAGCCTGCGGCGAAGCTGGCGACTGCTGCTCCTGTGATGCGTAAGCCGGAGTGGTTACGTCCTCCGATGCGCGAGAGTGAAGGGTTTCGTGCGCTGAAGAAGCTGGCCCGCAGTAAGTCGTTGGTGACGGTCTGCGAAGAGGCGCGCTGTCCTAATATTTACGAGTGCTGGAGCCATCGTACCGCGACGTTTATGCTCTTTGGAGATACCTGTACTCGTCGTTGTGGATTTTGTGCGGTGAAGACGGGCTTACCGGGTGCGTTAAATCCTCACGAGCCGGAGCAGGTGGCAGATGCGGTGAAGACCTTGGGGCTTCAGCATGTGGTGATCACCTCGGTGAATCGGGACGATCTGAAGGATGGGGGAGCGCCTCATTTTGCCGAGACCATCCGGCGTGTGCGTCAGCTCAACCCTGAGACCCGGGTGGAGGTATTGATCCCTGATTTTCAGGGCAAGCCGGACTGTTTGCATACCGTGATGGAGGCTCGACCTGACGTGTTGGCTCACAACATCGAGACGGTGCCGAGGCTGTATCGGCATGTGCGGGTGGGCTCTCGTTATGTGCGCTCTCTTCAGCTCTTGGAGCGGGCGAAGGGTTATCATGCGCCTCAGTATCCGGTCTTGACCAAGACGGGGGTCATGGTGGGGCTGGGAGAGACCCGTGACGAGCTCTTGAGGGTGATGGACGAGCTGAGGGCGCATGGGGTGGACATCTTGACCCTGGGCCAGTACCTTCAGCCGGACAAGTCTCACCTCCCGGTGATTCGGTTTTATCATCCTGACGAGTTCGCGGAGCTCAAGGCAGAAGGGATGTCGCGTGGATTTCAGCATGTGGAGTCCGGGCCCTTGGTGCGGAGCTCCTATCATGCGCACGACCATGTGCCAGCCGATGCGCCGCGTCAGCAGGTCGAGCCGACTCGGAGTATGCCATCACCGCTCATGCTGGAAGTCTGAGCTGTTGGGCGGGCTCGAGCTCTTATCCGTTTGAGCACTATCGCAGGGCGTCTAGGAGGGTACACATGAACCGTTCATATTCTCATCCGTATTGGTTGGACGTGCCAGCGATCACCGGCTCTCGGGAGGCGTTGCCGAGGGGTGGCTCGATTGTGGTGATTGGTTCTGGTTTAACCGGGGTCAGTGTGGCTTGGTGGCTTCGGCAGCATGGATTTGACGATGTGCTGCTGCTCGACCATGAGCCGGAGGCGGCGGCTTCATTTCGCAATGCGGGGCACATTCTCTACGGCACGGTGGAGAGCATGAAGGCTCTGGTGGAGATCCACGGGGTTGAAAAAGCCAAAGCCTTGTGGGGATTTTCGATTGAGATCTGTGAGCAGGTGAAACACACCGTGCAGGCATTGGGTGCGGAAGTAGACTACAAACAGGATGGTTATCTGGTGATCTCCATCAACGAAGCAGAAGATCACGAGTGCCGCGAGAGTGTGCGTTTGCTCAACGCGCTGGGGTATCAGTCGGACTATGTGGATGCCGAGACGGTGGCTGGACTGGGGTTCCGTGAATGTTTTGGTGCTCGTTACGAGCGAGGGTCTGCGCAGGCGCACCCGGTGAAGTTTAGAAATGCGGTGCTGAGCGACTGGCTCCGTCAGGGAGGTCGTTATTTTTCGGGCGTCGAGGTCTTATCATTGGAGGACGGAGCGGATGGCGTGCAGGTTCAGACGGCTCGAGGAATGATACAGTGTGATGCGGTGGTGGTGGCGGCCAATGCGTATTCGCCGCTCTTTTCAGATTTTTTCCGCAGTCGGCGTCTGGTGGAGCCCTTTCGAGGTCAGATCATCACCTCCAAGCCGCTGCCCTATGATTTTAGGGTACGTTATCCACACTCTTTTGACCACGGTTATGAGTACAGTCTTGTGACACCGGATAATCGGCTCTTGATTGGGGGCTGGCGTAATCACTCCTCGACGCGGGAGGTGGGGACGTACTCCCTGGAGGTGAATCCGTTTATTGAGCAGGGCTTGAAGGATTTTGCGCGTCGTCATTATGCGTGTGGTGAGTCGCTGGAGTGGGAGTATAGCTGGTCGGGTATTATGGCGGCTTCACAGACGGGGCTTCCGTTTATTGGGGCGACGACTTCTCCTCGGATCTATGCATGTTGTGCTTATACGGGGCATGGCTTCTCGTGGGCGCACGGGAGCGCGAAGCTCTTGGCGGATGTGATGGCGGGTACACCTCTGCCGGAGGTGGCCCAATATTTTAGCCCGAAGGCCCTCTCTTGAGCCGCTGGGTCTCCGAGCGTTTCTGCTCGCGGCGTGGCGGGAGCGCTTCCGAAGCCTGCCGTGGAGTTTTTGACCTTCCGAAGCCTCTTGATGTGCCTTTGATCTTTAGAATCCTGCCGTGGAGTTTTTGACCTTCCGAATCCTGCCGTGGAGTTTTTGACCTTTAGAATCCTGCTGAGACTTTCCAGAATCACACCTGAGGCGCTCAAAGGTGCTGCGTGTGAGCGGGCGGGCATAAAAAGGGAGCGACATAGAACGGGCACATTCGATGGCGATTGAGATATTTTGATGTCTAACACACGGGTTTAAAAAGAGAGTGTATTGCTATCACTGACAGGGGTCTCATGAATGAATGGATTCTTGCCCCTCATTCGTCAAGATTGTCGAAGTGTCGCCTTTGGCATGAGTGTATTTCCTTGATAAAACATACATGATTGGGCTAGCCAGTGTACTTTTTCTTACCACTTTCCAGTCCAGATGCGGTATCGTGACCGAGAAGGAAAGGTGGATGCCTTTCCCCCATCAAGCCCGTCGATTCCCCTGAAGTTCTGATGGGCACCCCACGACACCGGGAGGTCACCTTGAACCGATCCAGAAAACGACGCACACGCAATCCGCACCTGGAGCATGTCTCCGAGCGTGTCAATGAGCAGCTCCAAAAGCAGGCGGTCACCACCAAAGCCCTGGCTGAGAAATTGGAAGTCAGCGAAGGTTCCCTCAACCGCATCTTGAGTGGACATCGGGCCTGGAATCTCCAGATGTTGCTGGAGGCGGCCTCGGCGCTTGATGTTCATGTGGATGCGCTCGAGGCTCAGGCGCTCCAGCGACTGCGGGAGCAGATTGAGCGGCTGTCTTTGCATGACAACCAGCTTCCGGCGCTCTACGTCTTTGTGCAGAAGTTCCCCAAGGTCCGAGCTTCTGAAGACTTGGAGGCGTTGACCCACATCGTCAGCTCCTTCGCCCTTCGTAGCCAGAGCTTGCCGGTCCTTGCCGAGCCAGAAGCAGAAGTGCAGGCTCAGCTCAGCGCCTGAGTGGTCATCTGGATAGGGGCGCAGCCTGCTGTGCCCCTATAAGCTCACCCCTGCGAATTCACCCCCTCCACCCCCTCCAGCACACACTTCTTGAGCCCTACGCAGACAATCGAGGCCGCTTTGTACGATGTTCGGCCCAGGAGCTGACGCAGACGCGGAGCCTCCACGCAGTAACGGAGGAGCTGTTGGTGGGCTTCTTTTTGTTTGGCTTGGATCACCGCTGGGGAAGCACTCTTCTTGACGTACTTAAACTCGAGGATCGAGCCCCAGCACACTTACCAGGTCAAGCAGGTGGCGCTGAGAATGCCCATCGACAGGGAGAGCACGGCCAGCAGGGTCGCGGAAGCGGTTTTCCCGGCAGGAATATCGTCGGCCAAGTTCGGGATGAGCCGGCTGATCACCATATACACACCCACCTGGATGGCGAGGGCGATCAACCCCCACATCACCATATCGGAGATCCCGATGCTATGGGCGATGGCGCTCCCGAGGGGGAGCACAAAACCCAGGATGGCACCGGAGAAGCTGATGGCGGCGGCGGTATTGCCTTCTCGGATCAGCTTCATCTCTTCGTAGGGGGTGACGTGTGCATACACCCACGCGAAGATCAAAAACAGCACCAAGCCTGCTCCAAAGTAGGCAAAAAACAGTGGCACGTATTGCGCCGAGGTCAACAGGCCCTCCATCGGCCCTCCTTTCTGGGTGGACATTCAAGCCACCCTCAACTAGATGCCCGTACAGGTATAGCTGACGACCAGCGTATCGACATCTTTCTCGCCTTTGCAGTCGCGCACTTCCAGCTTAAAGACCATGCTGATGTTATTGGAACGCTGATACTCAGCCAGAGGTGGGCTCAGCTCCAGCAGGGGCTCTGCGGTGTCCGTCTCGGAGAAGGTATACTGCGTTGCGGTCGTACTGGCAACACTCCACAGATAAAACAGTCGATCTTCGTCTGGATCGGCACTCGCCCCCCCGTCAAATGTCAGGCTGCGCGCTGAGCAAGGGGGACATACCCACTCTTTGCCGGTATAGGAGCACTTCACGGTCTGAGACAAGAACAGGTCGGTGCCCGCTTCGGCGATGGGGTCTTGGTTGTAGCCCCGCTCGACCACACTGAGCTGGAGCACGCTCTCCTCGCTCGAGCGAGTGCCGTCTGAGACGATCAAGCCCACCTGATATGCGCCCGCAAGGTCGGTGACGAGGGAGGTCTGGAGGGCCTGAGCATCCTCAAACCAGGCGCTGTTCACTTTGGAGCCGCTGGGGGTGGAGGCGACATACCAATACGCATACTTGAGGGGGTCTCCGTCGGGATCAAAGCTGCTGCTGCCGTCGAGTGTGATCTCGGCGCAGGTGGTGCCGGGGTTGGTGTAGGTGTAGGCGGCCACGGGCGGCTGGTTGGGATCGCCGATGCCGTCGCAGTTGTCGTCTAGGCCGTTGAGGGTCTCTTCTGCGCCCGGATAGATGCTGGGGTTGCTGTCGTTGCAGTCGCCTTCGGCTTCGGTGAAGCTGTCGCCGTCGTCGTCGAAGTAGAGGGTGCCTTCATCCACTTGGTTGTCGCAGTCGTTGTCTTGCCCGTCGGCGTATTCGCTGGCACCGGGGAAGGTCATGGGGTCGCTGTCGTCGCAGTCTCCGGCAAGGGAGGAGACTCCATCGCCATCCTGGTCGTAAGCGGGGGTGCCTTCATCCACGATGGCGTCGCAGTCGTTGTCTTGTTGGTCGCTGAGCTCGGGGGCTCCGGGGTAGACGCTGGGGTCGGCATCGTCGCAGTCTCCTTCGACTTCAGAGAATCCATCTTGATCGTCGTCGAAGCGCACTGTCTGTTCGTCGATCACACCATTGCAGTTATTGTCGAGCCCATCCGGTTGTTCGGATGCGCTGGGGTAGACGCTGATGAGGGTGTCGTTGCAGTCACCTTCGAGATCGGTGTAGCCGTCTCCATCGTCGTCTACGCCGTCGGAGCCTTCATCGATCATGCCGTTGCAGTTATTATCGAGCCCATCTGTCAGCTCGGGGGCTTGGGGGTAGATGAGCGGCTCATCGTCGTGGCAGTCTCCCTGGGCTTCGGAGAACCCATCGAGGTCGTCGTCGCCGTAGACGGTGCCTTCGTCGAGCTGGCCGTTGCAGTTGTTATCTTGGCCGTCGGCTTTTTCGGGTGCGTTGGGGTACACGTCGCTGCGGGCGTCGTTGCAGTCGCCGTCGAGCTCGCGGAAGCCGTCGCCGTCGTCGTCGGAGGCGGTGGTGTCTTCGTCGTAGAAGCCGTCGCAGTCGTTGTCTTTGTTGTCGAGCAGCTCTACATGGGTGGGGTGGATGTCGGGGTCTTCGTCGTTGCAGTCGCCGTTGACTTCGCTCCAGCGGTCTCCGTCGTCGTCGGAGACCAGGGAGCCTTCATCGACGTAGCCGTTGCAGTTGTTGTCTTTGCCGTCCACGTACTCGACGGTCATGGGGGAGATGGTGGGGTCGAGGTCGTTGCAGTCACCTTCTTGCCAGGTAAAACCGTCGTCGTCTTCATCGTCGATGGGCTGATAGCCGATGATGGCCACCAGGGAGAACTCACTCTGTTGTCCAGAGGCATCCGTCAAGGTGAGGGTCAGCTCGAGGGGGCCGAGGGCGTCTGGCACGGTGAAGCGGGTGTTGGGACTGTCGCTGGGCTCAAAGGAGCCGCTGAGGGCGGACCAGGAGACGGTAACGGCTTCACCTTCGGGGTCGGAGGTCTCCAGGGAGAGGGTGAGCACGTCTCCGGGGAGGGCTTGGAGGCCGGGGTTCACGGCGACGCTGTCCACTTGAGGGGGCAGGTTGAGGGGCGCGGGGGTCGGCTCCTGCTCCTGGCAGGCGCTGAGGCCGAGCAACACGGTCAGGAGGGTAGGGAGGTGAGCACGAAACATCGGCGGATCCTCATGGGGGTATGATCATTCATGTGGAGTTTAGTCCAAGCGGTGTGCATGTCAAGGTCTCGCTCCAGAAAGCGGGGGGAGCGGGGGTGCTCAGGGGGATGGACTTGGTGGTTGGGGTGGTGGCCTCCGCGCGGGCGGGATTTGGGGCGCATCGTGGGTATCACGCGGCATCAGATCCAAATACACTGCTTCGTCGAAGGGTCTCAGCCGACGCCACACCCCCGTCAGCTTTTCGAGCCATTGACGATCCCGTGGCATGGTCTGCGAGAAGCTATGCAACAGACGTTCATTGAGAAGCTGTTGCTTAAGCCGATGCAGTCGGTGTCGCTCTCGGAGCTTTCCACTGTGTGATCCTGGAAGTGATGGCTCAACCACGCCCATCAGAGCAGGCGCGCGCTGAGATGAGAAGTATTGTACCGGAAACAATCTCGGCAGCTCATCCAGATGCGCCTGAGACAGCAACATCGGCGGATTGTCTGCGCTCAGAAGCGAGAGAGTGCGTCCGCTTGCAGTGCGGGTCAACAACAGCTCACACGGCGTCATCGAGCCAAAAAGTGTACCGGGCGCACGTTCGAGCTGGAGGGTCAACTTCATCTGTGCTTCCGCTGGAAAACATGCACGGGGATGCAGCTCATGCAGGGCCTCAGATGATTCATCAGGCTCAGCAACCGACAGATGAATCAGTCGCTCTTGTCCCAGGGCAAAGAGAATGGCTTCCAACACACTGGTTTTGCCACTTCCGTTGGTACCTGCAATGACAAGGGCAGAGGCTGCCTGTTTTCGAGGTGAGAGGAAGTTCGCTCTTAAAGGCCGTTCCTGGTACATACGAAAACCTGAGATCTCGAGCTGAGTCAATGCAACGGCAGGATTCATAGAGTGCCGTCCTCCGGGCTGATGCGTACCACTGGATGCGCTCGGTCGGCAGGTTCTCCGGGCCAGGGTTGATACCAAATCTGCTCTCCGAGCGAGGGTTTCTCTCCGTAGACACTGTCTTGATGAAAGAGGGCTTCTTTGTCACCCCATTGCTCGGGTCTGATGAAGCCGTAGGTTCGAGCGGGATAACTTTTCACGGTTCCAATCCGTCGATCTGTCGGGGGGATATAGCAGAGTTTTCCGCAGTGTTGTACCAATACAGAGGCCGATGGACGTGCAGCAGGATCCTTTGCCAAACACAGCAGAAGGAGCCCATAAAGCTCACGGATGAGGGTGGCAAAGGGCTCTGTCTTGGGCATGGTCTCGGGCAGGAGTGGAGGCTTGGCTTCTAGGATGCGTGCCGTCGCTCGTAAGCCTTGACCATAGGGTTTGACGCCCGTCAGCAGCTCAAATCCAATGGCCCCGATAGACCAGATATCGGAGGCCAATAAACGACTCTTCGGGTCATCGACCACTTCGGGCGCCATATACGGAATGGCTCCGATGGCTGTCTTGGACGCAGAAAGAGATGCATTTCCGCCTTCCACTGCCAGGGTGATCTCTTCATCTGCCATTGTCGCCACGCCAAAATCTGTGATCTTGACCCCTTTGAGCTGAAGCCCTCCTTCCAGCATGATGTTGCTGGGCTTTAAATCTCGATGCACGATGTTGGGACGTGCCACGGCTTGAAGTCCCCGCGCAAGCTGATGAAAAATGAACGCACACACATGGACATCGGGCAGTGGCACCCGCTTGAGAAGGATGGAGAGATCAAAACCCTCCACGTACTCTTCCACCAGGTGTTGCCGTCTCGGGTCTTTAAAATGATCGTATGTTCGGGTGGTATTCGGGTGATTGACCAGGGCGCTGAGCATCGCACTGCGCTCAAAACGTTTTTGAGCACTGTGAATCTTGGGAACCTTAATGACGACTTGTCTGCCCACAACGGTATCGTTCGCCAAAAAGACCTGCTGCATCCCACCTTCAGCGAGGCCCTTTTGAATGATATATCGCCCTTCGCAGAGCTGTTGGCCGATGTTATATACGGGCTGTTCGATGGACATTATTGGATGATCTCCGGGCTTGATTGTTCCCAGCTCATGGCATAACGTTCATGGAATTTACGCTCTTTTGCCCCCAATGTAATAACACAGGCTCTTAGCAGTGGCTGCTCATTCTGAAGGGGTTTATTGTTCATAAAGACCTCTCCTGAGACCTGGCGGGCAACAAAATATGTCCCCGAATAGCTCAGGGTGAGCTGTGCAAATCCAAGAGGATGTGTCAGGGTCACACTCCGGTTAAAACGATCCAAGACCGTCATCTCTCCTGACCGATTAAGCTGAGCCCGGTGTTGCTCTCGAAGCAGCTCATTGGCGAGCAATTCTCGCAGTCCTTGAGCATCCGTTGCTGCTCCCACCGCATTCTTGAGGTTGGTGAGTGTGGTATACTCCAGATGTGCTTGAATCAGCCCCTGCACATCCGCAAGATCTTTCTGCTGTGCCATGTGATCGCCGAGTCTTGACAAACGAGAGAACCCGTGGAGGTTCAGGATGCCCTCTTCATCTCGTGTCCAGCTTGTCCGCTCGATACGGCCATGTGAGAGACCTGATCGCTGGAGATCTGCAATCGCATTGGCCATCGCATAACTTGTCTTGAGGGCGGACTTGGGTTCTAAATCTGTTTGAAGTGTTGCACCTGCGGGATATTCACAGAGTAATCCATACTTCCTGTCTT
>JBJTQF010000162.1:0-28479 GCA_046075485.1 Myxococcota bacterium | reverse complement strand
GCAGAAGAGAAGGTGCGGGAGCAGATGGACATAGAAGAAGAGGTGATCGAAGAGCTGGAACGGCTGGAACGAAAAGTAGAAGACAAAGAAAAGCAGCTCGAAGAAAAGGACAAAAAGATTGAGGAGCAGGACCAAAAGCTCGAAGAAAAGGACAAAAAGCTCGAAGAGAAGGACAAGAAGCTCGAAGAGAAAGACAAGAAACTCGAGGAGCAGGACAAGAAGCTCGAGGAGCAGGACAAGAAGCTCGAAGAGCTGCATCATATGCTGACGGGCACCAGCCAGCAGCTCCAAGAGAAAGACAAAAAACTCGAAGACTTTCACGCGATCCTACGAGAGCAGGCCCGGATGATCGAAGAGCTTAGCCAGACCATACGCGGACGGTAAAGTAGCCCCGCGTGTCCAAAAAATCCCTGCGTGCGTGTCAGCCTTCTCCCCACCAGAAGCACGGTCATCCGTGACACGACGAGCCCACAACGGGTCGAGGACCGCCGCATATACCGCAGACCTCGGCACTGCCCGCCGCACATGTCCCTCAATAGACCACCTCAGAGCCTCCTGCTGCGATAGGCAAATCGGACCACATGACAAAAGGCCGCCACCCACAACGAGAGACATAAGCCCCACCAGATCCCCAGCGGTCCCCACTCCAGCTTAAAACCCAAAAGCCACGCTGAGCCAACCCCAATTCCCCAATACGCCGCAATGCTGATGAGCATCGGAATGCGCGTGTCCTTCAGCCCCCGCAAGATCGAGATGCCCGCCACCTGCACCCCATCCCCAATCTGAAAAGCCGCCGCCACCATCAAGATCTGCACCGCCAACGCCTGCACCTCGACGTCCGGCGTGTAGAGTCGCACCAAGTGCTCCGGCAGCGTCAGAAAGATCAGACCGTTGAGCACCATCACCCCCATCGAGGCCCCCAACGTCGTCCAACCGGCACGCTGCATGCCCTCATGATCCCCACTGCCCACCGCTTGACCCACCCGCACCGAACCCGCCATCGCGATGCCCATCGGCACCATAAAGGTCAAGCTCGCCAAGTTGATGACCACCTGATGAGCCGCCATCGGCACCACGCCGAGCTTGCCCATCATCAATGCACCCGCCGAAAAAGCCCCCACCTCCATCGTCATGGCCACACCCACCGGCATGCCCACCGCTAAGATGTTTTGGATCTCTCCCAAACGTGGACCACGCCAAACCCTTCTCAGAGAATATTCCTCAAAGCGCGCTCCGCCGAGCACATACCAAGCCATGCCCACAAAGAGCAGGAAGCTCACCAGCGCAGTCACCGCGCCCATCCCTGCCACGCCAAACGAAGGCAACCCAAAGGGCTCAAACAGCACCAGATACCCCAAGGCAGCATTCACCGGCAAGGCGGCCATCGCGATGCGCATGCCCGGCTGGGCAATGCCCAAGCCCTCCGTAAAATAACGCAAGGCCATAAACATCAAGGTGAAGGGATAACCGAGACTCAAGAAGACCAGATACTGCTGCGCAATCGCCGAGAGCGCAGGATCTTGGCCGAGCAGCTCCAACATCCAGCCCGCTTTCTGCATCATCAGCGTACACAGCAGGCCCAACACGCCCGAGAGATATAAGCCACTGATCAACACACGCCCGCAGGTCTCTTTGTCTCCCGCACCAAAGGCTTGAGAAATCAGCGTAGACATGCCCTGCACAATCCCCATCGTCATCAAAAAGATGAACATCGAGATGGTTTGTCCCAGAGCGATGCCCCCCAATGAGAGCTTGTCCACATGACCGACCAGCACCACATCCGTCGTCTGTAAGCCCAACAACGAGAGCTGGCCCACCACCATCGGAACCGCCAGCACAAAAATATGCCGCAGCTCCTGCTTCAGCGCATCTGCCGAGCTCATGGGCCCCTTTCGATGTGCAGCACCATCCCCACCGTTAAACACAAGCTCCGAGAAAGGGGCGGAAAAACCGCCTCGTACCGCTCAAGCGTGCCATATCGCTCCAGCAGACGCGCCAGCACTCGATGATCAAACCCCTTGTGGTTGTCCTGCGCCACATACTGCGTCTGCCGCAAGGTCTGAAACATAAACTCGCGCGGAGAATAGTGCTCACTGGCATTTCCCAACGCCACCTTACTCAGATGCTTTAAGAAGAATGGAATCCCCAGCTCATTGGGAACCGTGATGATCAAGGTGTGCTCACACCGCTCCACCAGCACCTTCAGATAGGCGTCGAGCTGAGCGCGAGGCAGATGCTCCAGGGTCTCCATCGAGACCCCCACCTGACAACGGCCCGGCACCGCCGCAATGTCCTCCGGCGAATGACAGGCATGGAACTCAAAGCGTGGATCCTTCCACCGCTGACGCGCG
Source organism: Myxococcota bacterium (assembly GCA_046075485.1). Classification (GTDB taxonomy): domain Bacteria; phylum Myxococcota_A; class UBA796; order JAJRTE01; family JBJTQF01; genus JBJTQF01. Next base: position 26,128 of record JBJTQF010000162.1, on the reverse strand, counting down.
AGGTCGAGCCCTCCCTCCCAGTTGGCATCCACCCCCACGTACCGCGAAGGAGGGGTGGAGAGAAACTTCAAGAGCTTGCCATCAAAACAGCCCAGCTCAAAAAGTGAGACCCCCTCCAAGCCCCGCATGCGGAGCTGATCGGCCACCCAATGAAAACGCGCTTCGTGATAAACCCGACGAATTCCACGCGAGAATAACCGCTTGTTGTAATCAGACTCGTGAACAGCAGGCTCCGCAGCAGGATCCGCGCCCTGCGGAGCGCCCTCCGACACAGGCGAAACCACCCCTCCCCATGCCGAAGCACTCGTCCCTTGCGCAGCAGACACCTTCACATCACTCATGACTTTCTCCTTACTCGGGGGAGGCTCAGTATGACCCGGAAAACAGACGCCGTCAATTCTCGAGCCGCCCCCTGGATCGCGGGCCTCAAGGGCAGATCTCTATTGTCACCGATGACAACGATGCCCATAATATAAACGGATAGAATGTCGCTCCTGACCCCATTTAATCCGCAGATCCGTGAGGTTCATCGTGCAGAGAGTACTGGCAACATACTTGAGTCATGCGAATGCCGCTCCAAAAGCGAGCTTGTCAGCGCATCCTCGATACGTCGGCCTCGGGCTGGCAATGCTGCTCAGCCTGATGTCTGGCTGCTCGGGAAGTGGTGAGACCCCCACCCCTTCGCCCACCCCAGAGCCCACTCCGGCCAATGAAGCGCCCACCGTCTCGATCTCGTCACCCTCCAACGGCACCCAAGTGCCCCGAAGTGATGATGTGACCCTCATCGCCCAGGTCAGTGACACAGAGACCGCACCGGATGCCCTCAGCATCCAGTGGACCAGCGACGTGGAAGGCACCCTCGGCACCACCAAAGCCGACTCCACCGGAAAGGCCACCCTCAGCCTGCCTTTTTACCAGTCTGGCACCCAAGTCATCACCGTCAAGGTCGTCGATGAAGGCGGCAAAGAAGCCTCCGACAGCGTCACCATTGAGGTGAACTCCGCCCCCACTGCCAGCATCTCCAGCGCCTCGCCCTCCTCGCCCAAAGAAGGCGAAGAAGTCACCTTCATCGGGAAGGTCAACGACGCCGAAGATGACCCCGAAGACCTCTCGGTGACGTGGAAAGATGACCGAGGCACCAAGCTCGGCTCCGACTCGCCCGACGAGAATGGCCGAGTGGTACTGGTCACCAGCAAGCTCAGCGATGGCCGCCGCACCGTCACCCTCACCGTCGAAGACAACGTGGGCTTCACCGCCAGCGCCACCTACAAGGTCACCGTGGCCGCCTGCGAAGACGCCGACCGCGACGACGTCACCGACTGCGAAGGCGACTGCAACGAATCCGACTCCACCGTCTACCCCGGTGCTGCGGAGCTCTGCGACGGCAAAGACCAAGACTGCGACGGCATCGCCGATGACGGACTCGCCGATGCCGATAAAGACGGTTTTGCCGACTGCCGCGACAACTGCCCCAGCAAAAGTAACCCCAACCAATCCGACCTCGACGGAGACGCCGTGGGCGACGCCTGCGACAACTGCCCCGAGGACTCCAACCCCGCCCAAACCGACTCCGACGGCGACGGCATCGGAGACGCCTGCGTACCCGAGCTCTGCAATGGCCTCGACGACAACGGCGATGGCCTCATCGATGAAGAGTTCTGGGATGAATACGAGACCAACAACACCCTCCAGACTGCCCACGACTTCGGCGACCGAGACGGTGGCATCGGCACTCCGGTCACCAACACCTTCACCGCCTCCATTCATGGTGCAGCGGATGTGGCCGACTTCTTCCACATCTTGCTCAACGACCAGACCGGCATCGGACCCGATCAGTTCTATCTCCAGATCGATCTGACCAATATCCCTGCGGGCTCCGACTACGACCTGATCCTGTATTGGGAAGACCCCAACACCGATGAGGTCAAGATCACCCAGAAGGCAGCCTCCCAAAACAGCGGCAACGCCAATGAGTCCATCCGGGTGCAAGGCGTCTCCGGCCCCGAAGACGGCGGCGACTACTGGATGGAGATCCGTTATAAGAGTGGCACCACCTGCGACAAACGTTACACCGTCACCTACGAAAATATGGACTGAGGCACGCCCCATGCTCCTGACGCCACTTCCTCCGTCTCCCTGGTTGGCAGGCGCGCCCCCCGCACCTGCCACACCCGCCCTCACAGAAAATACCACCACCAGCATTGCCATCGTAGGCGCCGGTTATACCGGACTCTGCGCGGCCCTGCACCTCACTCGGAAGGGGGTGAGTGTCCGTGTGCTCGACGCCCTCGAGCCGGGTGCTGGTGGATCCGGTCGCAACGGTGGCCAAGTCATCCCAAGCTGGAAATACGATCCCGATGACCTCCTCCGCCTGTTCGGGCAGGAGCAAGGTCAGCAGCTCATCGACCTCTTCAGCGGCACCGTGGAGGAAGTTTTTCAGCTCATCGCTCAAGAGCAGCTCGCCTGTGATGCACGCCGATCTGGGTGGATCCAAGCCGCACACGATGAGGTGGCTGTCCGTACCATCCAGAAACGAGCCGCACAGTGGCAAGCGCGTGGGGTCGCCGCCCAAGTGCTCGACCGTGACGGCATGACACAATGGCTCGGGAGCGATTTTTATCCCGGCGGCTGGCTGGATCCAAGAGCCGCCAATCTCAACCCACTGGCGTATGCACGAGGGCTGGCTCGAGCAGCCCTTCAAGCAGGCGCTCAGGTTCACGGCCAGACCCGCGTGATCAAGCTGGAGCCCATCGGCACCCGCTGGCGACTCCACCTCAGCACCGGCGCGAGCCTCGACGCCGAGCAGGTATTGCTGGCGACCAATGCCTACACCGACGAGCTCTGGCCTCAGCTTCGGCAGACCTTGATTGCCGCCAACAGCTTCCAGCTCGCCACACCTCCGCTCACGGAGAGCCAGCGAAAACATGTCCTGCCCGGCGGTGCGTCGGTGTCTGATACGCGGCGTGTGTTGCGTTACTTTCGCGTGGATGCCGCAGGTCGGCTCATCATGGGTGGCCGTGGCCCCTTCCGCGAACCCAAAGGCCCTGAAGACTTCTCTCACCTCGACCGCTCGGTCTATCAGATGTTCCCGGTGCTCAAGGGCACCTCGTTTGAGTTCCGCTGGGCTGGTCGTGTGGGGCTCACCCGCGACTTTATGCCTCATCTCCACCGTCCCGCGCCGGGCGTACTCGCCTGTGTGGGCTACAATGGACGAGGAGTGGGTTTGGCCACCAGCATGGGACGACGGCTGGCCGAACATCTGCTGGACCCTCAGGGCTCACCGCTGCCGCTGCCGTTGACGCAGATCCAGCCCATCCCCCTGCACGGCCTGCACACGGTCTACGTGTCGGTGCTGATCGCCTGGTATCGGTTTTTGGATGCACTCGGGGTTGGTTAACACAAACATGTGAGCAATGACACGATGGCAGGACGTCAGAGGGGTTTTTGAGCCGCACCGGGCTCCAGCGTGGACGAAATAGGCTCCGCAGAGGTCACCAAGCTCCGAGGTGTCGCCAGCGTCACTTCTCCCGCGAGCGCGCGTTGGCACGCACGGGTGAGGCCCTCCCGAAGACACTCCACATACAGCCTCATCAGCTCGATGCGCAGGCCCGCGTTGTCCTGCACCCAGGCGAGCTGTAAGGTGGCCACCCGATGCTGCTCACCGTCCATCAGCTCGATGGGCAGGACCGTCACTGGCTGACCGGGCTCCAGCGGCGTGGCGCTGAGCAGCTCTTCTTTCCAGGGCTCACCGTGAGGCTCTTGTCGCACCTCCAGCGAGAGGCGAGCCAACGAGAGCCCTCTCACCAGGGGCTGAAGGGCATGCCAGACTTCGGGCAATGTCCCGGCCCCCTCTAGCTGCTGTCGTACCGTCATGAGCTGGCTGGTGATGCCTTGAACGGCGGTAAAAAGCCCTCCTTGAAAGAGCTGCCTCCACTCATCCCGGATCAGCTCCCCGATCCGCATATAGCGCACCAGCAGCACCATCATCACCACCAGGGCGATAAATAACACCGTCAAGATGCCTCGACTCTGCAAATACGCCGTCGAGATGCTCACCGCCGAGAGCATGGCACACAGTCCATACAAGGTCAGCACGGTCTGACGCTGAGAGAGCCCTCGATACAGCAGCCGATGATGGATGTGATGCCGGTCGGCACTCATGATGGGGCGTCCGGTGACCGCTCGGCGCACCATCGCCAAGCCGGTATCGAGCAAGGGCAGGCCCAACGCCATCGCGGGGATGAGAATCGACACAGCGGTATACCGCTTGCTTGTACACTGAATAGAGGTCATGGCCAGGATAAATCCGAGAAACATGCTCCCGGTATCACCCAAGAAGATGGTGGCAGGATTAAAGTTGAACACCAAAAACCCCAGGAGCGCTCCCGCCAGGGCCGCTGTGATCAGCGCCGACATGTGGTTGATGGTTCCGCCTGCGGTGGAGATCACAAACAAGGTCACACAGGCAAAAAACGCCACACCGGAGGCCAGACCATCCACCCCATCGATCAGGTTCACCGCGTTGATCACCCCCACCACCCACAAGACCGTGATGGGCAAGCTCAAGAGATCGAGGGGAATCACATCACCGTCAAAGGGTGTGCCCACGAAGTCCATCTGAAAGCCGAGCTTGTAACAGAGCACGGCAATCAACCCTTGCACCAGCAGCTTGAGCAGCGGACGCGCATTTTTGATGTCGTCGTAGATGCCCAAGACCAAGATCATCACGCCACCCAGCCCTAAACCCCACAACAGAGACGGATCGCGAAAAAAGGAGTCGTGCAGCTTGTTGGGATGAAAATAAAGTAAGGCCAGCGGCACGGTAAAGGCCAGCGCAACGGCAATGCCTCCCATCCGAGGGGTTGGCACCACATGAATCCGGCGTGCATCCGGCTGATCCACCGCGCCCATCCGAATGGCGAGCATGCGCACCAGCGGGGTCAGCACCAGCGCCGCACACAGCGGGATCAAGAAGGTGAATAAATAGGTGGTCATGTCTCTGCACCTCCCGGGTGAAGGACAGGAGCGGTCGAGGCCACATTCGACCCACGCTCCAGCAACCGCGTCGGAGCTGAGCCGCTCCCTCTCAGCTTCCATACCGGGAGCGCAGGAGAGGTCGTGGTCTCACCCGCCACCCGTGGCTGCTCGGCCAGTCGATAGACGACCGGCATGATGCACAATAACGCAAACGCCTGCGTGAAAAAGCGGAAGGTCATCAGGTTATGCGAGAATACCATATTTCCGACCTGAAACAAATACAGGGCAATGAGCTGTGAGCGGATGGGACTCTTCGGCATGCGGAGGATCTCGGCCACCATGCTGGTGGTGAAGATCACAAAGAGCAGCACCCCCAAGAGTCCTTGCTCCACCGCAATCAGCAGGAGCTGATTGTGCGGGGAGTCTTCTCCACCCGCCGCTCCGGCACCCCAGCCAAAGAGGGGACGTTCTTTGAACCGCTCAAACTGGAGCGGAATCACCCGCCGCCGCTGAGCACTCGAGGCGTCGTCGAAGTTTCCTTCGACAATATTGACCACTCGAGTATAGGTCTTGGCCACCATCGGATCGTTGGTGGCTTCTACCAACACCCGTCCGAAGGAGGCCATCACCACCACCAGGGCAATAAAGCTCAGGCTTAACACCAAGCGCCGCATGTTGAGCCGCTGAGCAAAGATCTCCAGATAAAACAGAATCCCGAAGTACAGGATCAAACCTGCGCGGGAGAAGGTGGTATAAATCCCCACAAACATGATCAGCCGCTTGATCAGCAAGAACCGCTGCGGCGCAAAATAGCTGATCCAATAGGCTGCCAAAATGGCCGCTGCCGACGGATTGGCGTTCATCAGCAGCCCCGCCGAGCGCGTCGGAGTCACCGAGAGGTTGATCAAACCTCGGTCAAAAAACTCGATGATGTTGACCACCGCCAGGAAAGTACCGGTCCAGGTGAGGATCACGGCCAGCTTCTCCACCCGCTCCCGAGTGGTCAGCAGCAGATGGGACATAAAAAATGCGCTCAGGGTGTAGAGCATGTTACGAATCCAGTCTTCGTAGTGCCCTTCGTGACGGTCGGGCATCAACGAGACTTGGAAGGTGGCCACCACGCAGAACAGGAAGAAGAGCTTACTGCTCAAGTGCAGCAGGATCTTCAGGTTGTTGGTGAAGGCCAGGATGAGATAATACCCCAAGCTCAGGGCAAACAAGGCCACACCGGTCGGCAGGCCGGTCTTGAGCCCAAACACACCTTCGGCATTGGTATAAAAGATCGGCAGCAGCAGATAGGCCAGCAACATCGGATAGCGGGCCAAGATCACAATACCCGCCAGGATAAACGGTGCCAGCAGCAGCAGCGCTTTGATGGGCAGGGCGCCAGTCGCCATGAGCTGACCGACCACCACTCCCACCACCGCCAAGCTCAGCGCCTGGAGCATGCGGAGGGCTGAATCGGTCCCTCCATCCGGGCTCACCCAGCGCGCCAGCCGCTCACCGGCTCTGCTCTTGGAGCTGGAGGCCGCCATTATGCCGTCTCCTCACCGTAGTAGTGATAATAGTAGTATCGATAGCCGTAGGTATCTCGCTCGATGTTGACGTTGTTCATCACGCAGCCCAGGAGGTTTTCGCCCAGGTCTCCCAGCCGACGTTGAGCTTCGCGCGCGGCGTCTTTGGTGGTGGAGCCCTGCTTGATCACAAAGATCACCCCATCGGTTCGGGTGGCCAGCACCACCGCGTCGGTCACTGCGATACACGGCGGCGAGTCGTAGATGATGAAGTCGAAGCGGTCTTGCAGCTCCTGCATCACCTGGCGGAAGCGTGGACTGCCGAGCAGCTCTGCCGGATTTGCCGGAATCGGCCCACAGGGCAGGATGAACAGGTTCGGCACCTCGGTCGGGCTGATGGCATCTTCGTAGGGCATGTTGTGGTCGATGATGGAGGTCAGTCCTTTCTCGAGGGTTGCTCCAAAGGCGTGGTGGAGGCGTGGCTTACGCAGGTCGGTGTCCACAATCAAGGTGCGCTGGTTGGCCAGGGCCATCGTGGTTCCCAAGCTGACCACCACCGTGGACTTACCTTCGCGGGGCGAGCCGCTGGTCACCAGCAGGGTGCGAATCTGTCGATCCGGGTTGATGTGAACAATCCGGGTCCGAATGGCGCGGCAGCACTCGGCAATCGTCGATTTCGGATTGCGGAACACAAAGGTATCTCGCTTGAAGTTTTCGCCTTCCACCGCCAGCTCGGGCAGCAGGCCCAGGAGCGGCATCGAGAGGTAGGCTTCCACTTCGTCGGGTGACTTGAAGGTCTTATCCAGGTATTCCACCCCAAAGGCGATGATGATGCCACCTCCCAGGCCCACCATCAAGGCCAGCAGCACGTTCAAGCGCACGTTGGGCCGAGACGGATACACCGGCGAGCTCGCCGCGTCGATCACTTCGATGTTGGAGTTCTTCAGCAAGCTCACCAAGTCGGTTTCTACCGAACGTTTATTCAGCGAGTTGTAGAATCGTTGATTGGTCTCCACGTCGTTGGAGAGCTGCTGCGCACGTACCAGCCGCTCTTCCACGGCGGCGGCGTCGGCTTTGGCCTGAGAAAACTCGACCTGAAGGGCGTCTTCTTTGCTCTTGGCGAGCATGAACTCGGCCTCTTTGCCCTTGATCAGCCGTCGCAGCTCCTCCTGAATCTTTTCGGAGAGGCTCTTTCGCTGCGCGTCGAGCTGCAACATGCTCGGGTATTTGGGCAAGTAACGCTCGGACATCGATTTATACTCGCTGTCCGCTTGGTTATACTGGTCCTTGAGGCTGTTGAGGGTGCCCGTCGAGAAGTGCGCAATCAGGGCATCGGTGTCGCCCTTCTTCTGGAGGGTCATCACCAGGTTATAGTTGTTCTCGAGGGCGATGCGCTCGCTGCGCGCCTGGGTATACTGATCGTAGATGTTGGCCAAGTTCTTCTGGACCAGATCGTTTTTGTCGGCAAACGCCAACAAACCTTCTTTGCGCCGGTACTCCAGCAAGCTCTGCTCGCTGACCTTTTTACGCTCGAGGTAGACCTGAGCCTGATCGGAGAGCCACTTCTCATTGTTTTGGGCGGTCTCGATCTTCCGGCGGATGTTTTCGTCTTTGTAGACCGTTGCGATGGTGTTGGCGATGATGGCAGCTTTCCCCGGATCGCGGTGCAGATAGCCGATGTTGACCAAGCGGGTATCCTTGACGGCGGTGACGATCATGCCATCGGAGAAGGCCGCCACAGGATCGTCGGCGTTGTCCCAGTCGGTGATCTGATAGTCTTGGCGGAGCTTCTCGATGCTCTTGGACTTCACGCTGCGACTGTTGATGATCTGATACTGGGTATTATAGAACGCTTGATATTCCAGCGCGCGTGGCTGGCTCGTCGCGGACTCGTCCCAGTCCACCACCCGAGGGGGCGCCATGTCGATGTGGAGCACCGTGGTGGCGATGTATTCTTTGGGCTGTCGCACGGTGGTAAAGGTTGCTGTCCCGGTCACGAGCACCGTGAAGAGACCAATGATCCACTTCCGCCGGACGATGACTCGCCAGTAGTCCACCAGACGTATCTCTGTGAGGGTGTTATTCTCCGCCATATTACCGCCCGCCTCTCTTGAAGGGAGTATGCACTGCACGGATTATATCAGGGAAGTGAGGCTCAGCCTGCGAAGGATTGAGCCGCGCTCCACTCTTTACTCTCCTCGGCGCAGGAGGAGAGGCCATACTTACAGGATGTGTGCGGCATGTGCCGCTTAAAACCTTACACCCGCTTCACCCGTTTGTGCTCTGCTCTCGCATGCGCTCATGGGGTACGGGGGGTGGGTGCTTGGCGCTCTTGAGCGGCGACCCGCTCGAGGAGCTGCTCCACTTCGGGGACGCCCGGGCGCTCAAGCAGGGAACGTTCGAGGAACCGCCGCGCTTCGACGAGGTTTCCAGCTCTCAGGGCCTGCTCTCCTGCTCCGGCGCTGCACAACGGTGCGGAGGGCAAGGCCAAACACGCCTGGAGATCCTGCACCGCTGCTTCTTCGACCCCCATGTCCATATGCAAGCGCCACAGATAATACAGGGGCTCTTCTTTCACCGAGGAGATTCGGCTGGCTTCTCGCAAGAGACTGGCGGCTTCATTCCACCGGGTCTTATCCTGCTGGAGCTGGCGCGCTAAGGCCATCAAGATCTGAAAGTTATACGGGTGCTGAGTCCGCAGGGCCTTCAGGCGCTGCTCGGCTTCTTCTCGTTGACCGTGACTGGACAGGAGCTGGGCTGCTCGCATGCGGATCAGATGGGGCGCTCGGGCACGATGGGCCCCCTCGTCGAGCACTTGAACCGCTCGTGTCACGTCTCCTTCGAGTAAGGCAGCTTCGGCTTTAAAGAGGGGGATCAAGTCCACTTCAGGAAAGAGCCGCTCGAGGTGAGCCACGGCTGCATGGATCAGCACTGGATCTTTCTCTTGCACACCAAAGTTGCCAATCCACTGAGCACGGGAAGACTCCGGCGGATCTCCCCGCAAGGTCTGGAGATACCACGGCTTGGCCAGGGCTTTATACTTCTGAGCTTCCAGCCAACGCCCCACGTCGTAGGTGATCCACCAGGGCTGATCCGGACTCAGCAGGCGCGTACTGGCTTGAGGCAGCTTCCTCAACAGCGGGGTGAGCTGCTGAAGGGTACTCTCGCTGGCCTCCAAAGGCACCTGGGCCAGCCCTTGACGCAGATACGCAAATCCTTCTTCACGCTGAGGCTGTGTCACCAACAGACGTCCAAGCTGGAGCGGATTTCGATAGTCCGTCGGCTGCACCCGCTGAGCTTCTCGCGCCAAAGCCACCGCCCGAGGCACTTCACCCTTGAGCAGGAGCACACGCGAGAGGAGCCGCTGGGCCGTACTCTCCAGAGGGGCCAGCACCAATGCGCGACTGAGAAGCTGCTCGGCGTCGTCGTCTTCGCGGATCTGACTCAGCACCGATTGAATCTCGTCGGGGGTGAGCCCCACTCCGGTGGTGAGCTCCTGCACTTGCTGGAGCTTCAAGGCTCCCAGCCACGTCACCGGCTTCGGAGAAAGTGGTGCCCAGCGCATCGCCTGCTGCAAACGTTCATACTCGCCGAGTAAGGCTTTTCGTGCCACCGCCAGCTCCGCCTGCTGCTCCACGTAGCTGCCCAGGTTGAGGCTCAAGGAGAGCAAAACCCCCACGGGCACGGCCAGCAAGGGCAGGCTCACCTTCAGCGGCGGGTTGCCATACCGCAATGCCGGATCGAAGGAAGCATATCCACCATCCTCCAACGTGGCCAGCAACAACCCCGCGAGGGCCGCCACGGTCAAGAGCAGGCCATATCCTCCGAGCGGTGCTTCGGTCAGGCCATGCAGGAGCACCGCCAGCAGCACCACCATCAACCCCGGCACTGCTTTTTTTCCCGTGCGCGCGACCCAGGCTTGTCGCTGCAACAAAAGCCGCACCACCGCCACCCCCAGCCACACCAGCGCCAGGAGCCCCACCACACCCAGCTCTGAGATCAGCTCCAGGTAGAGATTCTCGGGATAGGCCACTCGGCTGAAGCTCCGCTGCGGATTGTATGGTCCAAATGCGCTGCCAAAGGCCCCCAATCCCACCCCGGTGAGCACATGCTCTCGCACCAGCTCCAGGGTCGCGCTCCACAAGGCCGGTCGAGGCAGGTCGGTGGATTTTTCTGCCAACCCACTCAGCAGGCTCAGGATCGGCTGCCAGAAGAACGCCGTCACCGCCGCCAAGCCGCTCATCAACGCCGCCCACAGGCCAAGTGCTGCTCGAGGCTGGCCTCGTCGCGCCAGTCCCAACACACCGAGGCTCACCACACACACCAGGGCCACACCCCAGGCCGCCCGCGAGCGACAAAACAGCACACCACTCAACAAGGGCAGGCTCAGGAGCAGATAAAAGGGCCAGCCCAACCAGCCACGCCCAGGTCTGCGAAACCCCTTCTGATGATCGCGCTGCTCGTCGTGCGGACGAATAAAACTCTCGATCACCAAGCTCAGGGAAACCGGCCACAGGTAGTTGAAGTACATGGCGTTGCGGTTTTTATTGAGGAACGTGCCAAAAAATGGAAAATTCCCCACCCGCCAGGACTCCACAAACAACACACTCTCCGCGTCGAGCAGCCGCTGACCCAGCCCCACCAGCACCTGCACCACACCCGCCAGTAAGAGGGTATGAATCAGACTCCGACGCGCGGCTCGCTCACGCATGAGATCGCGCACGAGCAGGAAAAAACCAATCCCCAGGATCAATCGAAACAGGCTCTTGAGGGTGCGCTCGGGAGCAAAGCTCAGGGTGCCCCAGCTCGGGAAAAGGGCCGGATCAAGCTGAGAGAAACTCTGGGCAACCAGGGAGGCTCTCAGCGGAGAGAGCTCGACGAGCCAGGCCATCGGCAAGGGGATGAGCTGGACCACCGGCAGGAGCACCAGCAGGAGCAACGGCCAGCGCAATCCTCCCAGCGGAATCGGCGCGGGCACCGGAGCCGCCCACCTCACGGCCAGCCAGGAGCCCAGGAGCACACACAAGAGGCTCTCGATCAGCCAGGCAGTGCTGGGAAAATATCCTTCTGCGGCGAGAGGGCCCACAAAGAGCATCAACACCAGCAGCGGGCGAAGCAGCTCTTTGGCAAGGCTCAATATCCGATCCAGCAGGATCGTAAGGGGGGATGCACGCTCAGAGGTCGGAGGTTGAGGCAGGTGAGGGAAACGCTGAGACGCCGTGGGGGTATTCATCATCGTGCCAGAAAAAAGCCCGCCACCAGTGCGGTCAGGGCCACCAGCACATAAATGACGGTCTGCTGAACTTTGGCCATGAAGATCGGATCGCCGCCGGTTTTGGCTCGGTTGCGCCGTCGTTTTTCGATGCGCTGCGCGTATTCCTCCGGCGGAAGCCACAACACCCGGCCTCGATGGTCCACGTACCGCTTGAAGCCCTTCTTGCGATAAAACTGCTCGGAGACTTCGTTACGGATGCGCTCCTGCTCACGCTCGCGGGCTTCCTGCTCGTCTTCGGGAGAGACATTACTCTCTGCCGGATCTTGGCTGGCCCTCTTGTGCGCACGGGCGGCTTCGAGCTGCTCGAGCTGCTGAAGATGCTGGCGTTTGACTTCTTCGATCTCTTCTCGGCTCAGACCCATGCGCACCCACCCTTTGGAGTCATTTCCATCGTTCCCTGTCTGGCTGCTGCCTGACAGAGTATTCAAGATCTGTCTCTTGTGTCAATCGTGACTTGAAATAAATCGCCGGTGATATGGTCGGCAAAATCCTCTGCACTGAGATTAGCGGAAGGATGACGCGATAACCTTACAGAAGATCTTAAAAGAGGATCAGAGGAGGTGCAGGATCATAACTCGGGCGGGGCTTGGCGAGACATCACCTTCCACAAGGTGCCTTCGGGACTGTCTTCGACGGCGATGCCCGCATTCAGAATGGCATCTCGTAGCCGGTCGGACTCGGCCCAGTCTTTGGCGGCGCGGGCTTGCCTACGCGCTTCGATGAGGGCCAGCACTTCGGCTTCGGTGATCGGCAGGTTCTTGAGCCGTCGGGTGTTGAGGTCTCGCTGGAAGGCTTCGGGGCTCTCGTTGAGCACCCCCAACACCTGCTGGCTATAGCCCTGGAGCACCACTTGAGCCGCCGTCAGCACCGGTGCAGCAAAGGCGCTGCCTTTCGGCTGCCGTACCATAAACCGCCCCATGCCTCGAGCCAGCTCAAACAGATGGCCCAGCACCCGTGCGGTATTAAAATCGTCGTCCATCGCCTCGTCGATCTGGCTCAGGGTATGCTCGGTGAGCTTGAGCAGCTCTTTTTCGTCGGCGTTGAGCCGTGCTCGATCAAAGTCGAAGGGTGCATTTTTGTGCTGCCAGGGCGCGGCGGCCAGGGCTGCGGTGAGGTCTCCACGCAGGATGTCTCGCACGGCGTCTCCTCGGGCGGATTTGTCTCGGCTGAGCTGCTTCTGGGTTTGCGCCAGGGCATTATAGAGCCGCTCCAGTCCGGCTTCGGCCACTTCGAGGCTCTCGTTGCTGAAATCGACCGGGTTCCGATACTGAGTGGAGAGCAAAAACATCCGCAAGGACTCTCGGTGGAAGCGTTCGAGGGCGTCTCGAATGGTGAAGAAGTTGTTGAGCGACTTGGACATCTTCTCTTGATTGACGGTGATCATGCCATTATGCATCCAATAGCGGGCCAGGGTCTGACCGTTGGCGGCTTCGGACTGGGCAATCTCATTCTCGTGATGGGGGAAGATGAGGTCGGAGCCTCCGCCGTGCAGATCAAAGGTCTGGCCGAGATAGTGGGAGCACATGGCGGAGCATTCGATATGCCAGCCGGGACGTCCAGCACCCCAGGGGCTCTCCCAGCGGGGCTCTCCGGGACGAGCGCCTTTCCAGAGGGCAAAATCCACCGGGCTCCGCTTGAGCTCGTTGACTTCTACGCGCGCGCCTGCCCGCAGGTCGTCGATGTTGCGGCCCGAAAACGCGCCGTAGGGCTCAAAGGACTCCACGGAGAAGTAGACATCGCCGTTGGGCAGGTTGTAGGCATGCTCTCGCTGCACAAGCTGGTCCACGATCTGGATGATCTCGGGGATGTGCTGGGTCACACGGGGGGTATGGGAGGGCGGCAAGCAGCCGAGTGCTTCCATATCGACCCGGGTGGCTTCGACGTATTTATCGGCGATGGCTTCGGGGGTGGAGCCTTCTTTGTGGGCTCGGTCGATGATCTTGTCGTCTACGTCGGTATAATTTCGCACGTAGGTGACTTGAAAACCTCGGCGCATCAGCTCGCGGTAGATGACGTCAAAGACCACCGAGGCCCGTCCATGTCCGATGTGACACAGGTTATAGGTGGTGACGCCACAGACGTACATGCCCACCTTGCCGGGGTTGAGGGGTTCAAAGACTTCTTTCTGACCGGTGCGAGTATTACAGATGCGCAGTGCCATCAGCTTTCCTTCTTCATGCCTTTGGGGATGTAACGCCGCGCGTTCTCCAGGCGCGACAGGAGCCTCTGCTTACCGAGCAGAGAGAACAGATTGACGAAGTCAGGACCGATCTCGCGTCCGGTGAGGCTGACGCGGATGACCATGAGGGCTTTGCTCTTGGCGGCCACACTGGAGCGGGCGGCGTCCAGGAGGTCACGGTAGTTGTCGGAGGTGACGTTGGACACCTTCTCGATGGCGGCTTCGAGGGTCTCGACGACCTTCTTGGCGTCGGGGTCTTTGAGCAGGGTCTGCCCTTTTTTATCGGGGGTGATCTTGTCGGCAAAAAAGATCTCCACCGACTCTTTGACGTCGGAGAGGGTCTTGAGGCTGGGCCGGATGGCGGCCACAAACTCGCGGGCCCAGGCGTCTCCGCGTGCGTAGAGGTCATGGCCTTCTTTGGCGACGTAGGGGGCCAAGAGCTGGGCCAGGGCATCGTCTTTGAACTTCTCCAGGGCTTTCCGGTTGAGATCGTTGAGCTTCTCGACCTGCCAGATGGAGGGGTTGAGCTGAACATCGTCGAGCTTAAAGAGCTTGATCATCTGTCCGAGGGAGCGCAACACGGGCTGCTCTTCGACGGGCCGGTTGAGACCGTGCTCGAGCAGGTAGTTGAGCAGGGCGTCGGGCATATACCCACGGCTGCGGTACTCGTCGAAGTATTTGTCGCCATGCCGCTCGGAGAGCAAGGAACGATCTTCACCCAGGATGAGGGGGAGATGCACGTACTCCGGGGACTTGAGGTCAAAGGCTTGGCGCAAGAAGGCTTCGCGGGGGGTCTCGGCCTTGTGTCGGTCGCCGCGCATGACGTGGGTGATGCCCAAGAGGTGATGATCGACCACGTTGGCGAGGGCGGTTCCGGGGGTGCCGTCGTAGCGCAAGATGATGAGATCGGCCACATCGTTGGTATCGAACACCATACGGCCTCGGACGAGGTCATGGACTTCGCTGACCACTTCGGGCTTTCGGAGCCGGATCTGATAGGGGGTGCCTTTGGCGAGAAGGTTCTCGCGGTCTGGCCCGGAGATGCGCAGGCATCGCTGGTCATAGCGAGGGGTCTGGCCGTGGATTTTCTGGGCGTTGGTCATATCGCGCAGGGTCTCACGGGAGCAGAAGCATCGATAGGCCAAGTGTTTTTCGATCAGCTTATGAGCGTAGGCGGAATAATCCGGGAGACGCTCGGAGCGCCGAATGGGTCGTGTTTTGTCGGCTTCCTGCTCGGCGTCCAGATCGATTCCGATCCAACGGACCAGCTCCTGAAAGGTGGAGAAGCTGGCTTCCTGCTCGGGCAGGGCATCCAGACGCAGCATGAGCTGTCCATGATGATGGCGCGCGAAGAGGTAGTTGAAGAGGAAATTGCGCGCCTCGGCCACTACGAGCCTGTCCGAGAGGTCCAGGTTAAACAGTAGCTTTACCTTCATGGGTCGATTCACTCCTTCTCGCGCTGCTGACGTTGACCGCCATCGCTTTCAGTAACATCGCCGGGCTCGGGGTCGAGGCTCTCGGGCTCCAATTTGAGGAGCGCGCGGGCCAGGGCCACATCTTCGCGGGTGGCGACGTAGAGGTTGAGGTGACTTCCGGGCACCCCTTTGATTCGCTCACCCAGGCGTTCGACGAGCTGCACCTCGTCGCTGCCGTAAAAGTTCTCGCGTGCGGCGTGAGCGTAGGCGCGCGCGAGCATATCGTACCGAAAGACCTGAGGGGTCTGAAGGATCCGCAACCGCCGCCGCTCGATGCCCTGGGTGATGAAGCTCTCACGGCTGACGGCTTTGAGGGTATCATAGGTGGGGACGGTCGAGACCGCTGCCCCATGCACTTCTGCTGCTGCGATCACGCGGCTGATCAGCTCGGCGGAGACGAGCGGACGACAGCCATCGTGGATCATCACCAGGTCATATGCTGGCCCGATGCGCAGCAAGGCTTGCTGCATAAAGTCCTGCCGAAGCAGGCGCCCTTCGAGCACATCCACCACTTTGGAGCGCCCGAGCCGCTGAGCGACGAGCGCCCGCACGAAGCCGACTTCTTCCGGCAGGGCGATGGGGAAGATGGCATCGATGCCGGGATGTTGCTCCAGACGGGCCAGGGTATGCGCCAGAAGCGGCTGGTCGTCGAGGAGCTGATAAATCTTGCGATGTCTGGCTTGCTGCCGACGGCCATCCCCCATTGTGGGGACGAGGCAGGCTAATGTCATATCCGCCTCGCTCAATCGCACACAATATAAACGAAAAAACCCGGCTGCCTAGAGTGGAGCCGGGCTCTCCTGTATTAGAAGACCACCAGCGTGGGGTTTGGCGCGTCAGGAAGCGCGCCAGCTTCCCCTTGCGGGTGCTGCGCGACGCTGGGTCACGCGGTCGGCATGGCATCTTGGAAGATGCCGTGTAGCTCGTTCTCCACGGCTTCTTCAGCCGTTTTGAGGGCGACACTCAGCTCTTTGACCAGCAGGTTTCGAGCGGTGTCGAGCATTTTGCGCTCACCGAAGGAGAGCGGCTTGTCGTTTCGGAGCAAGGACAGATCGCGGAGCACTTTGGCGACTTCCACGAGGGAGCCGGTTTTGATCTTGCCCATATAGTCGCGATAGCGGCGATTCCAGGTCTGCGTTTCCAGCACGATGTCGCGCTGACGAAGCACTTCGTAGACCTCATCGACCTGTGCATCTTTTACCACGGCCCGCATACCGATGGCGTCGGCGTTGGTAGTCGGGACCATGATGGTCATACCCGTCTCTAGCACTCTCAAAATATAGAATGTTTGTTTCTTCCCGGCAATTTCTCGATTCTCGATCCCTTGAATTAACCCCACACCGTGCGCCGGATAAACCGCTTGATCACCGACGTTAAATGACATGGACAGCCCTTTCCATGAAGTGAACACGACCAGGGACAAGCATTTAGAGGAGGGACATCTTGTCTGGAACAGGTGTTACTGCGTTATTATCGAGATGCTAACTCCACTCCCCGGGACGTCGCATATTCTACCTTCGTGACACCTGAGTGTCAAGGCTTTGTCGGTCGCAGTAGTGGTAAAGACCCCAGGTCTGCGCTTCTCGCACACGGAAAAAGGCACAGATGCTCAAGGCTTTTGCCTTCAAGGATGGTGCGGCCACCCTCTCGATAGCCCTCCAGGGCTCCGCGATGCTCGCGGTGAGTGAGGATAAAGGGCCCTCGCGGATGGGTAAAAGGTGAGGACCACTCCCCTCTCTTTTCCAGCCACACATCTGTGACAGTTTGACTGTCTCGTGATATTCATGACTTACAAACATCTATCGTTATCTAAATTCTCTGCTTGTCATATTTTTGTAAGTTCTATAGTATTTCGTAACTGAAGTTACAACTCTTCATGATGGTATCGCGCAGTCATCAGCCTCTGTCGCTAAGCCTACACTTTCGCAAGGAGTTACCGCGTGCAGCCGACCATTAACTTCTCCAACTTCTTCGCACGCCTCCACACCCCAGACGGCGAAAGAAATCCAAAACCACCCCATCGCTGGCAGGAGGAGCTCGCCCTCGACCCCTCCATCCAAAACCGGCTGATCCGCATTCCCACCGGTTTTGGCAAAACCGCCGGGGTGGTCTTCGCGTGGCTCTGGAATCGTGTCGTGCGACAAGACCCCACTTGGCCCCGCCGCTTGGTCTTCTGCCTCCCCATGCGCGTCTTGGTCGAACAAACCCACCGCGAGATCTCAGAGTGGCTCCGCCGCCTCGCAGTGCTCCTCCCAGAGAGCCCCGTACAGGCCCACCTGCTCATGGGCGGTCACAATACCGATGCATGGCACCTCCAACCCGAGCACAACCGCATCCTCATCGGCACTCAGGATATGCTGCTCTCACGCGCCCTCAACCGAGGATATGCCGCATCTCGCCCTCGTTGGCCCATCGAGCTCGGCCTGCTCTCCCAAGACGCCCTGTGGGTGCTCGATGAGGTCCAGCTCATGGATGTAGGGCTCTCCACCTCCGCGCAGCTCCAGCAGTTCCGCAGCGAAGACTCAGAGGCCGGTCGAGGCTTTAAGCCCACCTTTAGCTGGTGGATGAGCGCCACCCTCCAGCCCTCCTGGCTCCAGTCCGCCGATACCGCTGGCCTGATGGCCTCGCTCCGCCAGCCGCTCAGCATTCCCCCCGCCGAACAACAAGCAGGTCTGTGGGAGGTACACAAGCCGCTCTCGGTGGTCCCCCTGGCAGAACCCTCCCGCTACGCCGAGCTCACCCTCCAAAAACATGAACAGCTCCCCAGCGGCGCTCACGGAAAACTCACCCTCTTGGTGGTGAATACCGTCGAAAAAGCCCTCGAGTGTTTCGATGCGCTCCAAAAAGAGCTTCAGAAGCAGAAAAAATCCAGCGAGGTCGAGCTGAGGCTGGTCCACTCCCGCTATCGAGGGGCCGAGCGCGCCTCTTGGGTGTCGCAGTTTCTCCACCGCTCAGCGGGCAGCCCCCACACCAGCCGCATCTTGGTGGCCACTCAAGTCATCGAAGCAGGCGTAGACATCAGCGCAGGCTGCCTTCTCACCGAGCTTGCCCCCTGGCCCTCCCTGGTCCAGCGTTTTGGTCGCGCCGCCCGCTTCGGCGGAAAAGCCGAGGTGGTGGTCCTCAACCACGCCCCCAAAGACGACCGCCAAGCCGCCCCCTACAGCCGAGATGCCCTGCTCGCCGCCCTCGAGCACGCCTGCTCCACACTCCAGGAGGTCTCACCCCGCAGTCTGGAGCAGTTTGAAGCACAGCTCTCAGCGCCCCTCCGCAAGCAGTTGTACCCCTACGCCCCCACGACCATTCTGCTTCGGCAAGAGTGGTGGGAGCTGTTTGATACCACCCCCGACCTCACCGGGGCCGATATCGACGTCAGCCGCTTCATCCGCTCCGGCGACGAGCGAGATGTACAGGTCTTCTGGCGAGAGGTCGAAGGCAAAACACCCCCCGAAAACCTCCAGCCCTCACGGGAGGAGCTGTGCCCCGTTCCGTTCCTCAAGGCCCAAGAGTGGCTGTATGGAAAAGACGCCAGCCTGCTCAAGCGCAAACAAGCCTGGATCTGGGACTTCCTCAGCGGCGAATGGCGCTCGCTGCGACGCAACGATATCTACCCCGGACGGGTGATCTTGGTCTCCGCCAGCAGCGGAGGTTATCTGCCAGAGCGCGGCTTCAGCTTAAAGTCCGAGACAGCCGTCCCCGTGGTGGCTCCGCCCAACAGCCCCACGAAGACCGTAAACACCGTAAACACCGTAAAGACCGTAAATACCGTCACCACCGGCGCACAGTCCTCCGTCAAACAGCTCTCGCTGCTGGCGCCGCGTGCGTCAGAGCCACCTCCAGCCGATCTGACGGCAGCCGATCTGACGGCATCCGCTCCGACGGCAGCCGCTCCGACGGCAGCCGATCTGACAGGATTCACGCAGGAGCCATCTGCTCCACTGCCTCAAGAGCAGAGCCAAAACGACGATCCGCTCAGCATCCACGCCTTTAAGACCCTGGCGACCCATAGTCAGGAGGTGGTGGCGGAAGTCCAACGGCTGGGAGAAGCCCTCGCCCTCCCCGCCGAGATCCGCCATGCTCTCGAGCTGGCCGCACGCTGGCACGATGTGGGCAAAACACACCCCGCCTTTCAAGGCAGCATCCGCCACGCCGAGCGTCCAGAGCGGCATGATCTGGCCAAAGCCCCCGCGAGCGCCTGGAATCGCACTCAGCACGGTCAGTTCTGGACCGGAGATCCCCCCTGGAAAGGCTCCGAGCATACCACTCGACGACTGGAGCGCAGATCCGGATTCCGACATGAGCTGGCCTCCGCGCTGGGCATCTTTGCGGTGCTTCAGCAGCATCAGCCCGATCATCCGGCGCTGGTGGGAAAGTGGCAAGCGGTGCTCAAGGCGCTGGACCAGAAGCTGCCAGGCAGTCTGAGCTCGACCTCGAGCTCTGGAGTCGCACCGGGAGACCCACCTCCAACGCCCACGGCGCTCGAGAAGTCCTTGCTGGCGCTCTCCCCAGAGCAGCTTGATCTGGTGGTGTATTTGGTGGCCTCTCATCACGGAAAAGTGCGGATGAGCCTACATGCCACCCCCGACGATCAAGAGTTCCAGGCCCGAGATACACGCGGGCTGCCCATTCGAGGGGTGAGAGAAGGAGATGAGCTGCCCGCCTTGCGGCTGGATCCAGACACCACCGACACCCTGCCCCCCCTACGCCTGAGCCTTACACCCGCGCAGGTGGGACTTTCCCCCTCCACGGGCCGAAGCTGGACCGAACGCAGCACCGGCTTGCTCAAACGACTGGGGCCGGGTGCGCTCGCCTATCTCGAGGCGTGCCTCCGCACCGCAGATATTCGAGCCTCACGCCTGACGACCCCCGATCCCATGTTGATGCAGCAAAAGGAGGAGGCACGATGAACCCGCCCGATCTCCATATTCATGTGCTCAAGGGCTGCGCGTCCCTTCCGCTGGCACATTACCTCAAAGGACTGGCCGTGCTGAGGCTGGTGACCGAACAAGCACCCGATCCAGAAGCACGAGGCGCTTGGCGACAAGGCCAGTTTGTGCTGCTCTCTCGCCTGAGCCGAGAAGCCCTGGAGCAGTTCTTCTTAGAGCAGTATGCACCCTCACCGCTGCTGGACCCGTGGAATAAGGGCTCCGGGTTCTTTCAGAAAGAAGATAAAGGACTCGACCCCCTTGAGAAGAGCAAAGCCCCTCGTTTTGAGCCCCTGCGTCGAGGGATCGGGCAGGCGCGTACCCTGCTCGAGAAACTTCAGGCCGAGTATCCAGGCAAGGGCATCGAGGTCTTCAAAAATCAGTATCAGCTTGCCTATCGCAACGAGCTGAGAGGTGACGCTCAAGCCTGGATCAACGCCGCGCTGGTGTTTAATGAAGACCAGGAGGCCAAATATCCAGCCCTGCTGGGCACCGGCTGCAACGATGGTCGGCTGGATTTCTGCAACAACTTCATGCAACGTCTCGGCAGCTTGTTTCAGCTCAACACACCCGAAGGAGGCCCTCAACCCGGCACCTCCGCCCTGCTCAGCGCCGCCCTCTTCGGTGAAGCCAGCCCCGGACTGTCCAAAAAAGCCGCCATTGGCCAGTTTCTGCCCGGTGGAGCCGGAGGCGCCAACAGCACCCACGGCCCCGACGGTGACAGCTTACTCAACCCCTGGGATTTTGTGCTGATGATGGAAGGGGCCATCCTGTTCAGTCCAGCCGCCACCCGTCGATTGGGGCTCTCCCGCATGAGCCAGGTCTCAGCGCCCTTTTCTCTCGCGACCCATGCGACCGGTTATGCGGGCGCAAACATTCAAGAGGAAGATAAAAGCCGTGGCGAGCAGTGGATGCCCCTGTGGGAAAATCCACTCTCCCTTGAAGAGCTGCGTCTGCTCTTGGTGGAAGGACGCGCTCAGGTGGGCAGCAAACCCGCTGAGCGCCCCCTCGACGCCGCCCGAGCCATCGCCCGCTTGGGTGTGGCACGAGGACTCACCGGATTTCAACGCTACGGCTACCTCGAACGAAATGGACAAGCCAAACTCGCCGTGCCCCTCGGACTCATCGCCGTACACGAGCGCCCCCGCGCACGCCTGATCGACGACTTAAGTGATTGGCTGGACAAGCTCCGCCGCACCGCACGCGACAAAGGCACCCCCACGCGGCTTCAGAGCGCCGAGCGGTCCCTCTCCGACGCGGTCTTCAGTGCGCTCACCCACGAAGATCAGCCCGACCGCTGGCAGCAGGTGTTACGCGCCGCCGTGGAGATCGAGCGCATCCAATCAACAGGCAGTGGCATCGCCGCCGGACCCATCCCCGCCCTGCGGATGGAGTGGCTGCAAGCCTGCGACGATGGGACTCCCCCCTTCCGCTTGGCGGTCAGCTTGGCCAGTGCGACGGCTCGGCTCCTCAGCGAGAAGGGCGAGACCCTGACCCTACGCTCCTTTTTTATGCCGCTGGATCGGAGAGGCAACTACAAGCTGGCCGATAAAAAGCTGCTGCGCGATCCCCGAGTGGTGTGTTTTGGTCGCTCTGGCATCGACGATGCCATTGCACTCCAGCTCCGCCTGGATCTGGAAGCGGCCCAAAAGGGCCACCGTCACCGCGTCCTGGATGCACCGTCAGGATTGGGCGCGAGACTCTCGGATGTGGCGGCGTTGCTCGAAGGTCGTGTCTCACTCGACGACGTGTTCGAGCTGGCTCGGGGGCTGATGCCCCTCCGCTGGTGGGAGGCTCGCAGCACCGGCCATCGGCGGGAGACCACTCGGGAGCCCTTCCAGGTGCCACCGGCCTGGTGTGCCCTCAAGCTGAACTTCTCGCCGATGCCTGCGGAGAGCAAACGGACGAGCGCCACATCACCGGCGGGAGCGGCTCCGGCTTCGACCCCTGGAGCGCCTCCGAAGGCCCTGTATGCCAACCCCGCTGTGCTGAGACGGCTCCAAAGTGGAGACCTACCGGCGGCGCTGGCGCTCTGTCTGGACCGGCAGCGGGTGCTGGGAGGCGTTCCGACCCTTCACTCGGCAGCACTCGATCCCACGCAGGGGCCCCTGTGGGCGGCAGCCCTGCTCTTTCCCATTCATGTGGATGACTTAAGACCCTTTTTCAGACGCCTCGACCTCCGCAGCGTGACGTCAGACGCTCGAAACCTCTAAGGAGATGTGATATGCAGACCCTTGATCTTGAATCGCTTCAAAACGTACCTCGGCTGCTCTTGACCATTCCGCTCAAGCCGCAGCAGGGGCCGCGCTTTCAGCCGACCGGTTTTCCCAGCTTGGGGGCCGCCACCTATCAGACCCCCGAAGGCACCAGCCTCCTGGTCGAGAGCGCCCAGAGCATGGCCAATCACCTGGAGATGACCTGCTGGGATGAGGCTCGCCAAGATGTGGTGGCCGCCGTCCAGGGCATCTCCCATGTGCGCGTGAAGCGCAAGGGCCAGTTTTTCACCGATACCATCCTCGAGGCACACCGCATTAACAGCCCCTACTTGCTGGAAGGCTCAGATAAGAGCTTCATCCAGGAGCTGAAAAAAGCCCTGGGAGGGCTCGACGAAGGCCCGGTCAACCGTCGTAAGCTGGCGGAGGTGCTCTTTCGTTACGACATCGGGAGCCTGCTGCACGGGGTCTTTCTGGCCAAAAAGGAGCTGGCGGGAGGCCGCCTGCGTTTTGCTCGTGCCCTCACCGCCTTTGTGGAAGCCGAGGATGCCCGTGTTGCGGCCTCGGGAGGCGTCAAAAACGATCATGTGAACCCTTCCGGCGACACCAAGCAGGGCTTTGGCAACGTGCCTTTCGCCCGGGATGAGTATACCGCCGCTCGTATTCATCTGTATGTGAACCTGGACTTGGCGCAGCTCCGTGGATATGGACTGGATGAAAACGCCACTCGGCTCTTGACCCTGCTGGCCCTCTACAAAGTGCGGCGGCTGGTGGAAGGTGAGCTGCGCTTCCGTACTGCCTGCGACTTTACCCCGCTCAGCCGAGAAGTCCGCGCCGAGCGGCTACAGAACTGGACCCTTCCTTCGCTTGAGGCTCTGGAGAACGCGCTGCCCAAAGCCATCGCCGCCTGCTCAGGCCAGCTCCGGGTGACGGAGGTGGCGTTCGAGGACGATCTGAAAAAAGGTGCCGATTCAGACGAAGACAATTCCTGAGCCGGATGATGGCTTCTCACCCGCGTGTGGGTGAGTGGCAAGGGCAGCGTCTCGTTTCAGCAGGAGTCCAGGCTATGCCGAACATTCGGATTCGGTTTCCAGGTGGGCGTTATCATGCCACACCCTGGGGTCAGCATGTCAACGAAGGGGCGGTGGAGTGGCCTCCGAGCCCGTGGCGATTGCTGCGTGCGCTGATTGCCGTGGGATTTGCCACCGAAGGATGGGAGCAGGTTCCAGAGCAGGCAGAGAAGCTGCTCAACCGCTTGGCCTCCTCACTGCCGGAGTATTGGCTTCCTCCGGCGCAGCTTGCGCAAAGTCGGCACTATATGCCCCTGACCAAGCTGAAGGGGGGGCGAGAAGATACCACGCTGGTCTTCGACACCTGGGCGCGGGTGACGGAGCCCGTCCACATCCGCTGGAACGTGAGCCTTCCGCCAGACGAAGAAGTGCTGTTTACCCGGCTGGTGGAGCAGCTCGGGTATCTGGGGCGTGCGGAAAGTCGGGTGGAAGTGAACGTGGTGGCGATGGAAGAGCTCCCGCAAGATGCGCCGAATGTGCGCCCGACGGAGCGTTTCAGCTTACCCGGACCTGGCTGGGAGCAGGTGAGCCTCTTGGCTCCGGAGCCACCGGAGCGATATCAAAGCTGGAGGCAGGCGCAGCTTCTGAAGGCCACTGCTCACTTGGGGCCGCCGACTCCGAAGGAGGTTGCGAAGGTCAAAAAGGAGCGACAGAAGCTAGAAGCGGTGTATCCTGAACACCTCCTGGCCGCCTTGCTGAAAGACACTGCTTGGTTACAGGAGCAGGGATGGAGTCAGCCCCCGGGCTCTCAGCGTTCCTTGTACTGGCGAAAAGCGGATGCCCTCGAAGTGGGTCGAGCGCGTGCCTCTTTTTCCTCGGGTGCGGAGCGTCGGATGCAGCTTGTATTGTTGGCGATCACCCCACCTTCGGGCAACTTTCATGTGTTGCCGACGGTCTATCGAACCCTTCCGCAAGCGGAGCTGTTGCATCGCGATCTGGTGGGCTGGCTCAACCGAGAGGGGACTCCCGACCGTGCGACGGAGCTTATCGGCTGTGATCTCCAGCGTGAGCCCTTACGAGGGCATCAGCATGGTCACTTGCTGCCGGTGGATCTCGACGGAGACCAGCGGCTGGATCACATCCTGGTCTGGGCTCCGGGAGGACTGGGGTTTGAAGCGCGGAAGGCGCTGCATGCGGTTCAGCGGACCTATACGAAGGGGGGCGCGGAGCCCCTTCGCCTGGCGGTGGCATTGGCGGGCAATTGTGAGCATCTTTACGCACTCCCGGAGCCGTGGCATACGCAGGTGGAGCGGCTGCTGGGGCCTCCCGAGGGCGCGTGTGTGTGGGAGAGTCTGACGCCGCTCATTCCAGGCCGTCATGTGAAGAAACGCGGCAAAAATACGTTTGAGGGCCAGCTCAACGCGGAGCTGGAGCAGCGCGGTTTTCCGCCTGCACAGGTGGAGATCTTACCTCGCGAACCACATGTCGAGTTTCGTCACTTCGTGCGTGAGCGGCGAAGCGGTGAGGCGCCTCCCTCATTTAACCCTTGGGCCGTGCGCCTCACATTTGAGATCCCTGTTCAGGGCCCGCTCTGCCTGGGATATGGAAGCCATTTTGGGCTGGGGATGTTTGCCGCTCGCCTTTCGTAAGCCCGTGTGCTCCGCCCTCACGACCATTCCCCTTGCCTCCGAGAATACTTTGATGCTACCAGTCTGAAAGAAGTCGGTCGTCGTTCTGTGTTCAGGAGTCCTCCGCCATGATACTCATCGCCAATCCCGTCTATGATGTGGTCTTTAAGTACCTGCTAGAAGACCATGAGTCTGCCAAGCTCCTGCTCTCCCATATCTTGGGTGACGAGATCATAGAGCTCGAGCTGCGCCCTCAAGAGCAGGTGGTGGAGCTGAGCGAACGTTCACTGACCGTCTTTCGGCTGGACTTTTCCGCACGCATCAAAACCGGGAAGGATACCAGCAAGCTGGTGATTCTGGAGATCCAGAAGGCCAAGCTCGTCACCGACATCATGCGCTTTCGTCGATATCTCGGTAAACAGTACATGAACAAGGACAACGTCTTCACCAAATCCGACGGCGAGGTCCAAGCCTTACCCATCGTGAGCATCTACTTCTTGGCTTATGACCTGGGCATCCTCTCGCCTCCGGTGATCCGCGTCAAGCGGCATTATGAGGATGTACGAACACAGACAACCCTCAAGGACCAACATCCGTTTATCGAGAGTCTCACCCACGATGCGCTGATTGTTCAGCTCTCGAAATTGCAGGCACCGTATCAGACCGACCTCGAGAAGCTGCTGAGCATCTTTGATCAGCACAATCGCACTCAGAATGGAAAAGAGCTCCTACTCGATGAGGATCAGTATCCTGATGCCTTTCGACCCATCCGGGATCGCCTGTTCCGAGCGAATGCAGAAGAGAAGGTGCGGGAGCAGATGGACATAGAAGAAGAGGTGATCGAAGAGCTGGAACGGCTGGAACGAAAAGTAGAAGACAAAGAAAAGCAGCTCGAAGAAAAGGACAAAAAGATTGAGGAGCAGGACCAAAAGCTC
>JBJTQF010000161.1:0-16766 GCA_046075485.1 Myxococcota bacterium | reverse complement strand
CCCCCAAAACCACACCCGCCCCCACACTCACCGTCGAAGCCAGCTCGACCCCCAACCCCATCCGCACGTCAGACGCCACCCACGCCTCCGCGCGCGCCGGCTGAAGCAATGGCAAGGAGCCCTCCAGCATGGCAAGATTGGCCTCAAGATATCGCTCCGGCGTGCCCACGTCTGACCAAAATCCCCGCTGAAAACACGTCGCCGTCGGAGCTCCCCGCTGCACCAACGCCGGCCAGGCGGTCATGTTGATGCTACACACCTCCGGCGGAATCAGCTCCAAGACCTCCGGCTCAAAAACATGCACACCTGTAAAGAGCCCCCGCCGTACCACCTCCCCCGGCGCTCGCGCACGTCCGACAAAATCGACAATCCGTCCCGCTTCATCCGTGCCGATGATACCATATCGAGCCGCCTGTGGATCCTCCCGAAGCACCATCGTGGCCACTGCCCCCGCTCTCCGATGCGCCTCCAACGCCCGCTCCAGCTCAAAATCCATCAACAGGTCGCCGTTGAGCACCAGAAAGGGCTCCCCCGGCGCACGCAAAAACGCCGCCACGTTCCGAATGCCTCCCCCCGTGTCGAGCAACACCGGCTCATGCACCCAAGTGAGCGACATCCCCAACTCAGCACCATCCCCCAAGAGCCGAGGCAACACCTCCGGGAGCCAGTGCAGGTTGATCACCACCTCCCGAATCCCCACCGCCTTCAACATCTCTAGCTGCCAGCTCAAGAGCGGACGGTTCAACACCGGCAAGGAGGGCTTCGGTGCCACCCAGGTCATCGGTCTCAAGCGCGTCCCCAAACCCGCCGCCAAGATCATCGCTCGCATGTCTTCGCTCCTCGCAGAACCAGTCAGTCCATCCAACCACTACGCCAACACCGGAAGCCGCCTCGCCAATGCCGCATGCAGCTCGCCATAAGCTGGATCACGCCGCAAGATCGTGCGGATCGCGTCCAGGAGATGCGGAATATACTGCAAATACGAAGGTTTATGCTTTACCGTGTTCAGGAAGTCAAAACGACCCGCCGCCTTCATCAGCCGATGCAAGCCAATGGCAAGATAATCCCGCTCCATGACGTCCCGCGCCGGAAGCCCCCGCACCCCCGCAACACTCGCCCGCTCGTAATAATAATCCTTCAGACGCCCCACCATCCGCTCGGGGAGCTTGATATACGCATCGCCCAACAACGAGACCAGGTCATACAAGAGTGGTCCCGTCACCGCATCCTGAAAATCAATCAGGTACACCTGCTCTCGATGAATCATCAGGTTGCGACAGTGCAGATCTCGATGCACACAGGTCGTCGGCTGCTGCGCCAACACGCGCGCCAAAACCCTCAGCGCCTCCAGGATCAGCGCGTCATCCCCCGGCAACCCCGGATGCGGCGAGGGCGCCACGGTATACTCATAAAAATGATGAAACTCCCAGTACAACAACGCCTCGTCAAAATACACCCGACTGGCCCACGTCTGGTCAAAGGCATCACCGTCAATGGCATGGGCCTGAAGATGCACCAAGCTGTCGATGGCCTTACGATAAATACCCTCCACCTCGGAAGGAAGACGCAAGATGGCCGGACGATGTGTCCCCACCAGCTCAGGCAGAGGCTCCGCCTCCGTCGAGGTCACAGCGGCGGAGTGGTCAGCACCCCACGCCGAAGCATGGGTCAGCCAGCCCTCCAGGGTCAGGTCGCCCAAGTCCTCCAGCAATAAGAGCCCCGCTTCCGGGTCGTACCCGTAGATCTCCGGCACCCGCGCGCCAATCCGATGCAAAAAACGCTGCATGTTGATAAACAACAGCTCGTCCGGCTGGACATGATCCCATCCCGCCTCCTCGGATTTCAAGGGCGAGCGCGGATCCATCACCATCAGCACGTAAGACCGGCTCGGCTCAGTCTCACTGAATAAGCGCACGTATTGACGACTGGAGGCATCACCAGTCAAAAAAACCGCACGCACCGGACCCAGTCCCAGTCTGTGCGCAAAGGCCAAAAATACAGGGGATTGTGCGTCAAACACAGAAAACTCCTCAGCTCAGCAGGATTACAATGCAGGCAGGGCTCACAAGCAGACGCTCGAGGCAGACTCAACAGCAGGCACACACGCGCTCAAGGGTTGAGCGGCTGAAAAAGACGCTCCGTGCGCAGTCGCTTCGGGTTGAGCGGGCTGAGCAAGGGATCAAAACTCAACACCACGCGCAGGGCCCGTCCTCGCAGATTCTCTGCCGGGACAAATCCCCACGAACGAGAATCCGATGAGTTATCGCGGTTATCACCCATCATAAAATACATATCGTCTGGCACAATGGTCGGACCATAACTGTCAGAAGGTTGGTTCTTCTCAAACACAAAATGAGTCACGTCGTCGATGGTCTCTTTGTAAAGCTGAGAGTCGGCGTCGTGCTCAGCACCCGGGGGGAGCTCATCCTGCGAGACCGGCACGCGGCCCATCAGCTTCTCGTTGATATAGAGCTGATCGTTGCGAACTTCGAACCGATCCCCCGGAAGGCCCACCAGTCGCTTCACATAGTCGGTGCGCTGGTCCTCCGGGTAAACAAAGACCACAATATCACCGCGCTTGGGCTCTCCCAAGGTGGCCAGCTTGATGTACGGCACCCGGGTATTCGTAAACGGGAGATAGGATCCCGAAAACGGTACGCGCAAGTCATACGCCAGCTTGTTGACAAAGATCCGGTCGCCGAGCTGAATGGTCGGCAACATCGAACCCGATGGCACTTCGTACCAGTCCGCCAAGGATGAGCGGCAGCTAAATACAATCAAGGCCATCAACCCCAGCGTCCAAATATACTCCCAGATGACCTTGAGCGTCTCAACGACGGAGCTGTCTGCCGGAGTATTCTCGCGGGGCGCGGCACCCATGCCCGATGCGCTGGGCCCGGTCTGTTTTCCATTGCTCTGCTGCATGTCTATCTCCCATAGAGAGACCGACGAGGCACGTCTGAGACTCTCTGCTGCTGGGGGTCTGGAAGGTGTCCCCGCTCGATGATGAGCCTCTCTCTCATCGGCAAGCAGAGCACCGTATAGTAGCCGATTTTACGCTTCAGCTCAAAGGGTATGAAGGTTATACTTTCTTATGTTGAAGGTGGCGCAGAAATGGCCGCTGATTTTCCCTTGAGCAGCCACGAATGCCGGCCGGTCGGAGGTATTATGCAGTATCCAGAGACCATCAACGGGATCGCGATCCGTCGCGTGGATCGGGGTGCCTCCCGGGTGGCCTATCATCGCAAAAAAGCCGGTCGGTGGGTGCCGCTCACCTGTCAAGAATCGTATGACCAAGCCGAACGCCTCGGCTTAGTGCTCCGAGCCCTTGGGCTCAAACGAGGCGAAAAAGTCGCCATCGTCGCCCAAACACGCCCCGAATGGCTGACGTCAGACTCCGCCATCCTCATGCAAGGGGCAGTGGTGGTCGGGATCTACCCCACCAGCACCGCCGAGCAGGTGCTCTATATTCTCCAGCACTCCGAGAGCCGCATGGCCATTGTGGAGAATCCAGCCCAGCTTGACCGGCTCCGGCCTCATCTGCGCGAGCTCCCTCGGCTCCAGGTGCTGATTCTGATGGAAGGGGCCCCCTCCCAGCTTCCCTCCACCTTACAAGCCTTTGCGTGGGCGGAGGTCATGACACGCGGTCAGATGCTGGTGGCTCAACAAAAAGGGCTCATGCGCCAGCTTGCCCTGGATGTCCCCCCGGATGCCCTCGCCACGTTGGTGTATACCTCCGGCACCACCGGACAGCCCAAAGGGGCCATGCTCACCCACCGCGCGTTCTATCAGGTGGTCATGGCGTTTAAGGAGGTCTTCGAGACCCAATCGGAGGAAATCAGCCTGCTCTTCCTGCCACTCGCCCATGTGCTCCAGCGGTATACCACATATCTGGGCATGGAGATCGGTGGGGTGGGTTACTTCGCAGAGAGCATCGAGAAGCTCCCGGATAATCTGGCGGAGGTCCGGCCCACGGTGCTGGCGACGGTGCCTCGTGTGCTGGAAAAAATCCACACCAAAGTGCTGGCGACGGTGGACGCTGGCACGCCACTCCGCCGCGCCATCTTCGCGCATGCGCTCGAGGTCGGACGGCGTTACCATTCACGCGCTCCAGGCACACCCGCTCCGTTCTGGCTCCAGCTCCAGTACGATATGGCAGAGAAGGTGGTGTTCTCGAAAATCAAAGCACGGCTCGGAGGCCGAATCGACCGGATCGTCAGCGGGGGGGCACCTCTCTCTCCCGCCATTTCCGAGTTCTTCTTCAGCATGGGGCTGCTGGTGATCGAAGGATATGGGCTCACGGAGACCTGCGCGCCTGCCACCACCAACACACCCGCCAGCTTCCGCTTTGGTACGGTCGGAAAGGCGCTCCCAGGGGTGGTGCTCCGCATCGCTGAGGATGGAGAGGTGCTGATTCAGTCTCCGGGCCTGTTCTCGGGCTACTTTAAAGACCCCGAGAGCACGGCGGCGGCCCTGTGTGACGGCTTCTTCCATACGGGCGATGTCGGCTCACTCGATGCAGATGGTTTTTTGCGCATCACCGACCGAAAAAAAGAGCTCATCATTACGGCGGCGGGCAAAAACATCGCACCTCAGCCGCTGGAGAACATGCTCAAGCAGCATCGGCTGATCTCTCAGGTGGCGCTACACGGGGATAAACGCCCGTATCTGACGGCGCTCATCACCCTGGATGAGGAGGAAGTACGGCAGCAGCTCCAGGATCGGCAGACGCCCTGGTCTCGATTGGTCGAGGACTCGCGCGTGGTGGAGGCCATCCGCTCGGCGGTGGAGCAGCTTAATACGCAGGTCGCGCCCTATGAGACGATCAAACAGTATGCGCTCTTGGCCGATGACTTCTCAATCGAGCGCGGGGAGCTGACACCCACGCTGAAGCTCAAACGACGGGTGGTGGCGGAGCATTATGCTCAGCTCTTGGATCGGTTGTATACGTCTTCAAGGTGAGCGGAGCGGGTAGATGTTAGAGCCTCAGACTTATCTCCAGATGATGACGACGTTGTTTATCACGGTGGATCCGATTGCAGCAGCCCCTCTTTTTGTGACGCTGACGGCAAATGATACGCCCGAGATGCGGGCTTCGGTGGCCAATCGTGCGAGCTTGACGATGACCCTGCTGCTCTTGGGAACGCTGGCGGCAGGCGGTTTTGTGCTGGGCCTGTTCAGCATTCGAGTGGCCAGCTTTCGGGTGGTGGGAGGGATTCTGTTCCTGCTGATGGCGCTGGACATGTTACGCGCGCGTCCGCACTCGGCGCGCATCACCCGCGAGGAGGAGACGGAGGCCACGGCACGCGAGGATGTGGCGGTGGTCCCGCTGGGCATTCCGATGTTGGCGGGTCCAGGGGCGATCTCGACGGTGATCTTGTTTGCAAATCATCCTTTTGATTGGCGTCATGTGCTGATCTTGACCACGATGATCGTGCTGGTGGGGGTGATGACGTGGGGGCTGCTCCGGCTGGCGGCTCCGATTGGGCGGATTTTGGGGAAGACGGGCATCAATGTGGTGAACCGATTGATGGGGATTCTGATCGGTGCCATCGGGATCGAGTACTTGAGCCGTGGGCTCTCGGAGCTGCTCCCGGCACTGGGTGGGAAGTAGGGAGAAGGGCAGGGGAGATGAAGAGGGATTTAAGAGATGAGGAGAGATTTCAGAGATGAGGAGATAGGAGTTTGTGGCCACGGATGAAGCGCGGATAAAGAGATGAGCAGGGGAGGCGATTGCTGGCGGAGTAGGTGGATTAAAGTCCCCACTTCTCGCGCATCTCACGCTGGAGCTCTTCAAACCGGGGCTCGAGGGGCAGGCGCTCGCGGATCTTCTGCCAGCTCGTGAGGAAAAAACGATGGTGGTCTTCGGCTGGCACGTTCTTGAGAAAGTCCATAAACAGCTTCTTGTTGAGCTGGCCCGCCTCTTGATGCTCGTCGATGAGCACCACCATCACCCCGGTGCCCAGGGTGCCTTGAGTGCTCATGGCTTTCATGAGCAGGTACAGCCGCGTCAGATGAAAGTGTCGCCCACAGGTCCGCTGAATGTCGTTGCGCTCCACGAAGGTCGGGAGGGCCGATGGGATCCCGCCTTTTGCTTGCCACCACCCACAACCTGCGGTGCCCGGACACTGCTCGTTTTTGAGAAATGGACAGGTCGGTAAGGTCGAACCAAAACGCCCCTCGATCATCATAAAATGATTGATGCCCAGGAGCACCAAACCCGGAACAGTCGGCTTTTCCGCCGCATCTCCAATCTGCTCCGAGGCTTGGCTCAGCGGCATAAAATGGGTGCCTCGGTCGTTCATACCCCAAAACCAAGCGCCCGAGATGCGCTCTTCTGGTGCCAGCTCGGTCGCCGCCGGGTAGAGAGTCTCGGCGGTGAGAAAATACTTCAGCCCATTCTCCCGGAGCAAAAATCGAAAGACATTCCACAACAAGGCTTCTTCACTGTTGATGGAGCCCAGCTTGCTCGGAGGCTCGGCCCCGCCAGGCAGCTCAAGGGCGTCTTCCGCGTAGTGCTTACGCGAGACTTCTTTCAGAGCCGCTGCTTCCCGATCCACAATCAGGTTGAGCTTAAAATCGATCGCAACCGGAATCCCCTTCTTCTTGAGCACCCCGTAGGGAATGCCCATCCGATTGAAGTATGAGAGCCGCCGAAGCTCCACCTCCGACTGCGTACCGTCTCCCACCGGAATATAAGTGACAGGTGTGGTCGGCTCGTTGAGCAGATACTCCTCCTGCCGTGGACGACGCGGCAGATAGCGCTCTTCTGCGTTAAATCGCCGACTCTCGATATGGCTCTTCATCAGGGAGTGGTTGAGAAAAACCTCCCGAGAGATGCGGTCCACGTTGGGCGAGTTGACGGAGATATTGTAGAGCTTCTCGGGATCGCCTCCGATGGCTGCGCTGACATCCCCCACTTGTCGAGGGAGGTCGTGCAGGATGGCGTAGTTGAGCAACCGACTGGCGTAAAACCGTGGCTTCTGTGGCCACTGCTCCTGAGCGATTGCCCAGATAGAAATCCAATCCCCTGGCATGGTTGACCTCTCGTCAGAAGTCCCTGCGACGTTCACCGGCGACGTCGTGGATTGATGAAGATGACCGGTCTCCCCAGCCTGGGTGATACCGGAATAAAACCACCCCCCTGCCCCTTCTGCGTCTGCTGCTCCTTCCGTCGTATGCTGCTTCTTTCGTCGTATGCTGCTTCTTCCGTCGTCTCAAGATATGCTCCCGCTGCCTACACGCTGCGCACATAGGCATGGAGCGCCTCGCGTGTACTATATTGATGCCGAAAAGGGAGCACCGCTTCAACAGGCTTTGTAGGAGGATGTGTCTGAAGCAGCGCACGAAGGGCTCTCCAGTCGGGTGAATGGGCCGCTTGTGCCTCTGGAAGTGGGTCTCGATGGGCCAACAAGCGCAAGACGCGCCTCGGAACCGGCAGAACCGGACGCCGCAAGGTGCGGATCAGCTCCAGCCATGAGAGACCCTCCGTCGGCCCAATGTCCACCGGTCCACGCACCTCCGCACTTCCCAGCGCCACCAACGCCGCCACCGCATCGTCTGGATGACAAACCCTCAGCTCCATCAACGAACGTGGCAGCCACACCACCGGAGCCAGCAACCCTCGACTCCAACCCTCCACTCGGCCCGGAGCCAACAACGGAGGCACCCACACCTTCACCACCGACACTTCAGGATGCTCTTCGAGAAACGAAGTGCCCAACCCACTCCAGTCACCCGAAGCGCCCTCGACAGGGACGCGCTCGGCCTCCAGCTCCGCTTGTTGTACCAATACCAGCCGCTGAAGATTGCCGCGATGTAAGGCTTCTCTCAACATGTCCACCGCGTCGGGGTCACGCAAAGGTGCCACGTAATAGAGGGTGTCGATCCAGTGCTCCAGGATAAAATGGCAGAAAGAAATGCGCAGAGAATGGCGAAAAAAAAGAAGGGAACGAGAGGATGTGGGCATACGCTCATCCAGGCCCAGCAGGAACCCACTGGGCAAGGTCTGCTCAAGGGCTTGTATAAGCCGCTCTCCAAGCTGGCCAGAGACTCCTGCGATGGCAACCCGTTGCATGCGTCCTCTGAAGGCGTAAGGGCGGTCGCGACATGTACTCGCAGCGATGATATCATCTTCTGGTGTCACTGTAAATTGGATTTGATTTCAGAGACAGGCAGGACTTTCTCAGACGCAAAAGACACAGCGGGAGCCTTCACGCACGCACGTATGCAGCACGCACGTATGCATCACGCAGGTATGCATCACGCACGCGAGGGCTCAGCGGATATAGCCCAGCGCGCGGAGCTGCTCCAAGGTCTCTTGCGTCAGCTCTTGCCGACTCCCCGGGATGTCTTCACTCACCTCCAGGGCCGCCGCTTCAAATCGCTCAAGGGCTTGGGTTAAGGCCGCCATTTTCTCCGGCTGCTGTTTGAGCAGATCCCGCTGCTCTCCCGGATCGGTGGACAGGTCATATAAGGCGGTCGGTCGGCTCTTGTTCGGACTCAACAGGAGCTTAAACGTCCCCTGGAGCACGGCCCGCTGCTTACCTTCGTAGTCGGTCTCGGCGAAGACCGCTCGCTCCGGATCCAGCGTGGCCTGTCCCTCCAACACCGGACGCAGGTTGAGCCCCGGCAAACGCTTCGGGATCGGCAAGCCCGCGTAACTCAGCAAGGTCGGCACCAGATCCAGGCTGGAGACCCGTCCGCGCTCTCGTCGCCCCGCTTGAGCACCCCTCGGAAGTTTCACCATCAGCGGGACATGCACCGTATGCTCGTTGAGCACCTTGCCATGCCCATAACCACCGTGATCGTAGAACTCCTCGCCGTGGTCGGAGGTCACGATCAGCAGGCTCTGATCGTAGAGGCCCACCGTCTTCAGACGCTCCAGGAACAGCCCCACCACCTGATCCACATGGCGAAGCTCCGCGTCGTACTCACTCAGGTAATAGTCAACGTCCAGCACCGGCTCCCCAGGATTAAAATGGAGCTGAAAACACTCGTGCATCAGCCGCCACTGCTCTGGGGTCATGGTCCGGTGCGTGCGCTGCGCCTCACTCGGAGGCCAGTAGAGCTGACGATAAGGCTCAGGCGGCACGTATCGACAGTGAGGGTCAAAATAATGCACGTAGAGAAAGGTCGGCTTGTCCTTCGGACGCTCCTGGAGCCACGCTTGCAGACGCTGGTTGAGCTCCTCGCCCGAGATCTCATCGATGCCAAAATAATAGTCAAAGCCCTGCTGGAGATTACGCCCCGCCTCAAAAAGAGAATTGACCCCCAAAAAAGCCGTATGATAACCCGCCGCTTGAAGCTGCTCCGCCACCGTCTCCACCGCATCCGGGAGCTGGTCCTCATACGCACGCACCCCATGCGCAGACGGCGGCAGCCCACTCAGGATCGATGACACCGAAGGTAAGGTCCAAGCCGAAGCACTCGTCGCCCGCTCAAAGAGCACCCCTTCTCGTGCCACATGATCCAGCACCGGCGTGGTCAGCCGATGATGACCGTAGCTCGAGAGCCGATCCGCGCGCACCGTGTCGATGACCAGCACGATCAACGAAGGACGCTCCGCCGCCTGCGGAGAAGGCTGGCGCAGGAGCAGGGCCAGCAGCCCCCCCAACAGGAGCAGCAGCACCCCCACTCCCCCATTTCTCCACCGTTTGCCTTTGGGCTGTCCGTCCATGTCCCGTTCCTTTTTCCGCTTGCACAGGTGCGGAACCGGCGCATCTTCCACACCTCGTTTCGCCACCGTCTCATCCACATGGGGCTCCGCATCGTCTTGGTCGAGAGTGTATTACGAATTCAGCTCAGGCACCAGTCCCGAGGGATAGAAAACGGAGTTCTCCTTGATTCTGGCACGTTTATTGACTATTCTGTAGAAAAGCAGTACAAACGGAGCCCAGCTCAGACATCCTGATCCGGCTTCGTGCGGGCTGCCCTGTCATGGCTTGCCGCTGGAGGGCCTGCGCCCCTGACGTTCATGTCATAGTCCCATGACATGGTCCGTGCCCTCACCTTTGGGAGACTCTATCGTATGACGCTGGCAAAACATGCGCGTGTCCTCAATACGCCTCACGATAAACACCGCGCTTACTCCACGAGCCTCGGGGCGCTCCTGCGCCTGCTGGCCCTGGCTTGGCTGGTCGGAGGACTCCAAACCGGCTGCACGGATGGGTGTGGCGCTCCAGGCTCAGACATCCCGCCGGTAGCGCTGCTCTATCCGAACCTCAACCATGCCGAAAATGTGGACTGGGGCGAGGTCAATTTGATGACCTTCGTCACCAAAGAGGTGGTGCTGCTCAACGATGGTGATAATACCCTCTCAATCTCCAATGTGCTGTTGGCGGTAGGAGACTCGGTGGGGGCCAATCAGAACCGGTTCAGCATCACCACGGACCTGGCAGACCTGAGCACCAAGCCGCTGACGCTGGGTGTGGGAAAGGATCTGCGCATCCGCATCAAGTTTGAAGGGTACGTCGAAGGGGTCGCCAATGACACCCTGGTGGTCGAGAGTAACGATCCCGATCAGCCTCGGCTGGAGCTGCCACTTCAGGCCGCCGTGGTACGTCCGATTCTCAACCTCTTCCCGACCAAGCTGGTCTATGATGACGTGTTCACCGGCGCCGCTTCGACCAAAACCCTCGACATCAAAAACAGCGGCAAAGGCACCCTGGCCATCTACGAGCTCAACTTTAAAAACGATGTAGATGGGGAGTTCTCCTACACGTTACCCTCCAGCTTCCAGCTTGGGCAGACCTTGAGCGGCGGCACCGGCATTGAAGTGGGCATCACGTACTCCCCCAAAAATGATGGCGCCGATAACGTGACCCTCGAAGTGGTCAGCTCCGATCCCAAACAGCCGCGCCAGAATGTGACCTTGTCCGCCAATGGACAGGTGGATGATCCTCCACAAGTGGTCATTCTCTCACCGTATGAGGGCGATACGTATTATGTAGGCTCCTCCATCAACCTGCGGGGCAAGGTGGTCGATGATGGGCTGGACCTCTCCAAGATGACCATCCTGTGGCTGAGCAGCACCGATGGCCAGCTCTGTCCCAACCTCAAGCCAGATGCGGAGGGCAACTTCCAGTGCCAGGCGACGTTCACCCAAGCAGGTGATCAAACCATCACCTTGACGGCCCTCGACAGCTCCAACCAGCAGGCCATTCCGATGTCGGTGAAGATCGTGATCTGGGATCTCGAGACCCCGCTGAGTTATGTGATCTCCGGCAGCAGCGAGACCTCGCTGTATGCGTATACACCTGACGATAATATCCAGATCTTTGTGGTGGACGGCCAGAATCCACTCGTCAGTGAGGTGTGTGTTAATGCCATCGACGACCGACGCGAAGCAGAGCCTCCCCGCACCTGCCAAGCCAAATATGGCGATATCATCCAGATCAAGGTGTATGACCGCTACGGCTCAGGCTTCGGCATCCCCGCCCTACATCTTTGGTATGGACGCGAGGACGAATATGATCAGCCGCTGATCGAAGAACCCATCTCACGCAACAGCTCCGCCGCCGATTACGAGACCTTCGATCTCGGCAACTGCTTGCCCACTCCCACCCGGGAAGATTGGTACGCCACCCACGGCGAGGATGAACCTCCCCCCGACTGTTTGGTGTACCTCAAAGAAATCGTGGTGGAGATCCCGCCGCCCGAGCCTCAAGTCTTAGAAGCTCGCCACGCACGCTGAGCCATCGGTCGTCCCCGCGCTACTTCGGAACCCGCTGACGAGCCCTCGTTAAAACCTTCCGCTTACGCAGTTTAAAGCCTTCCGCTTCCGCATGCCTTCCGCTTGAGCCCTCATCTTCTGTTCGGCAAACGAGCGGATGACAAACCGGAGCATTTCCTGAAGGGTTGACATTAATTCCGACTTGCAAGAATCTCTGATCTCAAAGTAGATTGGGATCTTTATTCTTATATTTCAATGATATAAGAGGTTGAAGAATAACGTTGGCAATTCGCGTTTTGGTTCAACATCTGAATGATAGGTCTTTAATGAATGCACAGGTGATCCACAAAGGCACTCCATCCACGGCTCTGAACATGAAGATCAGCGTGGTCTGTTTCCTGCTCAGCACGGGCTGTCAGCCAGGGGCGGATCCGACAACGCCGGAGACCTCCTCCACCCCCACGGCGGAGAGCCCTTCACCCACCCTACCACCTCCGACGCTGGTTCCCACCCCGACCTCCTCACCCACCCTAACACCCACGATGGCGCCCACCCCCACGGCTGCTCCCACGCCAACACTTGCCCCGACGCAGCCCCTCTCGCCGACGCCCTCGCCCACCGACACCCCGACCCCTTCTCCGACGCCGGAGCCCACTCCGATTCCGCGTCCAGCGGTAGCGGTCTGTCCCGAAGGAATGGGAGCGGTCTACGAGCTCAACGGCGATAGCGCCGCCATCCTCTACTGCATCGATCAGTATGAGGTCACAGCGACGGGAGATCCCGGCAGTAAGGATCAATACGCAGCAGACGCGAAACCCACCCTCTCGACCACGGCGAGCTTAAAGGGAGTCATTCCCACGATGGGGATGTCCTATGATCAGGCGGTGATATCGTGTGCCAATACGCCGGTGTACCACAGCGATGGTGTTTTGGCTGGCTACAAACGTATGTCCACCACTCAAGAGTGGGTGGATGCCGCCGACAATCAACCCGAAGAAGGTGGCACCTGTTACCCCTATGGGGATACCTTTGTGGAGACCAACTGCGCGACACTCACGGTCAGTGGACAGCAACAATATCAGAGCCTCCAACCGACCGGCAGTCTGGCGCAGTGTGTGAGCCGCTACGGCATCTACGACTTACACGGCAATGCCTGGGAGTGGGCGGTCTCGGGGATCTCGTTGAACATCGCGGGCTGGTTCGCGCTGGCGGAGTCCGCAGGGGTGAGTGTCCAGATGGATGAGGCCGGTTATCTCTACTCGACGCCCAACAACGGGGTCGAGAACAAGCTGGTATACTCGATTGCGGGAACACAGCCGCAGGTGAAGCGGGACTCGGCGGGTTATCTGGCGGCGGACGACAGTCAAGTGAACCCACAAGTGTCGGGGAAGGGTTATCTGCGCATCTCGCTCTCCCCCTACAATCTGGATGAGAACAACTTCTTGCCCATCCAGATGAAAAAGGTGGAGGGTGGTGATGTGGGGCGCTCGTATCGTCCGCTGCTGCTCACCCTTGAGGACGGGAATCCGATCCCAGATAAGGTGGGGGTGGCTTATTACACCGGAGACCCACGCGCATGTCTCAGCATGCAGAGTCTCCAGCAGGTACATTTCCATGACTTTGATGGCACGATAGGCTACCGCTGTGTGACGGAGCCGGTGCTCCGCTACTTGGACACGCCGTGAGTGAGGATTTAGAGGGGCTTTGAAGCTTCGGGTGGGATTTGGACTCGCTCGGAGGGCGCTCGGGGGTGTGTCTGCGTGTGTGAGGCGAAGGGCTTAGTTGAGCACTTCGTGATACCAGATCGGAAGATAGCTGTAGCCGTCGGAGGTCGCGATGGCTTGGACGGTGGGGGACTTATCGTATTTGATGCCCTTGCCGTCGTCCGCATCACTGTAGTAGTACCCTCCTTTGAAGGTCTCCTTCCAGATGCCAGCGGGATCATTGGCACAATACTGACTTCCATCGTAGCCGGTGAGCACCAGCACATGTCCGTAGCTGGTAAAATATCCATGCACAATCACGGGTCTTCCAGCGGCGAGCAGGGCGTTGACATCGGCGGTGTCTCCATCGGTGTGGGCCTTGAGTCGCTGTTTGATGCCACACTTGCTGGCGTAGGAGTTAAACACTTCGGCCAAACCGGCAGGGGTCTGGGCGTAGCTGGTGCCCCAGGCGGCGCTGATGGTGTCCGGGGTGGTTTTGCAGCCGTAGTGGGTCAGCACCATGGCGATGGAGGTATTCTGGCAGGATCCGCTGGGGTTATAGGCGTTGTTATACTGATAATAGTAGGGTACGGCGATGCAGCCGGTGGTGGTGGTGGTGCCGACAACGGTAAAGGTGACGGACTGCTGTCCGAGCTGAGTGCCTGCCGAGTCGTACCCATAGGCGATCACGGTTCGTTGTCCGGTTTGGCTGAAGGTATACTTGACGGCGAAGTTCTGGGAAGCGTCGGTGGACTCCCCGAGCTTAAAGCCGTCTGCGTAGTAGGCGACCTTCTTGACACTTGAGCTGCCGGTGACTTTAAACCAGATGCCGTTCTGGTAGGAGCCTCCGTTGAGGGGTGAGACAAAGCTCAGGTTGGCTTGATCGGGGGCGGCGCACATATCCCAGTTGACGCTGGCCCAGTCGGTCCAGATGGTGGTGGGGGTGCCGCCTCCTGGAATCCGCCACAGAGAGGACTCACAGCCGGAGGCGTCGAAGGCTTCGTTGATCTGGGCGGCGGTGATCTCATCGTATTCGGAGCTGATGATGTGATGGATGGGTTTGGTGGCACCGAGGCTCCGGTACTCTTGGGTGCCATAGTTGACCCAATAGTCGGCGTCGTTCATGTAGGAGGCACCCCAGACTTCGAGATAGGTCTGAGGCATATGGGCATCGACGTATTGATCGACGATGTCGATGCGGAAGTTATGGTCTTTGGGATTGCCCCAGGTGGTGGCGTACATGGGCCAGCCGGAGGGGATCTTGCCTTCCGTTTGAGCTTTGGTGCGCGCGTCGCGGAAGGCGCCGAGGAGCGAGTGCAGCTCGCTGGATTTGCCGTCGAACTCGATCTCGAGGTCGAGGATATAGCCGTCGTAGCCGGTTTTGGCGGCGGTGTAGAGTGCGTTGGCTTGGGTGGTGGTGCTTCCGGGATAGTTATAGCTCCAAGCCCAGGCTTCGATGCCACGGGCTTGGTAGGTGTCAGGGATGGAGGTATCGGAGGCTTCGGGCCAGATGCTGGTGCCGTCGGCGACTTTGACGAAGATGCGCTGCACGCCGAGACCTTTGAGCTTATCGGCGAGCTGTGCGTGGGTGTAGCCGGTCCCTTCGATATAGTAGAGCCATGCGCCAAGGCCACCTTCTCCGCTGGAGCTGGAGGTGCTGCTGGTGACGTTGATGGTGATGCTGGCGGTGGTGACTTTAGTGCCTGCGCTGTTGTATCCGGTGGCGTCTACTTGTCGGCTGCCGGGACTGCTGAAGGTGTAGGAGACGGGAAAGCCGTTGGTGGCATCGGTAGACTGCCCAAGCTCGTAGCTTTGTCCGTTGTAGGGTGCGCTGTAGACGACTTTGGTGACGTCGCTGGAGCCTTTAGACTTAAACCACACGGCGCCGGTGACGGAGCTCCCATTGGTAGGGGAGGTGAAGCTCAGGGTGGAGGTGCTGGAGCTGGGATTGACGGTGAGGGTGACGCTGGTGCTGGCCACTTTGCCGCTGCTGGCGTATCCGTCGGCGGTGATGGTCCGGCTGCCGGTGGTGGAGAAGGTATAGGTGATGGCAAAGCCGCTCGTCCGGTCAGAGGACTCTCCGATGGCAACTGCCGCCCCGTTGCTGAGGGCCGAATACTTCACGAGGGTGATGTCGGTGCTGGCGTTCACTTTGAAGGTGACGGGGTTGGTGTAGCTGCCTCCACTCTGAACGGATGAAAAGGCGATGGTGGAGGTCGTCGGGGTGCTCCCGCTTTTCACCACCACGCTGAAGACTTGTCCGGTGCTGTTGCCTTCGGGGTCTTGGGCAACGGCCTCTAGGTTGGTGGTGCCGGAGTAGGTGCTCGCGGCGGTGAGGGTCACGACGTGGGTGCTGGCATTGACGGAAGCATTCACGCTGGTGGAGGAGGCTCCGAAAATGCTCATGAGCAGCTCGGCGTCGCTGGTATCGGCATCGGAGACGTAGTCGTCGAGATCAAAGGAGGTCGATTTTCCAGCTTCAAGGCTGACGCTGGGGATGGCGGACCAGACGGGGGCGCTGGTGGAGGGATCTGTGCTACCACAGGACTCCGCTCTCGTCCCGAGCAAGAGGCTGGCGAGCAAGAGAGCTCCGCCGAATGCTTGCTGAACCCGCGTATGACGATGAAAGTTCCAGATGCTACTATCGGGCATGACACGCTCCTGAGTGCGTTTGTTGGACTGCGCCCAAAGCTGGGCGACAGTTTTCTAAGCCAAACAGCATGCCAGGCGTGAACTCTTGTCAGTGGATGCAGGCATTTCTATTACTAAATTCATAGGGTAGGGGGGATGCTGGACTTCAACCGTGTTTGATACGATTGGGATAGACCGGTATCTCTGTTCAATAAATGTGTCTCTCCTTTGACAATAAGAGGGCGGGTGCGACATTTCTGCCTCCCACACTTGGGACACTGCTGGCCGTTGAATGTCTCGTTCCACGCGAACAGCAGAGAAAGAGAGGAGGCTAGAGAGGCGGTAAGCCCTCATTTGAGGCTTGGACACGCTCAGGATACGGGCAGGAGTCTCGCTGGCAGAAGCACCCATTTTTCTTTGCCCGACCAGAAGCCAGGCTTGTGCTCTTACTACCGGGATTCGGAGCGGCGAGCTTGAGCCGCAAGCAAAGCCTCAAGCTCAGCAAGCCGGGTCTCAGCACGAGCTCGTGCTTCGGCTTCGGCTTGGCGCTGAGCTTCGGCGAGTGCTCGTGCTTCGGCTTCAGCTTGACGTTGAGATTCGGCGAGTGCTCGTGCTTCGGCTTCGGCTTGACGCTGGGATTCAGCACGAGCTCGTGCTTCGGCTTCAGCTTGGCGTTGGGATTCAGCGAGTGCTCGTGCTTCGGCTTCAGCTTGGCGTTGGGATTCGGCGAGTGCTCGTGCTTCGGCTTCAGCTTGGCG
>JBJTQF010000160.1:0-10101 GCA_046075485.1 Myxococcota bacterium | reverse complement strand
CTGATCTGCACCTCGGGCACGGCACCCGCTCATTATTATCCGGCGGTGATTGAAGCCTCTCAGAGTCACCTGCCGCTGTTGGTGCTCAGCGCCGACCGTCCGCTGGAGCTGATGGACTGCGAAGCGGCTCAAACCATTGATCAGACAAGGCTTTTTGGCTCGTATGTCCGCACCTTTATGGAGCTGGGAGGGGCAGACGAGGAGCCCGCCGCGTTACGCGGGCTGCGTCGTCGGGTGGCGCAAGCGGTGGCCTGTGCGCTGGGGCCTGATCCGGGACCGGTGCATCTGAATGTGCGCGCTCGAAAGCCGCTCGAGCCTCAAGCGCCGAGCAACGACGAAGGGGCTGAGCTGCACACGCGAGTGAGTCAGCTCTTGGCGGAGCCGCTGCATTTACCTCCGCAATTTCCGGTTACGCTGGGCGCAGAGGGCATGAAGGCGCTGGGAGAGCGCATCGCGGCGGAAGCCCACGGCTTGATCGTGGTGGGACCGCTGCCTGCTCACCAGACCCCTTTGTTGCAGGGACTCTTCACCCTGGCGTGG
This sequence comes from Myxococcota bacterium, assembly GCA_046075485.1. Lineage (GTDB taxonomy): Bacteria > Myxococcota_A > UBA796 > JAJRTE01 > JBJTQF01 > JBJTQF01. The sequence continues at coordinate 9,561 of JBJTQF010000160.1, read as the reverse complement.
CGGCTGGGTTATCCGATTTTGCTGGAATCTACCAGTCAGCTCCGGCTGAGCCTGCCGCGCCGCCTCGAAGGGGTGGTGGTGGTGGACGCGGGCGAACATCTCTTGCGCGAGGTGATGGTGCGGGAGAGTCTCCGTCCGGGTCTGATCCTGCAAGTGGGGGGGCTGCCGACCTCTGGGGCCTACGATGCTTGGATGGGCCAGCTTCCGGGGCTGGTGCGGGTGGTGCTGAGTGCTACGGGCTGGACCGATCCGTTTTCGTCGGCCACTCAGGTCATTCAAGCGCCCCTGGCTGCGGGTTTAGATGCCCTGCTGCGGGAGCTGGAGGACCGAACCTGTCTCACCGATCCGGTCTGGAAAGAGACCTGGGAGAAGCTCAACCAGGGGGTCTGGCAGGCGCTGGAGTCTTTGCTCGAGCCTGCGGAGGGCCCACTCTTGGAGGCGGTGGCGGTTCGCTCGGTGGTGGAAGCACTCCCGGATGGTACGGCGCTCTTGTTGGGCAACAGCTTGCCCATTCGAGAGGTGGATCTCTATGCGCGGGCACGTCAAGGGCTGGGACCGATCTTGTCTCAGCGGGGAGCAAACGGGATTGATGGGCTGATCGCAGGTGCGGTGGGGGCTTCTCATCGGCTCAAGAAGCCGCTGGTGGCCTTGTTGGGAGATGTCACCTTTCTCCATGATGCGATGAGCCTGTCGCTGCTGGCAACAGTGCAGGCTCCGCTGGTGGTGGTGGTGATCAACAACGGGGGAGGGCGGATCTTCGAGCTGCTGCCGGTGGCGCGGGTGCCCTCGCTGGTGGGTGAAGCTCTGAAGTATTGGACCACCCCACCTTCGGTTCAGCTCGACAAGCTGGTGGAGGCGTTTGGTCTCACCCATCGACGGGTGGAGCAGGTGGGGAGTCTCACACGCACGCTGAAGGCCGCCCTTAAGAAAAACGAAGGCATGGTGCTGGAGGTCGTGGTAGACGGCACTCAGACGGCGGCTTTTTCCGGTCGCTGCCGCACACAGGTGTCTCAAGCCTTGCTGGAGCCGGTGCAGCGCTGGCTGATGAGGGCGTCTTCGCCATGAGCAGGCTGATCTGTCTGCACGGCTTTGGAGGTGGACCCGAGAGCTGGGCGGCGGTGCAGCGGCTGATGCCGTCGAGCTGGACCTGTGTCTGTCCGAGGCTCTACGGTCACGGGCCAGCGGGGGAAGTGCTCTTTCCCGAACCTGCCGGAATTCCGGGTGAAGCCGCTCGAATTTTGGCAATGCTGGAAACACAGGGGCTGTGGCACGGGACGGCGCATCTGGAGCCGCTCCAGCCCAAGCCCAAGCCCAAACCCTGGCTGGTGGGGTATTCGTTGGGGGCACGGGTGGCGCTGGGCATGCTGGCGCAAGCGCCGACCCTCTTTCAAGGGGCGCTGTTGATCGGGGTGAATCCGGGCCTACAGGATGAACAAACACGGCTCCAGCGTCTGCACACGGATGAAGCGTGGGCCTGTCTGCTCGAGCAAGAAGGGCTGGATTCTTTCTGGCATGCCTGGGAGCAGCAGCCGATCTTTGAGCGTCAACGGCTGCTCGAGCCTCACAAGCAGGTCCAGCAACAGCAGCTGCGAGCGCACCTGGATGCGCGAGGGCTGGTACAGGCGATGCGGGTGTTGAGCTTGGCCAAGATGCCAGATTATACACCGCTGCTGAGCCGTCTCGAGCTGCCGCTGCATCTGCTGGTGGGGGCCGAAGATCTGAAGTTTCGGGCGCTGATGAGAGCCCTAGAGCCGATACTTCCGAGGGCAATCCTTGAAGAAGTGCCGGGTTGTGGTCATAATGTGGTGTTGGAGTTGCCAGAGTCAATTCTATCATCTTTACATCGACTTATGAGTTAATCATTAAAGGAGAATCTATGTCGTCGCTGGTGGAATGGGCTGTGGTTCCCGAGGTCTCGGGGAAGACCCTCGAGGATGTGATCTACGAAAAGTCTCCTGAAGGAATTGCCAAGATCACCATCAACCGACCGGAGGTGCGGAATGCCTTCCGGCCCAACACGGTGAAGGAACTCCAGCGGTGTTTTGAAGATGCGCGGGATGACGAAGCGGTGGGGGTGATCATTCTCACCGGTCAGGGCCCCGATGCCTTCTGCTCCGGCGGAGATCAGCGGGTAAGACAAGCCGGTGGTTATGTGGGCGGAGACGGGATGCCTCGGCTCAACGTGCTGGATCTCCAGCGCCAGATTCGGACCTTACCCAAGCCGGTGGTGGCGATGGTGGCCGGTTATGCCATCGGCGGAGGTCATGTGCTCCACCTGGTCTGCGACCTCACCATTGCCGCAGATAATGCTCGTTTTGGTCAGACCGGTCCCAGAGTGGGGAGCTTCGACGGAGGATATGGCTCCAGCTACCTCGCCCGCATCGTGGGACAGAAAAAAGCCCGTGAGATCTGGTTCCTCTGTCGCCAGTACGACGCAAAACAGGCCCTCGAGATGGGACTGGTCAACACGGTGGTGCCACTGGAGCGGCTGGAAGAAGAGACGGTGCAGTGGTGTCGTGAGATGCTCCAGCACTCGCCCCTGGCCCTGCGTTGTCTGAAATCGGCCATGAATGCCGACTGTGATGGCCAAGCTGGATTGCAAGAGCTGGCTGGAAATGCCACCCTGCTGTTTTATCTCACCGAAGAGGGCCAAGAAGGTCATCGTGCGTATCTTGAGAAACGACGGCCTAACTTCAAGCGTTTCCGTCGTTATCCCTGAGTGGCGTTGTCTATTTTGAGGTCTGTATGCAAGCGCCTCCTGCCTCCGAGCCGTCGGCTTTGAAGGTCTCAGACGTTGCGGCGGCTTCTTCCGCTGAGCCTCCGGGGAGTCCATCCCCATCACGGGTAAAACGTTGGGTCATGGCCAGCCGTCCCGCGACCTTAAGCGCGGCGGTGGTGCCGGTGTTGGTAGGCTCCGCAGTGGCTTGGGCGCAGGGGACATTTGCCGCCTTGCCTGCCCTGGCAGCCGGGGTAGGCGCTTGCCTGATCCAGATCGCCACCAACTTTGTCAACGATGTGGCAGACTTTGAGAAGGGCGCGGATACACACGAGCGCCTCGGTCCCACGCGCGTGGTGCAGGCTGGACTGCTCTCGGCGGAGCAGGTCAAGCAAGGAATCTTGGTGACCCTGTTCCTGACCTTGATGGTGGGCACCTATCTGGTCTCGCTGGGAGGCTGGCCCATTGTGGTGATTGGCATCGCCTCTGTCCTGTCGGGCATCGCATACACCGCAGGCCCATATCCTCTGGGATATCATGGGCTTGGGGATGTCTTTGTCATGCTCTTTTTCGGTTTTGTCGCCGTGTGTGGGACGGTGTGGGTGCAAGGACAGAGCCTCTCGGCGCTGGCGTGGTGGGCATCGGTGCCGGTGGGGGCGCTGGCGACGGCCATCTTGGTGGTCAATAACGTGCGAGATCGCGAAACCGATGTGGGAGCAGGCAAACGCACCCTCCCGGTGCGCTTCGGACGTCGTTTTGGGGAGGTGGAATATCTGCTCCTGCTGCTCCTGGCCTATGCGGTTCCGCTTCTGCTGGTGCTGGAGGGGCTGAGAGGGCTGCAGGTGTTACTTCCGCTGCTGACCTTGCCCCTCGCGTATGCGCGCCTGCGAGACCTACGCCAGCTCAACGGGGTGGCGCTCAATCCGGTGCTGGCCAATACTGCCAAGCTCCTGCTCCTGCATGGCCTGCTCTTTGCGCTGGGGATTGTGCTGGGCTGAGCTCCGATGGCGGAGACTTTGTGGCGTCTTTGGCCCTCGCCCCTTTGCTCAACGGGAGCTGGAGATATGGTTGAACCTCGCCCCTCTTCTGCGCTGATCTGTCGCCTTCATCCCATGTACTTTAAGCTGCCTGCGGCGTTCAGCAACGCCAAGACACACTGGCTAGAACGCCATACCGTGCTTATTTCTCTCGAAGATTCAAATGGTTATCTCGGAATGGGTGAAGTAGCACCTCTGCCCGGATTTTCCCATGAGTCCCTCGAACAGGCTCAGGCGTGGCTGGTATCGCTGACAGAGATGCAGCCCTCCGAAGACGATCTGGAGCGCATCTTAAGAGGAGAAGGTCCGCTGGCGCAGACGCTTAGCGGGCTGCCATCCGCTCGATATGGGCTGGAGCTGGCGTTCTGGGAGCTACAGGCGCAGCGGCAAGGGTTGGCACTGTGGCGCTGGTTGCAGCCACGGCTTGACCGGTCCCCGGCGATGCAGACGCTTGAATCTCCCGCCTGTTTTGTCAATGCCCTGGCGGAAGGGCTCGACCCCGAGCGGGTGCTGGATCAGGCATCTACCGCTTGGGCACGAGGTGTTCGGGTGCTCAAGCTCAAGGTGGGGCGGCCCGGACGTCACCACGAAGAAGAAAAGCTGCTCGAGCGTCTGCGTGCGCGAGGGCCACGGGGCCTCCGATTTCGGCTCGACGCGAATGGAGCCTATGAACCAGCGCAGGTGCGGCATCGGGTACAAGCCCTGGCCGGTCCCGATGTCGAAGGTTTTGAAGAGCCTGCCCCCTGGTGGCTGCTTTTGCAGCTTCCGCCACTTCCAGTTCCCGTTCTATTGGATGAGAGCTTGGCAACACAGCCCTCACCGGAGCAGATCCAAGCACTCCTGCATGCCGGTCGGGTGGTGGGAGGGGTGCTCAAGCCCTCGTGTTTGGGAGGACTGGGTGCCTGCTGGCGCTGGGCTCAGCTCCTTCGAGCCCACGGTGGACGCTGCATTTTGACACACACCCACGAAGGCCCGGTGGGGCAGCTTGGGGCCGTCGCGCTGGCACTGGCACTCGGCGGAGACGAGTCTCACGGGCTGGATATCGATGCTTCAATTTCAGCTTGGCAGGATGTGTTGCCCCGCCTAAAAGTGCCGGGATGGAAGGGCCAACATTTCCAGGCCCTCGAGCTGCCGGGACTGGGGCTGCATGGCCTGCTGGCGACTCAAGCGGGCCCCATTTGTCGCTCGGTGTCGATGCTCGGCAAGGGGCTGTTTGAAGGCCATACCCAGCGATTGGCGACACATGATCCACACGGCTTGGCGATCATCACGGATAAAAAAAGTATTACATGGCAAGAGCTTAGTGATACACTCTTAAAGCGATGTCGAGATATTCAGCAGCTTCATCCATCACCGGATGAGGCGCTGGTGATGGTGGCTCAGCCCTCGGTAGAGACCCTGATATGGTTGCTCGCGTGCCTGGAGCTGGGGCGGCTGGTGTTGCCGCTGCATCCTGCTTGGACGGAGTCTGAGCGGCTTCAAGCCCTGGAGGGCCTGCCGCTGGTGTGGCGCTGGCTCAACGCAGGGGAGACTCAGACCGCACCGGAAGCGCCGGATCCGACCGCTTCATCTCGTATGCAACAGCTCGTGGAAGCCTGTGGAGGACAAAAACCGGCGGTGATGCTCTTTACCTCCGGCACGTCGGGACGGCCCAAAGGTGTGGTGCTGACCCAGACCAATCTGTGGGCGGCGGCGGAGGCCAGTGCGCAAAGGCTGGGATGGCAGAGGGCGGATCGATGGCTGCTGGCATTGCCGCTGGGCCACGTCGGAGGGCTGTCGGTGCTGCTGCGCTGCTGGTTGGCCGGAGTTCCGGTTGTGCTGGCGGGGGAGGGCAAGAGTCTGTCGGCGGAAGTCCTGTGGGAGACCCTGGAGCGTTTCCAGATCTCTCATCTCTCGCTGGTGCCCACCCAGCTTCACCGGCTGCTGAGCTTGGAGCGAGGGAAAGCGCCTCGTTCGCTCCGCCGGGTGCTGGTGGGGGGAGCGGCCACTTCGGAACGCCTCATGATGCAGGCGCGTGCGTGCGCTTGGCCCGTGCTGACCACCTACGGCATGACGGAGACCTGCGCTCAGCTCTGCACCCAAGTGCCGGAGCAGGTGCTACATCAACAAGTTCGAGAGAAGCCAGATGAGCTCAAAGCCCCTCCGGGTGTGATGGGGCCGGAAGACTTGGCGGAGGTGGATCGTCGCGCGGAGCTGGCGGGGAGCTCGGATGTGGGCACTCCACTCGAGGGGGCGGCGGTGAAGATTGTAGAGGGCCAGGTTTTTGTCAAGGGGCCCACACTGGCGCCGGTGCGTTGGCTGCCTTCTCAGCCGTTCGCTTGGCAACAACTGGCACAGGCCGATGGTTTTTATCCCACCGGAGATCTGGGCAGGCTCACGGCGCAAGGCACCCTCCAGCTCTCGGGGCGCGCCAGCGAGCTGATCATCTCCGGGGGCGAAAATATTGCCCCGCTGGAGGTGGAGCAGCTTCTGGAACAACATCCGTCCATCAAGGCGGCGTGTGTGTTTGGTCTCCCGGATGAACAGTGGGGGCAGCAGGTGGTGGCGGTGCTGGTGCTCCAGGCACCGGTGGAGGCGCAGGCGCTGGAGCGCTGGTTACGCGCGCGCATGGCAGGATTTAAGCGGCCTCGGCGCTTTTATGTGCTCGAGAGCCTGCCCATAATTGGGGTCGGCAAGCTGGATCGACGGGCTTCCGCTCAGCAGGCGTTGGAGCAAGGGCGTTTACTGTTTTAGTCCCGACGTGGGCGAGCGGGCAGCTCCGGGAAGGTTGCTCTTGGGCGGCTCGGCTCAAAAGCTCGGCTCAAAAGCTCGGCTCATATGGTTGGCTCAAAAGGTCGGCCAGGGCACCATCATCCAGGCAGGCAGATTTTGGAGCTTCTCCCCCCGTGGGCCAAGGAGCTGAATCTCCACCCGGCGATTTTCAGCTTTGCCGGACTCTACGCTGTTGCTCTGTCGAGGGGCCTGCTCTCCCAGGCTCTGGCTGCGCAGTCGCTCAGGAGAAATCCCGCGTGACAGGAGCCAGCCTGCGCCTGCATCCGCTCGACGCGCTCCCAACGACTGATTGGCGGCGGTGTCTCCATCGGCATCCGCATGGCCCACCAAGACCAGCGAGCTCGACGGATTGGCCAGCAGATACTGCTGAACCCGCTGGAGCACTTCTTGACTGCGTGGGTTAAGGCTCGCATCATCCACCGCAAAAAACAGATATAGCGCGCCCACTTGCAACGTGGAGCCCGCGGCTCTTGGGCGCTCGTCGGGACAACCATCTTCGTCAAGATACTGATTATACTGCTCGGGGAGGGTGGGGCAGCGGTCGTCAGCGTCGAAGATGCGGTCGTTGTCTTGATCCGGCTCGGGGCAACCATCCTCGTCTTGTAGGCCGTTCATGTTTTCGGGGCGCTCCGGGCAAGCGTCAGCGACGTCGAGCAGGCCATCTTGATCCCGGTCTCCTTCGGGACAACCATCTTGATCTTGGATGCCGTCGAGGTTTTCGGGCAGACGTGGACAACGATCCAGTGGATCAGGCACCCCGTCACCGTCACTGTCGCGCTCGGGACAACCATCTTGATCGGCCACTCCGTTGGGGATCTCAGCGATCTCAGGGCACCGATCTAGCTCATCAGGAATTCCGTCGAGGTCGCTGTCACGGTCAGGGCAGCCGTCACCGTCTTTGACCCCGTCTCGGTCTTCGGCGTCCCGTGGGCAGTCGTCGAGCGCATCCGGCAGGCCATCGGCATCATTGTCCAGCTCTGGGCAACCATCTTCATCGTCGAAGCCGTCGGCGTCTTCCGGTTGAGTGGGGCAGCGGTCGAGACCATCCGGCACACCATCTCGATCTTGATCGGGTGCGCGGGTGATCAAGGCGCTCGAGAACGCATAGCCGAGCCAGACCCGCAGATCCGGAGTTCCATATCCTGCGGTCAGTCCTCGCCCCACCCCCGCGGTCAGTACATGCCCCCAGCGGCTACGGTGACGCGCTGCCAACGTGAGCTCCAATGGCGTGGTGCTCACCGCCGCTTGAGAAACGTCCGCCAATCCAACCCGTCCAAAAAGCTCCGCCATGAGGTGAAGCTGCGGCAGCAGCTCCCAGGCCAGTGCGCCGCCATAGGTGACTTCCGGTCCCACGGTGAGGGTCAAAAAGGAAGCAGGCGCACGCAGGCGATAGCCCAGGTTGAAGCCCAGCCGGAAATCAGGAGGCAGCACCCGGCTCAATACCAGGCGCGGCTCCACGCTAAATTGACCATGCTGGAAGCTGTTAGAGGTGCCCGTGGGCAGGCTCAGGTTGAGCGCGAGGGCGGATTGCCAAGACTTCTGCAACGCCGGAGGTGCCCAGCGAGTGGAGAGCCGCAGATCTCCGAGGGCCTGCTCAGGAAGCGCCGGAAGCTCCAGGGTGCTGACATCTCCACCTGCTTGATAGGCGGTCAGAGGCAAGGCGGCTTGAAACATCAGGCCATCCCCCAGCCCCAGCGCAACAAACAGAGCGGCCTCTATATGGTCGCGGATGACATCCACCTCGAGGCTGCCGTCGGTCGAGCTGACCTGAAGGGGCCGCTGAGCATACTGCAAGAGCAGGCCGTAAGCAGGGGTGAGGGGAGGCAGGGCACGAGCTCCCTGAAGGCTGGCAAAGTCAAGACCATGGGTTGAGAAGGGCTCAAACTGCTGGATGGGCAACAGCAGCTCGGATGGGGTCTCTTCTGCTGCTGAGAGAGAGGAGGAGAACGAGCCCAGCAGCAGCAGCAGGCTCACGCACCACACTTGACCGCACGCCAGCTGTTTTTGCCGCACTGAATCCGCCATCCGCCATTCCTTTCCCGCGCTGCCATCCACACATCACATCCGCAGCTTCCACGATCACAGAGCCTTACATCACAGAGCCTTACAAGTGTCACAGGTGTCGGGCGAGAGGGTATCACGAGCGGCCAAGCGGATCAACCACTCGCAGGCAGGTGCTGAATCATCCCCACAGTCCCCAGTAGAGAAGGCCCCCGAGAATGGCCATCGCTGTCAGGAGGTAGAGCGAAGAGAGGAGCTGGACCAGCTTGATGCGTTTATTAAACTGAGAGGAATCGTTCAAGTGCGGAAAATTGACACCCTGTGGCACCGGAACCTGAAGGAAACGACAGAGGGGCTCCCAGCCTTCGCGCACTTCGTAGATCAAGAGGCGCTCGGGGGGGACCACTCGTTTGACCTCCGCAATGTGCGCTTCAAAGACCTCGCGGGCATGGCCTCGATCCTGAAAACGCCCGTGAAAGGTGCCATCCCATACCAGGGTATTGACCATCCGCATCTGGGCACCCACTCGAGGCAAAAATGGCCCCACCAAGTTGATGGGAAATCGCTTGCTGATCGGATAAATAGTCTCAGAGGCGCTGATATACCATCGCTCAAAGTCTCGCAAGGAAAGTAAAACCTTTGCGTCGGGATACTTCTGCATCAGCTCTTTATAAAAGGTACAGCCGGGCCAATCGACGGTGGCATCATATCCCTCGAAGAGCTGATCCCACGCGCCAGGCTTTCCATCCGCAGCAGCCTGCCAGAGCCGGATGTGTTCTGGATGCTGAAATACCTCCACCATGTGATAACACTTCTTAAAGCCCAACATCTCCAGTGCGCTGTGCAATGAGAGTGTTCCTGCTCTGCCGAAACCTGCCCCAATGACTTTCATGTTCAACTCCCGATGGACCGATCAACTGAACGCCGCCGGTTCACTTTAGCTGAGAAGGCTCTCACATGCAACGGAAGCGAGGGCAGGCGAGGGCAGGCGAGGGCAGGCGAGGGCAGGCGAGGGCAGGCGAGGGCAGGCGAGGG
>JBJTQF010000159.1:0-34604 GCA_046075485.1 Myxococcota bacterium | reverse complement strand
GTTCTGCGGGTGAGGGGGAATACTCGGTGCTGGCTTGCATCTGCTCCATGAGCATCTCCGCAGAGGGCATTTTGAGGACGAGCTGGGCGAGCTGCTGAAATCGGTCGAAGGAGAGCTGCTGGGGAAGCAGGCGAAGGAGAGACTCCGCATGTTCGGGAAAGCGCTGCTTCAAGAGAAAGGTCATGGCCTGTAACAAACCGTTCGCTTCGCCTTCTTTCCAGCCTTCTTGTCTGCCCCGATTGAGTATCTCGGCCACTTCCCATGCCTTGTGAAAACGCCAGGTAGAGGCTTCAGAAGGGAGCCCAGATTGAATCTGCATATGGGGAATCTCCTCAGAAATTCTGGCCAACAGGGTCTGGATGCCAGCGTCTGGCATCTCGGGGAGGCGCTTAAACGCTGGCGTGTTCTGCGGGTGAGGGGGAATACTCGGTGCTGGCTTGCATCTGCTCCATGAGCATCTCCGCAGAGGGCATTTTGAGGACGAGCTGGGCGAGCTGCTGAAATCGGTCGAAGGAGAGCTGCTGGGGAAGCAGGTGAAGGAGAGACTCAGCCTGCTCGGGAAAGCGCTGCTTAAAGAGAAAGGTGATGGCCTGTAACAAACCTTTCGCTTCGCCTTCTTGTTTGCCCTGATTGAGTACCAGGGTCTCTTCCCATGCCTTGAGAAAACGGCGGGTAGAGGCTTCAGCAGGGAGCTGAGATTGAATCTGCATATGGGGAATCTCCTCAGAAATTCTGGCCAACAGGGTCTGAATGCCGTCGTCGGGCATATCGCGGAGGAGCTTGAGGGCCTCGGTGACCCAGGGACTGTCTCCAGCGACGTGTAGCCACGCAGTATGAGCGTTGACCGGAAGGCGGAGCAAATCCACATAACGGGTCTCCGAGCCATCCCAGATGCGCCAGAGCCCCCGCTCGAGGTGTTGCCACGGGAGCGGTGCCCATGCCTCGTACAGTGCGTGGGATGGACATCCAATCCCTACAATCACTATACGGCGAGAATGGGAAGATGCCAAGTGCGAGCGTTGGGACAGCTCACGGGCCCAGGCGAGTAAGCCCTTCGCACGCACCCGCACAAGCTCTAGGAGACCAGGCCGGGCCGAAAAAAACTCGAGCAACACCAGTCGCTGCTCGATGAGCTCCCCCAGCAGCCCGGTGGCAGGCTGCAACGGAGGACCGGGACGAATGAGGATATCACCATAAGCGGGTACTCGAAGCTCCGCTTCCAGCAGAAGCTCTCGGTGAGCAGCCAGCACCCCCATGATGATCTTGGCGATGGAATCGTGTTCAAAGGACTGCACAAGACCTCCAAAAAGTGGAGGCATGCACTATAACCACCAGAAGAGACCGTCGCAACAACAGAAAATACAGCTCAAAAAGTCGTTCTGCCAGATATGGCAATTGATGCTGCACCTCTTGGAAACATGATGCTTAAAATGTTCGGGTGTCACAGCAGATCATCGTGTCAGGAGGGACAGTCTCCGAGATTTCTTCAGAGCAGGCGTCGCTCGAAGTTGGCCGTGTGGCTCTCGCTCAGTCGCTCTCCTCGGAGCGCCGCTCGAAGCACCCGCTTGAATGCTGGCTCATCGTAGGGGCGGGTCAGAAAATCCAGCCGGAAGTGGTCAATCCCCAGCTTCAGCAGCTTCTCTTGCTGGCCCGTTAAGCTGAAGGGCTCGTGTGCATACACAATCGACTTACACTGCTCATGGGCCACGTAAAACCGCTCTCCCGCCGGATTTTCGATCTCCAGCGTGCGATACCCACACACCTTGGAGGTCGGACAACCGTTGTGCAGCGCCGTCAATGAACATGCCTCCGCAATAAAGAGCGGCGTATCCTTATATAACAGCACCTGCGGCACACACCCCAGCTCCTGGACCTGCGGCCAACGGCTGAGCTGAGCCGTCATGTTCTCCAGATCGTCCTCCAGCGAGAGCGTCAGCCGACTCAAGCCCTGAGCCTGCCAGAACGCACTGGCCTCCGCGTTCAGCACGTAGAGCGTAAAGTCTCCGCTCAGGTCCAGCCTCGTTTCACCCGCCGCCTCCGCCAGCCCCCACTGCTGCACCGCCTCGAGCGCCCCCAGATTCCCCACCTCGAGCCGTCGGCCTCCCCGTTGCACAAAGGCCCGCAGCCACTTCTTGAGAGGTGCCTCATCCCAGCGACGCAGCACCAGCGGAAAGGCCATGCGCACCGGCACTCCCCGCCGCTGAGAAAATCCCTCCAGCGACGTCAAGAGCTGCTCCGCTTGTGTGTCCGCCAGAAACATCCGCTTCGGCTCAAAGATCAGCTCGTCGAGCCGAAATGAAGGCTGCTCCTCCATAAAGTGCTCGAGCATCTCCAGGTTCTCCAGCCGGTCGAGCTTCACCACAAAACGCCGCGCCTGAAATGCCACCGCCTCCCGTCGGCGCTCCGACATGAGCCCCGCTCGAGCCCGTGCCGCTCGCTGGTGGACCACCTCCCGCCAGCGCGCCGAGAGCCCCTCCGCCAGCCCCTGCTTGAGCCCCTTCAACCGAGCCCGTGGCACAAAAACCTGCCAGGGAGAGGGCACCTGAGCCTCCGCCTCGTCCGCCAGTGTGTTACGCAGAGGAGGGTCCAGTTGCAGGCGCTGAGTCTCAAAGCCTTCGTCTCCAAACTGCTGGAGCAGGGAGAGCAAATCCGTCGGCAGGGTCTCGTTCCGCGCCATCACCCAGGGCACACTCAGGCGCGTCTGTGTTAACACTTGGTCAAAGAGTCGCGTCTCCGCCTCCAAGAGCAGCAGCGGGGAGGGCTGACCTCCCTCATCCAGCCCCGTCGAGCGTGATGCGCGCACCAGCACCTCGAGCGGGCGCATCGGGCGCACACGCGCATCCGCAGGGGCGACACTCAGCGCCTCCACTCGGCGCTTCAGCTCCGCCGAGCGCCACTGAAAGACCTGATCTCCCACCTGGGGCAGCGGCACCTCCGCCGGAAGCTCCAGCTCGATCCGACTGCCCGCCGGTGCCGTCGGCTGGCGTCGTCCCTCCACTTTGAGCTCCCGCAGCGAAAACTGGATCACCTCGTTGTGATACTTTTCTTCCAGCCGCGCTTGAGAGCCACTCAAGGCTTGGCCATGCTGAGGCAAGGCATGAAAACCCCGCTCCGGAGGCAGAATGCGCAGGCCATCAAAACGCTCGAGCGGACGCTCTGACGTCAAGGCGATCCAGCGACCCTTCACCCGCTGCACCGTGCCCACCTTGAGCCCTTGATGCGTCGGGTTGTCCAGATCGATCACATTCTCCACGTATCGACCCTTGAGAAAAAACCCCGTCGAGTCTCGATGAAAGGATAAGCGCAGATCCTGCTGGAGATCCACCTCCGGCAGATGCCGCGCCTCGGGAGGCGCTTCAGGACGCAACGTTGAGCGCCCAAATACCTCGTCCAGCCGCTGGCGATAAAGTCTCACCGCCGTGGAGACATATTGCGCATCCTTCTTGCGCCCCTCGATCTTGAGGCTCTGCACCCCCGTGTTCACCAGCAACGCCAGATCCTGCGAGGTGTCCAGATCCCGCATGCTGAATAAGAACCCATGCCCCGGCTCACTCACGATCTTATATGGCTGACGACAGGTGTAAGCACACTCTCCACGATTGCCGCTCCGCGCATCGTTGGCCCCGCTGAAGAAACATAAACCCGAGTAGCTGTAACACAGTGAACCATGACAAAAAGCCTCGAGCTCCACCAGACCCGGCGGAAGCGCCTGCTGGAGCGCCTGGAGATCCTTCGCCGTCAGCTCTCGAGCCAGCACCACCCGCTTAAAACCATACGAAGCCGCCTGAAGCACCCCCAGCAGATTATGCACCGCCAATTGGGTCGATGCATGCAGCCTCAAGCCCGGAAAATACGCCCGCACCAGCCGCACCACCGCCACATCCTGCACGATGAGCGCATCCACCCGCAGCGCCTCAAGCTCCGCCAGGGTGTGGAGCAGCTCCTCCAGCTCGAGCTGCTTGATGAGCACGTTCACCGTGACCAACACCTTCATGCCGTATCGATGAGCGAGCGGCACCAGCTCCGCCAGCTCCTCCAGGGTGAAGTTCTCGGCGCGCGCGCGTGCATTGAAGCTCTTCAGGCCCAGATACACCGCATCCGCCCCTGCGTTGAGCGCCGCCAGAAATTGCGCTCGGCCTCCCGCTGGCGCTAAGACCTCTGGGGGTTCCAGCACGGTGGAAGCAGGCACAAAGGTCAAGCCTTCCTCCAGCTCAACCGGAGACGGGGGCAGGGGAATGGGCGCGGAGAGCGCACGCCCCACACGGGATACCTCAGTCACAGGAGCTCGTTCAGACATGGGCAAGGGCTCATCGGCGGGCAGGGTTGGCTGGAGCGGCGGCCCGCATGCGCACGCACGCGATAGGGTAGCCGGAAAATCATCGACCTGCATGGGGAATTTCTGACACCTTCAGAGGAGACCGGGCGGCGTCTGCTGCACGTATTTAAGGACGGCCTCCCCCTGCGTCTGCTGCACTCGACTCAGCGCATCTGCTCGGACTTCAAATTTTCCTTGAGTCCACCACTCCACCCGACGCAGCACCAGCCTCCGTCGGTAGAGGCTTCCGCCCCTGAGCACTTCCGCCAGCATCGTGGGACTCTCGGCTTGTCCACACAGATATCGAAGGCGTGGATCCCAGCGCCTCCGCACCTCTCGCCAAGCCTGTGCCACGGCATCCACCTGAGCCAGCGGCAAGTCCTCCTCGGGAATGGCCAAGAACCTTTCCTCCAGCCCTGCTTCCGTGTGCTCCGTCGGAGCAGGCTTCGCACGCAGCCGCTCACGGTTGAGGTCTGCACCGGTGATCAGCGCGAAGGCTTCTCCGGCCACTCGAGTCAGCCCAGGCTCCTGCATGGCGTCCAAACACAGGTTTGCGGCATCCAACGTCCCTGTCAACCCCAGACCCTGCAACGCCGCAACGTGCAGCGCCGTCTGATCCTTCTGCGCCAGCACCGCCTCGAGCATCGGAACCGCCCGCTGTCCCAGCCGAGCCCCCAGCAGCCGAAACCCTTCACCCCACGGCAGACTGAAACGATATCTGCCGTGTCCCACCGCATAGGCCAGCTCGAGCAGCTCCCCTTGACCCAACACCAAGACCACCTCAAGGGCCGCCTGCTGAAGCTGCTGTCCCGACTCCGTCTGAGCTGGAAAGTTTGAGAGCAGATAACGTCCCACCTGCTCTTGCGCCAGCCCTGCCAGCCCCATCGAACGAAGCGCCCTCAACGCCACCCGCTGCACTTCCTCTGAAGCATCCTCCAACCCTGCACGAACCTCTTGGAGCTCCAGCCGTCGATGGGCCGCCAGCACCTCGAGAGCCCCCGCACGCGCAGTCTCCCGCGTATGCGTGCGCAAGGCCTGAAGTGTATCCACCAGCCCCTCCGGAAGCTGGAGCTGAAGCGCCCGAATGAGCTCTCGACGGGTGGCCCCCTGAGCGGCGGATAACGCCTCGACCACCTGCTGTTGAGCTTGCAGCGGCCCTTCCGATAACAGCGCAAGGGCGGCGACAAAGGTCTCCCCTTCACCGCCTCCTGCCAGGCGAGGCAGGAGCAGCCGGTCTCGAACCGGTGCGCCTCCGACCACCAGCCCATCCACATGTGCCAACAAACGAGCCTCCACCGTGCGCTGAAGGCGCGGGAGCGTATACAGCGGGCTACAGAGTGCTCGCTCCCACTGTGTGAAGAGATACGCACCCTCATCCAGGTGCTCATGCACGATATCCCAGAGCAAGCGGTCTTCTGTTGTGTGCCGCGAAGGTACTTGCAACGACTGCATTGGAGCCGGAGTAGAAGACGACATATGACCTCGGCAAGACAGATATGACGTCTGAGACGTCCAGCATCCTCAGTTAAGCTGAATGGCCGCACCCCGCAGCCGCTGAAGACCTCGCGCATGGGAGATGACATCGGTGCCACGGATCAGCACGCGCCCATCCGGCTGGAGGGTGATGCTGGCGGGCCCACACTGCAAGACCAGCTCTGTGCGCGCCTCGAGCACGATGCGCCGCTCCTCCACCCGGACTTCCAGTGGACCCAGCGGGAGCTGGACTTCTGCCGTCTCGGGCGAGCGGGCCTGCTCCGAGACATCTGGCGTGGTGGGTGTCTGTTCCCCAGACTCCGCTCTGTTCGGCAAGACCTCGGCGGGAAGGGGCTGGAGCAAGCCTACCACCAGCGGAGACCAGGGATCTCCTGGCTCAAACAGCAGTGCGGCGGGTGTGTGTTGTGCAAGCGCCTGCTGGAGCGCCTGCGCGCTCAGGGGGATGAGCAGCCGAGCGGGAAGTGGGCCGTTGAGGTTGCCCTCAAAGTCTACCAGCAGCCCTCTCTCGGGGGAGAGCTCGACGAGGGTGCCCATACGAACACCTTCCAGCCCGAGCATGGGGGAGGTGCGAAAAGGAGGATGTGCCATCTGGAGCCTCTCTGCGTGCGTAAAACAGCGCGTCTAGTTTTGGTTGATCAGCTTGGCCTTCGCCTTGATGTTGTGGGTGGCTGCCTGCGTGATGTCTTTGCCTTCGATCACGATCACCCCCTCCTTGTTCATGGCGATCTTGGACTTCCCGACGGTGATGACGATGGTCTCCTCTGCCGTGATGGAGATGTTGCGGGCCTTGAGCGAGTAGTCTTTTTTGACTTGCTCATCGTGGTTGCCGCCGACCGTTTCTTTGAGGTCGAGCCCGATGCTCATCGTGCGGTTCTGACCGACTTGCAGGGTCATATTCTGTTTGATCTGCTCCTGGTGATGGGCTCCCACCTGGATGCTCTTGTTGTGGCCTACCGTCTCCGCCTGATCGACCCCGATGTTTTTGGTGCGATTGTGATCAACTCGTAAGGTCTGATCATGGAGCACCACCCCGTTATAGTCTCGCTGAGCGTGTAAGAAGATCTCCTCTGCTCCCGCCGTGTCGGTGAAGCGGAGCTCGTTGAAGCCATTGCCTCCTGGGGTGGAGCGGGTCTTGATGGTGCTGACATCCTTTTTGGCGGGGAGGCCATACGGGACGAGGTTGTCTCCGTTATAGGCGCGTCCCATGATGACTGGGCGGTCGGGATCCCCCTCGACAAACTGCACCAGCACTTCCTGACCGATGCGGGGGATGAAGATCGCCCCAAAGGTGGTCCCTGCCCAGGGCTGATTGACCCGAATCCAGCAGGAGCTCTGCTCATTGTTTTGACCCGCCCGATCCCATTTAAACTGGACCTTCACCCGACCCAAGCTGTCCACATAAATTTCTTCTCCCGGAGGCCCGACGACCATAGCAGGCTGAATCCCCGGAATGCGTGGGCGTGGCGTTCGACGCGCCGGACGATAGGGCTGACTCAGCGGATGGCTCTGCACCTCCGCCTGATATGAGACCGAGGGCTCTTGCTGGAGTCCTTCTTCCTCGAGCAGCGACTGAGGTTGATTGCCACGATGTTTCACCCGCACCACCAAGTAGGGACGGTTGAAGCTCGACCGTCGATGTTCCGCCAGCGTAAACGCATACCCTGGGAGTAAGAGCCGGATGGTGCCCATCCCCACACTGCCCACACTCGAGGTCTGGAGCTCCTCGATGCGTGCTCGGACCAGTCCCTGACCAATGGAGGGATCCACGTACTCTCCGGGATATTCAAAGTGCTCGAGCTCGGGAAATGCTCCTTGCTCTCGCGAGACGTTCATGCTGACACGCGGCTGCTTAAAGCGATAGTCGGTGAGGGCTGCGCTTCCTGACGCCATGCCTGCCATGCTCTGAAAGCGGTGGAATGCCTCTTCTTGATGAACGGTGGCCAGCGACTCATCCCTGAACTGGACAGTGGAAGCGCCTGGGCACGGCTCGATGGCCCCTTCTCCATCGCCGAGCACCCACACATCCTGTTGAGCGGCGTGCTCAAACCAGTAGAAGATGCCTTCTTCTTCCAGGAGACGGTTGATAAAATCCCAGTCACTTTCTTCATATTGTACGCAGTAGTCGCGCACACCATAACTTCCGCTGAGCGCCAGATGCAGCCGCTCCATCCCGAAGCCTGCTTCTTTGAGCACCTCTTGGACGAGCTCGGGCACCGAGAGCTTCTGGAAGATGCGGCAGGTGCGACGATAGCGCAGCGGGGTCAGGCTGGGCACCAGTCGAGCGCGGTAAAGGCTGAACTTACGACCGACTGCGAGCTGCTCAAATTGTTCGATGATCCCATGCACGATGCGCTGACCGGTCAGACTCTTGAGTGTGAGCCGCGCACCTTCTCCGATGAAGGGCTCTAGGGCAAGGTCTTTGTCCTCCGAGATGAGCTGGATTTCAAAGGCAAAAGGATGGCTGATGGCCTCCTCACCGCTAAAGCGTAAAACACGAAGCTCCTGCTGAGATGCGGAGCCCGTTGAAAACTCAAAGTCCGCCTGATTTGCTGGGGTCTGTTCCATCGTCGAAGCTCCTTCGTGAGCACCAGATTAAAGAGAGCGGGGGGCTTGCCGGGCATGCCACGCCAAGATAATGTCCCGATATCGTCCCTCGAGCCAACGTAGGCCCGCCGCTGCCAGCCGGTCCACCGCTTGAGCATGGGCGTCGAGGGCCTGTGAGTGTTCACCGGGGAAATGCTCCAGGGTCAAGCGCAGAAAAAATCCGCGTGAGGGTGCGTGCCAGGTGAGTATGCCGCCACCGGTGTCTTCTCCTGCCGCCACGGCTTGCTCGAGGGCATCGAGCAGCGGGTGATGGTCGAGTGTGGCGCGGAGGTGATGGATGCGGGCCCACCAGTGGAGTTGACCGGTGGTGGTATCCCACTCAAAAAATAGACAACCATCTGGCCAGTCCGCTCCGCCGAGGTTGTGATCGTTGAGCTGGACGCGGGGAAGCTGATGGCGTCTAAAAAAGTCCCCGATCAGCGTCTGTGCTTCGTCGCGGGTCATCGGAAGCTCCTCTCAGGTGCAGGGCTCGGTCTTCATTTGCTTGAGATAGACATCGTGGAGGCCGTGGTTGGTCCAGTCGTTGCCTTTGGCGGTGAAGGAGTGGACATTGGAGTTAAACAGGTTGGTGGTGCTGTTTTTGCCGGTGAGCTGCGGCACGGGATCCAGCGTGTTTACATAATGATCGTAGCTGGGGCCGGAGGGATAGGTGTAGGCGGCACCGCCATAGGTGGTCACCTGCACGTTGTTGAAGGAGCTGCTGGTATAGCCGCTCGACGCCAGCTCATTCTGGGCATTGTTGAGCGCGCGGCTGGTGATGAGGGCTCCTTGGCTATGGGCCATGATCTCGACGTCTTGTCCGCTGCGCACCGAGTTTTCGATCACGTTGGAGAGGGAGTCTGAGGCTGGGTTTTTCCCGAGGTTGGCCTTATCGCCCATCGCTTGGGTGAGATCGCTGGTCATGCCATCTGTTTTATTGTAGACACCTACTACTTCCGCACAGAACTTCTTGGCCAGCATCTGGAGATCGTAACACAGTCCACACTCATTGATGGTGATGCCGTTGATGTAGATGATCTTCCGCTTTTTGGCTTTGGCTTGGTTGGAGCCTTTGGGCGGCATGACGCCTTGCGCCTTTTCGTCTTGGATGGGACCACACTTCTTGCCATTCTGCCCGGTGCCGATCAGCGAGCCGTCGGGCCAGTGGTATTCGCAGGGTTTGGGTTTGGCTTCCTGCTTTTCGCCGCCCATGTTGACGGTGTTTCGGCGGTTATGCCACATCTTATCGGTCAAGCGGCAGGCGGGACGTCCTTCGAGCATGACATCTGGCGACCATGACAGCCAGGTGGACTCCTTCATGTTGACCCCGGATTTTACGCCCCCCAGGGTGCCCGGCTCATCTCCGATGCTGGTGGCAAACATGGAGCCGAGATTGGCGGCCATATTTCCGCCATCCACCAGCACGGTGGTAGTGCCTTCTGCCAGATCCTTGCTGAAGGAGATGTTGGGATAGGGCACCGGCACTCCCGGCGGTGTCTTACACACATCGGGCAGGGTCGCCTGGGAGATGCCATCGCTGGCCTTATGCACCAGGGTGAGCCCATTGACGTTGATGGTGACAGGCATAACCTCTCCTTTTTGTTAAGTTCTGAGACGGTTCGGCGTCTCCAGCTCGAGCAGGACCACCCCACGCAGTCCTCCTTCCGAGCTGGTGGAGATCAGCCAACGGGGTCCACGAGACCAACCCCGCTGAGCCGCTTGAACTGCCAAGCTCACAAAGAGAGGTGCGGAGGCCGCTCCCACATCCCCCCAGCTCTGTGCGGGTGTCAGCAGCTCATCCAGGGCCACAAAGTGTTCCTGCGTGCGCACAGACGCAAAGCCCAGCTCTTCGCTCCGGTAGATCTCACCGTTGAGGTCCAGCAGGAGCTGGTCGATCTTCTCACCTCTGAGGTTCTCCAGGGCCGCATGGAAGGCGCGGGTGAGTCCGTCGCCGGTACAGACGGCTCGGCTCTTGAGGGGATGAGGTTCCTGGCTCAGACTGACCGTCCTCAGCCGAGCGAGGGGGGGATGTTGGAGCAGACGCTCTTGACCTTGTTGAGCGAGCAAGCAAAATCCAGCGCCTTCACCCGGTGACATGCCCCATGCATTCTCCAGGCTGTGGAGCTGCTGCTGTTCGTCGAGCCAGCGCAGGGTCTCAGGGTGGAGGTAGCTGTCAACGCCTCCCACCAGGGCGAGGGTCTCTTGGCCTTGTGAGAGGGAGCGCCGGGCCTGTTCAAGTCCTGCCACGCCGGAGGCGTGACCGGTGGGTAAGAGGGTCACATGCAGCAGCTCTCCGCGCGCGCTGAGGGCCTCGTGGAGCCCTCCCTGAAAGGCTTCTAACAGGGCGGGGGTCAGACCGGGGCGCAGCTCGGGCATGCCGACATAGACGCCCAGCGGTGCAGGCAGACGCTCTGGCAGCGCCTCCAGTGCGGCATCGATGGCCAGGGCCAGCAGGCGAGGGGCACCGCTCAGCGCCAGGTCGAGCCAGCGGGCCCGATGCACCACCACCGGCTCGGCATCGGCGTCTTGCCACGTCGGATGCTCTTGTGCGCGTGTGATGCCCGCACGCACGGCTGCGGCGCAGGCAGGGGCGGAGCGTCCGAGAGCCGTCTGAGCTCCCACGGCAAAAATACAGACTTCATGGGTGTTCATGCACGGCCTCCTCGTGGGGAGGGCTCGGTGGGGACTCCCAGGGGCTGAGGGGTCTTGCTGCTGAGGAGGGGGTCTTCGAGCCAGACCCGCGTCTCTCTCAGGCGATAGAGCGTCTGATGACACTCAATCTGTGTGTAGTATATGAGCACCACCTTATTGGCCGATGGCTCCAGCCTCACCTGTTGTAACACCGCTTCATGAGGCCGGCCTTCTCCTGGACTGTGAGCCGCTCCGAAGATGCTGACAAAACGCAGGGGCAGGCGTGGTAAGGCAAAACTTATCCGTTCTGTGGGGGTCAGATGGAGCAGCTCGACCTTTTCTCCGCCCTTGAGATAGCCCGGCACTTGTTGGTCTTCGGGCGCACTCTGATAATAGCGGGGATCAAAGTCGAGCGGAAGCAGGGGCATACGCTCCTTTTGCCACTGGTGATCGTAGGTGCCACCATGTCGCAGGCGCTGTGGCCACATATGAGAGAGGGGCCCCACGCCCCAGGGTGGAGGGGTCATCAACCACGAGCGCAGGAGGTGTGACGGATGCTCCAGGTTCGGCAAGGGTTTCCCTTCCGCTTCACGCTCAGAGGGATAAGCACCCACCCCCACCGGGTTGAGCTCTGGACCGGTGGTGGGTAATTTCCCACTCAGCTCGGCGCTGACACCACCATAGGCTCGTTCCCACACCAAGGGCATCCGCTTGAAGGGGCGAGGCTCGGAGGGCACCAGCTTCATCCACTCGCGTTTCCACACCCGATCACCGGTCACCTGGAGCCGCTTGGAGATCGGACCCACGCTAAAACCCACTTCGAGAGAGCTGACGCGCTGTCCCTGAGGGGCAACGGCTTCTCCGATGAGCAAGACGTCGGTGGCGGGGCGCTCGGGCAGCAGCTCAATGTCGTAGCGCAGGCTGGACTGAGCGGGTGCGCCGTAAAACACCTGCTGCTTGAGCAGGGGCTCTTGAACCTCGGCGGGGGTGAGTCGTCCTTTTTCATCGAAGGTGAAGGTCGCCTTGAGGGTGATGGCCCAATGTTCGGTCCCGGCTTTGTCCCGGATAAAATATCCTTCGGCGGGAAAGGGGGTCTTGTTTTGGAGCTGCCACATAAGCCCTCCTCACCGATCCGCATCAAAGATGATGCTGGAGACGCGGTCTCCTTCGTCAGGTTTATAACCGCATCGGATCATGCCCCACTGAAGACGCCACATGAGACCGTGGGCCTGCTGGACCTCCGCATCCACGCGAGGCACCGAAAAATTCCAGGGATGACCAAAGTGCTCCCGCAGGGTACGAGCGGAGAGCTGGGCGGCAGGCGAGACGATCAGGATCACCTTTCCGTCGATGCGGTTGCCTTTGCCGTTGGGGACGCGCACCTCCACATGTTGGAGAAGCCCATCGGGGCTGGGTCCGCCTGCGTAGAAGGTGAAGAAGGGATTCTCTTCCACCGGCTCAGGTTCCAGGTTCACCCCGGTGAGACGTGACAGCACGTCCGCCTTAAAAGGGCGACTTTGAGCAACGTGCTCGACGAGCTGAAGAAGAGGATTTAGGGTCGCTGAGCTGCTCATCCGTCTTTCCTCGTTTAGCAGTATTTGGGCGCCAGGGCCAGCCACTGACGGTAATATCCGTCGTAGTAGTTGCCGCCTCCACTGCCGGTCCATTTTTGGCTCTTGCCCCAGAGATCGCCGATCTCGGCGCACTTGGCTTCTTGGGATTTGTTGGGATCCTTTTGAATCTTGACATACTCGCTGCCTTTGGTGCTCTTCATGGGGATGGCACCGTTGGACTCGATGTTGGCCAGTGCGGCTGCACTCTCGGCATGACCTTCGTCCACCAGGTCTCGTTTCGCCATGCTGTCGGCCCACTGCTCCTGAGTCATGCCTTCGCAGCTCGGTGCGGCGGGCTTTTGGCTGGAATAGGACCAGTGACCCAGCTCATGCGAGAGCACCGCAGCCGTTCCACCGGGATCGTTGGCCCAGTAGCTTGAGATCTGGATCACATCCTGCTGTCCGGCGGGCATGTCTTGAAAGTAGGAGCCCGCCCCATACTGAATCTTGCCGCCCTGTGCCAGATAGGCGTCGAGGTTGGCTTGAGTGCTCGGCGACTGCGCGATGAGGTTCTTGGACACGTCTTGAGGCGAGCCTTTGGGATAGGGAGTGGCATTTTTGTTGTCCCCCTCGAGACCCCGCATCTTCTGTTCTTCTGGCGCAGCCGCTTCTTGGCCCGCTTGATACTGAACCTGCGCAGGGCCTGGATCGTCACTGTTGATGACGATCTGGGGCGCTTGAAGCTGGAGCTCTTCTTCTCCCAAGAGATAGAGGCGCTTCCCCACCAGGAGGATTTCACCACTTTCTTTCATCACGAGCTGAGCGTCTCCAGCCTCCATGTGGATGAAGGTCTTGGCTTTGAACGTTCCTTGATCTTTCAGGGCGACCAAGTGCAGGCACTTCTCTTGTGTTTTGGTGAGCATGGTCTTGCCCACCTTAAGCTCTTTGTGTCCGCCGATGCGGAGCTGGCGCATCTTCTGGATGTCGTGCAGCAGGTTGAAGCCCACCGTAAGGCTGTCGTTGAGTCCGATCTGTTGTTTCCGGCTCTGTTTAATCTGCCGCTGTTCCGTGAGCCCGATCTGTTGGGTGCGGTTCATGCCCACCTGGAGCCGCTCGGTCTCCCCGATCTGCTCCACCCGATGGCGTCCGATCCAGTCGGTGCGGTTGTCTCCCACTTGGAGCCGTTTATCGATGCCGATCTTTTCGTCTTTGACCCGCTCGATGACGATGTTCCAGTCGCGCTGGCCGTGCAGATAGATCTCTTCTTTGCCTGCTTGGTCTTCAAAGCGCAGCTCGTTATAACCTCCGCCGCCGACACTGCGGGTCTTGGTGGTCGAGACGGTCTGACGCACGGGCAAGGTGTAAGGCACATGCTGTTTGTCGTTGTGGATCCGTCCGAGGATCACCGGTCGGTCGGGATCCCCTTCTAAGAAGTGGACCATCACCTCCTGGCCGATGCGGGGCAAGAAGAGGACTCCAAAACCTGCCCCTGCCCAGGGTTGGCTGACCCGGATCCAGCAGGAGGCGCTCTCATCGGCGGGGTTGAGCCGGTCCCAATGGAACTTCACCTTCACCCGTCCCCAGGTGTCGGTGTGGATCTGCTCTCCCTTGGGCCCCACCACCCTAGCGGATTGAAGCCCCACAATCCGAGGGCGAGGCGTCGAGCGTGTGGGGCGATAACACTCCGTGGATGGCATGACCTTCAGCTTCACCCGATAGTCCACCTCTTGACGGCGGTCCCCCACCAAGGCCGCTTCGAGGCTCTGGGCTTGGTCTCCTCGATGCTCTAACTGAGTGACGAGCCAGCCTCGGTTGCAGGGATAGAGCGGATGGTTCTGGAGCTCAAAGACACCTCCCACCTGCACAAGGGGCGTATTGCCTTCTGCGCGTGCGTGCGTGCCTCCTTTTTGCAACTCTTCCGCTCGAGCGCGGATCAGATGATTCCCCACCGACTGTTCAACAAACTCACCAGGATAGTGATAGACCTCACCCCCCAGGGTGGGCTGTTCTCCTTGAAGGCTGGCCTGCATGGTGACTTGAGGGCTCTTAAAACGATAGTCCCGGAGGGTGGCGCGGGTGGGCCGCAGCTCCGCTCCCAGCTCAAAGCGGAAGAGGCACTCTGCATGCATCACCTGCACGGGGGCTTCGGCGCGGCACTCGAGGGTGCCGAGGGTATCGTAGGCGTGGAGTCCATCGGCCATCACCAGGGTATCCAGGGCACCGTGGCGGAAGCTGCAGAAGATGCCTTCTTCTTCCATCAGACGGCTGATGAAGGCCCAGTCGGACTCTTGATACTGTACGCAGTAGTCGCGTGGTGCATAGGCGTGCATGAGCATGAAGCTGAAGCGTCCGCCAAACCCTCGATTTTCCAAGACTTCTGTGATGATCTGGGGTGTTGTTTTGTGCTGGAAGATGCGACAATCTTCATTTTGAGTCAGCACCCAGACCGATGGCACCAGCTCCGCTTCGTACTCGAGCTGATCGGTGGAGGTGGAGAGCAAGCGGAAGTGGCGCAGGACTCCGTTGATTTGGCGCTGGTTGCGTTTGCCTTGAATGGTCAAGCTGGCACTTTGACCGATCAGGCGCTCGGGCGCGAGGGCATCGGCGGCTCCGAAATAGGAGCGCTGTTTGAGCTGGATGCGGAACAAAAACAGGCGGCTGAGGGCCTCCTGGCCATCAAAGCGCACGACCTCCAAGCCCGGAACGGGGCAGGAGAAGGTAAAGTGGGCACGATTTGCGGGCTGGCTCATCGACAAGACTCCTCCGCCTGCTCAGTTGAGCTTCAGCAGGCCCCCTTTGAGGTTGAGCTGAGATTCTCCTTTGAGGCCCACGCTTAAGCTCCCTTCAATGAGGATGGTGCCATCTGCTTGGAGCTCCAGTGTCGCGCCGCCGCAGGAGAAGCGGAGGCTGGTCTTGGCGTCGATGCCCAAGTGGTCGTTGAGGGCGGCGTAGTGGATGCACTGCTGGGCTTCTAGGCGGTAGTGCTCTCGGACGGACTCTTCTTGAGCGTCATTCACACGCAGATAGTAGTCATGGCCGATGGTCATATCGTGGCGCGCGCCGATGGTGAGCAGGTCGTCGCTGCCGATCTTTTGGTCTCTCAAGATGCCGATGCTGCGTTGTTCGTTCATGCCCACGGTTTGCAGCCGATCTTTCTGAAGCTGGCTGGTCTCATTTTGAATAATGGTCTCTGTTTTGTTTTTGCCGATCTGGATGTTGTGATGGCGCCCAATCTTTAGGTTCTTGTTGAGGCCAATACGTTCGTCTTTGTGATGCTCGATGAGGATGCGCCAGTCCTTTTGACCGTGGACGAAGATCTCTTCTTTGCCTGCCTGATCTTCAAACCGCCACTCGTTATAACCTTGTCCACCCACGGTCTGGGTCTTGAGCGTGGAGAGGGTGCGTTTGTCAGGAAGCTGATAGGGGGTGCCTTGAGCGTCGTTGTGGACTCGTCCGACCACCACCGGACGGTCTGGATCTCCTTCGAGAAAATGAACCCACACCTCTTGGCCCACCCGTGGATGAAAGAGCTTGCCATATCCTTGACCGGCCCACGACTGATCCACCCGTACCCAGCAGGAGCTGTTTTCGTGCTGCTCGCTGGAGGTATCCCACTGAAACTTGAGCTTGATGCGGCCCCAGCGGTCGGTGTGTAACACTTCGCCTTCAGGACCGGTGATGACGGCGGACTGAAGTCCCGGGATCAGAGGCCGAGGGGTGCGCCGCGCCGGTCTGAAGACCACATCACCCGGAATCCCCCGTGCGGTGACCTGATAATGCTGGGTCTGTGTCACCAAGCCGAGGTTGGCTTCCGCCAGGGTCTGAGACTGAGTCCCACGGTGGTGCAGGGTCACCACCAGCCAAGCGCGGTTATAGTCGTGGATCGGATGAAGCTGGAGCTGGAAACGGTCCCCGCAGGCCAGCTTGCGGGTGGTGCCCCGTGCTTCAAAACCTCGCGCATCTCGTTGTGCTTCTTCCAAGCGTACTTTGACGAGCGGCTGTCCTACCTCCAGCGATACAAACTCGCCCGGAGTGTGGTAGTGCTCGCCTCCTCCCCACGAGGTGCCTGTGGCCTGGGTCTCCATGAGCACATCCGGATTTTTGAAGCGATAGTCGCGCAGGGTGGCGGCGCTGGGTTTCACTTCTGCCCAGTGCTCAAAACGCTGGAGGCTCTCATCGTAGAGGGCATGTTGAGCGGCGTCGGCGCGGAAGTTGACCGATCCCGACTCCCCATAAGCGTCCGGTGCATCTCCAAGCACCAGGATGTCGTGTGTATCGTGGCGGAAATAAAAGAAGATGCCTTCTTCTTCCATCAGACGACAGATAAAATCCCAGTCGGACTCCTGATATTGGACGCAGTAGTCACGCTCAGCGTAGCTTCTGCGTAAGAGCCAGTGGACCTGGTCCTGGAAGCCTGCTTCTTGCAGCACTTGGCGCAAAATGGAGGGGGTAGACTGCTGCTGAAAGATCCGATTGCGCCGGTTGAGGCTCATGCGCATGCACGAGGGCATCAGCGTGGTCTCATACTCAAGCTGCTCCTGAGACACACTGACAAGAAAAAAACGAGTCAAGATGCCGTGGAGGGTGCGCTCGCCGCTGTCTCCTCGCAGGGTCAGGCTGGCTTTTTTGCCCAGGAGCTGTTGCGGATCCAAGGCATCCACGGCACCGTAGGGGGTCTTTTGAATCAGGCGGAGCTGAAACTCAAAGAGCTGGCTGAGGGTCTCTTCGCCTGTCAAAGAGAGGACTTCGAGGGGTGCCTCAGCGCAAAAAAAGGTGAAACTTGCTGTATGGGCCTGGGTTGTCATCATCACCTCCGACTCAGCGATGGATGTCTAAAAGGAGGGAGACGGCCTCCTCTGCTGCGTCGTCGCGAATGGCCACACGCAGTCCTCCCCAGGAGAGGGTAAAACAGAACAGAATGGGTGAGCCTGCTGGCTGACGAGGGCTGGGCACACGCAGCTCATAGATGTCTCCGAACGCCTCCAGACACTGCTGCCGCGACAGCTTGGCACCCAACACAAGCTCCAGAATGAGCTGAGGTGCCAGTCCGGGGCGGGTGCTGTGCGGCAAACGCAGCTCCACCCGCTGAAGCAGGCCGTTGTAACAGGGTCCGTGCTCCAGAAAAGTAAAGTGCGGATTGTTTTGGAGAGAAGCAGGCGCCAGCCGGATGCCGAGCACTTCCTCTAGCTTCTCGGGGGTCAGCGGAAGCTGTGAGGTGAGGTTGTTCAACATCGTGATGATGGGATGAAGGGTGGTCATAACACGGTATCCTTTGTCGGTGTGGTCATCAGCAGCGCCCTGACTTATAATTTTTTGTGGCATGACTGCGATAATACTGATCGTAGTTTTGACCCGTATTTGAGGTGTTGGCATACTTTCCAAACAGGTCGCCCAGCTCCGCACACTTCGTCTCGTGTGACTTCTGAGGATCTTTGGCGATCTTTTTGGCTTCCTCTTCTTTGGGTGTTTCGAGTGAGATGTTTTTGCCTTGAGCGGCCAGCTCATCTTGCACCACGGCGTTGGCCATGACCGCATTGCCTTCGTCGGCCATATGCCAGTTGACCGCCTCATCGGCGTATTGCTCCATGCTCTTGCCTGCGCAGGTCGGATAGGGAGGTGCATTGTACGTGGCGTGTCCCAGCTCGTGGGCGATCACGGCGGTCTGTCGTGCACTGTCATTCGGGTCGATGACGATGCTGTTGGTGCCCCGATCCATGTAGGAGCCGCCCCCGGCTGCTCCATACTTGACGCTGATGCCTTGTTGAGAGGCTTCATCGTACATTTTCTGAAGTGAGGGGGATTTGGCCATATCACTCTGAATATCGGCAATGGGATCGACCCCCTTTTGAGGGGCGCTGCTGCCGGAGGCTTCAGGGGCCGGAGCTGCCGCTTGCTCCGGCTCGGTCTGAGCCACTTCGGCGGCTTCTCCGCTGCTGCTCCCGGCTTCTTCGGGAGGGGTGGTGAGGCTGGGCGGGTTGAGCATCACCAGCTCTGCTTTGAGCTTGAGCTGACTGCCTCCTTTTAACGTGACTTTTTTTCCGATCAGATAGATGGAACCGTCGGCATTCAGAGTCAGGGATGACTCCCCACAGGTCAGCTTGATATAGGTCTTGGCGTGGAGACCAAGGTGATCTTGGGTCGAGATCTCCAGCGGACCCTCGAGGGTCTTGAGTAAGCCCGACTTCTTGAGGCTGACCTCGTGGGCGTTTTTGACGTGGATCTGCTCATGGGCTCTGACCTCGACGAGCTGTTTTCCGCTGACCTTGAGGTTGTCATCCACACCAATATACTGCTGACGGTTGAGGGTGACTTTGCGTTGCTCGTTTCGGCCTACCTGTTGGGTGCGGTTTTGGCCGATGAAGCTCAGCTCGTTCATGCCGACGGTCTCGGTCTTATTTTTGCCGACGGAGATGGTGTGGTCTTGGCCCACCCGCAGGTGTTTGTTGTGGCCTATGCGCTCGTCTTTGAGCGCCTCGATGATGATGTTCCAGTCTCGCTGGCCGTGTACCCACACTTCCTCTTGCCCTGCAAGATCTTCAAACCGTAGCTCGTTGTAGCCGCTGCCTCCGACGCTGTTGGTTTTAAAGGTGGAGACGGTCTTTCGTTCGGGAAGGCGGTAGGGCACTTTCTGATAGTCGTTGTAGACACGACCGATGATGACCGGGCGGTCGGGATCTCCTTCGATGAACTGCACGAGCACTTCTTGCCCAATTCGAGGCAGAAAAAAGACACCAAACTGCTGGCCCGCCCAAGCTTGAGAGACTCGGATCCAGCAGGATGCGCTCTCATCGGCGGGGTTGAGCCGGTCCCAGTGGAACTTCACCTTCACCCGTCCCCAGGTGTCGGTGTAGAGGGTCTCTCCGCTTGGCCCCACCACAATGGCGGACTGTAACCCGGGGATTTGCGGGCGAGGGGTCCGTCGGGCAGGCACAAAACGCTGATCGTGGGGGATGCCTTCCAGCTCCACCTGATAGCTGAGGGTCTGAGTCACCATGCCCACGTTTGAGGCTTGAAGGGCCTGGGATTGGGCGCCTCGATGCTGAAGGCGGCTGACCAGCCAGGGACGAGCCAGCTTCGAGACCGGATGTCCTTGGAGCTCAAAGACGTCTCCCGGATGAAGTCCTCGGATATTGCCTTCGCCGCGACAGAGGGTTCCACCGGTCTGAGCTTCGCCTATGCGAGCGCGTGTGAGGCGACTGCCGATGTCGAGCGTCTGAAACTCACCCGGATAGAAGTAGAGCTCGCCTCCTTGATGGGCAAAATCGCCGCTGGCTTGGCTCTCGAGCACCACGCCGGGGCTTTTAAAGCGATAGTCTCGCAGGGTGGCGGAGGTGGGGCGGAGGCTGACACCTCCCTCAAACCGGCGGAGGGCTTCGTCATAGAGTAGGTGGCTGGGGGCTTCGGGTCGATACATCACGGCTGGGAGTCTGCTGTAGGCGTGAGGGCCGTCTCCGCACACCAGGATGTCTTGGGTATGGTGCTCGAGGGCAAAAAAGATGCCTTCTTCTTCGAGCAAACGGGCGATAAAGTCCCAGTCAGACTCCTGATACTGCACACAATAGTCACGAGGGGGATAGGTCTCGGCCAGCATCCAGCGGAGCTGCTTCTGGAGACCATGCTCTTGAATGAGCTGGGTGACGATCTCCGGGGTCGAGAGCTGCTGGAAGATCCGGCAGGAGGCGTTCAGTTGCAAGCGCGCGAAGCTCGAGGCCAGCTCCACTTCGTACTCGATGCCTTGATGGGAGAAGCTGAGCAGGTCCATGCGCCAGACGATCCCGCAGATGTGGCGCGTGTGTTCGTTGCTGTGCAGGGTGAGTCTCAGGGGGCGTCCGATATAATCGTGGGGCGTGAGGAACTCGAAGCTGGCGTATTCGGTGGGCTGAAAGAGCCTCAGCGTGAACAGGGGCAGGCTGGAGATGCCTTCAGTCCCCTCAAAGGAGAGCACTTGAGGCGCCTGGCCTTCGAGCGTGACGGTAAAACTTGCGAGATCAGCAGCTTGGGACACGGGGCCTCCTGATGATCACCCACCCACCCATACGTTCTGGCTGCCCTGGATGAGCTGCCCTTGTCCGCCGCAGTGTCGGCTCGAGTCCGACTGTCGAAAGGCAGGTTTTCCGTCGATGAGCACCGTGCCGGAGCCCTGAGCCGCCGTCCAAGAGTTGCCACCGCAGCAGGCGGCATGGGTTCCGGGATCGCCCACCCGCAAAGCGGGCTGATTGTTCACGATCACAGTGGGGGAGCCCTGTGTGGCTGGCCCCTGCACCGGGTGGGGACAGGAGGGGCAACCATGAGCGTCTGCTGGACAAAAGCTGATGTCTCCCACTCTTCCCTGGGGCTTCATCATCCTGGGCACCTCGCTGGGGGCTGAGTATGTTAAAGCTGTTGCGCGGATCGTCTCAACCACTGCTGAAACAAAGAGAGGGGTCAGAGAGTTGCCGGGTGGATGTTGTATGAATCTTTGGAACCTTCCCAAGCTCGCTCTGACCGTGTATTTAATGTAGTCTTGAACATTTCAGTGAGCTGATATCTTTTTAATTAAAAGGAATGTCAAAATTTAATATAAAGAGGTAGGAGGGCTTTCTATGTTGATCTATGACTTCGTGGACTATCGCGCGTACATCGTGCATCAGCTCGACGTTCACGGGAACGTGCGTGGCTACAAGACGCAGCTTTCGGTGGCTGCGGGCTGTAAGCTCTCGCATCTGTCTCAGGTGCTGGCGGACAAGGTTCAGCTTACGCCGGAGCAGGCGGCGGGTCTCAGTCAGTTTTGGAAGCTGGAACGGGCGGAGGCCGAATATTTTGTGGGGTTGGTGAACTTGGCTCGGGCGGGTACACCTTCTCTTCGCAGCCTCATTCGTCACCAGCTAGAGGGGCTCAAGCGGGAGCATCAGTCGGTGATCGGGCGTCTGGCGCCGCTGGTGACGCAGCGACCGGCGGAGCCTCATTATTATAGTGTTTGGTATTTTGGGGCCATCGCCATGCTGACGGCGATTGAGGAGTATCAGACGCTGGAGGCGCTTCATCAGCGGCTGGGACTGCCTCGGACGTTGATTGAGCGTACGTTGCATATGTTAGTGCAGATGGATGTGGTGGAGAAGGTGGAGGAGCGCTGGAAGATTAAGGCCCTGACGGTGATTCACTCGACTCGGCCCGAGGACCGACTGGCTGGACATATGACCTGGCGCTTGAAGGCCATGGAGTATTTGGCGAATGAAAAGCCGTCGGATTTGCATTATACGGGATGTGTGACCGTGACACATGCGGATGCCGCACGCATTCGAGAGCTGCTGCTGGGAGCGGTGGAACAGTTTGCCAGGATTACGGAAAAGTCGGAGGATGAGGAGTGCGTGACGTTGCTGATGGATTACTTTCGCGTGTAGTGTCCTCTCAGCAAAAAACAGAAGCAAAAAACAAAACACGGGTCAAGGGATGGAATCCCTTGCAGGAGAGTCTGAGAGGACAGCGTCCTCTCAGCTTAAAAAGCCGCTTTCCAAGCGGCTTTTGTTTTGTTGAAAGGGCGTTGCCCTTTCAAACTTTCCCAGCAGGGGTGGGTCTCACCCCTGCACCCCATTTGTTTTGTTGAAAGGGCGCGGCGATATCCTTGACGCTTCGTGGGTGTTCATTCAAGCGTCCGTGCGCATCGAAACCCAACCAGCGCGG
Organism: Myxococcota bacterium; assembly: GCA_046075485.1. Taxonomy (GTDB): domain Bacteria; phylum Myxococcota_A; class UBA796; order JAJRTE01; family JBJTQF01; genus JBJTQF01. The sequence goes on along the minus strand of JBJTQF010000159.1, from coordinate 12,368 downwards.
ATGCCGTATCCGGCTCCAAGAAATATCGTGCCGAGTTATACTGTCCTCCCCGGATCGCATCCGAAAACGAGCTTCCCCTCAGTCCTCGTTTTCCCGTCTGAGGCGGTCCCAGCGGATCCTTCTCCGCACTGTCATAATAATAGCGAGCGTCATACCAATCTCGGGTCCACTCCAGCAAGTTCCCAAGCTGATCCAACGTGCCATACGGTCCACGCCCTGTCGGATAACTTCCCACCTTCACCGGATCCCCCACACAAAAGCGCGGCGGCATAAACACGTTCGCCCGCGAGCAGTCGATGGTCTCCATTCCCCACGGATACCTCAGCCCTTGAGTTCCTCGTGAAGCCTTCTCCCACTGCGCCTCCGTTGGCAGCTCCTTGCCCACCCACAAGCAGAAGTCGTTGGCCTGAAACCAGGTCACACAGTTTACCGGTAAACGCTCCTCCTTCTGCACATATGTACACCGGTTCACCCGCGCCTTCGTGCGTGGGGGCGTACACGCGCCCGCCTCCACACACGCGCGATAATCCCCCACCGTGACCTCCGTCTCGTCGATGGCAAAGGCACTCAACGCCACCGTATGCCGGGGCACCTCATCCGGATAACAGGGCAAACCCTGGTCGATATGACACCCCATCCCAAAAGCGCCAGCGGGCACCCACACCTGTGTACCGCCCTTCGTGTTCGCCTGACGACAGCTTCCCTCAGGCGTACACTCAAATCCGATGGGGCAGGCATGCTCCAGCTTTCCACAGGCGGGCGGGTCCGTTGGCGTCGGAGGCTGCGGCTTCTCCGTCGGCGTCGGAGCCAGGGTCGGCAAGACCTCCTTCACCACCGGCGCGGCTACCACCGGCGTCTCAGACGACGGCGCACGAGAGCAAGCCAAGAGCAGCAGCCACACCACACTCCGCCACAGCAGCCCGCTCCGCCACAGCAGCCCGCTCCGCCACACGGACTTACTCCTTGTAAATGATTTTGCGGTGCAGGAAAAAATGGGACACATCGTCAGCGACATCAAGACTGGAGACCACCAGAGCGCGAATGACAGGCGCGACCGTGACAGAAGGAATGATGACAGGTGCGAGAATGACAGAAGGAATGACGACAGGTGCGAGAACGGCAGGCGGCGCATCAGAGAACCCATACACATCATCCTCCCGAAAACCTTCCGCCTGCGCAGAGATACGATTCAGTTGTCTTCGAGGGCTTCTCCGAAGTACGTGTAGAGCGTGCGGACCTCGTCGGGTGTTCGCGCAGTACCCGAGCGCGCGGCAATCACCGGGCCAGAACGAGTCCAGACCATCGCCGAGTACATCCCGTCATAGGTGAGTGGGTCCGCATGCACCACCGAGCTCTCCCATTCAAAACCCGGACGCTCCGCGAGGATGAGCCCATCACCCTCCGCACTGCAAATATAATCGACCACACTGGTACATTGGTAGTAGCTGACCACCGGCGTGCCATCCGGCTTCCGGTCCAGCGAGGGAAATCCACCGGCGCGGCCATCATGGGTGATGTATTCCGGTGTCCAGCTCAACCCCTGGTCCGTCGAGCGCATCAAGATCAAGTCCAGCTTGGCCGTGCTGTTGTCACCCATCCAGGCATACAGGAGAATATTGACCTCTCCCTCATAGACCGAGACCTGAATCTGAGGCCCCGAGAGCCAGTCATGCTCCCGCTGAAGCTCTCGCGCCTGCCAGCCCGCCCCGTCATAATAAGCATACCAGAGGCCCGAGAGGGTACTGGCCCCTTCCTCCACATCCTGCCCCAGGCTTAGGTAGGCAATGTGCGGGCGAAATGTCCCTCCGCCATCCGCCGCATAGGTCAGCGACCCATAAAATCCAGCCCCCGTTCCCGACTGGATCACCCGCCGCTGCACCTTGGTAAACACACCATTCGAGAAGTTAAACTCCTGAAACTCCTGGTCTGAGTCGGGATTGCTCAGCGTCTCGAGGGTGTAACGCGCACGACGATAGGTGATGCCCACTTGACCACTGGCACCCTCCGCAATCGAAGGGAACTCCCCGGCGACCTCACAAGGGGTACACCCCTGAAGATCACAGGTGGGGTCGAGCTGGCCTTCCGGCTCCGCCACGGGCGTTGATGTCCAGCCATCCGGTCCATCGGTGGCCACCATCAGCCGCCCTGCCGAACACCAAACCGACTCCGAGTTCGGATTCGACTCGAGATAGGCCACCATCAGCGGACCCGTCTTGCTCTGCGCAATGCTCAACCCACGGGCTTGGTTGGTGTTGACCACCGTCTCGACGTCCCAGCCCGAGCCGTTAAAGCGTGCCACCCGCAGCTCGTAAAGCTGTGGTGTCCCAAAACCCTGCGCCGGAGCAGGGGTCGGAGTCCCCGGCAGATCCGGTGGATCCGGCTCAAAGGTGCCAAACTGGGGCGCAAAATAGGCCATGACAGGCCGCCCCTCGAGGTCGAGGGTCATATGCGTCTCCGCACCGCCATTGCCTGCATCGACCAGCCACTCCTCCCAGTTGAAGCGCGTGGCGTCCGGCGGAAGAGGTGCCGGAGAAGGGGACGGCTCCTCGACAAAACGGGGCACCGCCGGGTCACAGGCCACCGAAAGCAAGGCCAGGGGCAGCAGCGCATACAGACGCCGCAGCAGAGGGCGAGAGGTCCGTCGGACAGAAGAGGCAGGAGGTCGAAGGGCAGAAGTCATGGCAAGCTCCAGAGATAGACAAGGATCAGTGGGGAGAAGGTATCATGAGGCGGCGTGTGGGTCAACCGGGAGCGCAGGAGAAGTGGCATAGGAATCCGGTCTTTTTCTCACGTTCGAGTGAAGAGAAGAGTCCTCGGGAGCAGGGTTGAGCAAAAAAACTGTCGTGTCAAAAATACATATGTCGTGTCAAAAATACATAGATATGTCGTTTTGAACGACACATCGGCGGATGGCCAAAGGTCTTTACCAGCTCAGTCCGAACCATTTTAAAAAAGTGAAGAAAAAAACGTAGTAAGATAGGGGTGTTACAAAATCGACGAAAGAACGACGGTTTCTGGCATGATACTTGTAATGATTTAGAGTCAGAGCGTCATCGTCCTCGGACCGAAGACGACTCTTCCGAAAGGCCAAAGAGCCCCCTTCCACTCGAGGCCACAAGGATGCCACCGCGCGGCATCCTTTTTTTTACACATACAGCAGATAAAAAGGTCTAAATAGTAGGATATCCCGCCCCGGCTCGTACTCCACCCGCCGCCCTATTCCTCCCTCAGCCGCTCCACCACCTCCCCATACGCACCCGCCACTTGACGCGCACTCAAGCGCCCCTCAAGAAGCTGGATCTCCTCCCGAAGCTCCGCCGAGGGCTTAACACTCCGCACCTGCGCCTCCAACAGCAAGGCCAGCGCCCACCGCTCCTTGTGCCACGCCAGCAGCAGCTTGCCCTGAGCCTCCAGCAGCTCCGCCTCCGTCACCGTCAGCCGCGCGAGCATGCGCATCACCTCCGGATCGTCCAGCAGCAACGCCACCGTCCCCGTATCCACCTCCCGGAGCCACTTCCGCTCCGGCCCCAGTAGGGCCTCAAATGCCTGCTCCAACGTCACCTGCGCCTGCTGCACCTGCTGCTCGTCCTTGAGCTTGAGCACCCGCGCCAAAAGCTGAGCCGCCTGCCGAATCAAGCGCAGCACATAGTCCTCTCGGATCATACAGCCCCCTCAAGGAAAGACCTTGCCCGGATTTAAAATCCCCGCCGGATCAAAGACCGCCTTCAAACGCTTCTGCAACGCGAGCTGCGCATGTCCCTGCTCCAACCCCATATACTTCCGCTTGGAAGCCCCAATGCCATGCTCGCCCGAGAGTGTCCCCCCCAACGCCACCACCTGCCCAAAAAGCGCCCCCACCGCCTGCTCCACCGCCTCGTACTGCTCCGGCCCGTGATACAAGAAGTTCACATGCAGGTTGCCATCGCCCGCATGCCCATAACACAAAATGTCAATGCCACTCCTGAGCCGCAAGGCTTGCACAAACTCCACCAGCTTGGGGAGACGCCCCGGCGGAACCGCCACGTCCTCCGTCACAAAACGAGCATACCGCTGCTTCACCCGAATCGAGAGCTGCTTACGCGCCTCCCACAACTTACGACGCTGCGCCTCGTCATGGGCCATCGAGACCGCCTGCGCCCGATCCCCCAACACCCCCAGCAGCCGCTCCAGCGCCTCATCGAGCCCCGCCTCCGGCCCGTCCAGCTCAAAGAGCAGACCCGCACCCGCCCCCGATGGCAATCCCAACGCCTCCGTCATCGCCTCCATCGCGTACACATCAAAAAACTCCGCACAACAAGGCTCCAAGCCCGCACGATAGAGATCCGTCAGGGCCTCCACCGCCATCATCGAGGATGGAAAGGTGGCAAACAACGTCCGCACCGCCGCCGGTCTCGCCTGGAGCCGCAACGTCACCTCCGTCACCACTGCCAGAGTTCCCTCCGAGCCCGTGATCAGACTGCATAAGTCATAACCAGTCGAACACTTGGTCGTCTGCCGCCCAAGCTGGAGAATCTCCCCATCCGGCAACACCACCTGAAGCCCCAAGACCTGGTCGCGGGTCGCCCCATACTTCATGCTCGACGGCCCCGCCGCATTAGCCGCCACGTTGCCCCCCAACGAACACCAGTCCAAGCTGTTGGGATCCACCGGATAAAATAACCCCACCGACTCCGCCCGGGCCCTCAACGTCCCAGTGATCACCCCCGGCGCACACCGCGCCAGCCGATTAGACGGATCCAGCTCCAAGAGCTGGTTCATCCGCTCCATGCTCAGCACAATCCCCCCGTAGAGTGGGATCGCTCCCCCCACCTTGCCCGAACCCGCCCCCCGAGGCGTCACCGGAATACGCTCCCGCTGGGCAAAACTCAGCACCTTCGAGACATCCTGGGCGGAGCTCGCCCAGACCACCGCCGCAGGTAAGGCCGGAAAAACCGGCGACTCGTCCCGCCCATAGTCCGCTCTCACCTGGGGCTCCAGGGAAATTTGACCCGGCCCCAACATCCCCAAGAGCTCATGATGTTGACGCGCCGTCAGCGAGGCCACATATCGATCCGGTTCAACCTGAATGTGAAGATGGGGGGTTGGCATGTCGCTCTCTCACCTGTGACAAAATGATCCAAGACCTCAACATGAGGCAAACAGGAGCACTATAACATCCCCACCCCCTTCGGTCTGCCCTCATCCCCGCTCGATCCCGGCTTTCTGCGCCTTCGTTCTGTGTTATCCTGCGGAGCAAAAGGCCGTCTGTTGCCCTGCTCCCCCGGAGGCCCCATGTCCCGCACCCTGACCCTGCGCCGCTTCGCCGGTTCGCTGATGCTCGACCTGACCTGCTTTGAAGACCTCAAGGCCGCCATCGAAATCCCCGAGGCCCTCTGGGTCGCCATCGCCTGCCCCACCTCCGGCATGAAATGTGACCCCCGCTTTTTAGAGCTGCTCGACGCCGATGGCAACAAACGCATCCGCGTGAAAGAAGTCAAAGAAGCAGTGGCGTTCGTCCAGAAACACTTCCACACCTTCGCCGGATGTGATGCCGGCAGCGACGTGCTGATGCTCTCGCACCTCACCCGCGAGGCCGACGTGTTACGCCAAGCCGCCGTTCTGCTGCTCGACCTGCTCGCCTCCGAAGAAGACGAAGTCCACGAACGCCTCAGCTTGGCACAGCTCCGAGCGGGACTGGAACGGCTCAGCGCCGCAGAACACTTCGGAGAAGGACTGCTCACCCAGCAGGCGGTGGCCTCAGAGCTCAAGGAAGTCCATCTCCAGCTCACCCAGCTCTTTCCCGATACCTTCAACCGACATGGGAAACCCGCCATCTCCCGAGCACTGCTCAGCCGCGCCCGCTCACAGCTCCAGCTCGCCCGCGCTCACCAGCGCCTCCGATCCGAGGCCATGCTCTGGGGGGAGCAGAGCCTCCCCTTCGCAAAACGACTGCTCCAGGTGCAGGGCCCGCTCAACGCCTACTTTTTGCTCTGCCGCTTGGTGGAGAGCCAACCGGAGCTGCAAGAAGCCCTCCGCCTCAAGACCGAACAAGTCAACCCCCTGCTGGGAGATCTCGAAGCCCTCACAAAAGCCACCGCCGCCCTGCCAGTGGCCCTCCCTCAACGAGATGGGGTGCTGCGATTTGACACCCTGTCGGGAAGCCCCAGCCGCGAAGCCCTCGAGAGCCTACGCGCAGACGTGCTCAGCCCTCTGCTCGGACAGGCGGAACAACTCGATGAGCTGCGCTGGCGCACCCTCGAGCGTCAAGCCCTCCAGGTGGTGGCGTGGCAAGAGACCTGGGATCAACTGCCGGTGGTGCTGCGCGCGCCCGAGCTGCTGACGGTCTCCGATGAGACCCTGCTCAAGCTGGAGGCGGCGTGTGAGGCAGATCTGGCTCAGAAAAAGCTGCTGGATCGGCTGGTGGATCTGGAACGACTGGTGCTGTATCAGCGGTGGCTCTTGGAGTTCTGCAACAACTTTATCAGTATGCCCGCGCTCTATGATCCGCATCGAGGCTCCCTCTTCGACTGGGGACGGCTGATTCTGGCAGGGCGAGAGTTTCATCTCTCGGTGATCGTGCCGGAGCACGCAGCACATGTCAAACAAGCCAGCAGCACCCCACTGTGCCTCGCCTACGTGCGCGTGAGCACGCATCGCGCAGAAGATGCCCCGTTTGAAGTGGCAGTGCCGGTGACAGCAGGCAACAGCTCTGGCATCCAAGTGGGACGCCGTGGGGTCTTTCTCCAGCATGACGGGAAAGAATACGATGCAGAGGTGATCGAGGTGGTGGCGCATCCCGTGTCTCTATGGGAAGCCACCTTTCAGCCCTTCAGCCGCATCGGACAGTTCATCACCAGCAAGTTCGAGAGCTTGAGCAATGCAGGGCTCGGCACGCTGGATACCTCGCTCAACAAAGGCATGGATGTCTTCAGCAGCACCGCTCACAAAGCGGTCCTCACCGGTGCGACGAGTGCCGCTGCAACGACGGCTGCCACCGCCGCGACTTCCGCCGCCGCAACAACCGCTGCCACCTCCGCCGCCGCTGCCACGACCGCCGCCGCCGCAGGCTCGACGAATATGTTAACCCTGCTGGCCGGGGGTGGGCTGGCCATCGCCGCGCTGGGCTCCTCGCTGGCGTTTATTCTGGCGCAGCTCCGACAGTTGACGCTGGTGGATGTGGTGAGCACGCTGCTGATGTTGTTTACACTGGTGGCGCTGCCTTCGGGGTTGGTGGGCTGGCTCAAGCTCCGCCGACGTAATCTGGCGGTGGTGCTGGAGGGCTCGGGATGGGCGCTCAACGACCGGCTGCTGGTGACGTCTCAAGCAGGACCGCTCTTCACGCGCAGACCTTCGATGCCTTCGAATACCCGCATGTTGCCCCTCGATGAAGTCAAGGAGCTGATCCGCCTCGGGCGTCTCACCGGGTATGAGGCCGATGAGACCGGGCTCCGCTGGTGGCAGGTGCTGCTGGGGGTGCTGATGATGATCGCCTACATCGCATGGTATCACCGCGCCATCTGGCTGAGCTGGATCCAGTGGGTGACGCCTTCGCCTTAGCGTTCGCCTTAAAGGGTGGATGTCGGCTCCGTCGTCTCGCGAGAGGGGAGCCATCACGGGCAGCCATCACGGGCAGCCATCACGGGGAGCCATCACGGGGAGCCACTGCTTAGGTCGTGCCTCGCCGGTTCTCGAGGCGATGACGCGCACTCCAGAGCTGGACCAACATCTGCACCAGTGCCGGATCGAGGGCCATACCCGCCAGCCCTTTGAGGGCCTCCACCGCCTCGAGCCCTTCCCGCTTATGGGGCGAATCCGGAGCTGTCAGGGCATCAAAAGCCTCCGCGACCGCCAGAATACGGGCTTCGAGGGGGAGCTGCTCCCCCTTGCGACCTTCGGGAAGCCCTTGTCCATCAAACCGCTCCAGCCGAAACTTGAGGAGCTGGCCCACCGGCTCGAGCACACGCGCAGGAGCGAGAATATCCTGGGTGCGCTGCATGTGCTCGCTCCAGCGTACCCGGAGCTCGGCGCTGAGTCCCGCGCTGAGGGCGGCGGAGTGCCAGGGGGCGAGCTCAAAACCAGGCTCCGAGTCAGGCCAGCCAAGGAGGGCCACGTCGTGCAGCAAGGCGGCCATCCGAAGCTGCTCCAGCACCTCCGGCGAGAGCTCCAGCTTCCGACCCAGCATGAGGGCGTATCGACACACCCGCTCAACATGGGTTGCGGCGGTGGGGCTGCGCTGCCGTAAGGCGGTGAGCAGGGCGGAGACGGTGGACATGCTCACCCCTTGAAGGGCATCGTAAATGCGCGCGTTGGCCACGGCAAACGAGACCTGTGCCACCAGTGCGGTGAGCAGGGCCAGGTCTTCTTCTTTAAAGAGCTGACCGTGACGCACGGCGTCGAGCTCCACCACGCCGAGGGCCTGCTCTCGATGAAGCAGGGGGGCACACATCAGCCCACGCAGACGCAGGTCCATCACCGAGCGGCTGGCCGAAAATCGCTCATCGGAAAGTGCGTCGATGGTCAAGATGGCCCGTCGTTCGGTGAGCGCCCGCTGCACCACGGTCTCCGAATAGATGCTGAGCGAAGATTCTGCCTCCCCGCGCCAGCGGGTGACCACCGGCTCGAGGCTGTTACCATCCCGGTTGAGCAGGATGATGACCCGCCCACACTGCGGAAAAACCTCCAGGAGCTGCGACGCGATCTCGTCGAGGGTCACTTTGAGGCCCCGCAGTGCGCCCACCGTCCGGCTGATGTCCACCAAGAGCTTCAGGATATGCTCCATGCGAGGGCTGGAGCCCGGATTGAGCTGGCCCGAGAGGGCATACACGTCGCGGGTGGCGTCCAGGTCGATGGTCATGGCGCTGAGGTCTTGCCGCGCTTCGACAGGCGGTAAAAGCTGCGGACTCCGATCAAAGCGGAAGGCAGTACGACCGACGACGATCTCGTCTCCATCTTCGACGGGGTGGCGTTGGATCGGATGGGTGTTGAGGTAGGTGCCGTTGCGACTGCCCAGGTCTTCGATGAAATACCGCTCGCCGACCTGGGTGAGCCGTGCATGCTGAGCGGAGACTTCACGCTGGGCCACGATGACCTGCGCGCGTGGATCTCGTCCAATAAGGATGTCACCCCGCACGGGGTACTCCAGCCCTGCGGTGGGGCCACGCACGACAACGAGCTTGGGCATGATGCTCTCCTGAAGGTTCCGGCACGATTATAACGGTGAGGCGTCAACGGCTGCAACGGCTTTGACGGGGACGAGCAGTGGAGAGACTCGGTGACGCGGCAGGTGCGGGAGGTCTTCGGAGGTGTTCAAGGAGGTGCTCAACACGGATCAGAGTCCTTCCATCGGATCGACCATCCGACAGCTTCCTTGCACGCAGGCGGTCTTGAGCTCAGGGCAGAGGGGCTGTGCGTAACCACACTCTTCTCCGTATTGGCGGCAGTAGAGCTGCTCGGCGTCGCGGATGTCTCGGCCAATCTGCTCGTAGGAGAGAATGCTCACCGCAACGGGGCAGGCGCCGTAACAGGCGTTGCTCACGTCCATCATCACGCAGTCGCTGTCGGATTGGCAGGAGAGCCCGGCAGCGACGGCTTCCGCCACCACCGTTTGCATGGCCTGGAGGTCTTCTTCACACTCTTCAGGCGAGCGCACGAGCTCACATCCCATCAGGAGACCTACGAACAGAAACGCCAGGGCCATCGCAAACGGCAGAGAACGCACCATGAGAACCTCCGGGGTAGCATGTTGTGTAGGCCATTTTGTTATGTGTGACAGACTCAAGATGCAGTGGATATCTTGAGCATGCCTCACCCCCAGCAAGGAAGCAAAAGTCTTTAGGGAAATTTTCGTCAACATCGCTGGCTCAGCCAAGACGCTGCCACAGCAGGAGCAACACGCTCCAAAAGAGCAGGCAGCAGAGGCCGCCCAGCCATCTGGCTCGCCGAGTGTGGCGCTGAAACTGCCATATGAGCATGCTTACCACACTCAGCAGGATCAGCAGACGCTCTCCGTATGAGCGCCACGGCGCACCGAAAGCAGGAGCGGAGACGACAGTCTCCTGCAAGACCGGATGAGAGGGGATAGGCTCCACATCAAAACGACTTCCCGAGGGGAGGCGCTCCCAGGTGCCTCCCGGCTGATGGGCACTGGCCTCGACGGTGTGACGCTGGAGCTGCTCGTGTTGCTGCCCGTGTTGCTGCCCGTGTTGCCACAGAAACCACTCTCGCCGGAAAGGGGGCTCCGTCGAGGGCTCCATCAAGGCTGAGCTGGAGCTGTTCGATGAGGCAGGAGCGGTGAGCACCAGTCGTTCACCTTCCCACTGCCACACGCGCGCAGGCACAGGTGAGGCGGGCTCGGCTCCCAGGTGGCGTTGAAGTCCATACGGCTCGAGCTCCGCCCTGGCCAGAGGCTGGAGCGTCTTGCTCAGCAGGAGCAGTCCTCCCACACTCAGGAGCAGTCCGGCACCCAAGCTCAAGAGCAGTGAGGAGGGCCTGCCTCCCAGCCCTTCAAATGCGACCCGTTCTTGTTGATCCTCCAAGCGTTGGGTCTCGCGCCAGGCGCTGAGCATGCCTGCCAAGCCCACCAGGGTCTGGAGTCTCAGCACGCTCAGGCAGAGGGCGAGGCTGAGCACTTCCAGCGGACCTGCTCCACGCCGACTGAGCAGGCGCTGCTGCTCGAGCAGCTCCCAGCCCACCACCAGGGAGGTCAGGCCCACACTCAGGAGAAACACCCGGCTGAGCCCTCGTCTGAAGAGCAGGAAGAGCAGGGTCTTCATGGCTTCTCCGCAGGCGGGATGGGGTTGTGGTGTGAGGGGGGAGTCTCAGAGCGCGTGGGGGCTCGACGCACTTCTCGGGCACCGAGCAGGCCGTGATGGAGCACCTCGCGCATGCCGAGTATACCTCCCACCACGAGCAGGAGTCCGGGACTGAGGGCCCACATCACCAGCCCTGCCGGATATTGATGGGCCAGTCCTTCGGTGAGCCGCATCAGCATGGCTTGTATGAGCAGCAGGCTCAGGGCGAGTCCCCAGGCTTGAAGGGCTCTGGTTTTGCCTCGCAGTCCCCAGCGTGCGAGGGGCAAGATCCAGAGGCCGGCGCCGAGTCCCAGCAGGGGGCTCGTCCAGCGTCGCCACAGGGTGAGCTGCTCAAAAACGGCGGGCTTTCCTTGCTCGAGGGTCTCTTGGATGCGCCGATGGAGCTCCGGCTGGGTGAGCTCGGTGACTTCTCGGGCCAGTCCGGGGGTGAGCAGGGGCAGTGTGAGGGAGAGGGTCTCGAAGGAGGTGAGGGTATAATGGGGGGTGTGAGGGGTGCTGGTGCTGAGCTGGCGGACTTCGCCGTGGGTGAAGTGCAGGCGGAGTCCTTGCGAAGTTGGAATCGGCTCCACGCGCAGTTGTGTTGCCAAGATCTGCACCGGAGCGTTTGGATCACGCGCGTCGGTCAGCAGGAGCAGGGGCTGAGGTGCGGGAGGGGTGAGTGCCTGTAACCATACCTGTGGCCCGAGCTGGCGTCGATCTCCGGGAGAGAGCGGCTGGGCGAGTGCATGTGCTTCCAGCTCGAGGGCCAGCCGTCGGGCGTGCTGTCGGGCCACCGGCTCAACCTCAAGGGCGAGGGGCAGCAGCAGCAGGCTCAAGAGCAGGGTGAGTGCTCCCAACGGACGCCAGAGCTGGACGGGATGAGGCCCCAGGCCCTCCATCACCCGCAGGATCTGGGTTCGGGCGAGCTGTGCGCAGGTGAGGAGACCTCCGAGCAAGAAGGCCAGGGGCAATAAAGTGGAGAGGGCGGAGAGGCTCAGGTATCCCACCAGGGGCCCCCACTGGGGCGCAAACACGGGCAGGCTCTGGAAGGGCTGGAGCAGCCGAGGTCCAGTGCTCACCAGGAGGGCAAGCCACAACACGCCCACGGCCAGGGCAAGCTGGCGCAGCAGCAGTCGGAGCACGTATCGAGAGAGCAGGTACACGGAGGTGCCTCCAGGCTGTTCGGGGAGGCACGATAACACGGGTGTCAGCGGGCTCAAGTGCAAAAAGGAGGGCGAGAGCACTTCTCGGAGTCGAGGAGTCGCAGGTTCGGCTCGGCTATTTGCCGCGTATGGCTTGCCCGAGTTCTTCGATCATCCGGGTCTGCTCTCGTAGGATGGCGTGAAAGTCTTCGAGTTTTTTGTCCTGCTCTTGGAGCTTCTGGTCTTTCTCCTGGAGCTTCTGGTCCTGCTCTTGGAGCTTTTGGCTGGTTCCCGTCAACGTGTGATGGAGCTCTTGGAGCTTTTGGTCCTGCTCCTCAATCTTTTTGTCCTTTTCTTCGAGCTGCTTTTCTTTGTCTTCTACTTTTCGTTCCAGCCGTTCCAGCTCTTCGATCACCTCTTCTTCTATGTCCATCTGCTCCCGCACCTTCTCTTCTGC
>JBJTQF010000158.1:0-12677 GCA_046075485.1 Myxococcota bacterium | reverse complement strand
ATCCACAAACTCACGACGTGCGTGTGCCATGCAGGACGCCTCCTCCGTGAGTGGCTCATCTCCATCCCTGTTCCCGGTTGTATTTCGATTTAATGCATCACACATCTGAATCGGTGGTTCCAGTTCTTTTGCCCTCTTTTTCAGGACATCTGTCAAGTTCTCACCCGCCTGCTTTCGTCCCGTATAAAAGAGCGCAATCTTTCGCTCTTCTTTGATCACGATGATTCCCGTTGTAAACACCCCTGTGCGTTCTTTCAGGTTCTTTCCCTTCCCCCTACTGGCTGGGAGCTCCAGATCATTGAGCTGAAGGATCCGCATCACTGTATCGTCATTGTGCAATATATCACCGTTTGCAGCCTCCTTCACCAGGGCCGTCCAGACCGGCAATAGCGCCTGGACTGCCTCCGCAACCAGCATCCACTGAGTTCCCGCAGGTACTGGTATTCCCAGGCTATTCTGCAGGCGCTCCAATCGATGGAATGGGACTCCACAGCCGTACTTCAGCAGTGCTATCATGCTTACCACGCCGCTATTGTACTTCTCCTCTCCAACGTCAGCGGGGGCAGGGACCGGGTCAAGTATGCCACAGATCTGACTGATGGCTTGCCGACCGTCGTGGTGGGCGAAACGGCTCGTCGGCTGGCCTCAAGGCGTACTTTGAGGGGCTGATACCCGAGCTGAAGGGCCCGCGACGTCCGGGTCACCCCATGACGCCGCGCCAGCTGCACAGCCCTCGCCCAGAGAAGCTCCGGGATGGGCTCACGTCACAATCGCCCCTGCCTCCATGCCTCAAAGTCCTATCTTCATTGGAGAATTTCGGAATCTGTGGTTTGGGGAAACGGCCTACAGCATATCTGACCTTCGCTCAGCATGATGAGCACCCTTGCTGAAGGGGCACCACCGTGTCATCATGCACAAACCGCCTGAACTGCTGTCCGGTCTGCCAGAGATCCTGGCGATCGCGCCTACATTCGATTTCAACCAGCACAGAGGGAAAAATGTCGAAGGCAATTGAATCCAGCGCCCCACGTTTTCGCACAAATGCACGCCTCGCAGCCAGTTGGCGAGTCCTTGGGGAACTCTTTCGTCGGCACCATGTTCGGTGTGACCTACGGGTCCTCGAGCTTCATCCGTGCGGAGGAACCTACGACTGCCTTGGGCTCTATGCCCGGCGCGGTGATGATCCGTTTGGCCTCAATATCATTCAGCTCAATGTTCCATCTCAGCATATTCACTTTTTCACACCTCTGACCGAACAACGCAATCACCCCCTTCGCTTTGAATCGGGAGCAGATTACGTTCAGGCCTTGTTTTGCTACCCAGATCCAAAGGACCTCATCGATGCCATTGAGGCTCGAGCTGGTTTGCCTCCGTGTCCGGTCGCGCTACCGGCGAGCAGTCGCCCGGTCCTGACCATTCGGGCTCTGGGGAGGCTGTTGGAGCGTTACCTGTTTGATCGTCGGACAATCAATGTGCGATGCGCATGGTATGATGACGCTGGATATGGATCCTCCATCGCCGAGTGGGCTCGAGCAATACCTGCTCTGGCCGGAGCCGTCGCACTCCCTGACTGGCGAACTGAGATGCATATGGCGTCTAGGTTCTGGCGGGTGACTCAGGAGGACAGCGACCGCCATCTCATCCTAGACTTCGGTGCTGCAGTCATTTATGCCGACAAGCGAGTAGAATCGATGTACGAGCTGTACCTGAAGGAGGGGCGCCGCCTCGAGCCGGTCGTCGATCGACTGTGGAGTCTCATGATGTGACGAATAGTCTTTTGATGTTCCAGTTGATGGTTCCGCAAGTATTCTGGCTACGACTTCCCCCAAGCTCCGGGTCCACTCTCCATCCGGACGGAATCGCTTCTATAGTCCGCCCACCCACACATGCACAAAGAGGTTCGGCGAGGCCTCTCTCGAGCCATCCCCGGCTTCCTGACCTCAGACGGGCTCTCCTGGATGGAGCTGGCACGCCTGCACTACGCGGACCAGGAGTGGTCGTCGAGGAGCAGGAACCGGCTGATGCCTGGGACAATCCGGACGTCTCCTACGAGACTCCTCAAAGCTACGTGTCCCCTCAGCACGGGTGCGCAGTGTGAAGTTTTTTTGCAACGGGAGACGTCCAGGGATTGGCAATCAGAGGGCGGAATGGCATCGCGGCGAGGTCGGCGGTCATCGGAGCGTCATGAACGCTTTGAAGGTGCGATTGAATGGATGTCATGCCGGGCGTGAAGGACGTGATATCGGCGGTCGGACTCCATCCATGGAGCGCTCGCGCAAGCTGAGTGCATCGTTCCAGGGCAGCCACTGACTTTATCGGTGGCGAAGATCCACAAACTCACGACGTGCGTGTGCCATGCAGGACGCCTCCTCCGTGAGTGGCTCATCTCCATCCCTGTTCCCGGTTGTATTTCGATTTAATGCATCACACATCTGAATCGGTGGTTTGGGGAAACCGCCTACAGCATATCGTGTCCCTTCGCTCACCATGATGAGCACCCTTGCCGAAGGGGTACCTGAAATCACGCGGGCGAGCTGCTGCCTTTTTCTGGCGTGGCGGAGCTCATGGGGGTCAAGCCGCCGTCTGGCGCGCTGAAGTGGGTTTCTTGAGCGGCTTTTCTGCCCAACCCCAAAAACAGCACACCCCAGAGGGTCAAGCTGATCACCAGCACCCCGATGCGCATCTCAAAAGGCAAGCTGCTGGGGGAGATGAACCCTTCGATCAGCCCGGCGATGACCAGCATGCCCATCACACCGAGCTCGAGCACCAGAGCCCGGCGTCCGGCATGGCGCAGGGCGGCCATTCGCGTCTGAAGTCCGGGCGCGACGAGGGCTTCGGCAAACAAATATCCTGCTGCACCAGAGATCACGATGGCGAGCAGCTCCGTACTCCCGTGTGGCAGGATCCAGCCCCACAACGCTTTGTGATGCCCATGCAGAGCCATCCAGCCCGCCACCACCCCGATATGAACACCGTTAAAAACCAACACGGCGGAGGTGCCGAGTCCAGCCGTTAAACCCAATCCAAAGGCCATCAAGGTCACTTGGATGTTATTGGCGATGATGGACGACGACACCATCGGGCGGGTCAGCGAGGGAATATCGTGCAGGTTCTCTGCATGAGCGGGATCGAAGTAATAAAAACCCTCGGGAACCAGGTCGTAACCCAGCGCGGGAAACCACTGCACGGCGAAGTAGGCAATCACCAGCGGCCCAAAAAACAGGGCACTCGCCAGGAGCACCTGCGCACGAGAGGCCCACACCTCCTGCGCAAAGCGCACATGGGGGGGACGTGTTTGGCTCTCAGCGGCTTCGGGCGGAAGATAACCGTACAGCACCCGATGCCCCATGACAACCAGCCGGTTGAGCATCTCAAGAGTCTGGCGTGGAGCCCCCATCGCGCGGGCGCGGGCGAGGTCGGCGGTGAGCCGTTGGTAGTCGTCGAGCAGGCCCTGGAGCTCTTGGGCCGACAGGTCGCGGAGCCCACCTCTGCCTTCGCGGAGCAGGGGCCGCAGCCTTTCCGCGAATTGTTCCCACTGCTGTAATTTCTGCTCTGCGTTCATGTGCTGCTGCCTCTCCTGGATCGATGGGCGGGTGTGCTCCTGGCCGCATATGGGGCTGGCTGCATATCGGGCTGGCCGCATGTGGGGCTGGCCACATGCCTGAGAGGTGGATGGGTGAGACGGTCCACCTCCGGCGCTTTTAGGGCGTGGAGGGTATTTTCAGCCGAAAGGTGGTCTTCATCGGCAGGTGATCGGAGATGTGTGCGTAAGCTCGAGGCACTTCGACCGACAGCACTTCCAGATGCGCATCGTGGAACATATAGTCGATCATGCGGTCGGGCTCGGCGTATCCGAAGGGCAGATAGGTTCTCCAGCGGGGCTCTAACATCTGCTCGGGGGGGATGACAGAGCTAAACTGGGGCACCAGTGCGCTGATGGGGTTGACGGCATCCCGATAGAGATCCGCCTCCGCGTTGAGTCGAGCGGGATCGTCTCCGGGTGGGAGCATGTTAAAGTCTCCGGCGAAGAGCCAGGGACCAGCCTTCTCGAGCCACGCCTTGACGCTGGCCACCTGTTTGGTGAGCGTACCGTCTCCACCGGAAAAAGCGGACAGGTGGGTATTGCCAACCCGAAGCACGCCGCCACCTTCGATGGGAATCTCTGCGCCGAGTATGCAGCGTTTGATGTTAAACCACTGCCGATAAGCGGGCTCGTCGAGCATGGCGAGCTGGATGCGCTCCGCGTTTCGCAGCTCAAAGCGGGAGAGAATGGCCTTATGGGTCTCCACCGGCCCGAGCGGATCGGAGGGCGGCACCGGCAAATAGACCGCCTTATGATAAGGGGTCGAGACATAATGACTGGGCTTCACCGCCTCCACGAAGGGCAGGAGCTGATCGACATTTTGGGTTCGCTGGCTCTTGCGGTCTACTTCTTGCAGCAGCACCACATCACCGTCCATCTCCCGGAGGGCCTGCTGAATGTCTCGAACGGTCTGCTGCACGTCTTCGGCGGAGGGCTTCACGGCGGGCCCCCCATCGTAGAAGAAATGATACTTCCGCGATGCACTGTACTGAAGATTCCAGCTCACCACCGAGAAGGTATCGCCTGGCTTCAGGGTTTTGGGCGTACCTTCTTGGATGATGGCCGGATACTCCACCGGAGCCGGTGCATAGTGGGTCAGCCAAGCCAAAAGAAAGGTGGTGCCCGTCAGGGCAAGCAACCCACCCACGGCCTTAAACAGGGTTCGCATGAAGACCTCACAGGCTCAATGATTGGACGCTCAGTCAATGCGGGCTTCAAGCTCTTCGAGCTCGGGAATGAGAAAGCCGCTGCGTTGCGTGACCACCACATTCTCTTTATTCCAGCGGCTCATGATGCGGATGGTGGTCTCGATGGTGGTATCGACCAGATCGGCCAAGTCTTGTCGTGAGAGAGGAATGTCCAACACGATGCCTTGAGCTGTTTCTCGGCCTTCTTCTTCGGCCATGCGCAGGAAGAGGCTGGCCAGCCGTGCTTCGACACTTCCAGCGGTGACTTCCGCAAAACGCTCCAGCAGTGACTGATACTCCTGCATCTGCGTGATGGCCACGTTGACCGCAATGGAGGTGGTCTGCTTGAAGTGGTTCAGAAACACGTCTTGGTCGATGGTGGCGAGGGTGCCTTGTGCCAGCCCCACCACGCTGAGCGGCTGACCTTCGGCGGTGTCGATGAAACCCCACATCTTGCCGGGGCCCAAGATGTCCACAATCAGATCTTTACCGCTGGCGCGATGTTTGACCAGCTTGAGCCGCCCTTCGGCAACAAATGCCAGCCGCTGCTGGTGTTCGCCTTCACGCCAGAGCGGTTGATTGCGCTGAAAACTCTTAAACTCCACCAGACGCATGAGCCCTCGAAGCTGATCGGGCTCCATGCCTCGAAAATAGCGGCTATGAGATATGGTCTCCGTCGTCTGCATCCTCAACCTCATCCAGAAGAAGGCCATGCGTTTAAGTGGGGGTCATCTCTGCGCGGAGAGGCTCCAGCAGCTTCCACTCCAAGGCGGAGTGCTCATCCCAGAGGGCTTGCAAAAACGGCCACTGACTTTCAAACTGCTGGCTGAGCAGCTCGGAGGAGGCACCGTCGGTACACAAGGCTTGCCCGAGGCTCTGCAAAGTACTGCGGAGGACCGTATGTTGTTGCTGTATGACCTGCTGGATAGACGCCATCAGCTCTGGACGTTGGAGGGCGAGTGGCTTAAAGAGCAGATGCTCCTCGCGTCCGAAGTGTCCGAGAAGCTCTTCCAGCAAATGTTGCCATGTCTGGCGCGTATCTTCCAAGATGTCCACGTCGGTGCTGTACTGTATGACCATGCGAGCCGTTGCGCCCAGATCTTCGAATAATACGTCGATCCGAGTGTGATCGTGCTCAATATGCTCCAGAGAACGTCTCTCATCACTCGCCATTCCACATCCTCCCTGCGCTTGGCGATATCATAGCTGCTATTTCCCCCCCGTCGTCAAAAAAGAGGAACAGCCATCACAATACTGTACGAATCCAACCATAGAGCGGACGTAAACTGGGCAGGAAAAAAATCTCCTCTCGATACATCACAAACAAAATCTTCATACACACAATACAAACTGTCATGGCTATCAAAAATACAAGACTTGCCCGTGTCGCGCCCCGCAGCGGCTGAAGCCGATGATGCTGCTCATCGAGCGCATCAAAATGTCTCAAGGTGAGCGCGGTGGCCAGCTCGGTCGCACGTCTGAGGGTGCGCATGAGCAAAGGCCGAAGGGCTCCCAGCTCCGCCGTGAGGGTCTGGCGCAACCCTCGCTGAAAAGGTACATACCCCCGCAGGCGCTGCACCGCACGCACGAGCTGAAGCTCTTGGAGGCTGAGCGGCAAAAAACGAACGGCGGTGACAGCCATAAAACTCAGGCCATAAGGAACTCGGAGCCAGCGCAGGGCCTGAAACAGTCGCTCGGGAGACGTCGAGGCGCATAGGGCCGCCCCCAGCAGGATCAGCGCCGAAAAACGCAGGGACTGCACCAGCCCATACCGCACGCCCTCCAGGTAGAGCAAAACACCGGGAAAGTCCAGCCCCCCAAATTTCCCTTCCGGCAAGAGCGTGATCCAGACGGTTCGAGGCTCGAGGGCATAAAAGAGCCCTTGTCCCAGGGTGGTCCCCCAACACGCCGCCAGCAAGGTCAGCCCCAAGGAACGCAGTGCTCCGGGTCTCAGCCCCGCCAGCACCACGGCCATTCCTCCCACACTCACCAGCAGCAGCAGTCCCGGTGGATGCTCCAGCGCGACCGTCCACAGTCCCGCACACAAGACGACACTCAGCTTGAGACGAGGATCGAGGGTCTCCAGCCAACCGCGTGGGGGATGCGGGGAAAGGGAATGCTCCTGCACCCCAAGCTCAGAGGCAGATGTCGTGGGCTGTGATGGGCTCAACATGAAGGGGGCGAGCTTCTCCCCCGCAGACTCGACGCTGACGGGCTTCACCTCCCCAGACTCGACGCTGACGGATGTGATGACCGGAGGCCCTTGACGGAGGGCGTGCAGCAACAACAAGGCGCTGGGCCAGCGTAATCCGGGAAGGCACAGCTCGTCGAGCCGGTTGAGGACGTCCTCCCGGGGAATATCGAGCACCAAACGTCCGCGCTCGAGCACCAGCAGACGGGTGGCGTGCCGGAGTGCCAGCTCCAGATCGTGGGTGACAAAGACCAGGGTCTCGAGCTGGGGTTGCTGGCGGAGCTGCTGCATCATGCGGGCGATCTGGCCTCGGTCTTGTCCTGCGGTGGGCTCATCGAGCAGGAGCAGGCGTGGATGCCGGGTGAGCAGGGCGGCGAGCACCACGCGAAGGCGCTGGCCACGACTGAGACTTTGGGGCGGCTCCTCGGCGAGCTTTTCGAGCTGAAGCTGCTGCAACCCCACTTCGACACGCTGCTGGATTTCGCGGGGGGCGAGTCCTTGAAGCCGGAGGCTATACCGGAGCTCATCGTGTACGCGGGGCTCGAGCAGCATGAGATCGGGCTCTTGAACGAGCAGACCTCGGGCGGCGAGAGGGGGTGCGTCGAGCTGTCCGAGCTCTGGGGTCTGGAGTCCGGCGAGGCAGGCCAGCAGGGAGGACTTCCCACTTCCGTTTGCGCCCAGGAGGGCGATGCGCTCACCGGGCCGCAGCTCGAGGGAGATGTCGTGTAAAACCTTCTGTGCCGGTCCTTGTCCGACGGGAGCGGGCCAGGAAAAGTGCAGGTGCTGTGCGCTCAGGATGGGTGCGCGAGGCACGGCGGGAGAGGGATGGCTCATCTCCGCGTGGGCTGAGGGGTCCAGTCGGGTGGCCAAATAACGTTCGGCTTGCTGGCGAAGCGTCAGCTCGTAGAAAAACGGGAGGGCTTCTCTCCAGCGCAGGGGGCGTTCGGGGCGTTCGAGTGCTTCAAACAGCTCCGGCAGGAAGGGCACTTCGAGCCCGCGTGTGCGCAGGGGGGAGGGATCTTGCCACAGGGCCTGTGCGCTTCCATCGAACGCGAGCTTCCCTTTATCGAGGATGAGCACGCGCTCAAAGAGGGGGGCGACGAGCTCCAGCCGATGTTCGACCATGATGAGGGTGAGGGTTTGGCTTTTGCAGACCTCTTCGAGCACGCTCAACACTTCGTGAGCGCCTTGGGGGTCGAGCTGGCTGATGGGCTCATCGAGCAGCAGCACGGCGGGGCGCATGGCGAGGGTGGCGGCGATGACCAAGCGTTGTTTTTGTCCACCGGAGAGGGTGCTGGTTTCGGCA
The DNA here is from genome assembly GCA_046075485.1 of Myxococcota bacterium. Lineage (GTDB taxonomy): Bacteria > Myxococcota_A > UBA796 > JAJRTE01 > JBJTQF01 > JBJTQF01. Next base: position 4,410 of record JBJTQF010000158.1, on the reverse strand, counting down.
TCGCGGAGGTTCCACAGTCCGACGTGCTGAAGGGCTTCGTGGGTGCGCCGAGCGAGCTCTTCGTGGGGGAGGTTGAGATTTTGCAGGCCGAAGCGGACTTCATCGGACACGCGGCTGGTGCAGAGCTGAGCGTCGGGGGACTGGAGCACCATGCCGGGAGGTTTCTGGAGCTGTGTCCGAGGGGTTTCGGGGAGTGATTGCTCGTGGAGCCGGAGCTCTCCGGTGAGGCTGCCTTCGCTGAAGTGGGGGATGAGGCCCGCGAGCAGGCGCAGCAGGGTGGATTTTCCGGAGCCGGTGGCACCGGTGATCAGCACGCGCTCTCCGGGTGCGATTGTAAAAGAGAGCTCATGCAGGCTGGGCTGGCTGCGTCCTGGGAAGCGGAAGCTGACGTCTGAGAGCTGGTAGCAGGGTTCCTGGGGGGGCATAGGATCCTAACGAAGGGCGACGGTATGCTCGCAGCGGTGCTTGATGATGTCGAGAATGTGGTTTTGCACGTCTCGCATGATGAAATCGGTCCAGAGGCTGGAGTACAGATTAAACTGAGTGCTGACGCGATGGATGGAGTGCAGGTGGAGGCGCACGGTCTCTGGATCGCGTTTTTCGAGGCGATATTCCCCTTCGAGCACGTCGAAGTAGGGGCCTCCGACGGTGACATGTTGGTCGAGGGTGGTGGGGGGGATGCTTTCGGCGTCGGCTTTGATGGCGAAGGTGAGGCGCTCGAGGGGTTCCCAGGCGGTGATGGTCTCGATGAAGAGCACATTACCTTCAAAGGTGGCGTGTCGAATGCCGCCGATGCCCTCGTGGGAGAGGGTGGCTTCAAGTGGCTTTGGAAATCCGATCAGGTGTGAGAGGGAGGTGCGTTGCTCTTCGGGTTTAAAGCGAGGGACGCGGATGATGTTTTGCCAGACGACTTCGGGGGCCGCTTGAATATCGATGTAGGTCTGGACGATGCGCTGATCTTGTGGCAGCTCGAGCTGTTTTTCGAGGGGTGCGCTCAAAAAGGGCAGGACCATCAGGCTGGCGAAGGTGAGGTTCCGGTTTCGGTGGTGGTCGATGAGGCTACGGAGGATGCCGGCGACCAATCCACCGAGTGCGGCCATGAGCAGGTACAAGGGGAGCCAGAGGATGATGCAGATGATGCCTTCCCATGCCAGGGCCAGGGCTGCGACGAGGGCTAAAAAGGCGGGCAGGAGGGGGAGGGTGAGACGGGTGGCCCATCCCAGCCGTTGTTCTTGTTCTCCGAGGTAGACGGTGATCAGTCCGATGGTGAAGGGCACCAGGTAGATGAAGGAGATGGTCATCACGCCGAGGACATCTTTGAGGGGCTCGTATCCGAAGGCCAGTCGAGCCATCAGGCCATGCACGATGCCGACGCCGATGACGGGGAGAAAGTAGGGATAATGCCACCGCCGAGCGGGGGGTGAGGGGGGGGATTCTTGGGTCTGGCTCTGCGGGTCGTTGGGTGGCAGCATCCGCGTCTCTCCTTGCTGGGGTTAGATGCCCATCTTAGCGAGCAAATTCTGCTTTGAGAAGGGCTTGCACTGGTGAGGGCGGGCTTTGTTATTGATTTTGTGCAGGCTCAGCGCCTCGGGTGCGCCTTCGCGGGCGCGTGGGGAAGTGCGGGACTGGGTGTAGGATTTAATCATGCGGGGCTCAGGCGACAGAACAAGGCTAAGGGGAATGTCTCGCTTAAGATGAGGTGCTGGAAGCACGGCTCACGTTTGGAGCTCGCCTTACATCATCTGTTGATGTGAACAAGAATTTTGTACGGCGATTTTGACGAACGTGGCTTCTTATGCGGTGCCGTCAAAATACTATTGCACCGACGGATGCTGGCGCTATACTGACCGCCGATCTGTGAAATCGCATGTGTCTTCCGATGCCAAATCCACTGGCTGGCATGTGGTGACTGCGAGAAACAGGGCCTCAAGTGCTCTTCCTCACGCGGAATGACCCTCGTCGTTTGATTTAGGTTTCTCATGATTAAACGCCTCTATGTCAACAACTTTCGTTGCCTCGAAAATTTCGAACTACCCGTCGGTGGCAAATCCTCTGTACTTCTGTTCGGCAGGAACGGAGCCGGTAAGTCGACGGTAAGCTTCGCGCTTGCGCTCTTACAGAAGCTCGCTCGAGGTACCAACCGCGTTGGGCAGCTCGTCTCACCCAAAGACTTCTTTCTTGGCCGCGCGGATGCACCCATGCGCTTCGAAGTTGAAGTCGAGCTGAGTGGTCAGCGTTACCAGTACGACTTGGCGTTAGAACTTCCGCCTGGATTTCGAGAGCTTCGGGTACTCAGAGAACAACTGACGGTCGCTGGCCAGCCCATTTATAGCAGAGAGCGAGCCAAGGTTTCGGTGTGGAGGAACGGAGCGGAGCTTCCTGCTGAGTTCGCAATGGACTGGCATTTGATCGCCCTGCCGATCATACAGGAACAGTCGGAAACGGATCCTGTTCTTCTGTTCAAGCGTTGGCTTGCTCGCTCCATCATCATCGCGCCAGTGCCCAGTTTGATCACAGGGGAGTCTTCCGGAGAGACCTTGGAGCCATCACGCGATGTTCAAAATCTGGGAGCGTGGTTTGCCGGACTGATCGCGAATTCTCCCGCTGCTTACGTTACCATCGCTGACTACCTGAAGAACGGTGTCTTGGAAGACTTCTGGGACGTCAAAAACCCTCTCGTTGGAAGTGAAACCAGAAGCCTGTTGTTGCAGTTCCGACACAACAGCACCTCTCAAGCGATTCCGTTCGGAGTGCTCTCCGACGGTGAAAAATGTTACTTCATCTGTGCGCTCGTCCTGGCAGTCAACGGGGCGTATGGGCCGATCTTCTGTTTCTGGGACGAGCCAGATAGTCATATTTCTCTCGATGAGGTGGGACACTTCATCACCGCGCTTCGCCGCTCTTTCGAGAATGGTGGTGGGCAGATTCTCTTGACATCCCATCATGATGAGACCATTCGTCGCTTCTCGAACGAAAACACCCTTGTGTTGAGCCGAAAGAACCATCTTGAGCCAACTCGGGTGAGGACGCTTGAGGAGGTTGGTGTTAAGGGCGACCTCATCCATGCACTGTTGCGCGGCGATATCGAAATATGAGCAGGAACAAGTATCAGAAACAAGTCTGGGTACTTCCCGAAGACGATGCGAATCGGCAGATTTTACAGGGATTTATTCTCGAGCAGCACGTCAGGCCCAGGGCCATTCATATGCTGCCTGTTGCAGGTGGATGGACGGCGCTCAGAGACAGCTTCAAACGAGAGTACAATGACAGCTTGCGGAACCATCCTGAATGCCTGATGGTGTTGCTTGTCGATTTCGACGGTCAAAGTGTTGAGCGGCTGCAACGTGTGCTTTCTGGCGTCGATGACACTTTGAAAGACCGTGTCTTCGTCCTGGGTAGCAAGAGCGAGCCAGAAAAGCTGAAGACGGCGCTCGGAATGAACTACGAGGCCATTGGCAGAACCCTGGCCAGGGAGTGCTTTTCTGGACAGCACGAGACCTGGATGCATGAGTTACTGGCTCACAACCGTCAAGAGCTCGAACGAATGACCTCTCGTGTAAAGCCAGTCCTCTTCGGCTGAGGAGGTAGCCCGCTCCAACGGATGCCGACCGTGCCTCAGCCAGCCCTCAGCACACGTCGCAAACCCCACGCCACCCAGTCCATGTCTCCCCCCGATAACCCCGGATGATTCGGCAAGTACAACACCTCATCCCGACGCGGCCCCCCCCGTACCTGCGCATATAGTCCTCTCGCGTGTCAATCCCCCAACACCCTCACCGCCACCGCGTGCTTGAGTGGCGACAGCGGCTCCACCTCCGCTTGAGCGGCTTGCCGGAGGGCTTACACCCAGGGCGTAAAGTGGAGGTCCAGCCCTATCACCCGATGGCCTTCCGCCTGGGGCGGCGGCACCAGCGAGGCCAGCCCCAGCGGATAAGCGGGCTCGGCATACACCCTCGGCTGGAGCAGCACTCCTCCGCTCGTGCTGGTCGTGCTTGGGAAGAGGTATGGGCAGGGCTGGAATCATGGGGGATTGACTCAAGTCTCACAGGCGCGTGGGGAAGTGCGAGACTGGGTGTAGGATTTAATCGTGCGGGGCTCAGGCGACAGAACAAGGCTGCGGGAGAATATCGTTTCAGAGGCGAGGCTTTACGTGTCCTTTAGAGGCTCCTTCTTCCGTCGATTTTCCGCAGCACACACGTAAATCGATGCCTCCATCCTCCCCCGTGGAGCGGGATCCTGGCTATGCTATTCATCGAGCTTGAGCCCCAGCTCATCCATCCGTGCTTGCAGCTTCTCCAGCTTCTGACGCTTGGCTTCCAGGGCTTCGGCGGCGGCGGCCTTTTCTCGACGCTCCACTTCCAGGGCCTGCTCTTTTTCAGCAAGGGCTTCGACTGCGGCTGCTCTCTCCCG